>CAZVYQ010000026.1:0-38035 GCA_964631375.1 uncultured Lachnospiraceae bacterium | reverse complement strand
ACAACTGAAAAGGGGGACATATGTATGCTGAATGAGAAGACAAAAGTAAACAAAGCACTGCTCACTGGCTGGGGCGTTGTAAACCTGATCCTGTTTCTGGCTTATCTGCTTGAGTTCCTAAAGGGAGCCAGAACGTTTGGTTATCTAGTCATCTTTTTGCTGATAGCCGCCATTCCCTATGTAGCAGGTGTGATCCTCTATCGGATAGATCAGGAAAGTGGCAAGTTACGCTATATTGTTGCTTATGGATATGTTTTGTTTTACATTTTTGTCTTATTAACGAGTGATACAATTCTCGTATTTACATATGTTTTACCAATTTTGTCATTATTAATGCTATGCAATGATGTTAATCTATTGGTTGGATTTGCTATCACTTCAGTGATTGGCAATGTGATCAGTATCGTTTATAATATAACTAAGAGCGAATCTGTGAGTGCAGACATAATGGCTGACTATGAGATACAGATTGCAGCAATATTATTATGTATGGTTCTGACGATTGTTGCAACCAAGGTATCGGCACAGATTAATCAATTTAAGATCAATCAGCTCAAGGAACGTGAAGATAAGCAGAATGAAATGCTACATGCCATACAGGAAGTAGCACAGAATATCAGCATTCATACTCATGAGATTACAGGAAGCATGGGACAGATAACAGCGTCTGCTGTCACTACGACATCCTCCATGCAGGAGGTGGCTTCCAGTTCTGCTCAGACAGCTGAATCTATACAGGAACAATTGGAGAAGACAAGTCAGATTCAGGAGCATATTGAGACAGCGGTTACGATTGCATCAGGAATTATGGATCTGACACAGAAGACGACAGAATCCGTACTGGCAGGCATTGGACGAATGGAAGAACTGGATGCGGGAGCCGAAACGACTCGTGAAAAAGTATGTTGGTTTCACAGAAGGCAGAAAGGCTGGAGGAGCGTACCGCACAGGCGATTGATATTATTTCCATTATTCATGGAATTGCAAATCAAACCAATCTGTTAGCATTAAATGCTTCAATTGAGGCAGCAAGAGCCGGTGATGCCGGACGTGGTTTTGCTGTTGTTGCAGATGAGATCAATGGACTTGCCAATCAAACAAAAGAGGCAACGGAGAATATTAGAGTACTCATCGATGAACTTCGTGGAGAGGTCACCTCTGTCGCAGAGGCAATCAATGAAATGACACAGATCTCTCAGAAGCAAAATGAGACCATATCAGAAGTAGGTAAGAATTTTAATGACATTAAGGAAACTGTAGAAACTGTATCAGAGCAGGCAAAGGTACAGGAGTCTCAGATAACAAAGATCAACGAAGCAAATGCCCAGATCGTAGAGAGCATTCATACAATCTCGGCAGTCAGCGAAGAGGTTACGGCGGGAAGTCAGCAAACGCTGGATGTAACAGAGCAGAACAGAACTGTTACAGAGGAAGTCAACCACGCAATCCTTGCATTGAAATCTGAGATGGAGCAGTTATCCAAGATGTAGTAAGGAATATGTTGAATGATGAGCAGTAATATTAGGGGAATAGATACCCAGGTTAGAAAATACAGGAGACAAATATTCAAAGAAATCGCCAATCTGGCATACACATCCAAGAATATCATAGATGATATCGAAGCGTTACCCTACAAAATTGTTCAGGCAGATGAACCGGAGTTTTGGGAGAACATCTATCGCGAGAGGGCAGTTGCAAGAGAGCATTGCCGTCTCGCTATGGGTATGTCATTGCGTCCGGAAAATCAACCGGTGCATGTATCACAGGGAGTGGAAGAGAGCAACATAGCTGAGAAATATTATGAACCTCCACTGATGCAGGTGATTCCATCAGCATGCAATGCCTGTCCTGTTAATGAGTATTCTGTTACAAGTCATTGTATGGGGTGCGTGGCACGTCCATGTAAGGAAGTGTGTCCTAAGGATGCCATATATTTTAAGGATGGAAAGTCACATATTGATCAGGAAAAATGTGTGAAGTGTGGTAAATGTAAAGCTGTATGTCCGTATGATGCGATCACACATCGTATGCGTCCTTGTATGGAGGCATGTGGGGTTAATGCAATAGAAAGCGATGAATATGGAAGAGCATCTATCAATCCGGATCGATGTGTGTCCTGTGGAATGTGTATGGTAAGCTGTCCGTTTGGTGCCATAGCAGATAAATCACAGATTTTTCAGCTGATTCGTGCAATGCAGTCAGGAAAAGAGATCATTGCTGAGATCGCTCCTGCGTTTGTAGGACAGTTTGGTAATCAGGTTACACCGCAGATGTTGAAAAGTGCAATCAAAGAATTGGGATTTGCGGAAGTATACGAAACAGCCATCGGTGCAGATGTGGGTGCCATGGCCGAAGCAAAGCATTATGTCGATAAGGTAACGACCGGCGAACTCCCATTTTTGTTGACCTCATGTTGTCCATCATGGGCCATGATGGCAAAAAAACTGTTTCCGGAAACAATAGACTCCATTTCCAGAGAACTGACACCAATGGTAGCTACCGCACGATATATCAAGGAAAGACATCCTGATGCAAGTGTGGTGTTTATCGGACCATGTGCAGCGAAAAAGTTGGAGGCGAGTCGTAAAACAGTCAGATCAGATGTAGATTTTGTGATTACATTTGAAGAACTGGCTGGCATGTTTGATGCAAAAGGACTATTGCAAGGAGAGATCATCGGAGAAGAAATCGAGGATGCGACAGGGGCCGGCAGAGGCTATGGTGTTGCAGGTGGTGTCGCACAGGCAATAGAGGATTGTATCAACGCGTATTATCCTGATACAGAAGTTCATATTGAACATGCAGAGGGGCTGGCAGATTGCAAGAAAATGTTGATGTTGGCAAAGGCAGGAAGGAAGAACGGCTGTCTGATCGAAGGAATGGCATGTCCGGGTGGATGTGTTGCAGGAGCGGGAACGAACATTCCGATATCAGAAGCAACCAAGAATGTACTGAAATTTAAGGAACAGGCAAAAGAAAAGATACCGGAGGAAGAAAGATGAAAAAGATCAGAACGCGTTTTGCACCAAGCCCGACAGGAAGGATGCATGTGGGTAATCTGAGGACAGCACTCTATGCATACCTGATTACAAAACATGAGGGTGGTGATTTTATCCTTCGAATCGAGGATACGGATCAGGAGCGGTTCGTCGAGGGTGCTGTTGATATTATATACAGAACGTTGCAAAAGACAGGACTTGTTCATGATGAAGGACCTGATAAGGATGGTGGCTACGGTCCATATGTTCAGAGTGAACGTCAGGCAGCGGGTATTTATATGGACTATGCTAAGCAGCTGATCCAAAAGGGAGAGGCATATTACTGCTTTTGTGATAAAGAGAGACTTGCTTCTCTGACACAGATCATTGACGGCAAGGAAATCAATGTATATGATAAGCACTGTCTTGGACTTTCAAAAGAAGAAATTGAGAACAATCTAAAAGCCGGACTCCCGTTTGTTATTCGTCAGAACAATCATCCCGAGGGAACCACTACATTTCATGATGAGATCTATGGAGATATTGAGGTGGATAATGCCGAGCTGGATGATATGATCCTAATCAAGTCGGATGGATATCCTACTTATAATTTTGCTAATGTTGTGGATGATCATTTGATGGGGATTACGCATGTGGTCAGAGGCAATGAGTATTTATCGTCTTCACCGAAATACAACAGACTATATGAAGCATTTGGATGGGAAGTACCGGTATATGTACATTGTCCATTGATTACAGATGAGGAACACCATAAGCTGTCCAAACGATCAGGACATTCATCGTATGAGGATTTGATTGATCAGGGATTCTTATCTGATGCGGTGGTGAACTTTGTGGCATTGCTTGGGTGGAGTCCTGAAGACAATCAGGAGATCATGAGTCTGAAAGAACTAATCGAAAAATTTGATTATCATCATATGAGCAAATCCCCCGCCGTATTTGACTATACGAAGTTGAAATGGATGAATGGCGAATATATGAAGGCTATGGATTCGGATGTGTTTTATGAGAAAGCTTTACCATATATCAAAGAAGTAATCCATAAGGAACTTGATGATAGAAAAATAGCTAAGATGGTACAATCCCGTATTGAAACCTATGAGGATATTAAGGAACACATAGATTTCTTTGAAAAACTGCCGGATTATGATCCCGGTATGTATATTCATAAAAAGATGAAAACAGATCTGGCTTCTTCATTGGAGGTTTTGACAGAAATATTGCCGGTTCTGGAACAGCAGGAGGATTATCACAATGATGCTCTGTATGCTGTGCTGTTACACTATATTGAGCAAAAGGGCTGCAAAAACGGATATGTAATGTGGCCGATCAGAACAGCTGTTTCAGGTAAACAGATGACACCGGGTGGAGCCACTGAATTGATGGAGTTATTGGGCAAGGAAGAATCACTGAATAGAATCAGGAAAGGAATCGAATTGCTGCAATCATAAGGAGCGTATATGAGCAGTATTTATGCAAATCAGGCACAGCTTTGTGCGATTACCCACGTATCCGGTCCCATGCTTGTGATAGCGGGACCGGGCTCCGGGAAGACTTTTGTCATTACAGAACGGATCAGATACTTAATAGAAGAGGCAAGGATCGAACCGAATGAAATCTTAGTCATCACATTTTCAAACGCAGCAGCTAAGGAAATGAAGGAACGATTTCAAAAACGTATAGGCAATTGTTTTTGCCCGGTCAATTTTGGGACATTTCATGCAGTCTTTTATCATATCTTGCAACATACGAATCAGTATGGTTCTCAAAGCATATTGAGAGATGAAGAGAAATTTCATTACTTAAGAGAAATCATCGAAGAACACCATTACCAGATTACAAATGAAAATGAATGGATCAGAGAAATGTTAGCATACATATCCTGTAGGAAACTTAAGCAAGAGAATTGCGATACAGGAGAGGATTCCATATTAAGAGATGTATTTGATAGCTACTGCAAAAAGTGCAGATTAAATCATAAACTTGATTTTGATGATATGATGACGGATTGTCTTAATCTTTTTCGGGATAGAAAGGATATTCTGAAGGAATGGCAGCTTAGATATCAGTATATTTTGATCGATGAATTTCAGGACATCAGTCCCATACAATATGAGATTGTTCGTTTGTTGGCGGGAGATTCCCACAACCTATTTGTGGTAGGAGATGATGATCAGTCTATCTATGGATTTCGAGGTGCAGGGCCGGAGTTAATGAGGAAATTAGAACAGGATTATTCGGAGACAAAAAGAGTTGTTCTAAATGAAAACTACAGGTCGACAGAACAGATTTTAAAAGCCGCGGAACGAATGATCAGTCACAATTCAGTACGCTATGTGAAGCATATGAAAGCTGCTGCTGATCACACTGCATCAAAAAGTGTCTTAATCAAGACATTTGAGGACAGACAAAAGGAATTCATGTCATTGACAGAGACAATCAGAGAGCTTCATGGAAGATATGCATATGAATCCATGGCAGTTTTATGCCGTACAGGCTATGGTAGCAGTGGAGTCGCAGATCACCTGATGAAGGAATCGATTCCGTTCTTCATGAGAGAAAAACTGTCTGATTTCTATCAGCATTTTATCGCCCAGGATATTATTGCTTATTTAGAGTTGATCGTAGGAAATAGAAAAAGACAGAATTTCTATCGGATCATGAACAAACCAAAACGATATATCAGCAGGGCGGCAGTTGACGATACGGATTTTGACTTTGGAAGGCTGATCGAGTATTATCGTGATCGGACATATGTAACAGAGGCAATCTTAAAACTACAGTACGACATACATTTTCTGGAGCATATGTCGCCATACGGAATCGTACAATACATTGGCAAAGGAATTGGGTATGAGCAATATCTGGTACAATACGCCATAGACCATAATCATGAACCGGAAGTATATCTGAGTGTTTTTGAGGAACTGAAGGAACGTGCAAGAGGATTTGCAACTGCCTCACAATGGTTGGAACATATCAATGCTTTTGAAAGACAGATGAAGAGAAAACAAACTGAGGCACAAAAGGGAGTCATGCTGTCAACGATTCATGCGTCTAAAGGGTTAGAATATGATATTGTATGGATCATGGATTTGTTCGAAGGTAATATTCCGCATCAGAAGGCCAAATTGAAAGAAGAACTGGAAGAGGAACGCAGAATTTTGTATGTAGCCATGACAAGAGCAAGAGAACACCTTTTTTTGTACTATCCGCGTAAGTTTTTAACAAGAGAGGTTACAAAATCCCGCTTCCTCTGTGAGATTGACAGACCTTTGCCTGTTCTATATAATAAAATAAGAAAATAAAGGGGAGGATCAGACCTTGGAGGAAAGAGAGATTTCCGGTGCAGTGATTGCAAGACTGCCCAGATATTACAGGTATTTGGGAGAACTGAAGGACAGTGGTACAGAACGTATTTCTTCGCAGGAATTAAGCGAACGAATGAAGGTCACAGCATCACAGATCAGACAAGATCTGAATCATTTTGGCGGTTTCGGTCAGCAGGGCTATGGATATAATGTGAAGTTTTTATATGAAGAGATTGCAAAGATACTGGGATTGGATCAAAAGCATAACCTGATATTAATCGGAGCAGGTAATCTGGGGCAGGCACTTGCCAATTACGTGAATTTTGAGAAACGTGGGTTTATGATTAAGGGTATTTTTGATGCAAATGAAAAACTATGCGGAAAATCAGTCAGGGATATCCCTATTCGACCGATGAAAGAAATAGAAGCATGTATGAAAGAATATGATATTGATATTGCAGTATTAACCATTCCTAAGGCAGAGGCAGTCAAGGTGGCAGAAATACTTGTTTCCTATGGCATACAGGCAATCTGGAACTTTGCACATATTGATTTGAATGTACCGGAGGATGTTATGGTGGAAAATGTACATCTGTCTGAAAGCCTGATGAAGCTTTCTTATAATTTGAATAGATATCAGAAAGAGCATAAAGTGGATAGATAAGGCGGTGACAGCAGGATGTCATTATCAGAAGAAAGATTTCAAAAGGCTGTTGAAGGTAAGAAAATACCGGTGCTTACTCTGGATAATAAATGGCACCAGCTGTTTACCCAGACCGGAATTACGAAAGAGATCAATCAGTTAGTAAAGAAATTGAATGATTTGCTGAAACAGCAGGGCAAGATGTCAAATGAACTGAAGGATCTCAAAAAGATCAAAAATAATCTCATGAAGGAAATCATGAATTCCTCTGAAGCGATTGAAAAGGATGAGGTTGACAAAAAGACTGAAAAGAAATTAAATGACAATAAACGTTTGATCAATGAAATTAATGAAAAGATGGAAAAAAACGAGGACGATTTGTATGACCTGCCAAAACAGATTGATGCCGTGAATCGTGAACTTATGTTGAAGACAATGGAAGTCTGCTATATGAAACTTCATTCTAATTCGGACAGCATAGAACAGATTGCAAAGTGGATCAAGGACATCAGGATTGAATTAAAGAAAAATATCATACGAAAGCAAGAACAGGAGCAAAACAACCTGGAACTGTATTCCTATATGCATGATATATTCGGAGCAGAGGTTATGGAATTATTTGATATGAAGTATGATCCGTTGAAAAAAAAGGAAGCTGAGGACGCCATAAAGAAAGAAAACGAAGAACATAAAAAGAACAAAGAGGCGTTGGAGACAGAGAGACAATGAGAAGAATCTTAACAAGGGAAGAAATGAGAGAAGCAGAGCAATGTACCATTCAGGAGCATTTCGTTTCTTCTCTTATTTTAATGGAAAGAGCAGCATTATCGGTTTGTGATGTTCTTTATAGTGAAAAGATATTGCTAGACAGACCATTAATCGTGTGCGGAACCGGCAATAACGGTGGGGATGGTCTGGCAATTGCTCGAATCCTATATGAACGGGGCAGCCGTCCGATTGTTGTCATGACTGGGAATTGTGAACACTCCGGCACAGAGGTACAATGTCAGAAAAAAAGTCTGGAAAGCTATGGAATAGAGATACATGACAAAATTCCGAAACTGACATATACTGTAGTAATAGATGCACTGCTTGGAATTGGACTGTCCAGAGAGCTTACCGGTGTCTACTATGATACTGTTAGCCAAATGAATGCAATCAGTGCCGTCAAGGTCGCGGTAGATATCCCAAGTGGGATCGATGCGAATACCGGAGCAATTATGGGGATTTCATTTCATGCGGATATGACTGTAACGTTTGCTTATGCAAAGCCTGGGTTATATCTCTATCCGGGGACGAATCGATGTGGCAGGATCATAGTCAAAGATATCGGCATCATGGATGAAATAGCAAGACAGCCTTTCATTAGGATGTATACGAAAGAGGATCGTATCCTTCCAAAGAGACAGCAGCCATCTCATAAAGGTACTTACGGAAAGGTACTACTGTTTGCCGGGAGTTCCGATATGTGCGGTGCCGTTCTGCTATCGGCAGAGGCAGTGATGCGTACAGGAGCAGGAATGGTTAAAATCGTAACTGCCGAATGTAATCGTGATTTGATCTTGAAAAGAATTCCAGAAGCAATGTTGCTGCTATATCGTGATGATTTCCTTGAAACAGAAGAAGATCAAGGACAACTGGATGAAGCATTAAGGTGGGCAGATGTCATTGGAGCCGGTCCGGGAATCTCGCAGAGGCCGGTTGCTGAAAGGATACTGGAGTATCTCATCAGACATTCTGAAAAGCCACTGATTTTGGATGCAGACGCACTTAATCTGATATCGAACAATGTACCGGATATACGATGGGATCGTGATGTCGTAGTCACCCCTCATATCAAGGAAATGGAACGACTAAGTGGTATTCCTTCTAAACAGTTACAGAGTGATCCGATCCGATACGCACGTGAGTATGCAAAGAAACACAGCGTGATATGTGTATTAAAGGACGCCCGTACAGTCATTGCCGCACCAGATGGAGATGTTTTTCTTAACGTAAATGGAAATCCGGGTATGGCAACTGCCGGAGCGGGAGATGTACTTACCGGAATGATTTGTGCACTGACTGCACAGGGGATGCCTGCTTTTAGAGCGGCCGCATCAGGTGTGTATCTACATGCAGCATCAGGAGATGATATAGCTGTAAGAACTGGAGAGTACAGTATGATCGCTTCTGATCTGATAAAAGGATTTATGAATATAGAACCGGAGATGACAGAACAATGAATGAGTATGAGAGAGTATGTGCCAATGTGAATCTGGATGCCATTTTGGCAAATATGAGAGCAATGCTGGATTTGATACCTCCTACATCAAAAATGTTGGCAGTAATTAAGACAGACGGTTATGGGCATGGAGCACTGGCGATTGCTCGTGAACTGGAAAAGGAAGACTATGTTTCGGGATATGCTGTGGCAACGATTGAGGAGGCTCTTGCACTGAAAAAGGAACAGATCCGTAAGCCGATCATGATACTCGGTTATGTGTTCCCTTCCGCATATGAGGAACTGATCAAGTATGAAATCCGTCCTACAGTGTTCAAAGAAGATATGGCAATAAAAATGTCAGAATATGCTGTCAGGCTGAATCAGACATTGAAAATTCACATCAAGATCGATACCGGTATGTCCAGAATTGGGTTTGCTCCAAACAGAGAGGCTATTGAGAGCATTCAGAGAATACTGAAACTGCCGATGCTTGAGGCTGAGGGAATATTCACACATTTTGCTAAGGCAGATTATGCAGATAAAACTTCAGTGAATCATCAAATATCATTATTCAGAGAGTTTGTTGCTAAGACGGAACAGCAGACGGGATACTGTTTCCCAATCAAACATTGTGCCAATAGTGCAGCTATCATGGAATCGCCTGAATCCTATCAAAATTGTACACTTGTCAGAGCAGGGGTATCTCTTTATGGACTCTGGCCATCAGAGGAGATGAGAAGAGATCTGATTCAACTGATTCCCGCATTGGAATTAAAGAGTCATATCGTTTATATTAAGGAGATTGAAGCAGGAACTGCCATTAGTTATGGCAGTACCTTTATTGCACCAAAGAAGATGAGGATCGCAACTGTCCCGGTGGGATACGGGGATGGTTATCCAAGGCTGTTATCCAATCAAGGAGCTGTGCTGATCCGAGGAAAAAGAGCTGCTATCTGTGGACGTATTTGTATGGATCAGTTTATGGTAGATGTGACAGATATTCCGGAAGCGAGAGAATTTGATGAAGTGACATTGATCGGCCGTGATGGCAATGAGATCATTACTGCAGAAGAATTGGGTGATATCACCGGAAGGTTTAACTATGAACTGTTGTGTGATCTGAATAAAAGAGTTCCAAGAGTGTACTATAAAGACGGTAAAGTGACAGGTAAACTGGATTATTTCTGTGATTAACACTTTGATAAGTTGGCAATACTAGACACCAGATAAAGAATGAAGGGTGTGTATTGTGATATGATAATCAAACGTGGAGAAATATATTATGCTGATCTGAGACCGGTTATTGGTTCTGAACAGGGAGGCATACGACCGGTACTCATCATACAAAATGATATCGGTAATAAACACAGTCCTACAGTGATCTGTGCAGCCATCACATCAAAGATGAATAAGGCAAAACTGCCGACACATATAGAACTTTCAGCAGCAAGATATGATATGGTTAAGGATTCAGTCATACTGCTCGAACAACTTCGTACAATTGACAAACTGAGATTAAAGGATAGAATTTGCCGTTTGGATGCGGCAATGATGAAAAGAGTAGATGATGCGATTCGCATCAGTCTGGAACTGATTACATAAGGAGGAAACGTGAAACCATTAAAGTTACTGCAAAAACTGCTTAACATCAGCAGTGGAAATGCTGATGATGTTACTGAAGAAGAGATCATCTCGATGGTCAATGAAGGTCATGAGCAGGGAACCGTACAGGCAAGTGAAGCCAAGATGATCACGAATATATTTGAACTGGATGACAAAGAAGCGAAAGATATCATGACACATCGGAAGAACATTCTTGCAATCGATGGAAATGATACGCTGGAAGATGCAGTCAGATTCATACTGGAGGAAAAAAACAGCCGTTATCCGGTATATGATGAAAATATTGATAACATCATAGGCATACTTCATATCAAGGATGCATTGCGGCAGTATTTTGATGAGATGCAGAGGAATATTCCGGTAAAAGAGTTTCGGGATATGTTAATGGATGCGACATTTATACCGGAAACAAGGAATGTTGTGTCGTTATTTAAAATGATGCAGTCTGAAAAGATACATATGGTGATTGTAGTTGATGAATATGGTCAGACCGAAGGATTGATTGCTATGGAAGATATTCTGGAAGAAATTGTTGGGAATATCATGGACGAGTATGATGAGGAGGAGGAACATATTCAGGAGAAGGAAGCAAATACATATATCATGGAGGGAATGACCACATTAGATGAGGTCAGTGAATTATTAGGTATTGAGTTTGAGGACGAGGATTTTGATACGCTCAATGGTTTTTTGATCGAAAAACTGGGAAGGATTCCCGATGAGACAGAGCAGTTTGAAACAGATTATGGAGGATATCATTTTAAAATTCTTACTGTTGAAAACAGAATGATCACATCGGTTCTTGTGACACAGGTGATTGCAGAGGAACCGGATGAACAGACCGAACATGAAGAAGGCAAACAGGACAACAGTAGGGATGATGACTGAAAAATGGTTGAAACGCATCATAAATGATGTTACAATAGCACGTAGAAAAAAGAGAGGTTGGTACATATGTCAGGACATTCAAAATTTGCGAATATAAAGCATAAGAAAGAAAAAAATGATGCAGCAAAGGGAAAAATATTTACAATCATCGGGAGAGAGCTTGCAGTAGCTGTGAAAGAGGGAGGCTCTGATCCGAATAATAATTCCAGACTACGCGATTGTATTGCAAAGGCAAAGGCTAATAATATGCCAAATGATACAATCGAAAGAGGAATCAAGAAGGCCGCAGGTGATGCAGCAAGTGTGAATTATGAGTATGTTACCTATGAGGGGTATGGCCCGAATGGAATTGCAATCATTGTTGATGCGTTAACGGATAATAAAAACCGTACAGCTGCAAATGTCAGAAATGCATTTACCAAGGGTAACGGTAATGTAGGGACACAAGGCTGTGTATCATTTATGTTTGATAAAAAGGGACAGATTATTGTGGACAAGGAAGAGTGCGATGCAGATCCTGATGAACTGATGATGCAGGCACTGGATGCTGGGGCAGAGGATTTTTCCGAGGAAGAGGACAGTTATGAGATCATCACAGATCCTGATACCTTTTCACAGGTGCGTGAAGCACTGGAACAAGCAGGTATTCCCATGATGTCTGCCGAGGTTACCATGATCCCGCAGACATGGGTGGAACTAACTGATGAAAATGCAGTCAAATCTCTTCAAAAAACACTGGATCTCCTAGATGAGGATGATGATGTACAATATGTATATCACAATTGGGATGAATAAAAACCTGAGTACGGGAAAGGACAGATAAATGGAACATATTGAACAGGGTCTATGCGATCTGCTGTTTGAAACAGCCGGTGACTTAAATCAGTTTAAAAGAGATACGTACAAGAAATTCTTTCTGTCACTCTATGAAGAACAGGCTGAGTTTTTCAAGGATATAGAAAAGGAATATCTGGAAAGTACTGATCAAACGGCATTTGTTGATCAGATTGCTTCGGATTTTGTAGATAAAGTAGGAAGTAAGTATGATGAACTGACTAAAAAATCTGCAAAAGAACAATTTGTATTAGATCATAATACAGCCATGGTTGTTTATGTATTACCATGTGTGTTGTATCTTGGCGGCACAAGCTCCAAGCCCCTTGCCGATGCAATGGTTAATCAGTGGAATAAAAGATTCACAAAATATCATATTAATTCCGGAACCTTTGAGGATATCAACGGTGGTTTTAAAACAAAATTATGTTATATTACAACAGCAGTATGTGAAAGTCTCGGAAAGCCTGATGACTGCTATGAACTCAGGCTGCTACGTCAATATCGTGATGAGTACCTGACAGGTCAGACTGATGGAAAGCAATTGATTGATTTATATTATGACATTGCTCCGACGATTGTAAATCGGATCAACAAACAGGAAGCTGCTCCTGATATTTATAGAGACATTTATGAGAAGTATCTGAGCCAATGTATTCATACCATTGAGCAGCATAAGGATGAAGAATGCAAGGAAATCTATGTTTCCATGATGCAGGATCTGCAAAAGAAGTATATGGGATTTGTGTCATAAATCGAAGGGACAGAATGCATGCATATCAAACAAAATCTATTCAGCAAAATATCTTCCGTATTATTTATCATAATTATGGCCGGCGTTTTTTATATGTCGGTCTATCGTCTTTTTTATAAACAGGCTGATGGAGGGTTTGTACTGGCTCTTTATGCCGGTGGTCTTTTACTGTTGCTGTTTATCATCTTTATTGTCACAAAACTGACAGCATTGAAACCGACGGAGAAGCATAGTGTCTTTTTGGCTTTTGAGATTATGTCTGTCTGCTTCCTCATGATTCATGGAATGATATTGCGGACAATGCCTCAGATTGTATTTAATTCACAGAATACGGCCTATTTTGATGTTTCCGTATCGCTGCAAAAGGGCATGATGATGCCTAATATGGAAGTGATTATAGAAAAAATCATGGATATGCCGTCTCTGTTTGGCTATGGGAAATTGATTTCTTTTGGATTTGCGATCTTCGGAACAAAGCCAGAGGTATTGTTCTATTCTAATCTGATTTTCCAGATGCTTGGTATTTTCTTTATCTATCGTATCACCAGGAGATTGGCGGGAGTACTGTACAGTGTACTGACGCTTGCATTTTGTGTGTATATGCCATCTTTGATTTTTGCCGTATATTCTTTTCACAATGCAGCTATGTTTTCCTGCTTTTTGTTCGGAACGATATTGCTGGCACTTTACCTCTCTGATTTTAAGCAAGAGGAGACAATCGGAGTCAAGGAAGTTCTTCTACAGGTTGCCTTGGGTCTGTTGCTTGGATTGATGGTATTTATAGAGCCTATATCAATCATTTTGGTTGTTATCATTTTGATCACCCAATTTCAATACAGGAAAAAGCATGTGATCAGAGGTTTTATTTCGCTCGTTACGTTATTGGGAGGACTGACCATATTAATGATCTGGATGAGCAGTTCTTTGAAAATTGGTAACGAGAGGTGCATTCAGTCTTATTTGGAAGAATTAATACCTGATTTTATGACTGGCGAACATGCCGATTCTCCATTTTCATTGAAAGAAGTAACAGAACAGTACAGTTTATTAATTTCTGAATCCGGGAATGATATTTCTACAAATTATGAATCACTTTTATATCATGAGGGAACAAGACTGTCCTATACCTTTGTCGGATTGTTGCAGGTGATTAATCAATTTCTGTATCTCTTAATTGTGATTATGTCGCTCTTGTCTGCTCTATATATTTTGATTGGGAGAAATATATATAAAAAGGAGAGAAGGACAGTTTTTCTGATTTGGTTATGTATCGGTGTGATGTTAATGATGTTCTTACATGTGGATCGTTTGTATCATACAATTTACTACATAGGTCTTCTCTTAATATTGGCAGGCACAGCACTCAGACTGATGTATCTTTCATTTTTACCGCTGAATAGCGAGGATGAAAATGAACAGGATACAGTACCATTGTATTTGACTTATCTGAGAAAGCCTAAGGATGCTATTGCAGAAGTCTCAGAAACAGTTGAAAAAGACAATCAGGAACTGCTACAGGAAACGAAGCAAGTTGATCATGACGAGGCACCATCTAAGGATCAGGATGTACCTGAACTGATCGATGTATCAGAAGAATTGGAAGAGACAAAGGAGACGCCAAAGACGATGGAAGTAGTGAACAGTGAAATAATACAGCCTGAAGAAAAACCAATTCAATATATAGAGAATCCGCTCCCACTTCCGAAAAAGCATGTCAATCGAAACAGGATCGATTATGCCCTCGAAGTATCTGAGGATCAGATGAAATATGATATAGAAGTTTCTGAGGAGGATGACTGGGATCACTGATGTTGTGTATATTATTTTCTTTACGTCACATACTATTCTCATGATTTAGAATAGTGAGGTATAGAATAATGATGGATCAGGAAGAAAAGAATACAGATCAGAATCAAAACGGAACAGATACCGTTCAGGAATATGGGCAGATGACTCTTGGGAAAAAGGGAACGAAAAGTAGAGTGCATCTGCTTTCCATTATAGGAGAGATTGAGGGACATGAGTTACTTCCCAGTACTGCAAAGACAACGAAATATGAGCATATACTTCCACAGCTCGCAGGAGTCGAAGAGGATGAGGATATAGAAGGAGTACTGGTGTTAATTAATACTGTCGGTGGAGATGTGGAGGCGGGTCTTGCCATTGCCGAACTGATTTCCTCTATTTCCAAGCCGACTGTATCCCTTGTACTTGGAGGCAGCCATTCCATCGGAGTGCCTATAGCAGTCAGCACAGACTATTCCCTGATTGTGCCAAGCGGTACGATGGTCATTCATCCGGTGAGGACAAACGGAATGGTGATCGGAGTGAAACAGTCCTTTGATTATTTTAAGAAAATACAGGACAGGATCGTTGGGTTTATTACAATGCACTGTGGGATCGGAAAGGAACGATTGGAGGAACTGATGATGGAGACGTCATCGGTATTGACAAAGGACATCGGAACCATATTGGTTGGCAAAGAAGCAGTCAGTGAAAATATCATCAACGAAGTTGGTGGAGTCGATGCTGCATTCCGAAAACTGCATCATATGATGAAGGAACGAAAAAAAGTATGACATTACAACAGTTAAAATATGTTATTACAATAGCAGATCATCATTCCATGAGTAAGGCGGCACAGACCCTGTTTATTTCGCAGCCGAGTCTTTCCAATGCCATCAAGGATCTGGAACAGGAGATTGGAATCCATATTTTTCTTAGGAATAATAAAGGCATCTCCGTGACAGAGGATGGCTGGGAATTTCTCGGTTATGCAAGACAGGTAGTAGAACAGGCAGGGCTGTTAGAGCAAAGGTATACCGGTGGAGATGCTCCTAAAAAGAAATTCAGTATCTCAACACAGCATTATTCCTTTGCAGTCAATGCATTTGTGGATCTGGTCAAGCAGTATGGCATGGACGAATACGAGTTTTCCATCCGTGAAACAATGACCCACAAGATTATAGGCGATGTCCGAAGCATGAGAAGTGAAATCGGTATATTATACATCAATACTTTTAATGAAAAAATGATATCCAGACAGTTAAAAGAGAATTGTCTGGATTTTAAAGAGTTATTTACTGCAAAGCCGCATATATCGGTATATAGAAAGAACCCGTTGGCAGATAAACAGAGTGTTACGCTGGATGAACTTGCTACATATCCCAATCTTGTATTTGAACAGGGTGAATACAATTCACTGTTCTATGCGGAGGAATTGATCAGCCTTCCGGAACACAGGCAGACAATTCATGTGACCGACCGAGCAACTATGGCTAATCTGGTGATCGGTCTGAATGGATTTACCGTCAGTACCGGAATTTTTACTGAGGATCTGAATGGAAGTGACATTGTTGCAGTTCCGTTAGCAGTAGATGATGTGATCAGAGTCGGGACGATCACCAACCAGAGTATGGTATTGAGCATGGTAGGACAGACTTATATGGACAACCTGAGGCGTTATACAGATAGGATGCCATAGTTAAAAGCTATGGCGGGTGATATGATTTCTGTATTTTGAACACTTAGGATTTTATGCTATTCTAAATGGGAACTTGAACGATTATGAGAGAAAGAGGGTACTGAAATGAGTGAATTTCTGGAGAAAGCCAATGTGGCTACAAAATGTGTGCAATCGGGTTACATACCAAAAAAGGGAGAACCAAGAGAACTCCCAATCTATCAAAGCACTACTTTTAAATATGATACCAGTGATGAGATGGGAGCTTTGTTTGACTTGGAGGAAGATGGGTATTTCTATACAAGACTCGCAAATCCAACCAACGATGCAGTGGCAGCAAAAATCTGTGCACTTGAGGGTGGAGTGGCAGCAATGTTGACATCTTCAGGACAGGCCGCTAATTTCTATGCGATATTTAATATTTGTGAGGCAGGAGATCATTTTATTGCATCTTCATCAATTTACGGAGGAACCTACAATTTATTTGGAGTTACAATGAAAAAGATGGGAATCGAGTGTACCTTTATCGATCAGAATCTTTCGACAGAAGAAATCGAGAAATATTTTAAACCAAATACCAAGGCTTTATTTGGTGAAACGATCACCAATCCGACGGTGAATGTGTTCGATATTGAGAAATTTGCAAAACTTGCACATGCACACGGTGTACCTTTGATCGTAGATAATACCTTTGCAACCCCTGTGAACTGTAGACCGTTTGAATGGGGTGCGGATATCGTTACACATTCCACAACAAAATATATGGACGGTCATGCGGTAGGAGTCGGCGGAGCAATCGTTGACAGTGGTAATTTTGACTGGAAAGCATATGGAGATAAGTTTCATGGGCTGACCACTCCGGATGAATCCTATCATGGACTGACCTATACTGAAAAATTTGGAAAAGGAGCATTTATTACAAAGGCTACGGTACAGCTGATGAGAGATTTTGGATCTATACAGTCTCCTCAGAATGCTTTTTATCTGAATGTAGGTTTGGAATCACTGGCAGTCAGAATGAGACAGCATTGTGAGAATGCACAAAAGGTAGCAGAGTATCTGAATCAGCATGAAAAAGTAGCATGGGTTCATTATTGTGGGTTGGAACAGGACGAGAATCATGAGCTTGCGAAGAAGTATCTTCCGAATGGCTCCTGTGGTGTATTGGCGTTCGGAGTCAAGGGAGGAAGAGAAGCATCCATAAGATTTATGGATCATCTGAAACTTGCAACAATTGTTACGCACGTTGCTGACGCAAAGACTTGTCTTTTACATCCAGCAAGTCATACACATCGTCAATTGACAGACGAACAGCTGATTGAAGCAGGTGTAAGTCCGGATTTGATTCGTTTCTCAGTAGGTCTGGAGGATGCAACTGATATCATTGAGGATTTAAGGCAGGCATTGGAACAGATATGAGATTAAAACGAGGTATTATGGATGGTATTCCAATTGGTCTGGGCTATCTGTCGGTATCATTTGCCTTTGGAATTATGGCGGTGAATAATGGATTGACCTGGTGGGAAGCCACTCTGATCTCAATGACAAATTTAACAAGTGCCGGGCAATTTGCCGGTGTTGGAATTATGGTGAGCGGTGGCAGTCTGATTGAAATGGCTGTCACCGAATTCATCATTAATTTGCGTTATGCATTGATGTCAGTTTCATTGTCGCAAAAAGTGGATTCAAAATTCACCAGTCTCTACAGATGGTTGCTTGCAACAGGAAATACAGATGAGATCTTTGCTGTGTCCATGTCGTACGAACACGAAGTGAGCAGATCTTATTTTCTCGGTTTGATGATTGCACCATACATAGGCTGGTCACTGGGAACACTGCTTGGGGCCTTGTTTGGAGAAGCAGTACCGGAATCTGTCGGAAAAGCCTTCGGAATTGCAATCTATGGGATGTTCGTTGCTATTATTGTGCCTAAGGCAAAGAGAGAAAAAAGTGTTTTGTCAGTTGTATTGTTGGCAATTGTATTAAGCTGTATCTTTTATTACATACCCATTTTTAAACAGATATCAAGCGGATTTTCCATTATTGTCTGTGCTATCTGTGCAGCACTGTTTGGGGCAGTGGTATTTCCGGCAGGTGAAGAAGCCCAAAAAGGAGAGGAGACCGCAAAATCATGAATACAGAACTGTTTCAGGGACAATCATATTGGGTCTACCTTGCAGTCATGGTCGTTGTTACCTACCTGATTCGTGCAGTACCGCTCGTTTTGGTGAGAAAGAAAGTTTCAAACCTATATATCAAATCTTTTTTAGCATATATTCCTTATTCTGTACTGGCAGCGATGACATTTCCTGCTATTATTTATTCAACAAACAGTATTCTTTCGGCAATTATCGGATGCCTGGTTGCATGCTCGATGGCCTTCTTTGATAAAGGACTTGTTAAGGTGGCTGTAGGTGCTACAATAACGGTGATTGTGGTTGAATTTATCATGAAAATGATATAATACCTATTGATATTTTCATATAATAGTATTATTCTATATATGAGTTAGCATAGACGAACTTGAAGAAACCCAAACTAACTCTTCAAAATCAAAGGAGATCATGTGATATGACATTGAATGAGATACAGGTAGGAAAAAGCGGTGTGATCAAATCAGTAGGTGGTGAAGGGGCCTTGCGGTTACGTTTATTGGATATGGGACTGATCCCCAAAACAACAGTAACCATACATAAAATTGCACCATTGGGCGATCCGATCGAACTGACACTTAGAGGCTACGAACTGACCATTCGCATTGACGATGCAAAAATGATAGAAGTGGAGGCGATTGTATGATCTTCGCACTTGCAGGTAATCAAAACTGTGGAAAGACCACATTATTTAATGCTTTGACAGGCTCCAATCAGCATGTAGGTAATTTTCCCGGAGTTACAGTGGATCAAAAGATCGGGGAGATGAAGCTTGCAAAGGACTGTTCAGTCGTGGATCTTCCGGGGATTTATTCTATCCGTCCGTATTCTACTGAGGAAATCGTTACAAGAGATTTTATATTGAATCAGAAACCGGATGGTATCATCAATATTGTGGATGCTACGAATATAGAACGTAATCTCTATTTAACACTTCAACTTTTGGAATTACATATCCCAATGGTTCTTGCATTGAATATGATGGATGAGGTGAGGGGAAACGGTGGAACGATCAATATCGCGGCAATGTCTGAGGCACTTGGAATACCGGTTGTTCCCATCAGTGCTGTAAAAAATGAGGGTATTTCGGAACTGGTCACCAAGATCACAACCGTTGCAAAGAAAAAACAGTATCCGACAGTGACGGATTTTTGCAAACCCGGGCCTATACACAGGTGTATCCATGCAGTCTCTCATCTGATCGAGGATCATGCACAAAACTGTGATATCTCGGCGAGATTTGCTGCAACGAAGCTGATCGAGGGAGATACATCTTTTGGTGATAAATTAGAACTTGTTCCAAACGAAATGGAAATGATAGAGCATGCCGTAACTGAGATGGAGCAGGAATACGGAATGGATCGAAATGCGGCACTTGCAGATATGAGATATGGTTTTATTGAGTCTGTATGCAAAGAATCGGTAGTCAAATGTCATGAAAGCAAAGAGCACAAGAGAAGTGTTCGGATTGATAATGTACTGACTAATAAATATCTGGCGTTACCTTTGTTTTTTATCATTATGCTCATGATTTTTTGGCTGACCTTTGGTGTGATCGGAAGCTTTTTGTCAGATGTTTTGGCTATGGGAATTGACAGATTGACGGTGTTGGCAGACAGAGGTCTTGCATTATATGGGATCAATCCTGTTGTACATAGTCTGATCATTGATGGAATCTTTGTTGGGGTAGGAAGTGTTCTGTCCTTTTTACCAATCATTGTTGTGCTGTTTTTCTTTTTATCGATTTTGGAAGATACGGGATATATGGCGAGAGTTGCTTTTGTGATGGATAAATTGCTACGAAAGATCGGATTATCAGGTAGAAGCTTTGTACCGATGATCATCGGATTTGGATGCTCTGTTCCCGCAATTATGGCAACCAGAACGCTATCATCGGAGAGAGACCGGAAAATGACGATCCTGCTGACACCTTATATGAGCTGCTCGGCAAAGATACCGATCTACGCAGTGTTCTGTGCCGCATTCTTCCCCAAGTATGCAGCATTGGTTATGACAGGCTTGTATCTTGGTGGAATGTTAATTGGAATTGTGGTTGCTCTGCTTTTAAAGAAAACAGCATTTACAGGACAGCCGGTTCCGTTTGTAATGGAGTTGCCGAATTACAGACTTCCATCTATTAAGAGTGTGGGTATGCTGATGTGGGATAAGGCAAAGGATTTTCTGCAGAGAGCATTTACGATCATCTTTATTGCAACAATCATCATATGGTTTTTGGGGGCATTTGATACAAGGATTAATTTCGTACAGGATGGAACACATAGTTTGCTTGCAGTCATCGGTCAATGGATCGCACCGATTTTTGTACCACTCGGAATCGGAGACTGGCGTGTGACGACTTCCTTGATTTCGGGATTGATTGCTAAGGAAGCGGTGGTCAGTACGATGGGAGTTTTGTTGGGAGCCTCTGCGGACGGAGTAGCTGCTTCGCTCAGTTCACTTTTCACTCCTGTTACAGCAGTGTCGTTTTTGGTATTTACGTTGTTATATACACCGTGTGTGGCTGCAATTGCTACAATACGGAGAGAACTGAATTCTACATGGCAGACGATTGGTGTGATATTGGCTCAGTGTACAGTAGCATGGATTTGTGCGTGGATTGTGTATCATATTGGGTGTATGCTATAGAGAAAAGAGGTTAAGGAATGAACTTGTTGAGTTGGATACTGTTGGGATTGATCGTGATTGGATTAGGTGCAGCGGTTAGATTTTTATATCGAAACAGAGGGGCCGGATGTACAGGGGATTGTGTGAGGTGTAGTGAGAAGAGTGGATGTGGTATAAAATAACAGTGACATATGCAATTCGCAGTGGTGGTGACACATGCAATTCGCAATAACAGTGACACATGCAATTCGCAGACCCGGTGGGTCTGCTTCATCGCATAGGCTCCGCCTATACGATGAAAAACAGAAGAGTGGGCAGTTATGCAAGTAAACTTGCAAACTGCCCATTCTTCTGTTTTTGTGCATGTGTCACTGTTATTGCGAAAGCTGAAAATGAGACTTGAACTCACGACCCCTTCATTACGAGTGAAGTGCTCTACCGACTGAGCTATTTCAGCAATGAACCGTTTGGGTACGGTTACCTTTGATATTATAGTAGATTTAGTGTTGATTTGCAACAAAAAAATCATGACTAACAGTTGCCACACAAATGCGCTGAATTAATTGCAATTGTTGAAAAAGTTTGATAAAATATATATAAATATGCGAAAATAGACGAACTCTCATAGAATAGACAATTATTACCAGCGATGAAATCCTGAACAGTATATTGATACCAGTGAGGAATAATGTATGCAAAATATGAAAAACATGAATGCAAGAATGAGATTTGAGCATGAAAAAAGGATTAGGGAACTGATACCATATGAATTAGTGGCGTATTGTATCGTTAATCTGACGGAGAATCAGGTGATTTGTGTGTCGGCCGGAGAACTGACAGATGAATATCTGGATCATGTTAAAACGTTTGAAGCCACATCGGAATATACATTAAATGTCATATTATCCGATGATGAGAGAGTCAAATATAAAGAATTGTCCAATCGAGAATTTTGCCTCAATGCATATGATGAAGGTAAGACTACTTTTTCGTTTGATTATCGGATTAAAAAGAAGGATGGAAGGATCAAGTGGGTTTGTGAGACGAGAAGTCTTTTACTAGATCCGGATTCGGGAGATATCTATTTCTTTGGATATGTCAGTGATGCAGATGCACGAAAAAAGAGAGAACTGGCTTATCCTAAGCGTATTGAATATGATGAATATACAGGGTTGTATAAAGATGTTACAGCTGAGGGAATGATTGATATGCTCCTAAGGGAGCCTCCAAAGGAAGGGAAAACGAGCGCATATCTAAATTGTTATATGACTGATTACAATCTGTACAAGACACAGTTTGGTACGCTTCACTCTCATAAAATGCTGGCTGAACTGGGCAGAATATTCAAGTTGTTTCTGGAAGATCGATATGTGGTCTCTTATCGTGGGGAAGGTGTATTTTCGATATACATCATCGAGGTAAACAGTAGAGAGGAAGCACTGGAGCAGATTCATTTCCTTATTGATATGCTTAGCTTACATTATCTGCTCCCGGATGATGATATCCCCATTACTTACAGAGTGAATGTTGTATTTCGTGAGCAGGATGATAATACTTGCATTATACTGGATGAAAAGGCAAAGTACATAGACAGATGTATTGATGTGAAAAGTCGTCATGTATGTGAGGTTTACCAAAGTAAATCGGTCGAGTATCTGAAGAATTACAGCAATCAGTTTGAGTTTACCAAACAGATAGATCATTGCACTCAGGAAACAGCACGAATCATACTAAAATCAATGGCAGCACTCGTATCAGCAGATACGCTTAAGGATGCAATAGACTTTGTATTAAGGATTTTGTGCGATTACTATGAGGCAGACAGAAGTCAGGTCTTTGAAATGGGAAAGGATCTGAATACATTTAACGGTATCTATGATTACTGTAAAGAGGGTGTGACATCAATAGCAGATGATGTGACGAGGGCTAAGATGGAGGATGCTCCTTCGTTTTTACGTGCATTTGAGACGAAACAGACACTGGTATTAAACAGTATTGCTGATACAAATATGCAGAGTGATATGGAAAGTGAATTTCTGAACAGTCATGGAATTCATTCGCTCTATATGTCACCATTTCATGTAAAAGGAAGAATGAAGGGCTTTGTTTCAGTGGATAATGTTTCCGCACATCTGGGAGATGTCAGTCTGTTGAATGCACTCGCCTATTTCATTCCGAGTGAGATTGTTAAGAGAAGATTATTATCAGAGCAGGATTATATAAAGCATTACGATATGCTGACAGAGCTTGAAAATCGTAACAGCTATCAGAAGTATATCAATTCCGTGAATCAGGAAACATTTTCTGCCTTGGGAGTTGTATCTGTGGACATCAATGGACTCAAGGACATCAATACGCATCTTGGAAGCAAGTATGGAGACGGAAGTGTTAGATTTATTGCAGATACCATGAGAAAGCATTTTGTTGACGGCAGGATTTATCGTTTGGGTGGTGGTCTGTTTCTGGCTCTATGTGCTGATTATGCACAGGAGACATTTGAAGACACCGTTATGAACTTTAAACGATGCGTTTCTCAAAATGAGGAACTGTCTATATCTGTAGGGCATTGCTGGTCAAGAAGTGATATTGATATAGAAAAGATGGTTGCACATTCAGAGGATTTAATGCTGATTGCAAAACAGGAATATTATCAGAGAGAAGAACAGTCCAATAAATTCTTCCGTAATAAGCTGCAGCAGGAGCTCAAGCAGACTATATTAAACGGAGAATTTGTGATGTATCTCCAGCCGAAGGCAGATATCACAACCCGCAGGATCAATGGAGCAGAGGCACTTGTACGCAGGATACATCCACAGCATGGCGTGATACCACCAAACAAATTCATTCCCTTACTTGAAAAGGAAAATCTTGTGAGATACATTGATATTTATATGTTTGAAGAGGTTTTGAAGGTATTAACCAAATGGATTGAAGAAGGAAAGCAGGTCTTCCCTATTTCATTGAATTTCTCAAGAGCGACTATGTTAGAGCCTGATATCATCAGCAGTATGGAACGTGTACATGAGAAATACCTTGTACCACATGAGTTGATTGAAATCGAGATCACGGAAACCCTTGGTAATATGGAACGTGCAACAATAGAAGCCATAGGCTGTAAAATTGTTAAAAATGGATATCGCTTGTCATTAGATGATTTTGGAGCAAGTTTTTCAAATCTGTCGATCCTCAATACAATGCAGTTCGATGTGCTGAAATTGGATAAAAGTATCATCAATACCATTGTGACAGAGGATAAGAGCCGTATTATCATTAAAAAGGTACTGGAATTATGTAATGAGCTTGGAATCGAAAGTATAGCTGAAGGTGTTGAGACGGAGGAGCAGTTTGAGATTTTAAAGATGATGGGATGTGGTCAGGCACAGGGGTATCTCTTTAACAAACCGATTCCGATTGCGGATTTTGAAGAAAAATATATGTTCTGAAAGGCTGAGATCAATCATTTTCAGAGTTGTAAATCGGGTCGTAAATCAGGTAAGAAATATCGTTGAAATCTATCATCGGATGTGATAAAATCAAATTTAGTTTTAATTTATCAAATCAGTATGGATGGAGGACAGGATATGGCTCAGTTATGGGGCGGAAGATTTACAAAAGAAACGGATCAATTGGTGTATCAGTTCAATGCCTCCATTTCATTTGATCAGAAGTTCTATCGTCAGGATATTGAGGGAAGCATCGCACATGTCGTCATGTTGCATAAACAAGGAATACTGACACGAGACGAACAGGATCAGATTATTCAGGGATTAAAGGATATTCAAAGCGACATTGAAAATGGAACACTTCATATTACAGCGGAATATGAGGATATTCATAGTTTTATTGAAGCAAATCTCACAGACAGGATTGGAGAAGCCGGAAAGAAATTACATACCGGCAGGAGCAGAAACGATCAGGTTGCTTTGGATATGAGACTTTATACAAGGCTGCAAGTGTTATATGTTGATGAATTGGTAAAGGATCTGCTGAAAACTCTCCTGAAGATCATGGAGGAGCACACAGAGACCTATATGCCGGGCTTTACGCATTTGCAAAAGGCACAGCCGATTACTCTGGCACATCATATGGGAGCGTATTTTGAGATGTTCAAACGTGACTGCCTGAGATTAAAGGATATCTATGACAGGATGAATTATTGCCCACTCGGAGCTGGTGCACTGGCGGGTACAACGTATCCACTGGACAGAGCCTTTACTGCTGAGATTATGGGTTTTACAGGACCGACATTAAACAGCATTGATTCGGTCGCAGACAGAGATTATGTCATTGAGTTTTTATCGGCGTTGTCAACAATCATGATGCATTTAAGCAGATTTTCAGAGGAAATCATTATTTGGAATACCAATGAATATCAGTTTGTTGAGATTGATGATGCCTATAGTACAGGAAGCAGTATCATGCCTCAGAAGAAAAATCCTGACATTGCAGAACTGGTCAGAGGTAAGACCGGACGTGTCTATGGTGCATTGATGAGCATTTTGACAACCATGAAGGGATTACCACTTGCATACAACAAAGACATGCAGGAGGACAAGGAGCTGACCTTCGATGCCATTGATACTGTTAAGAACTGTCTGGTTTTGTTCAACGGGATGTTGTCAACGATGAAATTCAATAAAAAGCGTATGGAGGAAAGTGCAAAAGGTGGTTTCACCAATGCAACAGACGCAGCTGATTATTTAGTGGGAAAGGGTGTTCCATTCCGTGATGCCCACGGTATTGTGGGAAGACTTGTTCTGTATTGTATTGAACATAATAAATCACTGGAAGACATGACCTTAACTGAATATCAGGCAATCGATCCGGTATTTAATGAGGATATTTATGAAGCAATCAGCCTGGATACATGTGTGAACAAACGATTGACAATCGGGGCTCCGGGCAAGGCAGCAATGGAAGCAGTTATTCTTAAAAATCAAAAGTATCTTGCAAATGATTGGCAGAACGAGATTAATACAAAAGAAGAAAAATAATTTAGAGGAGATAGAAAGATGAGTGAGAAATTAAATGTGGGTATTTTAGGAGCTACCGGAATGGTTGGACAGAGATTTATTTCTCTGTTAGAAAATCATCCGTGGTTCGAGGTCAAGGTAGTAGCAGCAAGCCCAAGAAGTGCAGGCAAAACTTATGAGGATGCAGTTGGTGGCAGATGGAAGATGACGACTCCGATGCCAGAGGCTGTGAAAAAATTAGTTGTTATGAATGTGAATGATGTCAAGGATGTAGCTTCCAAGGTTGATTTTGTATTCAGTGCAGTAGACATGACTAAGGATGAGATTCGTGCAATCGAGGAAGAGTATGCAAAGGCAGAGGTGCCGGTTGTATCCAATAACAGTGCACACAGATGGACTCCGGATGTACCTATGGTGGTGCCGGAACTGAATCCTGATCACATGGATGTCATTGAATTTCAGAAAAAGAGACTGGGAACCAAGAGAGGCTTTATCGCTGTAAAACCGAATTGCTCCATTCAAAGTTATGCACCGTTGTTATTTGCATGGAAGGAATTTGAACCAACGGAGGTAGTGGCTACCACTTATCAAGCGATCTCAGGAGCAGGAAAGACTTTTAAGGACTGGCCGGAGATGATTGAAAATGTCATTCCGTATATTGGTGGCGAGGAGGAAAAAAGCGAACAGGAACCGTTAAGAATCCTCGGTAAGATTGAAAACGGTGTAATCGTGAAGGCTTCATCTCCTAAGATTACTACTCAATGTATCAGAGTCCCGGTATTGAACGGTCATACCGCTGCAGTGTTTATCAATTTTGCTAAAAAGCCGACGAAAGAACAATTAATCGATAGAATGGTGAATTTTAGAGGCGTGCCGCAGGAGTTAGATTTACCGAGTGCACCAAAGCAGTTTATCAGATACATGGAAGAGGATAACCGTCCACAGGTTGTTCTGGATGTTGACTATGAAAACGGAATGGGAGTTACAATAGGACGTCTCAGAGAGGACAATGTCGGACTGTTTGATTACAAATTTGTCGGACTTTCACACAACACTGTGCGTGGTGCAGCCGGTGGAGCAGTATTGTGTGCCGAATTGTTAAAGGCTAAGGGTTATATTTAAGACATATTAAAGACAAAGGATAGCTTACATGGATGAACTAAAGTATCAGTTGGATTTATTAACTGCTTTAAATGAAAAACTGAATGGGAATGAGCGGATCTATAAAATGATATCCGACATTTCCGGCTATTCTTATATTTATATTAATTTCGAGGATCATTCATCCGAGCTGTTAGGCTGTTGGGAGGAGACGCTCGGTGAACATCTGGGTAGTTCTCTGGATGAGGAGCGAATGCTTTCTTATATTCATGAGGATGATGTGGAGAAATTTAGAAAAACCATCATTGACATGCGAAAAAATCATGTGATTGACGCCACCTGCGAGTTTAGGTCCAACAAAAGTCCAAGTTGGATCGAATGCCGTTCCAGAGTTTTCTATCGTGAGAATATGGAAGCAAAGGAACAGATTTGTTGTTTTAAATCCACCACAAAGGAACGTGCTCAAAACGAGGAACTTCGCTATCTTGCCTTCTATGATTCTCTAACAGGATTATATAATCGTAATTATTTCGTAAAATGTCTCAGAGATCTCATTGAAAAAGCAGAGTCAGAGCAGGTCAATGTTGCTCTGATGTTTGTTGACATTGATGATTTTAAAAAGATTAATGATTCGTTAGGTCTGCTGTTTGGAGATGAACTTGTACAGGATTTTGGTACATTTATCAAGGGGCTGCAGAATGATCAGATCATTGCAGGCAGATTTGGAAGTGACGTTTTCTGTATTGCAATCTACGATCCCTATGGATCCAGAAGTGTTGAAATGGTGTATCGAAACCTGCATGACAGACTTAGAAAACCGTTTTGTCTAAGTAATAAGGCAGAGATTGTGTTCAGTGTCAGTGTTGGTGTCGCAACATTTCCTGAAGCCGGTTCAACAGCTCTGGAATTGATCAAAAATGCTGAGATTGTCCTGTTTAGGGCAAAGGAGACCGGAAAGAATAATCTCCAATATTTCGAGCCGGAAATCCTGAATGATTTTCTGGATAGTGTTACAATCGAGCAACAATTAAAAAATGCAGTGGATCATGAGGATTTTTTACTATACTATCAGCCGCAGTTTTTTGCTACTACGAAGAAACTACGTGGAGTGGAAGCGTTGATTCGCTGGCCTGATGAGAATGGCAGATTTATCAGCCCAAGTGATTTTATTCCGATTGCTGAGAAAAACGGTGCAATCATACCGATCGGCAATTGGGTCATGAAAGAGGCACTGCGTGTATATGCCGCATGGAGTGCGCGTTATGATTATCCGTTGATTTTATCTATCAATATTTCAGCTCTTCAACTAAAGAAGGATAATTTTACAGATCAGCTTCTGCACCTAATCAATTTATATGATATCAATCCCAAGATGTTGGAACTTGAGATTACGGAAAGTATATTTATTGATGATTTTGAGGAAGTAATCGATAAAATGAAATCATTGCGTATGCTGGGAGTACGGGTTTCTCTTGATGACTTTGGAACAGGCTTTTCTTCATTGTCATATCTGAAGGATCTCCCGATTGACACACTCAAGATCGACAAATCGTTTGTAGATACTGCAATCAAGGACCGTTCTACCAATATCATTACGGAATCTGTTGTAAATATGGTAAAGAAATTAGGGCTGGAGACGGTTGCAGAAGGTGTGGAAACACAGGAACAGTATGATTTTCTGACGAAGATTGAGTGTGATAACATTCAGGGCTTCTTAACAGGCAGACCGATGACAAAAACTGATATTGAGAAACTGCTTGTGGAGAATGAGAAGAGCCTGCAAAATGATAGGGGATAACATGTTACTTGGTAGAACCGCCGAACTGAAGTATCTGAAAAACCATTACGAAAAAGAAGGAAGCCAACTGGTAATCCTATATGGACGTAAGAATATCGGGAAGACAGAACTGATCAAGGAATTTTGCAGTGATAAGGCCTTTTCTTATTATCTTGCAAGGCCGTGTTCTGAGTATGAGCAGTTATGTCTGTGGAGTGATGAACTGTCGGAGGAGCGGGAGCGTTCAGCAGCGGTAAACAGAAGATTTGATGCAATTTTTCAAGCCATCACAGAGGTAAGATCACAAAAAAAGGTCATCATCATTGATGAATTCCAATACATTGTTAAATCCGGTGATACTTTTATGGACGAGGTGGTTAGACTGATTCATAATAAATGGAATAATCAACCCGTCATGATTGTATTATGCTCATCTGCAATCGGATGGATCGAGAATTCCATGGTATCTAAAATGGGTGAAAATGCTTATGAGATTACCGGTCTGTTAAAGATTGATGAATTAAAGTTTCTGGATGTTGTAAGAAAATTTCCCAAGTATTCAATGGAGCAGTGTGTGGAGACATACGCAATCCTGGGTGGGATTCCGGGGCTTTGGTATTACTGGGATGCTACACTTGATATTCCCGAAAACATCAAGCAAAATATCATTCGGCAGGGTACATTTCTCTCAGAAGAGGGAAGCCGTTATGTGGCAGAAGAGCTACGTGAGACATCTGTATATCATACGATTCTCACAACGCTTGCTTCTGGCAAGCACAAATTGAATGATCTGCATAACCATACAGGCTTTAATCGTGCCAAGATCAGTGTGTATCTGAAGAATCTGATTGAGTTGGGTATCGTTGAAAAGGTTTTTTCCTATGACACAGCAGGCAAGGATAATGCACAAAAGGGTATTTATAAAATCAGTAATCATTACGTACATTTCTGGTTTCAATATATATTCCCACATATGTCAAAGCAGGGACTAATCAGTGATGATGAGTTTTATACGAGGTACATAGCACCTTCGTTTAGAAACTATACAGCAGCATATTTTACCAAGGTATGTTCAGAATATCTGGATCTGATGAATCAGATGAACAAATTAAGCTTCAAGTATGAAAAGAGTGGTTCCTGGGTCGGTAAGGTTGGCACCATTGATATCGTGGCTGAGGACGAGGAAGGTCATACGTTGGTTGGTATGTGCAATTGGGAGAGAAGCCTTATGACCTATGAAGATTATGAGTGGCTTCTATTCTGTGTGGAGAAGGCTAAATTAAAAGTAGATTACATCTATTTATTTACTGTAGACGGGTTTGATGAAAAGATCACACTCGAAGCAAAAGTGAAGAAAAATATCAAATTAATTGATATTTCTCAATTATAAATATCCAGGAGGAAAGAGTTATGAAAAAGTTTTTATCAGTAGTATTGGTTTTGGCATGTGCAGTCGGAATGACAGCATGCGGCAGCAAGGGGAGCGATAAGACGTTGGTTATGGCAACGAATGCTGAATTTCCGCCCTATGAGTATTATGATGGCGACAAGGTGGTTGGTATCGATGCAGAGATGGCAGCTGCAGTAGCTGAGGAACTCGGTATGGAGCTGAAGATTGAGGATATGGCATTTGATTCCATTATTGCAGCAGTTCAGTCCGGTAAGGCTGATATCGGTGTTGCAGGAATGACAGTCAATGAAGATCGTCTGAAGAATGTCAACTTCTCAACACCTTATACACAGGCAGCACAGGTCATTATTGTAAAAGACGGTAGTGTGGTTGCAACACCTGATGATCTGACAGGCAAGAAGGTTGGCGTACAACTTGGAACTACAGGAGATATCTACGCAGGCGATATTGCAGATGCTACAATCGAGCGTTACAACAAGGGCTTTGAAGCGGTACAGGCACTGTTACAGGACAAGGTAGATGCAGTGATTATCGACAGAGAACCAGCAAAGGTATTCGTATCACAGAACGAAGGACTATCTATCGTAGATGAGGAGTTTACCGTGGAGGATTATGCAATTGCAATCTCCAAGGATAATGAAGAACTGTTAACTAAGATCAATGATGCACTTGCAAAACTGGAGTCTTCAGGAAAACTGCAGGAGATCAAAGACAAATATATCACAGCTGAATAGGAAAACGTATGGGAAGCTTTGCAGACAATTTTTATCAAAATTTTATACAGGATAACAGATATGAATATATACTAAATGGTCTGGGTGTGACATTAATTATCACATTCTTTTCGGTGTTGATTGGTATCTTTCTGGGATTTATTGTGGCGATGATTCGATCCACATATGATAAAACAGGAAAGGGACTGATCGCAAATGTGATATGTAATATTTACCTGACAGTGATCAGGGGAACACCGGTTGTTCTGCAGCTTCTGATTACGTATTTTGTTATTTTTGCTTCGGTGGACGTCAATAAGGTATTTGTTGCCGTGATTGCATTTGGTATTAACTCCGGAGCATATGTTGCTGAGATTATACGAAGCGGTATTATGTCGATCGACAACGGACAGTTTGAAGCTGGCAGAAGTCTTGGCTTTAGTTATGTCCAAACCATGATCCATTTCATTCTGCCGCAGGCATTTAAAAACATCCTACCGGCACTTGGAAATGAATTTATTGTCTTGTTAAAGGAAACATCTGTTGCAGGATATATTGCATTGCAGGATTTGACTAAGGGAGCGGATATCATACGAAGCCGTACCTATAATGCTTTTATGCCACTTATGGCAGTTGCCGTAATCTATCTTGTGCTGGTTATGATCTTTGACAAGCTTGCAAAGAATCTTGAGAGGAGGCTTCGTAACAGTGACCATTGATAAGCAGACACAAACACCTCTCATTGAAGTACATGATCTGAAGAAACACTTTGGAGAATTAGAGGCATTAAACGGCATCACCACCGATTTTTATGAGGGTGATGTTGCATTTATCGTTGGGCCATCAGGATCTGGTAAGAGTACTTTTTTGCGTTGTCTTAACCGATTGGAAGTGCCGACAGGTGGCAGTATCTTCTTTGAGGGAGTAGATATCTGTAATCCCAAGAGTAATATAGATCTCCAACGACAGAAGATGGGAATGGTATTCCAACAGTTTAACCTGTTTCCACATATGACAGTCATGAAAAACCTGACCATTGCACCGATCAAATTGCAGCATAGGTCAAAAGAAGAAGCAGAGAAGATGGCAATGAGTCTACTGGAACGTGTTGGATTGGCTGATCGCTTTGATGCCTATCCCAGTCAGCTTTCAGGAGGGCAGAAACAGAGAATCGCAATTGTGCGTTCACTCTGTATGACACCAGATGTTATGCTGTTCGATGAACCTACTTCGGCTCTCGATCCGGAAATGGTCGGAGAAGTATTGGGTGTTATGCGTGATCTGGCAAGTAATCATATGACCATGATCGTTGTAACGCATGAGATGGGCTTTGCCAAGGAAGTAGCAAACAGAGTTTTGTTTATGGCTGACGGACAGATTATGGAAGAGAATAATCCAAAAGATTTTTTTGAACATCCTCAGAATGAACGCCTGCAAAGCTTCTTGGATAAGGTATTATAAAGTATGGCAAAAACAGTTTTTATAGCAGAAAAACCGAGCGTTGCAAGAGAATTTGCCAATGCATTGAAGTTAAATACTCAAAAATATGACGGATATCTCGAGTCTGAGAATACCATTGTCACATGGTGTGTCGGTCATTTGGTCACAATGAGTTATCCAGATGTATATGATCCTAAATATAAAAAGTGGAGTTTTACGACACTTCCTTTTTTGCCGGAACAATATTTATATGAAGTGATTCCGGCTGCTGCGAAACAATACAAGATTGTAAGCGGACTTCTAAATCGTGCAGATGTTGATACGATCTATGTATGTACTGATTCCGGACGAGAGGGAGAGTACATATATCGTCTGGTAGAACAACAGGCAAAGGTAAAAGGAAAGACAAGAAGGCGTGTTTGGATCGATTCACAAACAGAAGAGGAGATCAGACGAGGCATCAAAGAGGCAAAGGATCTGTCTGAATATGATAATCTGTCAGAGGCGGCTTTCCTGCGTGCAAAAGAAGATTACCTGATGGGAATCAATTTTTCACGTGCATTAACACTCAAATACGGTGACGCCATATCAAGCTTTCTCCAGATGAAATATGCAGTTATTTCTGTGGGGAGAGTCATGACTTGCGTCCTGGGAATGGTTGTAAAGAGAGAACGAGAAATTCGTGAATTCGTAAAGACTCCTTTTTACAGGGTACTTGCAAATCTCAAGCTACAGTCAGGTGGCAGTGGATTTGAAGCCGAATGGAAGGCAGTAGAAGGATCTGTATATTTTCAGTCTCCATTGTTATATAAGGAAAATGGCTTTAAAGAACTTAAAGGTGCAGAGGAACTGATCACACGATTGAAACAAACTGATCCGTTTCTTGCGGTCGTATCCTCACTTGAGAAGAAAAAAGAGAATAAAAATGCACCATTGTTATATAATCTGGCAGAGCTGCAAAATGACTGTTCCAAATTATTCAAGATCAGTCCGGATGAAACTTTGAGAATTGTTCAGGAGCTATATGAAAAGAAGGCAGTAACTTATCCAAGAACAGATGCCAGAGTATTATCTACTGCAGTTGCAAAGGAGATCCATAAAAATATCGCAGGTCTTAAAAACGAAAGAAATGTATCCGCCTTTGCAGCAGAAATCATGGATCAAAAATCTTATCAGGGCATTGCAAAGACGCGATATGTCAACGATAAACAGATCACGGATCATTATGCGATTATACCGACCGGACAGGGACTGAATGCACTGGGCAGTTCTTCGGAACTTGCAAATAAAGTATATGAGGTAATTGCCAGGAGATTTTTAAGTATCTTTTATCCTGCAGCTGTTTATCAGAAGACCGGTATTACGGCTACAATCGGAAAAGAGACCTTTCAGACGAATTTTAAGGTCCTGCTGGACGAAGGCTATCTGAAGGTGATGAACTACTCTTTTGCCAAAAAAAAGACAGAACAAGAACGATCAGAGGATGAAACTGAGGAAAATAGTGGTGAGGATAACAAATGCGATGCTGATTTCCTTAAAGCTCTACAAGGATTGAAAAAGGGTGCCACTTTAAACATTGGACAACTGTCGGTTAAGGAGGGTGAAACCTCCCCGCCGAAACGATATACCTCCGGTTCCATGATCCTGGCTATGGAAAATGCAGGACAATTGATCGAGGATGAGGAACTGCGTGCTCAGATCAAGGGTAGTGGAATCGGAACCTCTGCAACCAGAGCAGAGATACTAAAAAAACTGGTAGGAAATCATTATCTGAATTTAAATAAAAAGACACAGGTTATCACACCGGCTTTGATGGGAGAAATGATCTATGATGTTGTAGATGCATCAATCCGACCATTATTGGATCCCAAACTAACTGCAAGCTGGGAAAAAGGATTGACTGGTGTCGCAGAGGGATCGATCACATCGGATGAATATATGAAGAAGCTGAACGATTATGTATCACGCAGAACAGATGCTGTCAGAGGTCTGAATAATCAGTCCGTGCTGCGAAGTAAGTTTATCAAAGCAAAGAGTTATTATAAAAAATAATTGAACAGATAGGAGATATCAAAATGGAAGAGGCAAAGATTAAAAATCTATACGATCTGAATGAGACAATTGCAGCAGACTTATTTGAGGGACTGATATATCCGTGGGAGGCACTGCCCAAAATCAGCGAATTCATCAAACAACTCGGGGCAAAGCTACCCAAGGATGAGTATGATCAGAAGGATGAGTTCATCTGGATTGCAAAGAGTGCAAAGGTTGCGCCGACAGCCAATATAAATGGTCCTGTTATCATCGGTAAAAATGCGGAAATTCGTCACTGTGCTTTTATCAGGGGAAATGCAATTGTAGGAGAGGGTGCAGTTGTCGGAAATTCCACAGAGTTAAAAAATGTTGTGTTGTTTAATAAGGTTCAGGTACCGCATTATAACTATGTTGGGGATTCTGTCTTAGGGTTCAAGGCTCATATGGGGGCAGGTTCCATTACATCTAATGTCAAATCCGACAAAACATTAGTAGTGGTTAAGAGCAGTAGTGAAGAGATTGCAACCGGATTGAAAAAGTTTGGAGCCATGCTTGGAGATGAGGTAGAGGTAGGCTGTAATTCCGTGTTGAATCCGGGAACTGTGATCGGCAGACATACAAATGTTTATCCGACATCTATGGTCAGAGGATTGATTCCTGCTAACAGTATTTACAAAAAACAGGGCGAGGTAGCTGGCAAGAGATAAGGAGAGAGTGTAACTATGGAAAATGACTCCCGGCAATTTGAGTTCGGTACAATTGAGACGGTTGTTGATAATATCATAGGAGGAATTCTGGTTCTGGAAGTATCCGGTAAGAAGCATGATGTCAAGCCTCTCTATGTCAATGATGGCTTTTATCGTATGCTTGGATATGGAAAAAGAGAAGCAGATTTCATCATGAATAATATCAAAGCCAATATTGTCGTTGAGGACAGAGCAATCGTAGATCAGGCGATTTTAGATACGATTAAGGATGATGGCTGGGTTGAGGTGGAATTTCGTACAGTCACAAATGATGGTGGTATTCGATGGCTTCAGGTTCGTTCCAACCTGTTTTTCAGAGATGAGAGGCGAAATATCTGTGCCGCAATCGTATTGGATGTGACCGAGAAAAAGACTATGGAGGAGGAGTGGTCACTACAGGCAGAGAGAATGAATCTGCTGTCGGAAGTTGAAGGTGAGCATATTCTCGACTATAATGCCAAAACAGATTCCTTGGTGATCAAAACCGCACATGATTCCGGCTACAACCACGACATAGTTGTGAATAATTATATAGAACGCAAGGAATTTGAGAAAATATACCCAGAAGATAAGGCAAGAGTGCAGGAGATCATGGAGGATGCTCTCAAATCTCCCAAGCGAGATTCTATAGATACTCGTATGAATCTGTTTGAAGATGGTTACCGCTGGTATCGCGTGGTGATTTCCAGTATTATGGGCAACGAAGGCTATGTTACAAGAATTGTTGGGCGAATTACGGATATTCATACTGCAAAACTAAAGGAGTTGGAGTTAGAAGTAAGAGCCGAGATTGATCTACTCACGGGTGTATTTAATCGTGGAGCAACAGAACATCTGATTAAGCAGCTGTTAAAAGAGGAACAGGAAACAGGCTCGAGTAAGATACATGCCTTTATTGAACTGGATCTGGATAATTTCAAGTCCATCAATGATACTATGGGACACGCATATGGAGATCTTGTATTAAATGAAGTGGCAGATAAGCTTAAGAACATGTTCAAAGGAAGAGATATCGTCGGAAGATTTGGTGGTGACGAATTTATTGTATTTATGTATGATATTGAGGATGAGAAGAATGCTGGTATTTTGGTGGGGAAATTGTGCAATATGATTCAAAAAACATATCCTTGCAAATCAGGAGATATCGAAGTGACGGCAAGCATCGGTCTAACGGTTTGTGAGTCTCCGTTTATGGAGTATCAGGAGCTGTTTATTCAGGCAGATAAAGCTCTCTATGCAACCAAGAATCAAGGGAAAAACGGATATACCATTTATAAGGATGGCATGTGATTTCGTTATGAACCATAAAAAATACAAAAAACGACTGGATTTTTCCACTGGATTATGAGACAATATCAGATGGCAAAAAAGTTACACAAATGAATAAAATACAAGTTGTTGAAAGGAGTATTCACATGATCTATTCACAAGAAGTTGAAAAGATGTGTCCGGTAGCACAGGGTGTTAATCACGGTGCAGCACCTATTCCGGAAGAAGCAAAATGGGTAAAAGCAAAAGAAATCAAGGATATCTCAGGCTTGACACATGGTATTGGCTGGTGTGCACCTCAGCAGGGAGCATGCAAACTGACACTGAATGTTAAGGAAGGTATCATACAGGAGGCACTCGTTGAGACAATCGGTTGTTCAGGTATGACGCATTCAGCTGCTATGGCATCTGAAATCCTACCGGGCAGAACATTATTGGAGGCTCTGAATACAGACCTTGTATGTGATGCAATCAATACCGCTATGAGAGAGTTATTCCTTCAGATCGTATATGGCAGAACACAGTCTGCATTTTCTGAGGATGGTCTTGCAATTGGTGCAGGTCTTGAAGATCTGGGTAAAGGACTTCGTTCACAGGTTGGTACAATGTACGGAACACTGAAGAAAGGTCCTCGTTATTTGGAAATGGCAGAGGGTTATGTAACAGGTATCGCACTGGATGCTGATGACAATATTATTGGATACAAGTTTGTCAGCCTTGGCAAGATGACTGACTTTATGAAAAAGGGTGACGATGCTAACACTGCTTACGAAAAGGCTTGTGGCCAGTATGGTCGTGTAGATGATGCGGTAAAGATCATAGACCCGAGAAAAGAATAAGAATAGGAGGAAATGAATAATGGCTTTATTTGAATCATATGAGAGACGTATCAAACAAATCAACGAAGCATTGAACAGCTGTGGAATTTCTTCCATCGAAGAGGCTGAGAAGATCACAAAAGATGCTGGTCTTGATGTATACAAAATGGTTGAAGGTATTCAGCCAATCTGTTTTGAGAATGCAAAATGGGCTTACACAGTAGGTGCTGCAATGGCAATCAAGAAGGGTGCTA
>CAZVYQ010000025.1:0-38919 GCA_964631375.1 uncultured Lachnospiraceae bacterium | reverse complement strand
TCTATATGAAGGGAAATTGTTGTTTGTCGAAGCTAATCAGTCAAACACACTCTGTTCTGTAAGTATGCGCATATCGTCTGAATGTATTCGCTGTTAACTTCATTTGATAGTTCATAGTATAGAATGAAAATGTGACAAAATCGTGTACGGATTATAAAACAAACATAAAGTTCAACTAAAAAATGAGTTCACAAAAATAAAGATAAAAATATGTTGACGAACGACATATGTCGCGATACGATATGTGACGGAAGGCGATATATCGAATGACAACATAAAGAAAGTAAAGGAGTATCAAAATGGAAGAAAATCAAATGACACAAGAAATGCAGGCAACAAATGAGATGGAGTCCGACAATCTGGAGGAACCTGTTAAAAAACTGCAAAAGGGATGGATCAAGGCAATTTTATTTGCTTTAGTTCTCATTGTGCTTTGTCTGGGAGTACAGATTATTATGGGTGTTCTCATTGGTGTAGTAGAAATGGCTAAATTGGCGATTTCATCAGGCGGTGACGTGGAACAGATTACAGAAGCTTATCAGACGCATATAATGGAGAGCGGAATCTTAAATTATGTTGCAGTTTTGGGAACCTTGATCAATGCAATTATTTTTGGCATCTGGTATAAATGTAAATATGCAAAGAAGTACACAAGAGAACAATTTCACAGAACAGCACAAAAGGCATTTACAGTTCAAAAACTTCTGTTTACCGTATTGTTAGCAATTACCTGTTACATTGTTGCTATTAATCTTGCAATTATACTTGATTACATTAGTTCAGATACAGTCGATAATTACATTACATTGGCTCAGGAAGCATTTAAAAAGGGACCGCTGACTATCATTATGTCAGTCATTTTGGCACCAATTGGTGAGGAGTGTATGATACGTGGTCTGATCCAGCGTAAGCTGGAAAGATACCTTCCGTTAGCAGGTGTTCTGATCACAGGTGTTATATGCTTTAGCATTTTGCATGGAAATATTGTTCAAGGTTTATGCGTGATACCACTAGGACTTGTAACAGGTTACTATTCTTATTACTATCGTTCTGTATTACCTGCTATATTGTTTCATGCATTATATAATGCAGCGCCTAATCTACTGACGCTGGTACCGGATCAAATAGCAGATCAGGACTGGATTTGGCATGTATCTGCAGTTGTATTGGTTATGATAGTATTTATATTATGGAGACTGCTAAAGAAGGGAGAACAGGAGAATGTTATCGAAAGCTGAGCCGTTGACAGAGAGCTATTTTTATATATTATTATGTATCTATCACAATCCCTCACATGGCTATGGCATTATGCAGGAGACACTTCAATTGTCAAACGGACGTGTAAAGATCGGTTCCGGAACTATGTACGGAGCAGTCAGTAACATGTTGAAGAAAAGATGGATTAATGAGGTACGTAGCGTGTCAGGAGAAGAAAAGAATAAGAGAATGTATGAACTGACCGATATAGGTCTGGAAATCATTGAGACCGAAATCGCGAGATTGCGTGAATTGGTAAAAAGTGCGGATAGCGTAATGACTGGTAGGTCCAGATAGTGGAGGATAGAGATGAGTAAAAATACAAAGACATGTTTTGCCGCATATACCGCATGGAATGTTGAAATGGAAGAACTGACATTGAACAGACAGTCGGAACGGGGATGGCAGCTACAGAAGGGTGGATGCTTCCATACTGTATTCAAGGCTGATGACAGTATACGATTTGTTCATAAAATCGACTATAATCCGGATATGACCGCAAACTCAGAGGAAAAGGGCAGATACATCGATATTTTTGCCCAACAGGGGTGGGAATACATTAACTCAACTTATAATGGATGGCATTATTTCCGAAAGGTCTATGATGCAAGCCTGCCAATCAGTGAGTATGAGATCTATACAGATTCGGATTCTTACGAGAAAATGATGAGAAGATGGATCAAACTTGGCAGAATGGTTCAGATTATGGAGTTGCTCATTGGATTTCAGAATCTGATCATAGGGATAGGTGTGGATAGCGGAAGTAATCTTGCACTTGCATTCATTCCGCTTGGATTGGTTATATGGCTGCAAAACGGCATCAGTAAGATTAAAGCAAGATTTTAAGCCAAATGATACATACTTATTTTATCTTGGGACTGGAAAACATATCATGAACGTGATAAAATAAATCAAGTTGGCACGCATCAGTGAAACAGTAAAGTGTGATGCGTGTCATTTTGGTTATTCGTTTTATATAAAACAAGGAGGAAACATAAATGGACAATATGATTATTCCGGAGGGTTATCGGAGCAACCATTCAATCAAGGAAACTGAGATAGCAATCAAGGATGTTAAGGATTACTTTGAAAGAGCACTTGCAAAGGAACTGAATCTTACGAGGGTATCCGCCCCTCTTTTTGTAAAGCCTGAATCCGGACTGAATGATAATCTAAATGGTGTCGAGAGACCGGTTACGTTTGGAATCAAGGAACAGGGAGATGCTCCGGCGGAGATCGTTCACTCCCTTGCAAAATGGAAGAGAATGGCACTGCAGAAATATGGATTTTCACATGGAGAAGGTCTCTATACTGATATGAGTGCGATTAGACGTGATGAGGTTACGGATAACATTCATTCCATTTATGTGGATCAATGGGACTGGGAACGTATTATCACAAAAGAGGAGCGGACAGTGGAAACACTAAAAGCGATCGTTCGCAAGGTATATGAAGCCCTTAAAAATACAGAAGTCTTTATCAATGCAAGATATCCGGAGATAAAAAAGGTATTACCTTCAGAGATTTCATTTGTTACAACACAGGAACTCGAGGATGCCTATCCGTCCATGACATCTAAGGAACGAGAGCATGAAGCAGCAAAGAAATACGGTGCAGTCTTCATCATGCAGATCGGAGATAAACTATTGTCAGGCGAGAGGCATGATGGTCGTGCTCCTGATTATGATGACTGGAGTCTGAACGGAGATATTATTGTAGATTATCCGGTACTGGGTATCGGACTGGAGTTATCCTCTATGGGAATCCGTGTAGATGAAAAGGCTTTAAAAGAACAGTTGGTCAAGGCAGGATGTCCTCAGAGATCTGAACTTCCGTTCCAGAAGGCGCTATTAGAGGGAAAACTACCATATACCATCGGTGGAGGCATCGGACAGTCCAGAATCTGTATGTTCTTCTTGAAAAAAGCACACATTGGCGAGGTACAGAGTTCAATCTGGCCTGAGGAAATTGTTTCCTACGCTGAAGAAAATGGCGTTTACTTATTATAATTGTGATATTTGACAATGAATATAAATCTATTTATAATTGATTATTGCTGAATAAAGCAATAATGAAATGAATTTTCTGGGAGGAAGTACAGTGAAAAAGTACGGTGTAAATGAATTAAGACAAATGTTTTTGGATTTCTTTGAAAGTAAGGATCATTTGGTTATGAGAAGTTTCTCTCTTGTACCGCATAATGACAATAGTCTGTTGCTGATCAATGCCGGAATGGCACCACTGAAGCCTTATTTTACAGGGCAGGAGGTTCCACCCAAAAAGAGAGTAGCAACCTGTCAGAAGTGTATCCGTACCGGAGATATTGAGAATATTGGTAAAACGGCACGTCACGGTACTTTTTTTGAAATGCTGGGTAACTTCTCTTTTGGAGATTATTTCAAACATGAAGCGATTTCCTGGACTTGGGAATTCCTCACACAGGTGGTAGGACTGGAGCCTGATAGACTGTATCCATCAGTTTATCTGGAGGATGATGAGGCTTATGAGATATGGAACAAGGAAATTGGTGTACCGGCTGAGAGGATTTTCCGCTTTGGTAAGGAAGATAATTTTTGGGAGCATGGTTCAGGCCCGTGCGGTCCTTGCTCTGAGGTTTACTATGACAGAGGAGAGAAGTATGGCTGCGGTAAGCCGGGTTGTACAGTCGGCTGTGATTGCGACCGTTATATAGAGATTTGGAATAATGTATTTACGCAATTTGACGGTGATGGCAAGGGTAATTACGAACTTCTCGAAAATAAGAATATTGATACCGGAATGGGTCTTGAGAGACTGGCAACAGTTGTACAGGATGTTGATTCCATTTTTGATGTGGACACGATCTGTGCACTGCGTCAAAAGGTATGTGAGCTTGCTGGTAAAGAGTATCATCAGGAGTATAAATGGGATGTGTCGATTCGTATCGTAACAGATCACATTCGTTCTGCTTCCTTTATGATCTCAGATGGTATCATGCCTTCTAATGAAGGTCGTGGATATGTACTTCGCAGGATCATCAGACGTGCAAGCAGACATGGCAGACTGCTTGGAATCAAAGGTGCATTTTTGGCAAAACTTTCAGAGACTGTGATCGAGGGCTCAAAGGATGGATATCCGGAGCTTGCAGAGAAGAAGGATTTTATCTTCAATGTATTAACAGAAGAAGAAAACAAGTTTAATAAAACAATAGATCAGGGTTTGAGCATCCTCAACGATATGTGTAAGGATATGAAACAGTCAGGAAAAAGTGTATTGGATGGACAGGATGCTTTTAAGTTACATGATACTTATGGATTTCCACTGGATCTGACTAAGGAAATACTCGAAGAAAAAGAACTGACGGTTGATGAAGAAGGATTTGCAAAGGCCATGCAGGAACAGAAGGAAACGGCACGTAAGGCTCGTAAGGTGACGAATTACATGGGGGCAGATGCTACTGTTTATGAAGGACTGGATCCTGCATTAACTTCTCGTTTTGTAGGCTATGATCAGTTGTCCTGTCAGTCAGTGATTACAGCTTTGACTACAGAGGATGAGATTGTAGATGCACTGACAGACGGTCAGATCGGAACCATCATTGTCGAAGAAACGCCGTTCTATGCCACTATGGGTGGTCAGGCAGCTGACATCGGAATCATTACAGTAGACGGCGGAGAATTTCAAGTACAGGATACCGTAAAACTGTCGGGTGGAAAGATTGGTCATATCGGTAAAGTAGTCAGTGGAATGTTCAAAAAAAGCGATACAGTTACTCTTGCTGTTGATGAATCAAATAGAAGTAATACCTGTAAAAATCACAGTGCAACTCACTTATTACAGAAGGCATTACGTACAGTGCTCGGTACGCATGTAGAGCAGGCAGGCTCCTTTGTCAATGCTGATAGACTGCGTTTTGATTTCAGTCATTTTTCTGCCATGACGCAGGAAGAACTGGCACGAGTAGAGCAGATTGTTAATAACGAGATTGCTTCGGGGTTAGCTGTTGATACACAGGTGATGTCAATAGAGGATGCAAAAAAGACGGGTGCCATGGCACTGTTCGGCGAGAAATACGGTGAGACAGTACGTGTTGTAAAAATGGGAGATTTCTCAACAGAACTTTGTGGAGGAACTCATGTGAAGAATACAAATTCCATAGCAGCTTTTAAGATCATATCAGAAGCAGGAATTGCCGCAGGTGTCAGGAGAATTGAAGCCTTAACAGGCAATGGAGTATTTGCTTATTATCGTGATTTAGAGGATACGATTGAACGTGCAGCGAAGATCGTAAAGACAAATCCGGCTTCTCTGACAGAAAAGCTGGAGCATATCATGAATGAAATGAAGAGCTTACAGAGCGAGATTGAATCACTAAAGAGCAAAGCTGCAAAGGATGCATTGGGTGATGTCATGGATCAGGTAACAATGATCAAGGATGTGAAGCTATTGGCCACCAAAGTAAACGGAGTAGACATGAATGGACTTCGTGATCTCGGAGATCAACTAAAGGATAAACTCGGTGAAGGTGTGGTTGTCATTATTTCAACCATGGATGACAAAGTTAATCTGATTGCAATGGCAACAGAGCAGGCTATGGCAAAGGGTGCACATGCAGGGAATCTGATCAAAGGAATTGCAGGTCTTGTAGGTGGCGGCGGCGGCGGACGTCCCAATATGGCACAGGCAGGTGGCAAGAATCCTGCTGGTGTGGATGCAGCTTTAAAAGAAACAGAGAAGGTGTTAGAGGGACAGCTATAATGAAAAAAACGTTGTACTGATTTCAATTATTCGTAAAAAACAGTTGACGAAATCAGAAATTATGCTATAATCTTATGTAGTGCAATGAAAATACCCGTACAGTCGTATGATGCACAATATAGGACTGGAGGGGAGGTTAGGTGTGAGACTATGTCAAATGTAATCGTAAAAGATAATGAGACTTTAGATAGCGCTTTACGTCGTTTTAAGAGAAACTGTGCTAAGGCTGGTATCCAGCAGGAGATTCGTAAGAGAGAGCATTACGAGAAGCCAAGCGTAAGACGTAAAAAGAAATCTGAAGCAGCAAGAAAAAGAAAATATAACTGATAATGAGAGTCCTTGGTCACATGATCAAGGACTTTTTACAATCATATAAATGGGGGATTATGGAATGGGATATATAGGGATGAAATCGGAAAAAAAGGCAACTGAAGCTGTTGCATCCATTATTGATAGGACTTTTAGTTATATCATTCTTGCATGTCTGTTTGTACATATTCTATATCTGGGTATATTTATTTACCTTGGATTTAAACTTTTTATTGTGGTTAATATATTCAGCGTAATGATATACTTTATGCTGTATATTCGAAAGTTTCATTTATCCCCAAACACACATTTCTTTATGTTGAATTTTGAGACATCTGTACATATGATTTTGGCAGTACTGTTTTTTGGATGGGATTTTGGATTTCAATTCTTCTTTGTTTTTTTATTCACGGCAATTTTTATGAAGGTATTGAATAATATAAAATTTCTTCCCCTGTATGGAGTATCTCATGCATTATTTTTTATCACGCTCAGAGTATTGACATATTTATATGAACCTTTCTATCCGAGGATTACCACTCCGGATATTACACATGTGATCTATCTTGCAAATGTGTGTGTATTTTTCGGAGGAGCCTATATTCTTGCACGTACGATTAATGATTCTAATCTGCTGTATCGTGCCTTGTTATCAAGAGATAACAAGGAATTGGAGGAGCAGGCTCAGGAGGACTACCTGACAGGGCTGGCGAACAGAAGGAGTCTGTACAGTCAGTTTGAATACCTCGTAAATAATGCAAAGGAGGACTTTAGTTATTGTGTGGCAATTGGAGACATTGATGATTTCAAACAGATCAATGACCAATGGGGACATGAAATCGGGGATGCGATTCTTGTGAATATGTCTGATGTGATCCGCAGAATGGTTCGGGATGATGATATCGTCTGTCGTTGGGGCGGAGAAGAAATTGTGATCGTTATGCCCAATATGCCTCGTCATTTGGCATACGAACGCATCGAACGAATCAGAGAGAAGATTGAAAAGGTCTGTGTACAGAGCCAGTCCGAACGAATCTATGCGACCATTACCTTTGGAGTCTGTAGTAACCGAGGCGAGATGAACTTGGAAAAGGTAGTGTCAAAAGCAGATGAATTGTTATACCAGGGAAAAAAGAACGGGAAGAATCAGGTCGTAAAGGAAGCCGAGATTACAACGATTTAATTAGATTAATAAGATGAAAAGGAAAGTACATAGAGTTTGTTTCCTTGCTATTTACTCATGCAAACGATATAATGGAATTGTGTTTGTATGTAGTGATTATTAATTGCATAATGGCAATTATACGACAAGGAGAACAAGTATATGGACGATTTTACAGATGTAATACAAATGGGTTTGGATAGTGGTTTTGGAGGCGCATCAGACGGAATTATCATTGCAATGGTATTTATCATTGGGTTGCTGATCATTGCATCGATTGTTTCGCTGGTCATCTCTATTTTTTTGGCGATTTCATATATTAAATATAATCGCAGACAGAACAGTTGTGAAAAGACCGGAGAAGAAATTGCAAGAAACATTCTTGATCAGCAGGGCCTGACACATATCAAGGTATCAAAGACGGGTTCCATATTGTTTGGTAACAGTTATAGTCACTATTTCAAAAAGGTCAGACTCAGAAGAATGACATGGAAAAAAAGCAGTGTGACATCACTTGCAATGGCGGCACAAAAGTCATCACTGGCTGTACTTGATAAAGAGGGTGATCAGGATATGAAGCAGCGTATCAAGCTGACTCCACTGATCTATTTCGGACCGATTGCTTTTGTACCAATGGTTCTGGTCGGACTACTACTTGATATCTTTATCTTTCATACCGGTGGTACCTGTGTTCTTGTTTTGTCGATACTGGGATTGGTGTTTTATCTGATTTCCTTCTGGATGTCACTTCTCGTATTGAAGACAGAGAAAAAGGCACAGACAAGGGCATTGGAGCTTGTGAGGGCAGATGGTCTTGCAACTGAAGAAGAACTGAGAATGTGTCAAAAACTGTTTCGGTTGTACAACATAGAGTATGTCAATGACATGATTATTGCATTGCTCGAGTTAATCTACCGTGTATTACAGATAGTTGCATACGCACAGGGCGGAAGTTCATCATCAAGTAAGTCATAATTGTAAATGAGAGAAGCAGACAATCATGTTTGCTTCTTTTTCATTTCCGGAATGTTCTATCGAATCCGGCTGTACAATATAATGAAATAACAATGATGAATAACGGGCGTATAAATATGAATTATGGAAAACGACTGATCATCTGGATACTTTTTGGTATATTTGTGATTTGCACCGGATTTGATTCCATTACGATTGATTCTCCCTCTGCAATTCTGATGGAGGCATCAACAGGAACTGTGATCTATGAGAAAAATGCCGGTGAAGTTCTCCCGCCGGCCAGTATTACAAAAATTATGACAATGCTTTTGATCTTTGATGCTTTGGATGCGGGTAAGATTAAACTGACTGATGAGGTCTCGGTTTCAGAATATGCTGCGTCTATGGGCGGGTCTCAGGTCTTTTTGGAACCATTTGAAAAACAGACAGTTGAGACTATGATCAAGTGTATTGCGATAGCGAGTGCAAATGATGCTTGTGTGGCAATGTCTGAGTTTATTTGTGGTAATGAAGCAGAATTTGTGAAACAAATGAACGAACGTGCTACAGGACTGGGGATGGAGCAAACACATTTTATCAATTGTAATGGACTTGATGCAGACGGACATGTAACAAGTGCAAAGGATGTAGCACTGATGTCGAGAGAACTCATTACAAAACATCCTGAGTACGAACAGTATTCGATGATATGGATGGAGAATATCATACATAATACAGCCAAGGGCAGTACAGAGTTTGGCCTTACCAATACTAATAAATTGGTCAGACAATATTCCTATACAACGGGTCTGAAAACAGGTTCTACTTCGATGGCTAAGTACTGTGTATCTGCAACGGCACGAAATAACGGGATTGACTTAATTGCAGTGATCATGGCGGCTCCGGATCATAAGGTCCGATTTCAGGATGCAGTAGCTCTGTTAAACTATGGATTTGGAGTCAGCCAGATGTATCATGATCAAAATCAGGATATATTGGAGCCACAGCCAATCACAGGTGCAATCGTTGATCAGGCCGATATTCGTTATACCGGAGAATTTCGTTTTCTTGCATTTGAGGGAGAAAATCTTGCATCCGTAACAAAAGAAATCAGATTACAGGAAACGGCAAAGGCTCCGGTCAATGAAGGTGATGTGGCTGGTGAAGCGGTTTATATGTTGGGTGGAAAGGAGATTGGGCGTATTCCGATCGTTTATGCACAAACAATTGAACAGGCGGGCTTTGGAGATTATATGAAAAAAGCAGTTGGTTCCTTCTTGCTATGACTTTGCAGAACTCGAAAGATTCGAGATTGAAATTTGTAAAAAACCATGTTACAATACAAGATGTTGTAGGATGTATAAAAATAAGTTACACATTTTGATGTGAGGTCAGGGATGCTGATAGTGCTGATGATCGGTGCATTGGTGATACTTATAGCCACTGTGACGGTTTTGATATGGAGAGAGAGTAAAGAGTTTTGTGTGACATTTTTTGAGTATCATTCAGATCGAATCAAAAAACAACAGTATCGGATTGTTTGTTTGTCTGATCTGCATGATAAGGTATTTGGAGATCAGAATGAACCACTTCTGAATGCCATAGATGAACTTCATCCGGATGCGATTATCTTTGCGGGCGATATGGTTACATCCAGTATGGAACTGCAGTATGATTTTACACAGACATTGAATTTTATAGGAAGGTTGGCCGCAAATTATCCGATTTATTACGGAATGGGCAATCATGAAGAAAAGTTTAAGAGGTGTCCCAAGGTGTTTCCGGGGTATTATCAAAGACTGATTGACGGATTGCAGCAATATGGAGTTCATATTATGGAAAACGAAACTGTATCTGTTCAGGATGCGGGAGTCGTAATATATGGATTGGATCTGGAGCATCAGTATTACCACAAATTTATCACAAGACATATACCGAAGGATTATCTGCATCGTATTTTTGGAACAGTTAGTCAGGACTCATATTCTATCTTAGTTGCACATAATCCGGAGCATTTTCCGGAGTATGCTGCATGGGGGCCGGATTTGGTTCTGTCAGGCCATATTCACGGAGGCGTTGTAAGGCTGCCACTTCTGGGTGGAGTTGTATCGCCACAACTGAAGTTGTTCCCTAAATATGATGCAGGAGAATTTCAAAAAGGACATACAACGATGCTTTTGAGTCGTGGAATCGGATCTCATACGATACCGATTCGCGTATGGAATAGAGCAGAGATACTTTGTATTGATATCAAGAAGTAAAATACGCAGTGTTAAGGGGAGAGATCATGGATTTAACATTTAGATTACAAACTTTTGAAGGACCATTAGATTTACTGTTGCACTTAATTGAAAAGAATAAGGTAGATATCTATGACATTCCTATTGTTATGATTACGGAGCAGTATCTTGATTATATCAAGCATATGGACACACAGGATCTTGATATTATGAGTGAATTTCTGGTCATGGCTGCCACTTTATTAGATATCAAATGTAAAATGTTATTACCAAAGGAAATGAATGAAGATGGCGAGGAAGAGGATCCGAGAGCTGAACTGGTGCAAAAACTGATCGAATATAAAATGTATAAATATATGGCTTATGAGCTCCGAGATAAGCAGTTGGATGCAAAAAAGAATGTATTTAAGGCTCCGACGCTGCCAAAGGAAGTGGCTGATTATGATCAGCCGATTGATTATGACGCACTGGTCGGAGAAATGGATCTGGCAAAACTAAATCAGATCTTTAAATCCATGATCAAGAAACAGGAGGACAAGATTGATCCACTCCGCAGTCAATTCGGGAGGATTGAGAAGGACGAGGTCAATATGGAAGAAAAGACTGTATATATCGAGGATTATGTGCGTAAACATAAGAAGTTTAGTTTCCGTAATCTTTTAGAGGCTCAACCGACTAAAATGGAAGTGGTCGTTACATTCCTTGTCATCCTTGAACTGATGAAGATCGGGAAAATCATCATTGTACAGGAGGCAATCTTTGACGACATTATGATCACCTCCAAAGAAGCAGCATAGTTAATAAACTTCAGGAAGGCATAGAATGTATGGATGATATGGTAAATTCAGAATTTGATCAGATACTTGATGAAATGATACCGGTTGATTCGGGAAAGACTGAGGAAACAGTGGAAACAATGGAAACAATGGAAACAGAAATAGTCCCTGTAGAACATCCTGAGGCAGTTCTCGAGGCAGTATTATTTTCAATGGGACATTCTGTCAGTTTAAAAAGGCTGTCTATGATCATTGGACGTGACGAGGCACAGACAAAGGGCATTCTCTATGATATGATAGAGCGATACAAGGATGCTGATCGAGGACTTACGATTCTGGAATTGGAAGATTCTTATCAGATGTGCACAAAAAACGAGATGTACGAGCATCTCGTGAGGATCACAAAGGTTCCAAAGAATTATGTGTTAACAGACACTTTATTAGAGACATTGTCGATCGTAGCATATAAGCAGCCGGTTACAAGACTTGAAATTGAAAAGATCAGAGGTGTCAGTTGTGATCATGCAGTTAACAAGCTGATCGAGTATAATTTGATCACCGAACTTGGAAGGCTGGATGCACCGGGACGACCGTTATTATTTGGAACGACAGAGGAGTTCTTACGAGCCTTTGGAGTGAAGTCACTGGATGATCTGCCAATCCTGCGGCAGGATCGCTTTGAAGATTTCAAAAGAGAAGCCGAAGAGGAGATACAGTTAAAACTTGATATCTGATTTTCATAATGTGAAGCATGAACACCCATTGATTTTCATATATTCAAATGATGAAGTCAATGGGTGTTATTATGTCAAAAAGTATGAATTGCCTGTTTGCAGTAGGAGCGTTGACCATGATGCTCTTGCTTTATATGGGTACCGTCGTGTATGCCAACGAGGAACCGGAGGAGAATGAACTGTATGCAAAGGCGGCGGTTTTGATGGATGCTGATTCGGGTAGGGTTCTATATGAAAAAAATGGAGGCGAGCAGCTGCCAATGGCAAGTACAACCAAGATCATGACCTGTATCCTTGTACTGGAAAAGGGAAATCTGGATGAACTCGTCACGGTATCATCTTATGCAGCATCTCAGCCTAAGGTGAGGCTTGGGATGAAGGAAGGAGAACAGTATCTGCTGCGCGATCTGCTTTATTCATTGATGCTGGAATCACACAATGACAGTGCGGTTGCAGTCGCAGAACATATCGGTGGAAGTGTGGAAGGCTTTGCAGCCATGATGAATCAAAAGGCAATGGAGTTGGGCTGTAAGGATACTTATTTTGTAACTCCAAACGGTCTGGATGCAGCAGTGACCATTGCCAAAAAGGATGGTAAGGCAAAGGTTGAGGAACATCGAACCACTGCAGCAGATCTGGCGAGGATCATGGCATATTGTATCCGGGGTTCCGTACAATCAGATCAATTTTTGGAAATCACTCGAAAATCCAACTATGAATTTTATAATCAGGTGGAACAAGAGGATCGTAGTGGCTACATAAACGGGACACATCATGTGTCATGTACCAATCATAATGCATTCCTGAGCATGATGGATGGGGCATTATCAGGAAAGACAGGATTTACAAATAAAGCCGGCTATTGTTATGTGGCAGCGTTGGAGGATGAGGAAAAAACCTTTACAGTGGCTCTATTAGCATGTGGATGGCCCAATCATAAAACATACAAATGGATCGATACTAAGGCATTGATGACATATGGGAAGGAGAACTACGAATATCATTCATTTCACGAAAAACCGCTGGAGGAGAGAGCGATACAGCCAATCAAGGTTTCAAATGGCCAGACAGACCGAATCGGCGAGCAGGCTTATACGAATATTCAAGTTAGTGTAGCTGATGCCGAAAATGCTGCTGATGGGTTGTTGATGAAAAAGGAGGAAGAGATAGGGATCATCTATACGATTCCAAAAGAGTTGAATGCTCCAGTCGTGTCAGGAAGCCAAATCGGTAGTATCAAATATCTGGTAGATGGAAGGGTATGGCGTACAGAATTGATTACTACTGTAGACACAGTCAATGAGATAGATTATCCATGGTGCCTTGCTAAAATAATTGCGATCTTCTTAACTTGAGACATTAATTTGGAGGTATTGTGAAACAAAACTATCGACAAAAACAAATATTCAGATAAGTTGTGAAAAAAAACCTTAATTTCATGCTATGCTCTTTTGTGAAGTTGTGCTATAATCAAATATGTGCGAATTTCTGCGGTTTTGGTAGAACTACGCATAAAATCGACATGCTTATAGCATGAAGATTCAGATGTTCAATTAAATTATTTATATAAAATGGAGGGCCAAACAAAATGAGTAACACTTCTCAAGCGAGTCAAAGAATTCAAGCTTTGCTCGATGAAAACAGTTTTGTTGAGATCGGCGGTCTTGTTACGGCAAGAGCAACTGATTTTAACATGGAACCAAAAGACACTCCGGCCGACGGTGTAATCACCGGTTACGGATTGATCGATGGCAATCTGGTTTATGTATACAGCCAGGATGCTTCTGTCATGAACGGTTCGGTAGGAGAGATGCATGCAAAGAAAATTGTCAATCTGTATGATCTGGCGTTGAAGATGGGAGCACCGGTAATCGGACTGCTGGATTCAGCAGGTCTCAGATTGCAGGAAGCAACAGATGCCTTAAATGCCTTCGGAGAGATCTATCAGAAACAGGCAATGGCTTCTGGCGTAGTTGTGCAGATCACAGCCGTATTTGGTAATTGCGGTGGTGGACTTGCCCTTTTCTCAGGCATGACAGACTTTACTTTTATGGAATCTTCCAAAGGTAAAATGTTCGTGAATGCTCCTAACGCTGTAGATGGCAACGAAATCAGCAAATGTGACACCTCTTCAGCAGCATTTAGAAGCGAAGAATGCGGAGATGTAGATGTAGTAGCAGATGAGGCTTCAATTTTTGCACAGATCAGACAGCTCATAACAATGCTGCCTGCTAATAATGAAGAGAACGGTTCATATGACGAATGTACGGATGACCTGAACAGAACTTCCACAGATCTTGCAAACTGTGTAGGAGATACTGCTATTGCATTGTCACAGATCGCAGACAACAATCTCTTTGTTGAAGTAAAAACAGGCTTTGCAAAAGATATGGTTACAGGATTCATCAAGTTAAACGGAACAACAATTGGTGCTGTTGCAAACCGTACAGAGGTATATGATGCAGAAGGCAATAAGGCTGAAACCTTTGACGCTGTTCTGTCCGCAAGAGGATGTGAAAAGGCAGCGGAATTTGTTTCTTTCTGTAATGCATTTGACATCCCTGTTTTGTCTCTGACAAATGTAAAGGGCTTTAAAGCAACTATGTGTTGCGAGAAGAAATTATCAAAGGCAGCTGCTAAGCTGACATATGCATTTGCAAATGCAACAGTGCCTAAGGTAAATGTTGTGATTGGACAGGCTCTTGGCAGTGCTTATACTGTCATGAATTCTAAAGCACTTGGTGCTGATATGACATTTGCATGGACAAGCGCATCTATAGGTATGATGGATTCCAAGCTTGCAGCAAAGATTATGTATGAAGGAAAAGGTGCTGATGTAATTGAAGAACAGGCTAAGAAATATGCAGAACTTCAGTCAAGTGCGGTTTCAGCAGCTAAGAGAGGTTATGTAGACACCATCATTGAGGCACAGGACACAAGAAAATATGTGATCGGTGCATTTGAGATGCTGTTTACAAAAAGAGAAGATCGTCCAAGCAAAAAACACGGAACAGTTTAAGAAAGGTGATACTTAATATGAAGAAATTTAGTTTAGTATTATGTTTGATAGCCTCTGTTCTCAGCCTGACAGCATGCGGCGGCAAGGAACCGAAGACATTGTCTCCGGAACTGAATGAAGCAGCGTGCAGTTTATCAAAGTATATGGTAGGCGGTGTCCTTGCTCCGATCACTGATTCTGATGTTGCAGATTATACCAATGCAGGAGCAGAAAAGGTTTCCTTCATGGTAGAGACCAATTATCAGTTGTATGTTGATGGAAACGGTATGATTGGAGCTGTTACTTCTTGGGCTTCTGCTAAGAAGGAAATGGGTGATCTGGTCAGCATTGATGACTGTAAGGTGGTCAGCTATGATGGCAAGGAGATCATAACCAATACAAAGATTACCGGTAAGAACAGAACAGCAGTTGTAGAGATTATTCTCAAGGATAATCCTTATCTGACAATGAAATCCGCTGCTGCAAATGTAGATTATACATTTGGTGAGAAGATGGAGAAGGCAGGACTGAATACCTTGCTCGGAATGGGTACCGTATTTGCGGTTTTGATCCTGATATCCTTGATCATCAGTTGTATGGGATTGATTCCCAAAATGCAGGCAGCAAGTGAGGCAAAGAAAAAGAAAAAAGCTTCGGCAGTGGACAACACTGTTGCACAGATTATTGAAAAAGAAGAATTGTCAGATGACCTGGAACTGGTAGCAGTCATTACAGCAGCTATTGCAGCAGGAACAGGAACATCAACAGATGGTTTTGTAGTAAGAAGTATTAAGAGAGTAAAAACGAATAAATGGCAGAAGGCCTAACCTATAGGAGGAATATGAAATGAAGAATTATACCATTACCGTAAATGGCAACGTATATGATGTAACAGTAGAAGAAGGCGCAGCAGGCTCAGCACCCGTTGCAGCAGCACCCAAGGCAGTAGCTCCTGCAGCCGCACCTAGAGTAGCAGCTCCTGTAGCTGCACCAAAGGCAGCAGCTCCTGCAGCAAGCACAGGATCAGTTAAGATTGAAGCCGGTGCAGCAGGCAAGATCTTCAAGATTGAAGCTAGCGTTGGACAGGCAGTAAAGCCTGGTGACACAGTTGTAGTATTAGAAGCAATGAAGATGGAAATTCCGGTTGTTGCTCCTCAGGAAGGTACAATTGCAAGCATTGACTGTGCAGTAGGCGATGCAGTTGAAGCCGGTGCATTGTTGGCAACATTAAAATAGGGCAAATTAGATAGAGAAAAATAACATGGAGGTCACAAAATGTCATATGTAACAAATACATTGGAAAATCTGGTTCAGCAGACGGCATTTCTCGGTTTAAGCTGGGGAAATTACATCATGATCGCTGTTGCATGTCTGTTCCTGTATTTAGCCATTAAAAAAGAGTACGAACCATTGTTATTGTGCCCGATTGCCTTTGGTATGCTATTGGTTAACATCTATCCTGACATTATGATGTCAATAGAGGATTCCACAAATGGTGCAGGAGGACTGCTTCATTATTTCTACCTGTTAGATGAATGGGCAATTCTTCCGTCCTTGATTTTTATGGGCGTAGGAGCGATGACAGACTTTGGTCCGTTGATCGCAAATCCAAAGAGTTTTCTTCTCGGTGCAGCAGCACAGTTCGGTATTTTCGTAGCATATTTTGGAGCCATTGCAATGGGCTTCAATGATAAAGCAGCAGCAGCAATTTCTATCATCGGTGGTGCAGATGGTCCTACATCTATCTTCCTTGCTGGAAAGCTTGGACAGACGGCACTGCTTGGACCGATCGCAGTAGCAGCATATTCCTATATGTCACTGGTTCCGATCATTCAACCACCTATTATGAAATTGTTTACGACTGAAAAAGAAAGAAAGATTAAGATGGATCAGCTTCGTCCGGTCTCCAAGCTGGAGCGAATCCTGTTCCCGATCATCGTTACCATTGTTGTATGTATGATCCTTCCGACGACAGCACCTCTGATTGGTATGCTGATGTTAGGAAACCTGTTTAGAGAGTCAGGCGTTGTAAGACAGTTGCAGGAAACTGCATCAAATGCTCTGATGTATATTGTAGTTATCCTGCTTGGTACTTCAGTCGGAGCAACCACGAGTGCAGAGGCATTCCTTAAGATGTCAACAATTAAGATTGTAGTATTAGGTCTGATTGCGTTTGCATTCGGAACCTTTGCAGGTGTTATGTTTGGTAAGTTAATGTGCCTGGTTACAAAGGGCAAGGTAAATCCGTTGATAGGTTCGGCTGGTGTTTCAGCAGTACCTATGGCAGCCAGAGTATCACAAAAGGTTGGCGCGGAAGCAGATCCTACCAACTTCCTGTTAATGCATGCGATGGGACCTAATGTAGCAGGAGTTATCGGAACAGCTGTAGCCGCCGGAACTTTTATGGCGATCTTTGGTGTTAAATAATAAAATAGGAGGAAATATAAATGTCAGATATAGCAAAGAAACCGGTAAAGATTACCGAGACAATACTGCGTGATGCACATCAGTCTCTGATTGCAACACGTATGCCGACCGAAGAGATGCTTCCAATTCTGGAGAAGCTTGACAAGGTTGGATATCATTCATTAGAGTGCTGGGGTGGAGCAACATTCGATGCATCACTTCGTTTCCTGAAGGAAGATCCATGGGACAGACTTCGCAAGATCAGAGACGGTGTTAAGAACACAAAACTGCAGATGCTGTTTAGAGGACAGAATATCCTGGGATATCGTCCTTATGCAGATGATGTAGTAGAGTACTTCGTACAGAAATCAATTGCAAATGGTATTGATATCATTCGTATTTTTGACTGTTTCAATGACCTCAGAAATCTGCAGGCAGCTGTAGATGCTACGAATAAGGAAAAAGAGAAATCTGGAAAGGGTCATGCACAGATCGCTTTGTCTTATACATTAGGTGATGCCTATACAATGGATTACTGGATGGATATGGCAAAGAAGATCGAGGATATGGGTGCTGATTCTATCTGTATCAAGGATATGGCAGGACTTTTAGTGCCATATAAAGCATCTGAACTGATCACAGCTATGAAGGGAGCAACAAAGCTTCCGATCCAGTTACACACACACTATACATCAGGTGTGGCCGGAATGACTTATCTGAAGGCTGTAGAGGCTGGTGTTGATGTGATCGACTGTGCAATGTCACCACTTGCAATGGGTACCTCACAGCCGGCTACAGAGGTTATGGTTGAGACATTTAAGGGGACTCCGTATGATACAGGATACGATCAGAAATTACTGGCTGAGATCGCAGATTATTTCAGACCATTCAGAGATGAGTGTCTGGCAAGCGGATTACTCAATCCTAAGGTAATGGGTGTTGATATTAAGACACTGTTATATCAGGTGCCGGGTGGTATGCTGTCAAACATGGTATCACAGCTGAAGGAACAGAATGCAGAGGATAAGTATTATGAAGTATTACAGGAGATTCCAAGAGTTCGTAAGGATCTTGGCGAGCCGCCTCTTGTTACGCCTTCATCACAGATCGTTGGTACACAGGCTGTATTTAACGTACTCATGGGCGAGAGATATAAAATGGCAACCGATCAGACTAAGGCAGTATTAAAGGGTGAATATGGTCAGACAGTGAAGCCGATGAATCAAGAAGTGATTGATAAGGTTATTCCGGGCGAAAAGAGAATTACATGCCGTCCTGCAGATCTGATTCCAAATGAGCTTGATAAACTGGAGTCAGAGATGAAAGAATGGAAACAACAGGATGAGGATGTATTGTCCTATGCATTGTTCCCACAGGTGGCAGTTGATTTCTTCAAGTACCGTCAGGCACAGCAGGAGAAGGTCGATATGACAAAGGCTGACACAGCAAATGGAGCATATCCCGTGTAATTTTTGAATTAATAGTAGAAATATAAAATAACGTATGTTATAATGTACAGGTGATGTTACGAAGGTAATGTCACCTGTTGCTGTATAGAGATTGATTATGAGAGGAGATTGTCGCATGGCAAGAAAAGAAACAATTACAAAAGAAATCATCGTAGACGGTGCATTCAATTTATTGAAAGAACAGGGTATAGAGCAGGTGACTGCAAGAAAGCTTGCTGCATATATCGGATGTTCTACTCAGCCGATCTTCAGAGTTTTTGCCGGAATGGAAGACCTAAACAAGGAACTGTTTGATCAGGCTCGCGCATACTTTGAAGTTTTTTATGAGGATGCTGATAAAACCCACGAGATACCTTTTGTAGACTTGGGTCTTTCTTATATTCAATTTGCCAGAACACAAACCAATCTATTCAGACTGTTATTTTTATCAAAATTAGATGAGGATCAGACGATGTACGATCTGCTGAATGGAAGCAGTAAAGGATTTGTCATTCATGAGATTAAGAGAATTCCTGACCTGGATCCTGATAGCGTTGGTACGATTTTTATGAAGATATTCACCTTTATACATGGAATGGCCTGCATGGCAACCAGTGGAGAGTTTGATCTGTCAGAAGACGAAGTAGTGGAAATGCTTGAAGATGCATATCAGGCATTTGCAAAACAGGCATAATATGAGTCGTGTAATTATTATAGGCGGTGGTGCCGCCGGTATGATGGCAGCAATCTCGGCAGCACAGGACGGACAAGATGTTTTATTGATAGAAAAAAATGAAAAGCTTGGTAAGAAATTGTTTATTACGGGAAAGGGCAGGTGCAATCTGACCAATGCCTGTGAGACGGATGAGTTCTTTGCTAATATTTTGTCTGGAAGAAAATTTTTATATTCCTCTTATTATGGGTTCACGAACGAGGATACCATGAGATGGTTTGAGGAGCATGGCCTGAAAATAAAGACTGAACGTGGTGACAGGGTCTTTCCACAAAGTGATCATTCCTCTGATGTAATCAGAACACTTGAAAAAGCACTCCGTAATGATCATTTATCTGTGAGTATCAGACTTAACACAGAAGTTTCTGAAATTATGTCAGAGCAAAATGTAATCACAGGTGTTAGGCTGAAGGATGGTACGGTTTTGGGTGCAGACGCAGTCATTATTGCGACAGGAGGATGTTCTTATCCATCCTGTGGTTCTACGGGCGACGGCTATCGGTTTGCCGAGAAAAAGGGACATAAATTGATCAAAAGGCAACCTGCACTGGTGCCACTCACTGCTTCACAAGAGTGGATTCCGTCATTACAGGGGCTTTCACTAAGAAACGTCTCGGTCACCTTAACTTGTGTGAATAAGAGGATATATGAGGGCTTTGGAGAAATGCTGTTCACACACTTTGGTGTAAGCGGTCCACTGATTTTGAGCGCCAGCAGTTACATCCGGGAGGAAATGTATCAACAGGATTTGAAGCTGTCTATTGATCTGAAGCCAGCTCTTTCAGAGCAACAGCTTGATGAGCGAATACAACGTGATTTCACAGAAAATATGAATAAACAGTTTAAGAATTCATTAAACAAGCTACTCCCGACGAAACTGATTCCGGTGATCATTCGTTTATGTGGTATCGGAGAAGATAGACAGGTGAATCAGATCACCAGACAAGAACGAACAGGGCTTGTTCATTTGTTAAAACATATGGAACTGACAATTATCGGAACAAGAGGCTTTTCTGAGGCTATTATTACTCGTGGTGGTGTCACGTTGAAGGAAGTAAACCCTTCTACAATGGAATCGAAACTGGTTAAGGGTTTGTTTTTCGCCGGTGAGGTTTTGGATTTGGATGCATTAACAGGAGGCTTTAATCTTCAAATTGCATGGTCAACCGGTTATGCTGCGGGAAAAGGAGTATCAACATGGAAGTAAAACTTGCAAAATCAGCTGGATTTTGTTTTGGAGTGAAACGTGCGGTCGATCAGGTATATGAGCAGATCAAAAAGGGTGGTACTATTTACACGCTTGGACCAATCATACACAATGAGGCGGTTGTAAACGATCTGGAAAGTAAAGGTGTCAAAGTGCTCGATCATCCCGAGGATCTTGATCAGATTGACGAAGGGACAGTGATCATTCGTTCTCACGGAGTATCAAAACAAATCAATCAGAAAATAGAAGATAAAGGGTTGAACTGTGTGGATGCAACCTGCCCGTTTGTGAAAAAAATACACAGAATTGTAGAGGAAGAAAGTGGAAAGGGAAAGCAGATTATCATCATTGGAAATGACAGACATCCGGAGGTGGAAGGAATCAAAGGATGGTGTCAAACTCCGGCTGTTGTAATTAACACTTTGGAGGAAGCAAAAAAATATGAAATGTCGGGAAAACAAAAGATTTGCATTGTCTCGCAAACGACATTTAACTACAATAAATTTCAAGAATTAGTTGAAATTTTTTCTGAAAAAGGTTATGATATAAATGTTGTGAATACAATTTGCAATGCTACGGAGGAAAGGCAAAAGGAAGCCGCCGAGATTGCAAGTGTAGCAGATACGATGATTGTGATTGGCGGAACGCACAGTTCCAACACACAGAAATTGTATGAAATCTGCAAAGCCGAGTGTGTAGATACACATTATATACAGACACTTGATGACTTGAATTTAGAGACAGGAACTGCTAAATCCATTCGATGTGTAGGTATTACTGCGGGGGCGTCAACGCCAAATAATATTATTGAGGAGGTTCAAAATTATGTCAGAATTAACTTTTGAACAGATGCTGGAATCATCATTGAAAACAATACACACGGGAGAGGTAGTTGAAGGCACTGTCATAGATGTCAAGCCTGATGAGATCATTTTGAACATCGGTTATAAATCAGATGGCATTGTAACCAGAAATGAATATTCTAATACGCCGGTAGACCTGACCACCTGTGTCAAAGTCGGAGATACGATGGAGACCAAGGTTATGAAAGTAAATGATGGTGAGGGACAGGTGTTATTAACATACAAACGTCTTGCAGCTGACAAAGGGAACAAGAGGATCGAAGAAGCATACGAAAACAAGGAAGTATTAAAGGCTACCGTATCACAGGTATTAGACGGAGGTCTTAGTGTGATCGTAGAAGAAGCAAGAGTATTTATACCTGCAAGTTTGGTTTCAGACAGTTATGAGAAGGATCTGAACAAGTACGCAGGACAGGAGATAGAATTTGTTATCAGTGAATTCAATCCTAAGAGACGCAGAGTGATCGGTGACAGAAGACAGCTGATGATGGCAAAACGTGCAGAGCTTCAGAAGGAATTATTTGAGAGACTGAAGGTAGGCGATGTTGTAGAGGGCGTTGTAAAGAATGTCACAGATTTTGGTGTATTTGTAGACCTCGGCGGGGCTGACGGACTGCTTCATATCTCTGAGATGTCATGGGGAAGAGTTGAGAACCCGAAAAAGGTATTTAAATCTGGAGATAAGCTCAAGGTTTTGGTTAAGGAGATTACGGGAACCAAGATCGCCCTCAGTTTAAAATTTGATGATGCCAATCCATGGTTAGAGGCTGAAAAACAGTTTGAAGTTGGTGCTGTAGTCACAGGTAAGGTAGCAAGAATGACAGATTTCGGTGCATTTGTAGAATTGTTGCCGGGAGTAGATGCTCTGTTGCATGTGTCTCAGATTTCCAAAGAACATATTGAAAAACCATCAGATGTTTTGTCTGTTGGTGAGGAAGTAACAGCAAAGATTGTTGACTTTAATACTGCAGACAGAAAGATCAGTTTGAGTATCAAAGCATTACTTGCTCCGGAAGAGGAAGCAGCTCCTGAAAAGGAAGAATCAAATGCAGATTTTGTATCTGTTGATATCGAAGCAGAGATTGCAAAGGATGTAGAAGAGTAAGTTTCTGCCGGGAGAATAAATGCCATGATATACGATTATGAAGCCTTTAAACGTGAAGTATTCGGCATGACTAAAATTGATTTGAACGCATACAAAGAAAAGCAGATGCGAAGAAGAATCGATACGCTGATTAATAAGAACAAGATGTCTGGATATGAGGACTTCTTAAAAGCACTAAAGGCTGACAAGAAGATTTTTGAGGATTTTGTAAATTATCTGACTATTAATGTATCAGAATTTTACCGAAATACTGATCAGTGGGAACTGATGGATAAACAATATATCCCGGAATTGATATCAAAGTTTGGAAAGAATTTAAAGATTTGGAGTGCAGCCTGTTCGACGGGAGATGAACCGTATTCGCTGGTTATGGCACTTTCCAGACATATTCCTTTAGCACAGATCAGAATCATTGCGACTGATTTGGACAAGCAGGTATTGGCAGCTGCTAAAATGGGACTATATTCCGAAAAGAGTATTGCAAACGTTCCAAGTGATTTGAAAAGCAAGTATTTTACTAAGGTAGGGGCTTCTTATCAGATTTCAAATGAGATTAAATCACGGGTTGAGTTCAGGGAGCATAACCTGCTGAAAGATACATATCCGGACAGGTGTCATTTTATCATTTGTAGGAATGTTCTGATCTACTTCACAGAAGAAGCAAAGGATGAGATATTTAAGAAGTTCAGTAATGCTCTGGTTCAGGATGGTATATTATTCATCGGAAGTACAGAACAGATTATGAACCATAAGGATTATGGCTATATTAGGAAGAATTCGTTTTATTATCAAAAGGGTTAATTAAGGGACATCCGATTTGCGGATGTCCTTTTTCATGAGAGAAACATATCCATAAGATGTTGTACATACGTTTGAAGGAAAGAATGATCCTTCAGTAGGGAATCTTCAAATAGAAAATAAGAGGCTTTGTCACGATAATCCTTTTTAAACTCTGGAATGATGAAAGGTTTCCATTGTGGTAGATAATCACCTTCCTTTTTCGTATAACAGGTAGCCGGAGTAGCTGGAATGCGATGGTTTCGATCCACATACGCAGCAACGCTTTTATGGATCGCACTATCCTCCATGGGAAGATAATAATATTCCTTATAATTAGGTAAAAAATACTTTAATTCCTGATGATAGAGGGGGATACGCAGTTTGATCTCAGACTTACAACCAACGATACGACAGTCATTTTTATTGTATGAAATATCAACTGGAAGAGGAGAGAATGCGCTGCCGGTCAGTAAAAGCTCCTGTTGCTTGATTGCATGGAAGTCTTCGTACTCGTTTCGCTCTGCATGATCAATCGTCAGCGATTTGTGAAAGAGATCATAATAGGACAGAATCGGCAGTATACGAAGCATTCCTTTAAGATCATCAAAATTATGAAGTAACAACAGATCACGATTAAAATCAGTCGGTTCCTTAACAAATTCATGAAATATGGATATCAGCTGTCCTCCATCATAACAGTCAGTACGTTCCATATGTAGAAAGGTTTCAATGGATTTTTGCTTTAAATGATCTAATGACAGGATTTGTTTGAAAGGCATAATACGTTTATAGATATCAATACTTTCAAAGCCCTGAAGTGTTTCAGAAATATGGTAATGTTCTATTTTTTTCGTTAGATATGGAAGATCAAACTGATTACCGTTGAAATGAACGAGGTAATGATAGGGCTTGCTAAAACGGAAAAAGGAACTGATGATCTGTTGTTCATCCTCGTAGGAGTCTGCAAACCATTGAATCGTATGAAAGCTACCGGCATCAAAATACAGACATCCAACCATATACAGATAAGAAGTCTTTGGTGAAAATCCGGTGGTTTCTATATCAATTAATAATATATCCTCCGGTGGTGCGATGTAATGAAGAGGATAACTGGTACTTAATTCCAGATAACGATGCTGTATCGTCTGCATAGGCTCACCTCATAGTTTAGTCTGATTTCAGTATACATGAATTTCGACAAAAATGTAGTAAAAATTCTGTTATGGGTAGAATTTTGTCTAAAAATTTAGTATGATATTGTATAGTTGGACGGAGGGATTAATATGTGGGATGTAAAGATACTGGGAGTCAGTCTTTACCTGCTTTTGAATAATATCATCATATACAGTGTCATAGGATGGATATGGGAGAGTTGTTTTGTGTCGGTTCAGGAACATAAGCTGGTCAACAGAGGTTATGTTACAGGACCTGTCTGCACCATATATGGTGTAGGTGCAACGACTCTTTATTTATTGCTGCGACCATTTTCTGGAAACTACATTCTGCTTTTTTTGGCAGGGGCGATTCTGGCTACTACATTAGAATATATTACAGCTGTCGTTATGGAGGCGATTTTTCATACAAGCTGGTGGGATTATTCCAATCAGAGATTTAATTACAAAGGAAGAATATGCCTGAGTTCAACGATTGCCTGGGGTGGAGGATCGGTTCTTCTGTTTATTGTACTACAGCCTGCGGTCAATAGGGTGATTGGTTTGTATAGTGAATCCGTAGGAAGAGTAATGGTGATCATCATCGCGATTATATATGCCATTGATTTTACCTTTGCAACGATTGCAGCAGCCGATCTGTCCAAGAAACTCGAGAAAATGGATGTTTTATTCGAAGAGTTTGCAGAATATGTGAAATCATCGAGAATATATGAAGCCGGTGAGGATATTTATAGCAAAATTGATTCCTTGCGGGCACAGTATAACGGAATGAATTATCTATCCAGATTTTCCAAACGTATGGATGTGCGTCAGGCAGTTTTAAATGAACAGTTGACCAGATTGGGCATTACGGATCGCACAGAGGAGATCAGAGAGAGATTAATGAACTTTGGAAAACGGCTGAATGAAGTGTTTACGAGTAATAAATTTCAACAAAGCCGTATTATGAAGGCATATCCGAATCTGAAAACACATGCCAAAGCAGCAGAAAATCGTATAAAAAATAAATTGCGTAAAAAAGAACATATAGATCAGCAGGACTGATCAGGAAAGGGTTGACTATGGCAGCATTTACATTTAAGGGTGGCATTCATCCGTACGATGGCAAGAAGATCTCAAAAGACAAACCCATTCTGGCCGTACTTCCAAAAGGAGATTTGGTATTTCCGTTATCTCAGCATATTGGTGCTCCGGCAAAGCCAATCGTGATCAAGGGCGAACGGGTTTTGGCAGGACAGAAGATTGCAGAGGCGGGAGGATATGTATCAGCTCCGATTCATGCATCGGTGTCGGGAATTGTCAAGGCAATAGAGCCCAGACGGGTCGTTACAGGAGATCAGGTTATGTCGATTGTGATCGAAAATGACGGACTGTATGAGGAGGCACCACCGATTCATAACAAGGAAATGTCAGATATGACACGTGAAGAGGTAGTTGAGATCATCAAGGAAGCAGGAATAGTCGGTATGGGTGGAGCAGGATTCCCCACACATGTCAAACTATCTCCAAAGGATCCCGATAAGATCTTCTATGTCATTGCGAATTGTGCAGAGTGTGAGCCGTATCTGACTTCTGATTATCGTAGAATGATCGAGGAGCCTGAGAAGCTTGTGGCGGGACTCAAAATCATATTGTGTCTGTTCCCTCATGCAAAGGGGATACTGGCCGTTGAGGACAACAAACCGGATTGTATCCGTAAGCTGAAAACTCTGGTATTAGATGAGAGCCGAATGTCGGTTAAAGTATTAAAAACAAAGTATCCGCAAGGGGCAGAGCGTCAGTTGATTTATGCAACTACAAGACGTGCAATCAATTCCTCCATGCTGCCATCGGATGTGGGATGTATTGTTAATAATGTCGATACAATCGTTGCGGTTTATCATGCAGTCATTGAAGGACGTCCGTTGATGCATCGTATCGTTACGGTTACAGGTGACGCAATCAGAGAACCACGTAATTTCATAGTTAAGGTTGGAACCAATTACGGTGAGTTGATTGAGGAAGCCGGAGGCTTTGTGAAAAAGCCACAAAAAATCATATCCGGTGGTCCGATGATGGGCTTCGGAATATTTGATACAAATGTACCTGCAACAAAGACCTCCTCTGCATTGTTGTGTCTGTTAAAGGATGATGTTGAACGCATGAAACAGACCGCGTGTATCAATTGCGGAATGTGCGTTGGGGTATGCCCGGGACGTGTGATTCCTGCAAGACTTGCTGATTATGCAGAGCATGGTGATACGGACAGATTTGTAAAAAATAATGGTATGGAATGCTGTGAATGCGGATGTTGCAGTTATGTATGTCCTGCAAAGAGGCAGCTGACACAGAGTATTAAATCTATGCGACGCATGATCTTGGCGAATAAAAAGAAATAGGGGGAAAACATAAGTGAGCAATTTGATGAACGTATCATCCTCTCCGCATATCAGAAGCAAACTGTCAACGAGTTCGATCATGTTCGTGGTCATTATGGCACTTTTGCCTGCAACGGGGTTTGGTATTTACAATTTTGGGCTGGAAGCAGCTGTGATCGTTGCGATCTGTATTGCAACCTGCGTATTAACAGAATTTCTCTATACAAAGCTGATGAAGAAACCAACTACGATTGGCGATTTCAGTGCAATTGTAACAGGATTGTTACTTGCCTTAAATCTGCCGCCGTCAGTTCCGTGGTGGATACCGGTATTGGGTGGTGTTTTCGCCATATTGGTAGTTAAGATGTTGTTTGGCGGTTTAGGACAGAATTTTATGAATCCGGCGCTTGGGGCAAGATGCTTTTTACTAATCTCGTTTGCGGCAAGGATGACGGCTTATACCTATGACGGAGTGTCTGCGGCGACACCATTAGCACAGTATAAAGCCGGAGAGGCAGTAAATACCTTTCAAATGATTATTGGACGTGAAGCAGGAACCATTGGTGAGACATCGGTTATTGCTGTTGTACTGGGAGCAATTGTCTTGTTGCTTACGGGAGTCATTGACCTAAAAATACCCGGTACATATCTTATAACATTTGTCATTTTTATTGGACTGTTTGGTGGCCAAGGCTGGAATGCGGATTATATGACAGTGCAGTTGGCAGGAGGCGGTTTGATGCTCGGTGCCTTCTTTATGGCAACGGATTATGCTACTTCACCGATTACTGGAACGGGTAAGATCTTTTATGGCGTGATCCTGGGACTGCTGACCGGATTGTTCCGTGTGTTTGGAGTGTCGGCAGAAGGAGTTTCCTATGCAATTATTTTAGGTAATCTGTTAGTACCTCTGATTGACAGGATTTCCGTACCAAGATGTTTTGGCAAAGGAGGAGAAATCTAATGAATGAGACATTGAAAAATACGATTATCCTTACTGTCATTACAGTGATTGCAGGCTTATTTTTGGGCTTGGTCTATGATATTACAAAGGAACCGATTCGTATACAGGAAGATAAAACCAAGCAGGAAGCCTATAAAAAGGTTTTTCCGGATGCGGTTTCTTTTGCTGAGGATACGCTGCATCAGTCAGCTGATGCAGGTTCTGTTTTGAGCGCAGCAGGCTATGAGGAACAACAGATCGATGAAATTCTGATTGCGCAAAATGCGTCAGGTGAAGCAGTCGGATACGTTATGCGAGTTACATCAGGTGAAGGCTATGGGGGAGATATTTCATTCTCCATGGGCATCACAAATGAAGGAGTACTGAATGGAATAGAGATTCTTACCATCAATGAAACAGCCGGACTTGGAATGAAGGCAAAGGAGCCAGACTTCAAGGATCAGTTTGCAAATAAGAGTGTGACGCAGTTCTCCTATACAAAGAGTGGTGCCGCAACAGATTATGAGGTAGATGCTATCAGCGGTGCAACCATTACCACCAATGCAGTTGTGAACGGAGTGAATGCAGGCCTTGCATATTTTGCATCATTTGATCAGAATGGAGGTGCTGCAAATGAGTAAAGTATTTGAGAGATTGTTTAACGGATTATTTAAAGAGAATCCTACATTTGTATTAATGCTTGGAATGTGCCCTACTCTGGCTGTTACAACCTCAGCAATCAACGGGCTTGGTATGGGACTGACTACGATGGCGGTGCTTATATTATCAAACATGATGATTTCCATGCTTCGTAAGGTTATACCTGATAAAGTCAGAATACCGGCTTTTATTGTAATCATAGCATCCTTTGTTACAATCGTGGAGTTGTTGTTGAAAGGCTTTGTACCTTCTCTATACAGTGCTCTGGGAATCTATATTCCATTGATTGTTGTTAATTGTATTATTCTTGGGAGAGCAGAGGCATATGCTTCGAAGAACAATGTGATTTTGTCGATCTTCGATGGTATTGGAATGGGACTTGGATTTACAATGGCACTTACATTGATTGGAGCTTTTCGAGAATTAATCGGATCAGGCATGGTGTTTCAGATGCAGATTATGCCACAGAATTATGAACCAATTACTATTTTCATACTGGCGCCGGGAGCATTTTTTGTTCTGGCTTGTCTGACAGCAGTTCAGAATAAGATCAAGATGAAAAAGGGTGCTAAGGATGGAAGAGCTGTTGTCTGCGATGCGGGTTGTGCATCCTGTGTCAATGCAGCTTCCTGTTCAGGAAAATTGGTTGAAGAAAAGATCAAATTAACAAAGAAAAGTAAGGGGGCAGATAAAGCATGAAAGAATTACTGTTAATCGCTATTGGTTCTGCATTTGTTAATAATGTCGTGCTCAGTCAGTTCCTTGGAATCTGTCCTTTTCTAGGTGTTTCGAAAAAGGTGGAAACAGCTGCAGGAATGGGGGGCGCAGTAGTATTTGTAATCACGTTATCCTCTGCTGTAACAGGGGCAGTTTACCAATTTATCTTAACCCCGTTGAATATCACATATCTACAGACAATTGTATTTATATTGGTGATTGCAGCACTTGTTCAGTTTGTTGAGATGTTCTTAAAAAAGAAAATGCAGGGACTGTATCGTGCTCTGGGTGTATATTTGCCGTTGATTACAACCAATTGTGCAGTGTTAGGCATTGCATTAACAAATGTGCAAAAATCATATGATATATTGTCAGGCGTTGTGAATGGGTTTGCGACTGCATTTGGTTTTCTAGTATCCATTGTCATACTGGCCGGTATCAGAGAAAGATCAGAATACAATGATGTACCGAAGTCATTTCAGGGAATGCCGATTGTGCTTGTAACAGCTGGTTTGATGGCAATTGCATTCTTTGGATTTTCAGGTCTGCTGTAGGAGGAGACAGTCATGAATATAACAGGAGTTATGATAGCAGTTGTCTGTATAGGCGGAGTAGGACTATTTATTGGAGTGTTCTTAGGAATAGCGGGCAAGTATCTGCAGGTCGAAGTAGACCCGAGAGAAGAGGCAGTCCTGAATGCTTTGCCGGGTAATAACTGCGGAGGATGTGGATATGCAGGTTGTTCAGGTCTTGCAGCTGCAATTGTAAAAGGAGATGCCGCACCGGGAAGCTGTCCGGTCGGAGGAAGTGCAGTGGCAGGCGTAGTTGCTGAAATTATGGGGGTCGATGCAGGAGAGACGCAACGAAAGACGGCATATGTGATGTGCAATGGAACCTGTGAAAATACAAAGCTTGATTATGACTATATTGGTATTCAGGATTGTAAAATGCTTTCCTTTGTGCCAAATGGCGGACCAAAATCATGTAATTATGGTTGCCTTGGGTTTGGAAATTGTGTTAAAGTATGTCAGTTTGATGCCATATCCATTATCAATGGAGTTGCAGTTGTCAATGCGGATAAATGTAAGGCATGTGGGAAGTGTGTTGCAGAGTGTCCAAAACACCTAATCAGCCTTATTCCGTATAGTTCAAAGTATATGGTACAATGCCATTCCAATGAAAAGGGTCCTGTTGTGATGAAAGCATGCAGTACGGGATGCATCGGCTGTGGCTTGTGTGTGAAGGAATGCCCTGTAGGTGCAGTGACTGTTCGAGATGCACTGGCAAGCATAGATCAGGATAAATGTATCGGCTGCGGTGCATGTGCAGAAAAATGTCCTAAGAAGATTATTTCGAGAGTTTATTAGACTGATGAATCTGATTGTCTTTGGTGATGAAGACTGCTTCGACATCGGGAAGACTGTTGATTAGTTTCATTCCATCCTCCAGCCCGAGTAGGAGACAGGAGGTACTCAGTGCATCACATGTCATGGAAGAAGCAGATACAATCGTTACACTATTGAGATCATTTTCAATGGGATAACCATCTGAAGGTGATAATACATGGTGATAAAGTTTGTCCTGATACGTAAAGCAACGTTCGTAGATGCCGGAGGTTACGACTGAGGCATCAACAACTTCAACAGATGTGATAGGCTCCCCTGTTTTTGAGAAGGGACGTCTGATGCCTATATGATAAGGTGTTTTGTCAGGCTTAGAGCCAATTAAGAGAATGTTTCCACCAAGATCAATGATGCCCGACTTGACGCCCTGACTCACAAGATAATCTTTCAGACGGTCAGCAATGTATCCTTTTGCGATACCGCCAAGATCAATAGCAGCATCAGGATCTTTTAATGTTACATCATTTCCGTCAACTACGATATTATGATACCCCACATGCTTGAGAGCAGAATCCAGATCAGCCTTTGCAGGAATGGTATTTCGGTTTGCTGTGATTTGTTTTGATGAGAAGTTCCAGAGAGTAGTTACCGGTGCAATCGTGATATCAAAGAGACCATTGGATAAATCACTATAATAGACAGATTGCTTGATCAGATAAGCTGTTTCGGGAGAAACCTCTATGGTTTCTCCATGTGCAGCATTGATTTTAGCAATATCACTGGTTGGTATGGTTTTACTGAATTTACCTTCATATTCAGAGCAAATATCAAAACACGAATCAATCAGTGCTTCTTCTTTGGTATTATATAGAGTAATGGTAATATCGGTGTCAAGGGCAAAGTAAGTCTTTGTTATTGATGCGGGACGAAGAAGAGAACATCCGCTTGTAAGTGTCATGAGCAGGAGGATTCCAATGAGTTTTAGTTGATGGAGAATTCGCTTTGTATTCATAATGTGGTATTATAACACAAAATACAGGAGATGGGTATATGCCAATGTATGATCATAATGATAATCAGAACGAATATAAGAAAATGGTCAGAATGTGTGTACTGGCAGGTTCATTGGTTATGATGCTGTTTCTGCTGGCTCTTTATATGAATACCAAGCCTAAGAAGGAAAAGGAAGTGCCTGTTCTTCAGAAGAGCGAAACACAGACAGATGAAGCACAGACAGAATCAGAGGAAGAGGATTTTAAACTGGGAGAAAGCAAACTGACCTCAGATGATCTGGACTTCTGGTATATGTATGATGATGACGACCAGAAGAAGTCCGATGCGAAAAAGGATCAGTCTTCTCAATCAAATTCTGAAAGCTCAAGTTCGAGTAGCTCAAGTACAAGCAGTTCGAGTACAAGCAGTTCAAGTACAAGCAGTTCGAGTACAAGCAGTTCGAGTTCGAGTAGTTCTAGTTCCGGCAGCTCCTCTATAGTATCACATCAATCTGATACGCGTACTGCTATTTTGAACGATGATGGTAAAACCGAATGGATTGATATTGATGATACAATCAAACGACATAGTTATCAACTGGAAGATGGGCTGCAACGAGACGGAGAATTGATGAAATACATTGATAACGGGAAACAGATATCAACTGTAGGAATTGATGTTTCAAAGTATCAGGGCGACATTGACTGGGCAAAGGTAAAGGCATCGGGAGTCCAGTTTGCAATGATACGAGTAGGTTCCAGAGGTTATGGATCGGGTCAACTGATTTTAGACGAGAACTGTGCAAAAAATATACAGGGAGCAATTAATCAGGGAATCAAGGTAGGTGTTTATTTCTTTTCACAGGCTACATCCAAAACCGAAGCTGTTGAAGAAGCTAATTTTGTGGTAGCGGCAATTATGAATTATAAAATCACATATCCTGTTGTGTGTGATATAGAAGAAATCAAGAATGATACTGCCAGAACAGAAAAACTTACCAATGAGGAAATCACGCAGTATGCAAGAGATTTTTGTGATACGGTTAAGGGATATGGATATCATTCTATGATCTATGCAGACAAGAAATGTCTCTTGACAAGACTGGATCTGACAAAACTCAGTGATATTGATATATGGCTCAGTCAAAATGCAGAACGACCGGACTATCCATATGAATTTGATATGTGGCAGTATTCACAATCCGGAATCATAGATGGTATCAATGGGGAAGCAGATATGAATATCAGCTTCGTTAATTATGAGGAGAAATAGTCTGATCACCGAACGACAGTATGGAATCGGGCAAGACGATACCGGCATAAATATCAGCATAGACAGAAGGAGAAACCGACTCGATATAGTTGGTGGCATAATTACGATTGATTCCATTCTTTCTAAGAAAGTCAACTGCCTTGTTGTAGGCAATTGCTGCGTTGATTTCTGATTGAAAGTAACCGATCACATAATTGCTGCGGATGTGGATGATAGCCTTATAAACAGTTATTCCGCTTCTGTGAACCATACTGACACCATTGTAATGGTTGATAATCTCGATATTCTCATATCTGTAGTCACAGGTATCCTGATTCATAAAACGATAGTCTTTATTGAGTACGGCATAGGGCTTGATGCCATAACGATCTGTGATACTGACCTGCATTCCATAATCTGCAACAAAGAGATGCCCTCCACGGCGTAGAATTCGATGCTCGGAATAGTAGAACAGATCGTCGATATCAAATTTCAGGATTGTATCCTGATCCAGATAATACTCAAAGTAATTATGCCTTAAATAGATTGGATTCCTGATATAGACCTGGTGATCACGATAGTTCGTGAGAGTGACCCATTTGTCAAATGGGAGAACACATTTTTTTGGATATTCATCAAGGGGAACAGTAGAAGACAGTTGTTTTTTCGCACTCTGATAGGCACTGTGTGCCTGTTGCTGTGATGAATAGGAACCCAGACTGATATGTTTGTTATGATAGGTAATTGAGGCACGATAATATATGGTTCCATCTGCTTTTTTAGCAGAAATAACACCTGATTTTGCAGACATATATGTTGGTTTCCTTTTCATTTAAGTTCGCAATGCTCGTCTTGTGTCTATATAGTATAACATGAAATGAATTTAAGAGTGTAGAAAAAAAGTGGGGCTTTTTGTGAACTTTTCATGTTGACAAAGGAAAATCAAATTGATATATTTTAATAGCACACAAGATGTTGATTGTTACATCTGTAGATGATACAAAATGTTGTGAATGTGTCAAGAGGGGAGCAGGATTATGAGCGAAAAATTGGAGTATCCGAACGAGGAAAGCATTGACTATTCTAAGCTTTATATGACTAAAAGACCCGTCAAAATGATTAAAAAAGATGGGACAAGAGAAGAGTTCAATGTACAAAAGGTAGTTGATGCGGTCGGTAAATCAGCATATAGAGCATTGACAAAATTTACTGAAGATGAAAAGAAATATATATGTGAATGTGTTGTTAAGAGAGTAGATGAATTGGAGCAGGACGAGATTCCGATTCCCATAATGCATAACATCGTAGAGAGTGCATTGGAGGAAATCAAGCCAATTGTAGCAAAGAGCTATCGGGATTATAGAAACTATAAGCAAGATTTTGTCAGGATGCTGGACGATGTATATAAAAAGAGCCAGTCAATTATGTATATCGGAGACAAGGAAAACTCCAATACAGACAGTGCCCTTGTTTCCACAAAGAGAAGCCTTATCTTTAATCAATTGAATAAGGAACTATATCAAAAGTTTTTCATGACGACAGATGAGATTCAGGCATGCCGTGACGGATATATCTATGTGCATGATATGTCTGCCAGACGTGATACGATGAACTGTTGTCTGTTTGATGTGCAGACGGTACTGACAGGCGGATTTGAAATGGGTAATCTGTGGTACAATGAGCCCAAATCATTAGATGTGGCTTTTGACGTGATCGGAGATATCGTATTATCCGCTGCCAGCCAACAGTATGGAGGATTTACAGTTCCAAGTGCTGACCTGATCTTGGAGCCATACGCAGAAAAATCCTACGCCAGATACATTGATAAATATACAAAAATGGGCGTAGACAATGAGACTGCACAATCTCAGGCATATGCTGATGTTACCAAAGAGTTTGAACAGGGTTTTCAGGGTTGGGAGTATAAATTCAATACGGTTGCTTCAAGTCGTGGAGACTATCCGTTTATTACAGTTACAACAGGAACCGGAACAGGCCGTTTTGCAAAACTGGCAACGATTTGTATGCTGAACGTCAGAAGGCGTGGGCAAGGGAAGGCAGAATGTAAGAAGCCGGTACTGTTTCCTAAGATTGTATTTCTATATGACGAGAATCTTCATGGAGAAGGAAAGGAACTGGAGGATGTATTTGAAGCCGGTGTTAAATGCTCCAGTAAGACCATGTATCCGGATTGGCTGAGTCTGACCGGAAAGGGTTATATTGCAAGCATGTACAAGCAATATGGAAAGATTATATCGCCTATGGGCTGCAGAGCTTTTTTGTCACCATGGTATGAGAGAGGCGGTATGCACCCTGCCGACGAGAAGGATATGCCTGTTTTTGTTGGACGGTTTAATATCGGAGCTGTTTCACTGCATTTGCCTATGATTCTTGCAAAGGCACGACATGAGAGCAAGGATTTTTATGAGGTTCTTGATTATTATCTGGAACTGATACGACGTCTGCATATAAGAACGTATGCTTATCTTGGAGAAATGCGTGCTTCGACTAATCCACTTGCATATTGTGAAGGCGGTTTTCTGGGCGGACATTTGAAGCTGACAGACAAGATCAAGCCCTTATTAAAGTCAGCGACAGCCTCCTTTGGAATCACAGCATTTAATGAACTGCAAAGACTATACAATGGCAAATCTCTTGTCGAAGATGGAGAGTTTGCACTGGATGTGTTGGAGTATATCAATAAAAAGATTAATGAATTTAAAGAAGAGGACGGAAATCTGTATGCCATTTATGCCACACCGGCAGAAAATCTCTGTGGATTGCAGGTTCAGCAATTCAGAAAGAAATATGGTATCATAGAAAATGTTTCAGACCGTGAATACGTAAGCAATGGCTTTCACTGCCATGTGACAGAAAACATCACACCGATTCAGAAGCAGGATCTGGAGTATCGTTTCTGGGAATTATCAAACGGTGGGAAGATACAGTATGTTAAATATCCAATTGATTACAACATAGAAGCAATTAAGACATTAATTCGTAGAGCAATGAACATGGGCTTTTATGAAGGCGTGAATATGTCCTTAGCCTACTGTGATGATTGTGGTCATCAAGAACTCGAGATGGATGTCTGTCCCAAATGCGGAAGCAGGAATCTGACCAAAATTGATCGAATGAATGGTTATTTATCCTATTCTCGTGTACATGGTGATACACGATTGAATGATGCCAAGATGGCAGAAATCTCAGAAAGAAAATCAATGTAGGGGAGGCACAATTTTGCGTTATCATAATATAACTAAGGATGATATGCTGAATGGTGATGGACTTCGCGTAGTTTTATGGGTCGCCGGATGCTCTCATTGCTGTAAGGAATGCCAAAATCCCATGACATGGGATCCGGATGGCGGACTATTGTTTGACGAACAGGCGAAACAGGAACTGTTTATGGAGTTAGATAAGGACTATATTTCGGGTATCACGATCAGTGGAGGGGATCCACTGCATTCAGCCAACCGTATGGATGTCAGAAATCTTGTGGCAGAGATTCGAGAAAAATATCCCGACAAAACAATATGGATGTATACAGGAGATGTATGGGAAAATGTCATGCATTATCCTGTAATGAAGATGATAGATGTGCTTGTAGACGGTGAATTTGAGATTGAACGCAAGGATGTGACGCTTCGATGGAAAGGAAGTGCCAATCAGAGAGTGATAGATGTACAGAAATCACTTCAAAATGTATGCAAAGATGAGCCGGTTATTTTTTGTGAGGATTATTATAGGTAGAATACTGAGGAGAAGGACAGCATGAAAAGAATCGCCAGATTTCATAAAGTGAGTTACGAAAGATTTGTAAAGGATTGGATTGACAGCTTTGGGACTACATCCGAAGAAGAAATTGCAGGGATCTATGATCGAATCATCCTACCACACAGAGCGACGATGGGTTCTGCAGGATATGACTTTTTCAGTCCGGTCGGTTTTTCGTTGCTACCCGGAGAAACGATTAAGATTCCTACAGGGATCAGAGTTGAAATGGAGCCGGATTGGGTGCTAAAATGCTATCCGCGAAGTGGTCTTGGATTCAAGTTCAGACTTCAGTTGAATAACACAGTCGGAATTATCGACAGTGATTATTTTTATTCAGATAATGAAGGACATATTTTTTCCAAGGTAACGAATGATTCCAACGAAGGCAGGACAGTAGAAATTCAAGCAGGGGAGGGATTTATGCAGGGAATCTTTGTGGAATATGGAATTACTTTGGATGATGATGTAACCGAGATCAGAAACGGTGGTTTTGGAAGTACAACGTAGATCCATACGGATGATCATAATGATGAATAATGAATAATTCCTTCGTTTTTCGGAAACTATGCTATGTAGTGAATGAAAAGCGGAGGATTTTTTTATGATTACCGATATCAATGAAAATTTAAGATGGTTTAAAGAAAAACTAAATATAGAAGAGAATTTTGACATTGTATATCGTGTGATTTCCATTGGCGGCAGAAAGGCTTGTTTTTTCTATATTGATGGATTTTGTAAGGATGAATTGATGCAAAAAATGCTGCAGTATTTCTACTCGCTGACACCGGAAAATCTGCCTGAAAATGCACATGAAATGTGCAAAAGCAATATGCCCTATGTGGAAGTGGATCTGAATGAAGACAGAGAGGTGATCCTGCAGTTTATATTATCCGGTGTACTGGCACTGTTCATTGATGGATATGATCAGTGTATTCTGATTGACAGTCGTACTTATCCGGCACGAAATGTGACCGAACCGGAAAAGGACAAAACCATGAGAGGTTCAAAGGATGGATTCGTGGAAACTCTCGTTTTTAACACTGCATTAATAAGAAGACGAATCAGAGATACTGATCTGAGTATGAAAATGATGAATGCAGGAAAAGCATCCAAAACCGATATTGTATTATGTTATATGGAATCTCGCGTAGACAGGAAGTTTCTGGATAAGATTATCAAACGGATTGATCAAATTCACGTGGATGCACTAACCATGAGTCAGGAGAGCCTGGCAGAATGTCTGTATAACAGAAAGTGGTACAATCCTTTTCCAAAGTTTAAATATACCGAAAGACCAGATACAGCATCTGCTCAGGTACTGGAAGGCGATATTGTGATTTTGGTGGATAACTCACCGCAGGCAATGATTATACCTACCTCTGTATTTGATATTGTGGAGGAGGCAGATGATTACTATTTTCCTCCGATTACAGGAACCTATTTAAGGCTGTCCAGATTTTTGATTGCAGTGATGTCTTACTTTGTGACACCGACATTTTTGCTATTCATGATGTATCAGGAATGGATTCCGGACAATTTTTCTTTTATAAAGGTAAAAGAGACGGTCAATGTACCGTTAATCTGGCAGTTTTTACTATTGGAACTGGCTATTGACGGACTCAGACTCGCTGCAGTAAATACGCCAAACATGCTCAGTACACCGCTTAGTATAATGGCTGGTCTGGTTCTTGGAGAATTTTCGGTAAATTCCGGTTGGTTTAATGCAGAGGTCATGCTCTATATGGCATTTGTTGCAGTAGCCAATTACACACAGGCAAATTATGAACTGGGTTATGCATTGAAATTTATGAGAATCATTGCCCTGATACTAACAGCGATTTTTGGTGTGATAGGTTATATAGCAGGCATATTGATCTGCTTCGTTGCCATTGTGTCAAACAGGACAGTATCGGATAAGTCATATATCTACCCATTAATTCCATTTAGCTTCAAAGCTCTGTGCAGCAGACTTTTCAGATTGCGTATGAAAATGTAGA
>CAZVYQ010000024.1:0-39554 GCA_964631375.1 uncultured Lachnospiraceae bacterium | reverse complement strand
TACTGCGTAGAGACCGACCAGAAGGTAGTCGGTCTCAGTTTTGATGCAGCATGGGGCAATGAAGATACGAATCAAATCCTCGCTATTTTGAAGAAACACAACATACATGTTACCTTCTTCATGACAGGGGGATGGGTGGAGGCTTATCCGGAGGATGTCAAGGCGATTCTGGCAGCAGGTCATGATCTGGGCAATCACAGTGAGAACCACAAAAATATGAGTCAGCTGTCCGATGCAGATAATAGAGAGGAATTGATGAAGGTTCATAATAAGGTCAAGGAGCTGACCGGCTATGAAATGAATCTGTTTCGTCCACCCTACGGAGATTATGACAATGATGTCATTAAGGTTGCAACTGCCTGCGGGTACTCCTCGTGTCAATGGTCTGTTGATAGCTTAGACTGGAAAAACTATGGAGTCGATCCTTTGATCAAGACTGTTTGTGAGCACAAGAATCTAGACAATGGGGCGATTATTCTGATGCATAATGGGGCGGAATATACTGCACAGGCTCTGGATGCGATCATTACAGGTCTGAAGGAGAAAGGGTATTCCATTATACCATTATCAGAGCTAGTATTAAGAGATCATTATCATATGGATCATACCGGAAAACAAATTCCAAATAATTGAAATAGTATTGTGCATTGGGGGATGTACATGATATACTTTGATTTGGAGGTTTGGGGACATGAAGGATAAGCAACATATATTTGTGTTGAGCATTATTTTGATGTTTACGGTAGTATTGGCATACGGAATGATACGTTATCGCGGTGAGGATTTCGGCCTGTACGAAAGCCAAATATATAGTATGAATCAGGGATGGCATCTGATGGATCAGAGCGGTTACGAGATTCCCATTACATTACCTGCCAAACTGGACATTCCATTCCATCAAGAATACAGTATCACAACGACCATCCCGGAGGATTTTGCTGAGGGGATGTCTATTATGATTCGTACAGCCCAACAATCCATAAAGGTTTCAGTCAATCAGGAGATCATCTATACGCGGGGCTGTGATCCCACACTTTTCCCCGGCAATTTCAGGGGCAGTTCATGGAACATCATTCGAATTCCACAGCAATATGTGGGCGACAAGCTTACAATTACCCTAATGAGTCCCTATGAGCAGTTTTCCGGCAGTATTAATGAGATATACTATGGCTATAAGACAAACCTGATGTACAATATCATACGTAGCCAGATGAGTCAGCTCATCTGTGCAACGATCATGATAATCATTGGGATTTTACTCTTTCTATTCCATGGAATCAAGGCAAAGAGCGGTGCCAGCAGCGTACATATTACCTATTTGGCTCTCTTTGCGGTGTTCTGTTCGTTTTATTTATTTGGGGAAAGCCGGATGCTTCAGTTCTATACATCCAATGAGTTTCTGATCACGGCGCTTCCTTTCTTAAGTGAGATTGCCTTTCCGATCCCATTGTTTATGTATATCAGAGAGAAGTGGATGCCACAGCACAAATGGATTGCATTTATGCTGCAATGGGTTTTTATGGTAGATTTTGTGATTACGGCTGTGTTACAGTTCACTGGGGTTGCAGACTTCTTCCAGACGATCATCATTTTCCATGTTTCTGTATTGGCTGCTATGGTGATCGTAATAACAATTTGTCTCATTGAGATAATCAAATATCGATATCGGGAGAGTTTTGTACTGGCACAGGCACTGGGTGTATTGATCATTGGCAGTATGGCCGGAATCTGGCAGCTATACAGGAATACGACTACAGCCAATATTGGAATTTGTGTGCAGATTGGAATCATTGGTTTTGAGGTAGTCATGGCAGTTGATTCCATACAAAACTTTAATCGGTACGAAGAAGAAGTTCGTGAAAAGAGATATTACGAAAAACTTGCATATATTGATGCTTTGACAAACGGTCAAAACAGAAATGCTTATATGGATCGTGTTTTCGAACTGTCCAGAAGCAGTACGAGAAGTCATAAGATCTATTATGTGCTATTTGATATGAATAACCTAAAGGTTATCAATGATACATATGGACATGCAACCGGAGATGATGCGATCAGACGTACTTACCAGAGCCTAGTTAAAGCATTTGGAAGGTACGGTGACTGTTATCGTATCGGAGGAGATGAATTTGCAGTGATTATGGACAGCTGTGACAGTGATGATTTTGGTGCTGCTTATAAGTCACTGGAGCATGAGATAGAGATGAATAACCGTGAGGTGGATTATATACTCAGCATTGCAGGTGGTTACGCTGTGTGTGAGCCGGATGATGAGATCAGTTTTGAGGCTTTGATGAAACAGGCAGATCGGATGCTGTATCGTAATAAGCATAAAATGAAGCTACAGCATACAATGATCTGAATTGCCGGAGTGACGGGAGAGTACGGAGTATGAAGCTTACAATTACAGATGAAATGATAGAGGAAGTCAGTATTTTATCGAAGCTGGAGCTGGATCAGGATGAGCGGCAGCAGGCAAAACAGGACATGGAACAGATGCTGCAATATGTTGACCTGCTCAGGGAACTGGATACAGAGGGAGTAGAACCGGCAGTACATATATTTCCGGTTCAGAATGTATTTCGAGACGATCTTGTAACCGGCTTGGATCAGCATGAAGCCATGCTGCGAAATGCACCACAGGTAAGAGATAATCAATATGTAACAAAGGACTCATTGTATGATGCAACCAACGACCACAGCCACTGAACTGGCAGTTAAGATCCAACAACACCATATTTCTGTCAGAGAAGCAGTACAATTCTATCTGGATCGTATATCTGCGCTGGAGAATAGCTATCATGCCATGATTACTGTTGATGCAGAGAGAGCATTGTTGCGTGCCGATAAGGTACAGAAACGGATAGACGCAGGAGAATTGACGGGGAACCTGGCCGGAGTACCAATGGTAGTGAAGGACAATCTATGTACAGAAGGACTGCGAACGACATGCGGATCTAAAATTCTGGAGCATTTTAAGCCACCCTATACCGCCAGTGCAGTGAAGCATCTGGAACAGGAGGGTGTGATTCTGCTTGGCAAGACAAATATGGATGAGTTTGCAATGGGGTCTACAACAGAGACCTCATATTTTGGTGATACCAAAAATCCCTGTCAATCAGACCACGTCCCCGGAGGCTCCTCTGGTGGCAGCTGTACCGCTGTGGCATTGGGAGAGTGTGCTTTTGCTCTGGGTTCCGATACCGGTGGATCGATTCGTCAACCGGCCGGATTTTGCGGAGTAGTCGGGATGAAGCCGACTTATGGAACGGTTTCACGTTATGGGCTGGTTGCATATGGTTCCTCTCTGGATCAGATCGGACCGATTACGAGGACGGTTGGTGATTGTGCAGCTGTGATGGAACACATATCCTTCCATGATCCAATGGACGCGACTTCCATGCGGCGAAGTGATACAGACTTTACATCTGCACTGATATGTGATGTGAGCAAAATGAGAATTGGTATACCACTAGACTACCTGACAGAGAGTACAAATGAAGAAGTGAAAAAGGCTGTCTTAAAAGCCGCTGAACAATTCCGTGCAGCAGGAGCCAAGGTGGAGGAGTTTGAACTGGGTTATGTGAAATATGCGGTTCCTGCCTATTACATCATTGCGTGTGCAGAAGCAAGCTCCAATCTGGCTCGTTTCGATGGGGTCAAATATGGATATCGGACAAAAGAATACGAGAATCTGCATACCATGTACAAGAAGACCCGAACCGAAGGTTTTGGATCAGAGGTCAGGAGAAGAATCATGCTGGGTTCCTTTGTACTAAGCTCCGGTTATTATGATGCATATTATCTGAAGGCATTGCGTACCAAAGCATTGATCAGACAAGCATTTGATAAGGCTTTTGAGAGGTATGACGTCATTCTCGGACCAACGGCTCCGACTACGGCTCCGCTGCTTGGAGAATCGTTATGTGATCCGATTCGAATGTATCAGAGTGACCTTGATACGGTTGCAGCAAATCTCGCCGGGCTGCCGGGTATCAGCATTCCGTGTGGTATGGATTCCGACGGATTGCCAATCGGACTGCAGATCATGGGAAATTGCTTTGCAGAGAAGAAAGTATTACAGGCAGCATACACCTACGAGCAGCTTACCTTGGGTGACTGCAGCAAGGATAAGGATTATGGTACAACAGATGAGTGGGGTGACAGGTGATGAGTGAACAGTATCAGACCACGATCGGGTTGGAGGTACACGTTGAACTTGCAACCAAGACAAAGATTTTCTGCGGCTGTTCGACTGAATTTGGCGGAGCACCAAATACACACACCTGCCCGATATGTACAGGTATGCCTGGGACGCTTCCGATATTGAACAAGCAGGTTGTGGAATATGCCTTGGCAGCGGGCATGGCACTCAATTGTAAGGTCAACAGGTACTGCAGATTTGACCGGAAGAATTATTTCTATCCGGATAATCCGCAGAACTATCAGATATCGCAGCTGTATCTTCCGATTTGTTATGATGGGTATGTGGAGATAGAAAACTCGCAGACAAAACGGATTCGCATTCATGAGATACATATGGAGGAGGACGCCGGAAAACTGATCCATGATGATGCCGAAAAAATGACGCTCATCGATTATAACCGCTCGGGTGTTCCGCTGATTGAGATCGTATCAGAGCCTGATATGGATAATGCTGATGAGGTCATAGCCTATCTTGAGAAGTTAAGACTGATTCTTCAATATCTCGGTGTGTCCGACTGCAAGCTACAGGAGGGTTCGATGCGTGCAGATGTGAACCTGTCGGTACGTGAGAACAAAGCAGAGCGGCTTGGAACTCGAACAGAGATGAAAAACCTGAATTCCTTTCGTGCAATCCGCCATGCCATTGAAGGAGAGCGTAAACGTCAGATCGCCCTTTTGGAACAACAGAAGCCTATCATTATGGAAACAAGGCGTTGGGATGATGATCAGAACTGTTCCTATACAATGCGATCCAAGGAGGATGCCAGAGACTACAGATATTTTCCTGAGCCAGATCTGCCGCCACTTGTCATTGATGAAGAGTGGATTGCGAAAATCAAGGCAAGACAACCGGAAATGAGAGATGAGAAGCGGATTCGTTACAAGGCAGAGTATGATATCCCTGATTATGATATCGATATCTTGACCGGAAATCGTAGATTAGCCAACCTGTTTGAGGAAACTGCAGCGATCTGCCATAATCCAAAAAAAGTCTCCAACTGGCTCATGGGAGAGACACTGAGATTGATGAAGGAACGGGATGAGGAGCCGGAGCAGTTGCGATTTTCACCTAAGCATTTGGCAGAACTCATCGATATGACAGAACAGGGAATGGTCAGCACAACTGTTGCAAAGGAAATCTTTGAAGTCATGTATGCAGATGACATTGCACCCGAGACCTATGCAGTCAAACATGGAATGATGAAGGTATCCGATCCGTTAGCCTTAAAGCCCGTGATCGAACGGGTCCTTGTGGATAACCCGCAGTCTGTCATAGATTACAGGAATGGCAAGGAACGTGCGATAGGCTTTTTAGTAGGTCAGACGATGAAGGCCATGCAGGGAAAAGCAGATCCCGGTGTCGTCAGTACATTACTAAAGGAGTTGCTCTAAATTTCATTGACAAGCCTATCCAACTATGATATAAATAATAAGCGGGTCAAAACTGACCCGTTTATTTAGGGGATTGGTCAAGTGGTATGACAAGGGTCTCCAAAACCTTTAGTGGGAGTTCGATTCTCTCATCCCCTGTTTTCAAATCTCGCAAAGTTCAGTCAGAAAGGAACTTGCGGGATTTTTTTATGTAAAAATAATATCGCAAAGCAGGAAGAACCTTTGCCCTAATCGAAATGAAAGTGTTCACTAGTGCACTTCTTCTGGTGCTCCATCAAATAAATGCTCTCTCGTAATATTTTTGATCCATTTTCCACTGCGATAGTGGTGAATGACTACGGGCCATTTGACGAATTCATCGGTACACAACAGGAAGTATACGACCAGTACCGGCAGCTTCCACACAAAGGCGGCGATAAAGCCAAGTGGAACAGCATAGACCCACATTGTGATTGTGTCGCAGATGAAGCCGAACTTGCTGTTGCCGCCTGCACGAAACACTCCTGCGATCAAAGTCGTATTAACTGCAGCACCCATGATATAGTAGGTGTTGATCAGCAGCATATATTTCAGATAATGCATGGCGGTTTCGGAGAGCGCAGCGTATTGTAAAACGAATGGTGTAGCGGCTAGGATCAGCAGCCCCCCGATCAACCCACTGAAAACAGTCAGCTTCATTAGCTGTTTTGTATCTTCTCTTGCCTGTTCCAGACGATTTTCTCCAAGTACCTGTCCAACCAGGATCCCTCCTGCACTGGCAACACCAAAGCAGAGAATGGAGCCAAAATTGCGAGCAACGATCACAAAGGAGTTAGCAGCTACGGCATCAGAACCAAGATGGCCGATGATGACAGAATACATTGAAAAAGCAAGACCCCAGACAACATCATTACCCAATGCCGGCATTGCGAGCTTCATAAAATCCTTGAAGAGAAGCTTGTTACGGATGAACATAAAGCGAAGATCCAGTTTGATGTCCTTGCTGCGAGCAGAGACAAATAGGCAACAGATCAGCTCAATTACTCTGGAGATGGTTGTAGCCAGTGCCACACCTGCAGCTCCCAGCTTTGGAGCACCAAATAGCCCGAAGATAAAGGTTGCATTTAGAATAATATTAAAAATAAAAGCGATCAGATTTAAAACCGTACTAACTGTTACACGACCAATGCTGCGGAGCACCTGTAGATAGATCTCGATCACGCCCCAGCACAGATAACTGACACTGACAATGCGCAGGTAGGAAGATCCGATTGCAATCAATTCTGGGTCATTGGTATAGATTTTCATGAGAAGCTCCGGACAAAGCAGTGCAACAGAAGCCATGATCACAGAGACAATCACTGAAAATCGTAGTGAGATACCTTCCACAACTTCAATGGCATGCATATCCCCCTTACCATAATACTGGGCACATAAAATATTTGCTCCGGTTCCGAGTCCGAAATAGAACATAAACAGAATACTGGTGATCTGCGTTGCAAGTGATACAGCAGAAATAGATGACTGCCCTACATAATTTAGCATGACAACGTCAGCAGAGCTGATGGTCGCACTGAGCAGATTTTGTATGACAATGGGAAGCACGAGCTTTCCGATCCGTTTATTAAAGCTTATTGCAGTATCATTTGTAGGTTTCATAATTGTTCTCCAAGTACTTACTCCATTGATTTGCAGCTCCTGCAAATTTCATTGTATCTAACAGGATTAAGTATAGCAAATCAGACTTGAAAATGATATAATGAATTAAACCAAATTTCACGCAAAATCGAGCAGGAGGCGTTTCTATGGATATGAGTATGAGCATTATTTTATTCATTGTTTTATGCGTTTTAATGGTAGCAAATCAAATGATCGGTATTGCAAACGGCTGGTATCGTGATGGCTTTTCTATTCATAAAATGGTTTGCGGTCTGCAAAAATACGGCATTATCCTGTTAGGCTATGGAGCCATTGCTTTTACTGCTTTTTTTGCAGGGAGATATATACCACAGATGGAATATATCAGTGGACTGCTACTGGAGCCGATTGCAAGGTATTTCATCAAACTTCTGAATCGTCTGAGGATCGTCCTGAATGATAGTATTGATGATGTCATCGAGCATAAGAGGGCTTCCAAGCGTGCCAGAAATGCAAGGAGAAATGCATCTGTCATGAACAGCATACAGGCAGCAGAAGGAGTGGTAAGCGCTCATAAGGAAACGGTCAATGATGCAGCAACTGTACAGCTGATCAGCATGACACCGACAAAGCCTGTGCCACCAAAGCCAGCTCATAAACCTCTGAATCAGTCACTTCCCGAGGCAGTCACAGCAGAGGCAGCCACGGGCAGAAAAAAACGCCCCGGCACAAAGAAATCTGTCGAAGCGTAAGGACTACTGAAATAAACTGCTCCATCACAGAAACAGATGGAATCCGATTGATATGATAATCTACATCTTGGAGGTCAGTTTGGTCACAACATTGACCTTCCCAACGACAACAATATGATCACCTTCTTCAAATACATATGCAGGGCCGGGCAGTGGATTAAGCTCCTGGCCCTGTTTGATTGCGAGAATATTGATTTCATATTTATTTCGAATGTTCAATGATGCAATGCTCTTTCCGACCCAGTTCTCGAAGATTGGGATCTCAAAGATGGAAAACTCAGGAGTCAATTCAATAAAGTCAAAGATTTTATTGGCATTATAGCGAATTGCAAGTTTCTCGGCCATATCCTTCTCGGGATTGATGACCTCGTCTGCTCCGTTTCGCAACAGAAATTTTTCTTGAATATTGCGATTTGCCTTTGATACCACTCTTTTTGCTCCAAGCTCCTTCAACAGAGATGTAATTTCCAGTGAGGACTGAAAGTTCTCTCCGATTGTTACAAAGCATACATCAAAGTTATTAATGCCAAGTGATTTTAGAACCAATTCCTTGCGACAGTCACCTACACAGGCATCTGTAAAATTGGGTGACAATTCATTAATCAATTCACTGTCCTCATCTACAATCATGACATCATTTCCGAGTTCATATAGCTTTGTTGCAAGGGCACGTCCAAAGCGTCCCATGCCGATCACTAATACTGATTTCATATTGCATCTCCTTGTTTTTTGTCATACTATCCGATTAGGATCTTTTCAACCGGACGTTCTATCGGTACAAATACTCGTTTTTCTGCAAGCACAAGAGCAAGCGTCAATCCACCGACTCTGCCGCCAAACATTAGTATCATAAAAATAATCTTGGTAGTAACACAGCCTGCGGCACTGATACCGGTTGATAGCCCTACAGTACCTGCGGCCGAGATGGTTTCCATCATGATATCCCGTAATGAAAAAGATTCTATGGCAGCAATGACCATAGCACCTGAGGTGATTGCGATCAGATAAATCGTTGCGATTGCAGCAGCTTGCCTTGCAATTCCGTCCTCCAGACTTCGTTTAAATATCGTAATGTTTGGAGAATGTGTACAGGTGGCTCCAATACTGAGAACCAGGACAAATAAGGTGCTGGTTTTGATTCCGCCTGCAGTAGAACCGGGGTTACCGCCAATGAACATTAGGATCATCGTGAGGAGACTCCCGCTTTCAGACAGATCTTCCAAAGATGTTGTATTGAATCCGGCAGTTCTGGGAGTGACGGCTTCAAACAGAGAGGCTAATATGCGCTGTCCAGCGTTCATTCCTGTTTGTGTATCATGATATTCAAATATTAAGAATAATAATGTACCAAAGAAGAGCAGAACTCCCGTCATGGTAAGGACAATTTTGGAGTGTAGCTGATAGCGGCTAAAATGCAGTCTGTGAGCAGTGATGTCATTCCATACAATAAAGCCAAGACCACCGACAATGATCAGAGCACAGATGGTCAGATTTACCAGAGGGTCAGAGACATATCTGGTGAGTGAAGAAAAGGCATCATATCTGCCCATCAGATCAAAGCCAGCATTGCAAAATGCAGAGATCGAATGAAAGATGGCGTTGTAGATTCCGGATCTGATTCCCATTTCAGGAATAAAGCGAAATGCAAGCAGAATCGTTCCAATGCCTTCTAACAGGAATGTTGCAAGTGCGACACGCTTAATGAGCGATACGGCACCACCAACCTTCAGCGCCCCGGCTGATTGTACGATTAGCTTACGTTCACGCAACGAAATCTGTCGCTTCATGAGAATGGAGAACATCGTGATGACAGTCATAAAACCAATTCCTCCAATTTGAATCAGAATCAGAATTACAAGCTGTCCGAACAGGGACCAGTGTTGATAGGTATCATAGACTGCCAGCCCTGTGACACAGGTCGCAGAGGTTGCCGTAAAGAGTGCATCTACAAAGGGTGTCCCAACTCCGGATTTTGATGCAGCCGGAAAGGTTAATAGGATTCCTCCGATGAGAATGATGAGTAGAAATCCAAAAGCTACAAATTGTGTGTATGTTAATTTCTTTAGGTGTTCCTTCATGATGCGTAATTCCTCATTTCATAGAACCGGATTGCTTCTAAACTTACAGAATATATCTCAGTGAATTTATTTTAATAAATATAATGCTCCAAGGTCATTAGAATAGATAAAATCATACTTCTCATCCAGTGCCGTACCCACAAAATCAATCTCATCATGGATATTATTACTGGTGATCAGCCATTTTGGCGGGGCTTGCTCCAACAATGTGCGAAGATCATTTCCGATGTTTTCATCAAGTGCAATGAAAAAAGGAGTATTAATCGGATACTTATAACTGGGGAGTATATCATTGATTTCAAACCAGTTCATATCCACGTTGAAACAGTACACATCATCCCTCTCCCATTCCGGAATAAATACGGCGAGGTCGACGGCATTCTGGTAGTATTCATTATAAAACGGATTGTCTCTGTCCTTTACGACCGTCATCAGTGTATCATGAACATTGTCTTCATAAAAGACTAAGAAAATGCTAAAAATTGCAATACAGGTTAACTGTCGCTTTGATTTTCCAAGAATAAACGGTCGATTCACCGATAAAAACAGGATCAGTGCCGTTAAGAATACAGGCATGGAGGTCGTAAAGTAATAAACAAACGGCGTTCCAAAATGTAGTGCCACATAGACAATGGCAGAACTGAAAACCAACATCAATCGGTCAGCTGTCTTTAATTCTCTCTTATAAAGTATGCCAAAGGTAAAGGCAAATACGCAGCCCAGACTTTTTAGTTCCCAGGTCAGATTGTAGGTTTCGGCAAAATCAACGGAACGTTTCAGGGCAAATGCAAAGACTGCATAAAGCATATCATAGAGGGCATGGTGTAGTCCGAAATAAATGAGCAAAGGAAGAAAGATCACAAACAGTCCTGCGAGGAAGCCAAGAATATATTTTGCGAGTGGTTTATATTTCTTTTGTAATAACAACAGCAGACCATAGGCAACGGTAACCCCGATCACCGGAGCAGCAGCAGTGATCTTACAAAATGTGATAAATCCAAAACAGATGCCATATACAAAGGCATACTGGGGCAATTCATCATAGCTGTCATCCTGATTGATCTTCATGGCTGTGTACATACAAAACAGGTTGACCGGCAGACAGTATTCCTCCAGTGTATTTCCACCCCACAGCATGGCAACATGTAGAAAGAGAAAGACTGCAAGTACGAAAACAGCCTGCTTCTTGGATAAGTAGAGCAGAGCCATACGATAGATTAATAATAAGGAAAAGAATAAAAAAGGAACCTGTAACAGAAAAATGCCGAATCTACCCCTGCAAAACAGTTGACCGACAGCCTGTAGAAAGAAAAAATAGGGTCCCTTTAGATCAAAAAAGTCTTCATAAGGCACCCATCCGTTCAGGATGCCACGTCCGACCATGGAAAAAAAGGAAGCATCACAGCCATACCATTTTGGAAGCAGTGGGGTTGTCCACAGAGAAAAGAGCATAAGAAAACCAACCGAAATCAGTAAAATGCTTACGTATTCTATTATTGTTTGTAATCTGCTTACCTTGACATTCATGCCTCTATTATAATATACTAATTCAGAAACGAACAGTAGTTTTTTTAGGAGAGAGACGCGATATGTCTGAACAGGAAATTGGTATCAAGGAAGCAATCATAGCAAAATACAGTGAGGACGCAAAGCGTCTGATACCGTATCTGGCCTGGTTCGAAGAGAAGAAGGGCACAGATGTCGCAGGCATCTATGATGGAGAACCGGGGGCAAAAACCATTCCGGTTGCAACATATGATGCGAAGCTGCTTGCTTTTGTGAAGCTTGCAAAGGATACTGTATTAATGGATAAGAACTATCCGTACGTCTATTCACGCAATCGTATTCGCAATCATGAGGACGAGCTTCGTCTGATCGAACAAGCCAGACTGACCGATATCAAGGAAGTATGCGGAATATTCAGTAAGTATGTGCTGGAAGGGCTGCGTAAGGGCGCAACCTGGGTTGATGCGGTAGATGCAGGGATTTTCCTTGCTGTTCTCAGAAAATTAAAGCTGTTCTTTGAACGTACATAAGAAGGGTCAAATGATTTAGGTGAGGGTACTATAAATGATGGATGATAAACACACGAAAGACAAGAAAGGGAAATCTCCTGTGCTGGACAGGCGGATCGGAGATTTTCTCGAGATGGTCTATGACAAAACGGATGATGTCACTGCTCTTCCGAAAGGAATCTCCTATATTGCTGACGAGATGCAGATCGGTCAGATTCATGTTGCTTTTAATGGCGAAGACATCCTGCTCAAGGAATTTACCCCATACAAAAAATACGATACCAGACTGTTAAACGAACCCGATTATGAGTTCGTACATTCAGTTGTCAATGAAAATGATACCATCATCCAGTTTTGGAAGCTGGATGCAGATGTTGTCTGGGAGGACAGCGATCGGCAGAATATGGACGATATGGCCCGTTTCCTGCTGTTGTATTTGGGACGTACCAAATATCTGTATGAAGCCAAGATGGCGATTGCTCATGATGAGATGACCGGTCTGATCAATCTGACAGGTTTTACGCAGACAATCAGTTCCCTGATGGAACAGGAGATTGCCCATAAATATACGGTTCTCTACATGAGTGCCTATAAATTCAAACTGATCAGTCGGAAATACGGCTATGAGATCGGCAATCAGGCAATAATCCAGATCGCAGCGAAGTTAAAGGAAATGACGCACAATATGTCTTCCGATCAGGAGGTTGCACGACTTGTTAATGACAACTTTGCCGTGATCGTCAGAACCAGTAATCTGGATCAATATTTGAAACTGTTAAATGATCTCGAGTTGGATCTGTCCTTAGGCAGAGAAACGTTGAAGCAGAGAATTGCCTTTATCGTAGGTGTTTACACGATTAAGGAATCAGATAAAAATGTACAGATGCCATTAGAGTATGCAATGGCCGCTTATTCCATATCCAAACAAGGTGAACAGTCCAATATTATCTATTTTAATGAAGACATTCATAACCAGTTCCTGCGTGAAAAGGATATAGAAGCAAGAATGCAGGAGGCTTTGGATGCAGGTGAGTTCATGGTGTATTACCAGCCTAAGATCAATCTGAACGATTATTGTATCAGCGGAGCGGAAGCACTTGTACGCTGGAATGACAACGGACAGATCATACCGCCGTTAGAATTTATCCCATTGTTTGAACGAAACGGCTTCATCTGTAACATAGATTTTTATGTACTCAACAGTGTCTGTCAGGCACTGCGAGGGTGGCTGGATAACGGATATGATGTTGTACCGATTTCTGTGAATTTCTCCAAGGTTCATCTGGCAAATGAAAACTTTGCCAATGAAATCGTACAGATGGTTAAGAAATACAGAATTCCTACAAAATACATAGAAGTAGAATTTACGGAAAGTGTCAATATGGAGGACACGACATTGCTGACACAGGCAGTGGATCTATTAAAGGGCTACGGAATCGCAAGCTCCATGGATGATTTTGGAACAGGTTCATCTTCGCTCAGTCTGTTGACCAGTCTGCCGGTAGATGTATTAAAGATTGACAAATCCCTGTTGGAAACCGATGTGATCTCCGAACGGGAGAAGGTCATTGTTTCTAATATCGTACATATGGTTCAGGATCTGGACATAGATGTTATTATGGAAGGCGTGGAAACCGTCGAGCAGGTGGAGTTTTTGAAACAGATCAACTGCAATCTGGTGCAGGGCTTTTTGTTTGATAAGCCGCTGCCAAAGGATGAGTTCGAGGAACGGCTGCAGAGAGTAAAATATGAGAATCCTGCAACTGCAAGTTAGATCATACAGAGATTTATTGGGGAGAGAAAGTGCATCAAAAAGCGGAGGAAGATGAGAATGGAAATGAAATTTAAGAATGCACTCAGCAAGATCGGCAGCATTGCCAAATGGATCGTGCTGGTCATCGTAGTGGTGATTTTGGTATCGGGATCATTTTATACGATTGCTGAGGAAGAGCAGGCAGTTGTCTGCACCTTTGGAAGGGCTAAGGCGGTTACAGAACCTGGACTGCATTTCAAAGTACCGCTTGTACAGACTGTACAAAAGGTGAATACGACGATCCAGGGGTTTGCGATCGGCTATACGAGTAATTATGCAGCAAATTATGACGGAGCATCAGGCGAAGACACAGCCATGATGATCACATCAGATTATAACTTTATCAAGATAGATTTTTACGCAGAATACAGAATCATTGATCCCGTCAAGGCTGTTTATGCATCAGAGGATCCGATCCTGATTCTGAATAACCTTGCTCAGAACTGTATCAGGACGACCATCGGTTCCTACAGTGTGGATTCGGTACTGACTACGGGAAAAAATGAGATTCAGGCAAATATCAAGCAGATGATCATGGATAAGCTCGATAAGCTTGATATCGGTGTACAGCTCGTCAATATAACAATCCAGGATGCAGAGCCACCGACAGCGGAGGTCATCACTGCTTTTAAATCTGTAGAGACAGCAAAGCAGGGCAAGGAAACAGCCTTAAATAATGCAAACAAGTATCGTAACGAACAGATCCCGAGTGCAGATGCAAATGCAGATAAGATCCTACAGGATGCAGAGGCCGAGAAACAAAATCGTATTAATGAAGCAAAGGGGCAAGTGGCACGTTTCAATTCCATGTATGAGGAATATATGAAATATCCGCTTGTTACCAAACAACGTATGTTTTATGAGACAATGGAAGAAGTGCTTCCGAACATGAAGGTGGTTATTCAGGGCAAAGACGGCAATACAATGCAGGAAATCCTGCCGTTGGATTCTTTCTACAGTGATACCGTTATGCCGGGAAACAATACTTCGGATCATAAAAATGCAACCGACAATACAAATGAGAATAACGGGGGTGAAAAATAATGGCTGAAGAAAGATTTTATTCAGATGGAACACCTCAGAAGAGTGGAAAGAAATTTGGCTGGCTTGGCTGGGTGATCGGTATTGTGATTCTCTGGATCGGACTATCCAGTATCATTATCTGCAAGGAAGATGAGTATAAACTGATTCGTCAGTTTGGTAGAGTAGAACGCGTTGTGACACAGGCAGGTATCTCATTCAAGATTCCGCTGATCGAATCAGTGGATACCGTACCGAGAGAGGTTTTATTATATGATCTTCCGGCTTCGGATGTCATCACCTCTGATAAAAAGACAATGATTATCGACAGCTACGTGCTTTGGAGAGTGACAGATCCTCTGAAATTTGCACAGACCTTGAGTTATTCTGTATCCAATGCAGAAAACCGTATCGATACTTGGGTATACAATGCCATGAAAAACACCATCTCCAGTATGAAGCAGGACGAGGTCATCAAGAGTCGTGACGGCAAGATGACAGTTACACTGCAGGAGGATGAAGTAGTAGCAGGCTCCAATGATCTGATTCTGGAACAGAAGGAAGAAGTGGTTGAGATCAAATCTCTGACAGAGGAGATCATGGATCATATCGGAACCATTTATGACCAGTATGGTATCGAAATCATGGCAGTCGAAGTGAAAAAGCTGGATCTGCCGGATGATAACAAGCAGGCGGTTTATACACGTATGATCTCAGAACGTGAAAACATTGCTGCGCAGTACATAGCAGAAGGACAGTCCGAGGCTAAGATCATCCAGAACACTACAGATAAGGAAGTATCCATCAAGCTGTCAGAAGCAAAGGCAAAAGCAGAACAGCTGATCGCCGAGGGCGAGGCAGAATACATGAATATCCTGTCAGATGCATATAATGATGCAAGTAAGAGTGATTTTTACAGCTTTGTGCGTTCTCTGGATGCAGCAAAAGCCAGCATGAAGGGCAACGGAAATAAGACACTGATCCTTCCGGCTGATTCACCGATCGCAGAAGTGTTTATGGGTACAGGAAATTCATCCGTGAATGTCAATCAGGCAGAATAAAAAGCAACAAAACACATGAATTGGAAATGAAAAGAGGAATGCAGAATGATCTCAGAAAAAATGGTGGATTTGGTAAAGAACAGTTCCGTGATCCGTGCGATGTTTGAAGAAGGACAAAAAATGGCGGCCATCTATGGGGCAGAAAATGTCTATGATTTCAGTCTTGGAAATCCTAACGTGGCACCACCGGAGGCAGTGGCAAATACAATACGAGAGCTGGTAGATGAGAACAGTCAGAGATTACATGGATATATGAGCAATGCCGGCTTTGAGGATGTCAGAGAAGCAATCTGCGTATCCTTAAACCGCAGATTTGAGACTCATTTTAACGCAGAGAATATCATTATGACAGTAGGAGCGGCAGGCGGATTGAATGTAATCTTTCGTGCACTCCTGAATCCGGAGGACGAGGTCATTACCTTTGTACCTTATTTCGGAGAATATAGAAGCTATGTTGCCAATTATGACGGCAAACTGGTTGAAATCGCTCCGGATACCACGACATTCCAGCCAAATCTGACTGAGTTTGAAAGGGCTGTCACAAAAAGAACAAAAGCTGTCTTGATCAATACACCGAACAATCCGACAGGTGTCGTTTATTCGGAAGACACGATTAAAAAAATGGCAGCGATTCTCGAACAAAAGCAAAAGGAGTACGGTACTGAAATCTATCTGATCGCAGACGAACCATATCGAGAGCTTGTGTATGATGGTGTGGAAGTTCCGTATCTGACAAAATACTATAAAAATACAATTGTAGGATATTCCTTCAGCAAATCCCTGTCTCTGCCGGGTGAGCGTATCGGATATCTGGTCATTCCGAGTGAAATCGATGATTACAAGATGGTACTGGGGGCTGCAAATGTGGCAAACCGTATCCTTGGTTATGTCAATGCACCGTCCATGTTCCAGTTGGTAGTGGCAAAATGTATTGATGAAAAGACGGATGTAGAGTATTACAACCGTAATCGCGAAACGCTATATAATGGTTTAAAAGAACTTGGTTTTTCCTGTATCAAGCCAGAGGGTGCATTTTACCTGTTTGTAAAGTCACCGATCGAGGATGAGAAGAAATTCTGTGAACTGGCTAAGAAATATCATATATTGATCGTTCCGGGTTCGTCCTTTGGCTGCTCCGGGTTTGTCAGAATTGCGTACTGTGTATCCTATGAAACAATCGTAAACGCCCTGCCGAAATTTAAGGAGTTAGCGAAGGAGATCAATCTATGAGCTGGGAAGATAACATACGTCGGGTAGAACCCTATGTACCCGGCGAACAGACCAAGAACCCCAATATCATAAAATTAAATACAAACGAATGTCCATATCCCCCGTCACCTAAAGTCATTCAGGCGGCGAGGGAGTTTGACGTTGAGAGGCTGCGTTTGTATCCGGATCCTAAGGTGACGGATCTAAACGAAGCTTGGGCAGCATATCATCACATCCGACCTGATCAGGTGTTTTCCGGAGTAGGCTCTGATGATGTCCTTGCGATTGCTTTTCTGACCTTCTTTTATGGCAAGAAACCGATCTTATTTCCTGATGTTACATACTCCTTTTATGATGTATGGGCAGATCTTTTTCGAATCCCGTATGTGACGAAGGCTCTAAACGAGGATTTTGGGATCAATAGAGAGGACTACCTCGGAGAAAACGGAGGCGTGATCATAGCTAATCCAAATGCACCAACCGGAGAGGCAGCTGATCTGTCAGAAATCGAATATATTATCAGCCATAATCAGGATTCCATAGTGATCGTAGATGAGGCATATGTTGATTTTGGTGCGAAGTCCGCAGTACCCTTAATAGATCGGTATGATAATCTACTGGTCGTTCAGACATTTTCTAAGGCATGGGCTCTGGCGGGATTGAGAGTGGGCTTTGCCGTAGGTCATCCAAAACTGATCCGGTATATGAATGATGTAAAGTTTTCCTTCAACTCCTATACCATGAATACTACAGCGATTCGTCTCGGTACGGCAGCTATTCTGGATACGGAGTATATGAAAGAGGTAGTAGGCAAAACGGTCAGGACAAGAGAACGAATCAAACCGCTGCTACGTGAACTGGGATTCACACTGGGAGATTCCAGATCCAATTTTGTGTTTGCCTCACACAGATCGGTGCCGGCATCAGAATTGTTTCAAATGTTACGTGAACATGATATTCTGGTACGCTATTTCAGCAAACCGGAGCGGATCAGCAATTATTTACGTATCTCCATCGGTACGGATGAACAGATGGACAAACTGATAGAGGTGTTACGAGAGTATCTTAAATCATAATAGAAAGGTAAGAAAATATGTTAAAAAATTATTTATGGGTAGCATTCATTTCCATGGTTCCACTCATCGAACTGAGAGGAGCGATTCCGGTTGGTGTCGGACTGGGACTTCCGATCGTTCCAACGTATATCATAGCAGTGTTAGCAAATATGGTTCCGGTACCGTTTATTTACTTATTTGCCCGCAAGGTTTTAGAGTGGGGAGCTGACAAGAAATTTATCGGAAAGTTCTTTACCTTCTGTCTGGAGAAGGGTGAAAAGGGCGGGCAGAAGCTACAGTCAACAGCAGGTAAGGGTTTGTTTATCGCATTGCTGATCTTTGTCGGAATCCCTCTTCCCGGAACAGGTGCATGGACAGGAACACTGGCGGCCAGCATTCTCGATATGGATTTTAAGTCCAGCGTGCTTGCGGTACTCGGAGGAGTATTGATGGCAGGTATCATCATGGGACTTGCAAGTGCCGGATTGTTTGGTGCAATTGGTGCAATATTTTAAAACAACGTAGGTGATGAGGTCATGGAAGCATATACAGGGTTTGCAGAAGTATATGATTTGTTTATGGATGATGTGCCTTATGATGAGTGGTGTGATTATGTCTGTACATTGCTTGGTGAACATCAGATAACAGATGGTATCATATTGGATCTGGGCTGTGGAACCGGAAAATTTACAGAGTTGATGTCACAGCGTGGTTTTGATATGATTGGTGTAGACGCAGCGGAGGAAATGTTGTCTGTAGCGAGACGACGTCAGGCTGAGTCAGAATCCGATATCCTGTATTTGCTGCAGGATATGCGGGAGTTTGAATTGTATGGAACCGTTGCAGCGGTTATCAGTATCTGCGACAGTATGAATTATATCACCGGGGAAGAGGATTTGCTGCAGGTGTTTCGACTTGTAAATAATTATCTGGATCCCGGTGGTTTCTTTATATTTGATCTGAATACGGAGTACAAGTATCGGGAAATACTCGCAGACCATGTCTTTGCGGAGAACCGTGAAGAAGGAAGCTTTATCTGGGAGAATTACTATGATGATGCTTCTAAGTTAAATGAATACGATCTGACTCTTTATATCAGACAACAGTCAGAAGGACAGGAAGATCAATTCTTTCGCTATGAGGAGACGCATATACAAAAGGCGTATTCTTTGGCAGAGATCAGGACTTTGTTGGAATTGGCGGGACTGAAATTTGTGACTGCCTACAATGCATTTTCACATGATCAGGTAAATAGTGAGAGTGAGCGAATTTATATCATTGCAAAAGAGTGCCAAAAGGAATCATAAAGGAAAGCAGAACTATGACAGAACAATTGAGTGAACAAAATGATTATATCATACGTGCCACAGCAGCAAACAGCCAGATCAGAGCATTTGCGATCACCTCGAGAAATCTCGTGGAGGAAGCGAGAACGAGACATAACACAAGTCCTGTAGTAACAGCGGCTCTGGGACGATTGCTGTCAGCAGGAGCCATGATGGGAGCAATGTTAAAGGGTGAGCGGGATCTGCTGACTCTGCAGATCAAGGGAAGCGGTCCGATGAAGGGTATGACGGTGACGGCTGATGCGATGGCAAATGTCAAGGGTTATGCTTATGAACCGATCGTGATGCTTCCGGCGAACAGCAAAGGAAAGCTGGATGTTGCAGGAGCCGTAGGACAGGGTATTCTCAATGTGATCAAGGATTTAGGCATGAAGGAGCCTTATAATGGACAGACTGTATTACAGACAAGTGAGATTGCAGAGGATCTGACCTATTATTTTGCAACCTCGGAACAGGTTCCGTCAGCAGTTGGGTTGGGCGTTCTGATGGAAAAGGATAATACCGTCAAGCAGGCAGGTGGATTTATCATCCAGCTGATGCCGTTTGCTTCGGATGCAGTGATATCGGAGTTAGAACAGAGACTTGCAGAAGTACAGTCGGTGACAGCGTTGCTGGATGCGGGCAATACACCGGAGATGATCCTGTCACAGCTGTTGGACGGGCTGGGTGATACAAAGCTGGAGCTTTTATCAAAGGTACCAACGAGATTTTATTGTAACTGCGATAAGAAACGCGTTGAAAAGGCAATCATCAGTGTAGGCAGAAAAGACATTCAGGAAATGATCAATGATGGCAAGGAGATTGAGGTTAAGTGCCATTTTTGCAATACAGCCTATACATTCAGTGTAGATGAACTGAAACAGATCTATGAGCAGGCGAAGTAACGAAAACCTGTAGTGAGAAAGGGTGAGAATATGCAGAACGGATTTATCAAGGTAGCCGCCGTAACACCAAAAATCAAGGTGGCTGATCCGGTGTTTAACGGAAATGAGATATGTAGACAGATGAATGAGGCATATGAAAACGGAGCGAAGATCATAGTGTTTCCGGAACTGTGTCTGACAGGCTATACCTGTGGGGACTTATTTCTGCAGAACCTTTTACTGAATGAGACAAAGAGAGAACTCAAGAGAATCGTAACGGCAACAGCACAAAAGGATGCACTTGTCTTTGTGGGGCTGCCGATCGAACATACAGGGAAATTATACAATGTGGCGGCTGCGATCTATAATGGCGAGCTGTTAGCCTTCATTCCCAAGACTCATATTCCGAATTATTCGGAGTTTTATGAATTGAGGCATTTTACAGTTGGACCTAATCAACCGGAATGGATCGAGTTTGATGAGAAACAAGTGTTATTTGGGACAGATATTTTGTTTGAGAGCAAAGCAATCGAGGGATTTTCAGTTGCGGCTGAGATCTGCGAAGATCTGTGGGTTACCAATCCACCCAGTACCAGACATACGGCAGCAGGTGCAACAGTGATGGTGAATCTGTCAGCCAGCAATGAAACGATCGGCAAGGATGCCTACCGCAGATTATTGGTAGAATCTGCATCAGCCAGATATCTGTCGGCATATATCTATGCCAGTGCCGGAGAGGGTGAGTCTACGCAGGATATCGTTTTCAGCGGACATAATCTGATCGCAGAAAATGGATGTATGCTTGCAGAATCACCATGCTTTTCCTGTCAGATCACCTATGCGGATCTGGATATTTTCAGACTACGCAGTGAACGAAGGAGGATCAATACCTTTGTCACACAGGGGCGAGAGCAGTATCATATCGTTGAAATCGAATTCAGCAAGGAAGAGTGTAGACTGGAGCGCAGCTTTGAGAGCCGGCCGTTTGTACCTTCTGATGAGAAACAGCGAAATGAACGCTGCAATGCGATTCTCAGTATCCAGACACTGGGGCTGAAAAAGCGATATGAGCATGTCGGCAGCAGTAAGGCTGTCCTTGGTATATCCGGAGGATTGGATTCTACGCTCGCACTGTTGGTGACGGTACGTGCATTTGATCTGTTAGCGAGAGACCACAAGGATATATTAGCCATTACGATGCCTTGCTTCGGAACGACGGACAGAACCTATCAGAATGCATGTAAATTGGCTAAGAAGCTGGGGGTTACCCTGCGCGAGATCGATATACAGGAAGCTGTAAAGCAACACTTTTTAGATATTGCACATGACATCGATGTGAAAAATGTAGTCTATGAGAACGGACAGGCACGTGAGAGAACCCAGGTGCTGATGGACATCGCCAATGAAGAGGGAGCACTTGTGATCGGCACTGGAGACATGTCAGAGCTGGCACTTGGCTGGGCAACCTATAATGGCGATCATATGTCTATGTATGGGGTTAATGTGGGTGTACCCAAGACGCTGGTTCGCCATTTGGTTCAGTATTATGCAGATACCTGTGGAGACTTGGAACTGAAAACCGTATTGTATGATGTATTAGACACCCCGGTCAGCCCGGAGCTGTTGCCACCGACAGATGGTGTGATCTCGCAGAAAACAGAAGATATCGTGGGTCCATACGAACTCCACGACTTCTTCCTGTACTATATGCTGCGATTTGGTTATGAGCCACAAAAGATCTATCGCGTTGCCAGACTGGCTTTTGCCGGTGAATATCATGACGATACAATCTTAAAGTGGTTGAAAATCTTTTACAGCCGATTCTTCAGCCAGCAGTTCAAACGCTCCTGTCTGCCGGATGGTCCCAAGGTCGGTTCGGTGGCAGTATCACCGCGTGGAGATCTGAGAATGCCGTCAGATGCCGCAGTACGACTCTGGAAAGAACAGCTCGAGAAGCTTTGATTCCTTTCCGACTGTATCCTTATGGCACTGGATCGGGAGGTGACAGTACGGTATGCTTCGCCTGAGACAGTGCGGAATCAATGGCTTCGATCAGAACCATCGAGGTATATCGATTATCATCTGTGTATGTGATGCCCTCCAGAGATTGCTTTTCGTAGATCTGTGTGATCAGGTCATCGAAGGAAGGAGCAATCAGAGGATACATGGTTGCAACTGCATCATCAAGGTTGACCAGACGGATGGCATTGATGTTATTTTCGTCCACGGCGACCTCGATGTTCAGAACTGTATTGTTGAGTACGATGGATGAGGTATAAACGCCTGGCACATATGTAGAGACTGACTCTGACTCTGTTTCAGAATCAATCAATTCGATATCATGTGAAGCCCCTTCTTTGATGACGGGTTTATTCTTTGGAAGAAACATGAAGATCAGCAGCAGGATCAGCAGGATTCCCAAAGCAGCGAAGATACCGGTATAGATTAATTCCTTGGAATGAAGGACGATGATTCTTGTTTTTGCACTCAAAATAAGTCCCTCCGAGTTGATTTTCTTTTATATATCTTATTCAGGGCATGAGTGATAAAGAACTTAGGACTTGAGTTTGTGTGTGATGGATTTTTGGTAATCAGATTGACAGATTTACGTGTTCTTGATATCATAGTTGAGAACAATGACGTTCTCGGAAGCGATATCGGATATATCGCTGTTTAGAGAGCGTTTTATTTATTTTAAGGATAAATCAAAGGAGAAAAGCCATGAACCATTATTCAAAAGAAGATATTATGAGAATCGTTGAAGAGGAGGATGTAGAGTTTATCAGGCTACAGTTTACTGATATCTTCGGCAACCTGAAAAATGTTGCGATTACCTCCTGCCAGTTAGAAAAGGCACTTGATAATAAATGTATGTTTGACGGATCTTCCATCGAGGGCTTTGTGAGAATCGAAGAGTCCGACATGTATCTGTATCCGGATCTGGATACATTCTGCATTTTTCCATGGAGACCACAGCAGGGCAAGGTTGCCAGATTGATCTGTGATGTCTACAATCCTGACGGAACTCCATTTGAGGGAGATCCGAGACATATCCTGAAAAGAGAGATTCAAAAGATACAGGATATGGGATATCATTTTGATGTCGGACCGGAGTGTGAATTTTTCCTGTTTCACAGTGATGAAAACGGCTTGCCGACTACGATCACTCATGAAAAGGCAAGCTATTTCGATCTGGGTCCCGTTGATCTTGGAGAAAATGCCAGACGTGATATGGTATTGACTTTGGAGGATATGGGTTTTGAGGTAGAAGCATCTCACCATGAGGTAGCACCTGCACAGCATGAAATTGATTTTAAGTATGACGAAGCACTTGCAACAGCCGATAATATCATGACCTTCAAGCTGGCGGTCAAGACCATTGCAAAACGTCACGGACTGCATGCAACCTTTATGCCTAAGCCAAAGGCAGGAATGTGCGGTTCCGGCATGCATACCAATATGTCCTTGACAAAGGATGGGAAAAACGTATTTTGCGATCCAGATGGAGAGTTAGGACTCAGTAAAGAAGCATATTATTTTATTGGTGGTATTATGAAACATATCAAGGGAATGGCCGCCATTACCAACCCGCTGGTGAATTCCTATAAGCGACTGGTTGCAGGCTATGAAGCACCGGTATATATCGCATGGAGCTGTAAAAACAGAAGTCCACTGATTCGTATCCCGGCATCTCGTGGAGCAGGTACTAGAGTGGAACTCAGGAGCCCGGATCCATCCTGTAATCCATATCTCACACTGGCATTGTGCCTGGCAGCAGGAATGGACGGAATCAGAAATCAGATCATGCCGCCTGCAGGGGTTGAAGGGAATATCTTTGAGATGACCAAGGAGGAACTGAAGGCCAACCAGATCGAGGAGCTTCCATGCAGTTTGATGGAAGCAATCGAGGAGATGGAGGCAGATACCTTTGTCAGAGAGATCCTGGGCGAACATATTTATCGTAAATATGACAAAGCAAAGCGTGAGGAGTGGAATACATACTGCACACAGGTAACCCAGTGGGAAATCGATGAGTATCTGTATAAATATTGATCACATCTTGAGTGAACGCAATTCATTTCAGGAGGTGATGTATATTTGGTTAGTGTCATAGTAGTCTTCCCCAAACTGGAAGACGCCCAGAATATACGTAGTTTCCTTGTGAGAAACGGTGTCTCGGTTTTGGCTGTATGCACGACAGGTGCACAGGCACTACAGTATACAGACGAACTGGATGATGGAATCATCGTATGTGGGTATCAATTTGCAGATATGATGTATGCAGAGCTGCATGAATATCTGCCGAAAAACTTTGAGATGCTGTTGGTAGCATCCAGACATTTGTTGCAAAACTGCATAGATGACAATATCGTTCGGGTACAGATGCCGATCAAGGCACACGATCTGGTAAATACCATTTCCATGATCTCACAGACGATTACACGCCGACGGAGAAAGCTAAACTGCAAGCCCAAGGCACGAAGTACAGAAGATACACAGGTATTGTCTCAGGCAAAGCAGTTGTTAATGGATCGCAACGATATGACAGAGGAAGAAGCACACCGTTATATCCAAAAAAGCAGCATGGATACCGGAACCAATATGGTAGAGACTGCACAGATGATATTAACGTTAATGCAGTAGAATTTAATGGTATAGGAGAGTCATATGAAGTTTACGAAAATGCATGGACTAGGAAATGATTATGTGTATTTTGATTGCTTTACACAGAAGATAGAAGGAAAGAGTTTACTTGCAAAACGCGTAAGTGACAGACATTTCGGTATCGGAGGAGACGGGGCGATCTTTATCAATCCATCAGAGGAAGCAGACTGCGAGATGGAAATGTATAATGCAGATGGCTCTTACTCCGAGATGTGCGGTAACGGAATACGGTGCGTAGCAAAATATGTCTTTGACAACGGAATCGTAGACCAGACAGAAATCAGTATCATATCAGCGGGAAAGATCAAGTATCTGACCTTGAATCTGCGTGACGTACGACCAGGCGAAACAGGTAATCACGGCAAGGTCGTGGATACAGTCAGAGTAGATATGGGAGAACCCGAGACGGTAGCCGAAAAGGTTCCGGTGATCTCTAAAAATGAAAAAGCCATTGATGAGCCAATTGAGGTGGACAATAAAGCATATCAGATAACCTGTGTATCCATGGGCAATCCTCATGCTGTGATATTTGTCGAGGATGTGGAGCACTTTCCGGTTGCGCAGATCGGCCCTAAGTTTGAACATCATCCGGCATTTCCAAATCGGATCAATGCGGAATTTGTGGAGATTATCAACCGTAATACGGTCAGGATGCGTGTGTGGGAGCGAGGCACCGGTGAGACGCTTGCTTGTGGTACCGGCTCCTGTGCAACTGCGGTTGCCTGTATTCTGAATGGTTTGACAGACACATCAGTAACTGTTAAACTACTTGGCGGAGACTTACAGATCGAATGGGACAGAATATTAAACCGTGTGTACATGACAGGAAGTGCAACCACGGTGTTTACAGGCGATTACACTTACTAAGTGATAAAGACATCATATTGTCTGATTGTTTATGATATGGATTTAGGAAAGAGAGGGACAAAATATGTTCAAGGTGAACGAAGATTACTTAAAACTACGTGGCAGCTACCTGTTTTCAAACATTGGGAAAAAGGTGAATGCTTTTGCAGCAGAGCATCCCGAAGCACCAATTATTAAGATGGGGATCGGAGATGTAACTCAGCCATTAGTACCGGCGATTATCAAATCGTTACATGATGCTGTAGAGGAAATGGGACACATTGAGACATTTCGCGGATATGCACCTGATCTGGGATATGAGTTTTTACGAAAAGCAATCTCAGACAATGATTATAAAGCACGTGGCTGTCAGATCGAGGCGGACGAGATCTTTATTTCTGACGGAGCAAAATGCGATTCTGGTAATATTCAGGAGATCTTTGCAAAGGATAATAGAATAGCGGTTTGTGATCCAGTTTATCCTGTATATGTAGATACCAATGTTATGGCAGGCAGAGCAGGTACTTTTCATGAACAGAGTGAGACCTGGAGCGATGTGATCTATATGCCATGTACAGCAGCAACCGGGTTCGCACCGGAGCTGCCAAAGGAAACACCGGATCTGATCTATCTGTGCTTTCCGAATAATCCAACAGGCTCTACCATCAACAAGGCACAGCTGCAGGAGTGGGTTGATTATGCAAATAAAGTAGGTGCTGTTATTATTTATGATGCAGCATATGAGGCTTATATTTCAGAAGCAGATGTACCGCATACGATCTTTGAATGTGACGGTGCAAGGACATGTGCGATCGAGCTGCGTTCCTTCTCAAAGAATGCAGGATTTACCGGTACACGTCTGGGAGCCACTGTCATTCCGAAGGATCTCAAAGCAGGCGATGTGATGTTACATTCTTTGTGGGCAAGACGTCACGGAACCAAGTATAACGGAGCACCCTATATCATACAGCGAGCGGGAGAAGCTGTTTATTCTCCGGAAGGCAAGGCACAGCTCAAGGAACAGGTTGCGTATTACATGAGAAATGCAAGGTGTATTATGGATGGATTATCAGCTGCAGGCTTTACTGTATCGGGCGGTGTCAATGCACCCTATATCTGGATGAAGACTCCGGATCAGATGAGTTCATGGGATTTCTTTGATTATCTGCTTGAAAAAGCCAATGTCGTAGGAACTCCGGGTTCAGGCTTTGGTCCAAGCGGAGAAGGCTACTTCCGTCTGACTGCATTCAATACCTACGAGAAGACTGTGGAAGCAGTTGAGAGAATGAAAAAATTATAGTTTACATGATAGATGAAAACGGGGTGGCCCGGCATGTGGAGAACATGCCGGGCCATTTACCAAATAAGGGAAGTACTGTGGGTGTTATCCCACCTTTATTCTACATCCTGCAAAGCGTCATAACCCTCTTCGCCGGTGCGAACCTTGATTACATTCTCGATGTTGGAAACAAAGATCTTACCATCGCCGATGTGTCCTGTATATAATACCTTCTTAGCTGTGTCAATTACTGTCTGAACAGGCACCTTGCATACAACCATCTCGACCTGAACCTTTGGAAGCAGGTTACTTTCGACCGCTGCACCACGATAGAATTCCGGTTTACCCTGCTGAATACCATATCCTAAAACGTTGGTTACCGTCATACCTGTAATACCGATGCTACTCATGGCAGTCTTCAGTATATCAAAGCGATTCTGCTTACATACGATTTCGACCTTTGTAAATCTCAGCCCTGAATCATCGCTTGCAACAGATGGTGCAGATTTCAGCTGTACCGGAACAGCTTCTTCAACAGGAGTAGAACCTGTGATCTTGGCTGCGAGTGGTTCATCTACATAGATTTCCTCCATAGTAGATGAGAAATCGGCATAAGCACTTACAAGACCATGCTCTGTAACATCCAGTCCAAGTACTTCTTCTTCCACTGATACACGAAGACCAAAGATCTTTTTGATCAGAAGGAATACGATTGTCATGGTAACGGTAACCCATGCGATTACACTCAAAACTCCCAAACATTGAATACCAAGGAAAGCAAATCCGCCTCCGTTTACCAAACCAACCTCATTTGCAAATACACCTGTCAGAATAGTTCCGAGAGCACCACAGCAGCCATGTACTGCGATTGCACCAACTGGATCATCGATTTTTACTACCTGATCAAAGAACTCAACAGCCAAGACTACTACAATACCTGCGATAATACCAATGACTGCCGCAGCCCATGGCTCAACAACGTCACAGCCTGCTGTAATGGCTACCAGACCTGCCAGTGAGCCGTTTAATGTCATGGATACATCAGGCTTCTTGTAGCGAATCCATGTAAAGATCATAGTTGCTACGGTTGCACATGCAGCGGCCAGATTTGTTGTAACAAATACCTTACTTGCCAAAACATCAGCACCATCTACCATGGAAACTGTAGAACATCCATTAAATCCAAACCAGCAGAACCAAAGAATGAATACACCAAGTGCACCGAGTGTCAGTGAATGTCCGGGGATCGCACGAGGCTTTCCGTTTTTATCATATTTTCCAAGTCTGGGTCCGAGAATCTTGGCACCAATCAGTGCTGATACACCACCTACCATATGAACAGCAGTAGAACCGGCAAAATCGTGGAAACCAAGCTGAGATAACCAGCCGCCGCCCCAGATCCAGTGACCTGAGATCGGATAGATCAATGCACTGATGACAACCGAATATACAAGGTATGACTTGAACTTTGTACGTTCAGCCATAGCTCCTGATACTATAGTTGCTGCTGTTGCACAGAATACAGTCTGAAAGATCAAGGTTGCAAAATCCCCACCTGCATTTGTGAATAAATCAAGCCCTCCGATGAATTTGCCTGTACCTGCAAACATCAGACCATACCCAACGATCCAAAAGATCGGGGCACCACAGGCAAAATCCATCAGGTTCTTCATAATGATGTTACCTGCGTTCTTCGCTCTGGTGAAGCCCGTCTCCACCATGGCAAAACCAGCCTGCATAAAAAATACCAATGCGGCACCAAGCAAAATCCAAATTGTGTTAATGTTCTCCGGGGTTACCGAAGGTGATAGTAATGTGTACATAGTTTTTCCTCCTTTTTTTTAATAATAAAAACGATGTGTATCATGTGGGACTCTTATCTATCCCGATACACATCGTTGTGTTTAAAATATTTAGTATATAGTTATATAGATTATAAAATTGTAGATCAGTTTAGGAGGCAAAGTGTGCATGCGTAGCATGCGAAAAGTGAATACGTAAAATGTTAGAAATTCTTAGTGTTCGTTTCGTATCAGCTATTTCCCGACACGATGTCGGGAAAAGCTTGAGCTGAGCCTGGATGGCGAATCTCAAGCGGTAGTGTCCATTTCCAATTATTCTAAATACGAACACTTAGAATCTCTTACATTTGGAGTCCTGAACTTTCGCGTGATACGCATGCACACTTTGCCGGTTTACAACTAAAATAATGATTTTAAATTCTAAATAACAAATCCCCATACTGCGGATATGGCCAGAGAGATGCATCAGTGTTGACTTCGATGGCATCTACGGTTGCACGCAGCTCGTTCATCGCTGTAATCACTACATCCTTGTAATAGGTAGCTAACTCCAGCCCACTTCCTTCCGCACTTGTAAGTGCTTCAGAGAGTACACCGACCTGCTCATAAGCCTTGTCCTCCAGAGCCGATAACTTTTCGATCAGACTCAACTCCATCTTGCATGGCAACGAAGCATTCAATCCCTTCTTGGCAGCAGCCGTAGCAGTTAATTTGGCAATATATGTATTCACTGCCGGAAGGATATCCTTGCTTGCCATATCAACCATCGTCAGACCCTCGATATTAATGATCTTGCTGTAGGTCTCGAGAAGAATCTCATATCTGGAATGTAACTCTGTTTCTGTGAAGATTCCGAATTCAGTGAATAATTTCACATTCTTATCATTGATAAACTCAGGAAGTGCATCCATAGTAGTTCTCAAGTTGAGCAATCCTCTCTTCTCGGCTTCGACCGGCCATTCGGCAGAATATCCGTCACCATTGAAGATGATTCGCTTATGCTCTCTGATGGTACGTCTGATGAGCTTGTTCAATGCTTCCGTAAAATCAGCTGCCTGTTCCAGCTCGTCTGCAAACTGCTTCAATTCCTCGGCTACAATCGTATTTAAAACGATGTTCGGACCTGATATGGAAGCAGCTGAGCCAAGACTTCTGAACTCAAACTTGTTACCTGTAAAAGCAAAGGGTGAAGTACGATTTCGATCGGTTGTATCCTTGGGAAAGTTCGGAAGGACATGAACCCCGATTTCCATCGTCTGATCGCCGGAACCATTATAAGGAACCTTGTTGACCAGAGCCTCCAGGATCTCCTCCAGATCATCACCGATGAACATGGACATGATCGCCGGTGGAGCCTCATTTGCCCCCAGTCTGTGATCGTTGCCTGCTGATGCTACCGAAACTCTCATCAGATCCTGATACTCATCAATGGCCTTGATAACGGCTACAAAGAATAAAAGGAACTGTGCATTTTCATGAGGTGATTTTCCGGGCTCCAGCAGATTGATACCTGTATCTGTACAGAGTGACCAGTTGTTGTGCTTACCGCTTCCGTTTACGCCTGCAAATGGCTTTTCCTGAAGCAGACATACCAAACCGTGTCTTGCTGCTACGTTTTTCATGATTTCCATTGTCAGCTGATTGTGATCAGTAGCAATGTTGGTAGTTGTAAAGATCGGTGCCAACTCATGCTGTGCAGGAGCGACTTCATTATGCTCCGTTTTTGCCAGGATTCCGAGCTTCCATAATTCCTCGTTTAATTCCTTCATAAAAGCACTGATACGAGGCTTGATTGCTCCGAAGTAATGATCATCCAGCTCCTGACCTTTAGGCTGCTTTGCTCCAAAAAGTGTACGTCCACAGTAGATCAGATCCTTTCTCTGATCGAACAGCTTTTTGTCAATCAGGAAATATTCCTGCTCAGGACCAACAGTTGTATTGACACGTTTTGCATCTGTATTGCCAAACAGACGCAGGACTCTGATAGCCTGTTCGCTGATGACCTCCATGGAGTGTAGGAGAGGGGTTTTCTTGTCCAGTGCCTCACCACCATATGAACAGAACGCTGTTGGAACACAGAGAACGCCATCCTTTACGAATGCGTATGAGGTAGGATCCCATGCTGTATAGCCTCTGGCTTCAAAGGTAGAACGAAGACCTCCTGATGGAAAGCTGGAAGCATCCGGCTCGCCCTTGATCAGTTCCTTTCCTGAGAACTCCATGATGATGCGTCCGTCATTCTGTGGAGAGATGAAACTGTCATGCTTTTCAGCGGTGATTCCGGTCATTGGCTGGAACCAGTGTGTATAGTGTGTAGCACCCTTTTCAATTGCCCAATCCTTCATGGCAATTGCAACTACATTTGCTACCGTGATATCCAGATCCTTGCCATCCTCGATGGTCTTATGTAAGGACTTGTAGATATCCTTTGGCAGCTTTTCTCTCATGATTGCATCATTGAAAACCATACTGCCGAAAATCTCTGGTACATTGCTCTTCATAATTGCTCATCTCCTCTTTATCGTTGAAGTGAGAGTTCTCCATAGATGAGAAACTCATTACCTTAAAATGCAGAAAAGACGCTGTGGTTTTACCCATAGCGTCTTCGCTTTTCATGGGTGCATTGTAACTCTTAGAAAAATGATTGTCAATACTTTTTTTAAATAAATTACCAAAATGATTGGTCGAATTCATTGATGTCTCTTTCGATATCTTATAAATAGCACGAACATACAGGCGGACAGCAGTGTGATCATTCCACCAATCAAGAGACCTGACGGTACATAATTCATGGTGATTACGTGTGAACCCTCGGACAACAGAACAGCCATCAGTGCATCAAAAGCCATTTCACAATTTGTCTTGATACCATCCACCCTGACGGTCCATCCTTTGTCATATGGAACTGTAAAGAGAAGATAAGCCTTGGCAGTATCCACTTGTACTTCGAACCTTGAATTGCTAAGCTGCCTGATCTTTGGAGTATCCTCTGTCAGAAGCTGATAATCCTCTGCTAATGCGGTTGTATCCTGATCATAAAACTCAGGTGTCGATAAGGGCAGACGATCAGTGGTCAGTTCCATCCGAACAGTGACGGTATCACCGATGTTGTGCTCACCAAGAGGAACCAGTCCGTTGAAATACAGATCAAATTCATTACTATTTAGAGAGGTGATCTCCTGATCATCTACATAAAGTCTGGCATATGGAACATCTGCCTGAAAAAAGGCATACATCGGGCCTGTTGTTGCTGCTGTGATACCATATTCAATATAGGATACTTCATCAGGGTTTTGAACGGTATAAGTAATTCCGATGTCAGATTCCTCAATATCCAGATTGATCACAGAGGTTCTTACATCCTTACAGGGATTGAAAACAGGTGTTATATTACCGGATAATGCTGTAAATACAGCATTCTGATAGCTAAAAGGATGCTCAGGGGCAGCCACGGCTTCAGCAGTAATAGCATCTGTACAGAACATCAGAGGTAATGTATAGGGATTCTGATAGACAGTCACACCCTCAGCAGTGGTGTGAATCGGCTCATAGAGGCTGTTTGGAGCAGTTTCTGACAGCAGATACTTCACACCCAGCAGACAGTCTGTAGAGGGCGAAGCATTTGTATCATAATGAATGATTGAGCCATGACTGGTCAGTCCCATCCGGTCACAGAAGTCCTGTAGTGAATATTTATGAAAAGAACTGTCGTGGCTGATACCGCGATAGTTGAACAGCATCGGATCATTGGTCGTGACAGAGGTGAGCTGCTCCATCCGGTATAATCCGGTATCACTATTCTTGACGTAGGAAACAGCAGGCTGATAGGTTTTGATATGTTCAGCTTGATAATCCATATCACGGAAGGGGAATACCTGATAAGTAAATGCGGCATTTAACATGAGCTCCAGACAACAGATGATCCCCAGCAGTGGGATCAGACACTTTTGTAGTCTTGAAAAAAGTTGCAGTCTGACCAGGAGTTCGCGAGTAACTAAGATCATATAGCAGGCAGCAAAGATGCCCACAGACAACAAAAATCTGGATTTTGTCAGATAGTCGTAATGATGCTTGTATACCAATACAGCAGCACTCAGAAAGATCAAACCACTGAGGAGATAGGGGAAGCAGACAGTGAACAGTTTTTTTAGACGATTACATTGCCTGTCTTCGAGATGAATCACACCCGATGCGGTCATGATATTTTCTGGAATAACACACGTTATCGTATAATACCGATATGCAAATAAAATGACCAGACAGGAAATCATATACGAATATCTGACCGGTGATCCATGAGGCTCATTGAAGCAATGCCATACGGTATTGAGAAAGTACAGTTTACTGCTGAAAAATAGAATCAATAAAAATATGGCAGACAGTACCTTTTCACGCACACCGATATGCCTTGTACAAAAGAATAGCATACAGAGAGCGAGCATAATAAGACCTGAGTAGATATTCGGCAGAGTGGAGGAAACATCCGACCAGCTAAATGCACCGATGTTAAATCGAGACAGGAAATCAACCGTTCGAAACTGTGAAGAAAAATGAAGCAGATCTGATAGCTTCCTGGGACCGCGTCCTCCGATTAAGGAGTACAGTGCAGGAATGACTGTAATAGCAGATAATCCTCCGGATAGTAATGAAGACAGGGTAAAGGATCTGATCAATGAGATCACTTCTTTTTTATGAAGATTCTCTGACAGTAAAAGCTCATAGATAAAATACAGTACAGCAAAGAGACAAAGCATATAACCGGTGTAATAATGAATCATCAGAGCAGCTGCCAGTACAAGGATATAGAGAGTGGGCTGCTTTTTTTGAATCAACAGACGAATACCCAACAGGATCAGAGGCAGAAATACAACCGCATCCATGAAAATGATGTTCTGTGAGTAGATGACCAGATAACCGATCAAGGCATAACTGGTCGAGAAGATCAGAGTAAAGAATCTTTTTCGCTGTCCATGGTTTAGCAGAATACTGAATGTCAGACCACCGGCACCGAATTTCAGCAGCGTAACCAGTGTCATGACCTTTCCGACTGTTACATTTCTCAGGATGAGAAACAGTAAATTAAATGGACTTAACAGATAGTAGGTAAACTGTCCGACCAGATCACCGCCCAGAGTACGGCTAAAGGAGTAAAAGGGACCATTTTGCCCCAGTGTCCTGTAGTATTCAAAATAGTTGGAATATTGACTGTAGGAATCGGGAAATGCGTAGAGTCCCTTTGAACCAAACGGCCATTGATGTAGTATAAAATAAACAGCCAACATCAGGAAAATCGGCAGAAATGCCGCAAGTGTATAAAACAAAGCAGAGGTTTGTCTGATTTTATTTTTCATTGGTCTGATCTTCATAATAATCTCACTTTCATCAGCTTTCCGAACAATCATATCATGGTTTGAAAAAAGCGTAAAGACTGTAATCTACACTTGCCAATCAGCCTGATTGGTGGCATACTAAAATAGTATTTTTTTGTCGTAATACCATGGAAGGATAATGAAAATGAAAAAGGTAGTCATCATCGGTGCAGGCCCTGCCGGATTAACTGCGGCACATACACTGTTAAGCCATAGTCAGGATTATGAAGTAACCATATTAGAGGAAAGTCATGAAGTGGGAGGCATCTCCAGAACGGTTCGCTATAAGGGCAACCGAATGGATATCGGCGGACACAGATTCTTTTCAAAGGATCAGCAGGTTATGGACTGGTGGGAGCAGATGATGCCGATTCAGGGAGCACTTGCCTACGATGACAGAAAGCTTGGCAGACAGAGACTGGTCATGGAACAGGGGCCGGATCCAGAACATGAGGATCGTGTTATGTTGATCCGTGAACGTGTTTCCCGTATTTATTACCAGAAGCATTTTTTTGATTATCCGATTTCAGTGAAATGGCAGACCTTTGCCAATATGGGTTTGTTACAAACCATCAAGGTTGGCTTTAGTTATATGAAGTCTGTATTACATAAGCTTCCTGAGGATTCTCTGGAGAACTTCTATATCAATCGATTTGGTAAAGTATTGTACTCCATGTTTTTTGAGGGATATACTGAGAAGCTCTGGGGCAGGCATCCGAGAGAGATCTCAGCAGACTGGGGAGCCCAGAGAGTCAAGGGATTATCTGTTGTAGCGATTTTAAAGGATATCCTGACCAAGATTTTCTCTCCTAAGGGTAGAAAACAGGTTGAAACCTCTCTGATCGAGGAGTTCTGGTACCCGAAATTTGGTCCGGGACAGCTGTGGGAGACGGTGGCAGACGAGATTCGCAAAATGGGCGGAGAGATTATCTTCGATGCGTCCGTGAATGCAGTTCATACACAAGATTCACAGGTACAATCAGTTGGTTATCAAAATGCAGCAGGAGAGCAGAAGGCTCTGGTGGCAGATATCTGTATCTCTTCCATGCCACTAAAGGATCTTATTTTCTGCATGGGTGAGCGTGTACCGACTCAGATGAAGAGGATTGCTGATGGTTTACCCTATCGTGACTTTGTTACCATGGGCTTGCTCATGGATCGCTTAAATCTGAAAAATATGACGAAGATTAAAACCATACAAAACATCGTTCCCGACTGCTGGATCTATGTGCAGGATACCAATGTGAAGCTGGGACGTATTCAGATCTTCAATAACTGGTCACCATATCTTGTAGAGGATATAGAGCATAAGGTTTGGGTTGGACTGGAGTATTTCTGTACGGAAAATGACGACTTCTGGAGCATGTCTGAGGAGAAATGTGCAGAGTTTGCCATTGGTGAGCTGATGAAAATGGGTATCATCGAGAACAGATCTGATGTAACGGATTATCACAGAGAGCGTGTGAAGAAGGCATATCCGGCATATTTTGATACTTACGATGAGATCGACGACCTGATCCAATATCTGAATACGTATCAGAATCTGTACTGCGTCGGAAGAAACGGACAACACAGATACAACAATATGGATCACTCCATGGTAACTGCCTTTGAGACAGTGGATCATATATTAAAGGGTGAGTCCGATAAATCCGGTATCTGGAATGTTAATACGGAACAATCATATCATGAAATCAAAGAGGACGGGAAATGAGACAGTCAAAAAAATATCTGAAGAATATCACACCGGAGAAAATGTTTTATTTCATTGCAATTGCAGGGATATTAGGCTATCTGGTATATGCCTTTATCAACAGTAGTGTCAGTACCTTTGAATGGCTGGTTATCGAGCATAACGGAGACTGGGAATTTGCAGATTACTTTGCACATGTATTTTACGGGAAGGACTTGACTAAGACCTACAATACTTACGATGTAGATCCGTGTTTTCCGCCACTTGCCTATCTGTTCTATCACTTCATGTATCGGATCAATCCCGTGAGTGAAGCAGGCGGAAGAGTCGATATCATGGCTTATCCATATAATATGTTTTTATTCATTGTGTATACAATTGTTACCGTATTATTGTTTGCTTATTCGATTCAAGCCTACAATGACAGCCAAAAGACTAAGAGCTCCAATGGAAAAAACATGCTCCTGACGATGGTCATCCTGTTTTCCGTACCGTTTATGGGCAGTGCAATTGAGCGAGGAAATGCAGTATTCTTGGTCTGTGCATTGCTGTTGTTTGCAATGGCGTTTCGAGACAGCGAGAGCAAGGTAAAGAGAGAACTTGCCCTGATCCTGATTGCTGTAGCTGCCAATTTCAAACTGTACCCTGCAGTCCTTGGACTGCTTTATATCAAGGAGAAACGATACAAAGAAGCCTTTCGGCTGATTCTCTACGGAGGACTGATGTTTGTGTTGCCGTTTGTATTTTTCAATGGGATCAGCGGTATCAAGGATTACCTGGTCATAATGTATCTGATGGAGGGCAGAAGCATTGAACGTCTCACGACGGTACGTGGTGTTGTGACGAGCCTTTATATGGCAATCGGTGGCGAAGCGGCGAAATGGACAGGACACGCTGCCGGCAGAGTAGTAGAAAATATTTATCTGATACTTGCCCTGTTTGGCTTTTGGGTGTCAAAAGATAAGTGGAAATCACTGTTCCTGTTGATCAGTCCGATGGTAGTCTATGTCTCCAGTGCTTATCGATATACGGTGATCTACCTGTTCCTGGCGTTGATCTGTCTGCTTGCTCATATGAGAGATGATCAGGATACGATCAGTCAGGGTGAAAACCGGATGAATTATCTCTACGCAGCATTATTTGGATTGATCTTTACCGTTCCGATATGGGCGATCGGGTTAGAATTGGAAACCTATTTATATGTTTGTGTATATGTATTGTTGCTCGTGGTTATGATCGATGTGATGCGAGGCTTTATCATAGACCTCAAAGCAAAAAAGCGAAGTAAAATAGAATAACAGGAGATATAGAATCATGACACAGATCAAATTCACAAAGCTGGAGAAAAATTGCACATTGCCGACGGATGGGATGCCAGAATACAAGCTGGCTGTACTGGGAAACTGTGCCACACAGCATCTTGCAACGGCTACTCGCGGCTACGCTTATGAGATGGGGATTCATCTGAATGTATTTGATGCTGATTACAATCAGATCGAGGCTCAGTTGATGGATCAGGACTCAGAGCTGTTTTCCTTTTCGCCGGAGTTTGTACTGTTGTATCTCTGTACTGAGAAGCTATATGACGCTTTTTGTGAGACAGAACAGGAGCAGAAAAAACTGTTTGCCCAGACAATGAGCATCAAGATTCAGCAGTATTGGTCCATGATCAACAGTCATTTGACACATGTGAATATCCTGCAGTTTAATTTTGTGGAAATGGATGATGGTGTATTTGGTAATTTTGCCAATCAGACAGAGGATTCCTTTTTATACCAGCTGCGAAAGTTAAATGTTCTGCTCATGGAAGCAGGTCATACACTGAAGAATTTCTTTATGATTGATCTGAATCACCTACAGAGTGTAATAGGACGCAATGAATTATACAGTGGTAAGCTTTATTATATGGCCAAGATGCCAATATCAACGCGTTACCTGCCGGAGGCAGCCAAGTTAGTCATGGATGTTGTTCTGGCAATCAAAGGACGCATTAAAAAGTGTGTGATACTGGATCTGGACAATACTCTATGGGGCGGAGTCATCGGAGATGACGGCCTAGAAAATATCCAGATCGGCGAACTGGGACTGGGACAGGCCTTTTCCAGACTGCAACAGTGGCTGAAGGAATTGAAAAGACGAGGAATCATTTTGGCAGTTTGCAGTAAAAATGAAGAAGCCGCTGCTAAGGAACCGTTCCTCAAGCACCCGGAGATGGTACTTCGACTGGAGGATATCTCGATGTTTGTGGCGAACTGGGAGGATAAAGCGAGCAACATCCGTATGATTCAGCAAACCCTGAATATTGGTATGGATTCCATTGTATTTTTAGATGATAATCCATTTGAACGAAATGCTGTGAAAAGCCTGATTCGGGATATCACAGTACCTGATCTGCCGGAGGATCCGTCAGAATATCTGCCATATCTGCAACAGCTGAATCTGTTTGAGACAGCCTCCTACTCCAAGGCAGATGCAGACCGTACCAGACAGTATCAGGAGGAAATCGCCCGAACGACATTACAGAGCGTGTTTGAATCCTATGATGATTATTTAAAGAGTTTGGAGATGAAGGCGACAGCGAAGCCATTTGATGCCTTTCATTTTCCTCGGATCGCTCAATTAACCCAGCGTTCCAACCAGTTCAATCTGCGTACGATTCGTTATACGGAGGCGGAGATCGAGCAGCTGGCAGCAGATGATGCACATTTGACCCTGTACTTTACATTGAAAGATAAGTTTGGCGATTACGGTCTGATCAGTGTCGTAGTGATGGATAAGGTATCCGATAGCGAACTCTTTATCTCTGAATGGCTGATGAGCTGTCGTGTGTTGAAGCGAGGAATGGAGGAATTCATCATTGATACCATCATGCGAACAGCAGAGCGAGAGGGCTATCAGACGGTAACCGGAGAGTATCTGGAAACACCCAAGAATGCTATGGTAAAGGAACTTTACACCCGCATGGGATTGCAGGATAAGGGTGAAGGAAGATTTCAGGCACAGACGGATACCTATCAGTATCATCAAACCTTTATCGAGCTTGAAGCATAATAAAAATGAAAGAAATGTAAATTCAAGAAATATAGTCACAAAAGAAATGGAGACGCACATGAGCAGAGAAGAAATTGTAGAGAGAGTTACGAATGTATTCAGAGAAGTATTCAACGACGACACACTGGTTTTGCAGGACGAGACAACAGCTGCAGATGTACCGGGCTGGGATTCCCTTCGTCACATTACATTGATGGAAGAGGTCGAGGAAGAAATGGGTATCCGGTTTACGATGCTGGAGATTAACTGCATGAAAAATGTAGGCGAAATGTTTGATATCATACAGGCGAGGGCAAAGTAAATGTCAGTGATATCCCTTCAATTCGTTGCGTTCTTCTTATGTGTTCTGATTATTTATTATTTACTGCCACAGAAATTACAATGGGTCTGGCTGCTGATTACGAGTGGTCTCTTTTATTGTA
>CAZVYQ010000023.1:0-40249 GCA_964631375.1 uncultured Lachnospiraceae bacterium | reverse complement strand
GGTGCATTGATCAGTTCGCTTTACGATATTTTTAATAAAATCACAGGACAAGAAGTGGACATGCAACAAAGGAAACCATAGAAGCAGTGATTAAGGTGGTCAATCCACAAAAGGAGATCGTGCCGATTCATACGGAAAATGCAAGAGGATTTTTGGAACTGGAGATTGGAGAAGAACTAAAGGAGAAGGTTAAGTTTCGTAGTTAAAGAAAGGGTGGGAATGCGATGAGTAGTGAAAGTACATTAGAGAAAGATGTAATTATCGATGAGCGTACAGTATGCGACATATTGAAGAAAAGTATAATTAGTGATTATTATACTGCGAATATTAAGGCAGAAGTGATTTTTGATATGCTATTAACAGCAAGAATTGAAATAGTAATGGAAAAGATTTTTGGTAAACAATTTAAATTGCTTGCTAAAGAGATGCCAATTTTGAAAAGGAATGGAAACTATACAAATGGAAGTGATATAAAGGAATATGTAAATCGACGAGGAACGAAAGTTGACTATGTGTTAGCGAGTGAAAACAATATTTTCTTGGTAGAGTTAAAAACTTCAAAGAGCAGTTTAGAAATAGATCAAGCCAATGAGTATTTAAATAGACTTTATTTAGACAATAAATGGATAGACTTTTCGGAATTGCTCAAACAATTAGAGTTCATCCTCATGTACTCATTTAAAAAGTTTAATTGGAATAAAAACGATACCTTTGAAAATCTATTTATGGAATGTGTTAAAAAGTATGAGGGAAACAATTTTGTGAAAAACCCTGAGATTCTTTATGTGGATATTGCGAGAGATATTCTTATGAAGAATAATTTGGAGGTATCTTCAAAATATTTATATACAGCAGGGATGATTTTGGATAGTTATTCCCAAGAATATGGGAAAAAATCAGTAAGAATGGTTTATATTACTCCAGATGTTAAAATATCAAATAAGATGATGCTTATAGAAACTAGTGATATTAAGAATGAAGATAAAAAAGGGATTATACATATTACCTTTAATGAAATAGTGAATAAATTGAAGAATGATAACGATTCATATACCAATTTCTTGAAAGATATTCTAAGTAACTGTGGTATAACTAAGGAGGACACCCCATGACCAATGACCAAGCAATTGAAATCGCAATGGATGCAGTAGATGAAGCGGTGGAGAACGGACGACCACTTCTATATCGGTTACCACCACTGGAGACAGTTGAGAGGATGCCGCTTACAGGACGGATTCACTTGCATGAGGACAAGCCGGTGGATGTGTGTGATTATGAACAGCCTACACATTTACATAGTATTGGTTTTGTAAAGGTGTTTGATGATGAGGCGATGACCATTGCAGCGGAAGCCTTTGATCTGATTACAGAGAAGTATGGCAGAAAAGCAAGCTATATGCATGAATTTGATTATGAGTATCCGGATGGAGAGCAGGTGATATTCCGAATCAAGAATGATTATGAGGTAGTAACAATCTATCTCCCTTGTGAAGATTAGAATTATGAAATCAGTGGTGGACGATGTGGGTGTAAGACACCTATATCGTCCTATTTTTTTGTTGTTAAAGTAGTACATAATGGTTTCATCATAGATGCGACACACTTTTGACGCACAAGCGTTTTTATCATGTTATACTCACATACACAGAAACAAAACGATACTTGAAAACTTGATAATCAGCTGAAATGGAGGGTGTCTCATATGAAATATTTATGCACAGCAATCGTAAAAGAAATCACCAACAGAAAAAATTTCACAGACAGACAGGAGGCTATTGAGTATTTCAGAAGTTTGCAAGATCAACAGAATCAAAGGGATATGATAAAACATAACAAATTAGAGGAGGTCGATGTTGTAAGCTGCGAAGAAAAATATGATCAATTTGAACAAGAGGCTTTTTCAGGAGATTTACAAATGATCCTATGCGTACGAAGCATTTATAGAAATGGCGGCAGTTTTGAGGTCACTGAGGATCAGTATTACTATATAGGGCAAATTCGCGAAGGAAGTACCAGCTTTGAGATTGCCAAATCGAAAATGACATTCTCAGAGACACAAAATCGAATCTACTTTGCAATCTACCCCGAAACTCAGGAGAATGTATCAAGATCAATGAAGGCAATCAAAAAAACCAGAATGCAAATCATCAGAAATTACCGAAAAGAGAAGAATCGTTTGAAGAATGCAGCAGCTTAATTTGACAAAAGTGGACGATGTGAAAATGAAAGCCTCACATCGTCCGTTGGACAGAAAAAGGAGAACCCTATGGGGAGAGATTATCGGAAATGGTTTCAAGAGGCCGGAATTTTTCTCAATGAGATCATCAAGGATCAGAATACAGTTGAACTTTTACTGCTGTATGAAATAATAGAGAATCTCAGAACATGTACCCGCTCGAAAACACAGGATCAGGCGCTCTATAGAGAAGATTTTAAGTCTTTGACAATCAGTTTGTGGGAGAGTGTCAGCACAGAGATTCCATATAGACAGGAACTGACAGAGATTCTGGAAGGTGAGATTTCTAAGGAAGATCATCCATTTTATTTTCTATACACATATCGTATACCAATATATCATGTGCCAAAGGAGTATGGGACATTTTGGATACAGTATATCAATACTCTGGAGAGTAGAGGAGATCATATGCAGATTGAGGATTTTGCAAGAAATATGATTCATTATCATGTATGGAACAATGCGTATTGCAGATGTTTTGCACTTCAGTTTCTAAATAAAAATCGATGCTCTGTAGGGCTGAATTGTGGCGTTTGTGCTCCGATTCAGTATTGGGAGTATAGAAGAGTCGACAGATTTGTTCAGAAAAATCATAGACTCTCGTTGGAGCAGTTGATCATTGCGATTAGTCAGTTTCATCATAGGTCAGAGCTGCAGATGCGATATCCTGATCGGGAAACTCTTTTTATGGAAATGATACACAAGGGTATACACATTGAAAATGCAATGAGAATGACACATGGATTTTATAAGATTTGACATGTATGATTATGTGCAAAAGAATTTAGGAGCATCTTATAGCCCATTCTGGATTTTTGGGTATGATAGATATATTGAAAAGACCCATGAAATTATAAAAGAGAAACAATGTATTGAAGCAATGATTACAAAACTTATATATGAGAATGCTAAAAAAAGCAATGTGGAGATCGAGTGTGCAACAGTAAATGAGTATGCAATTCATGGAGAAGAAATTAAAAACAGATTAAAGAAAAGAAATCAGGAAAAAAGAATAACTGCCAGAATCTATCAGTTTGACAGAGCACAATCCTGACAGGAGGTGCCGTGGTGTTTACAATACAGAATGATATAATCAAATATCCTATTAAGGTTTGGCTGCCGGATGAAGATCTGTTACAGGGCAAGAATCTGGAACAGGCAATTCATTTGGCGAACCTTCCCTTCCTGTATCGGAGTGTATGTCTGATGCCAGATACACATGCGGGAAAAGGAATGCCAATTGGTGGAGTGATTGCTTTAATGGATGTGGTTATACCAAATGCAGTGGGAGTGGATATCGGATGTGGTATGTGTTTTGTTGTTACCAATATAAAATATGACACAGTAAGGGAGATCCAGACAGGAAATGGTGGACTGATTCAGTCAATCATTGGTGATATAATGAGAACAATTCCTGTTGGAAGAGAAAAACATCATAGACCTCAGAAATCAATGGTATTGGATCAGGCTTTAAGAGAGAGCAAACTATATGAGAGTGAACAGGAGCTTTTACCTCTATTAAAAACAGGATATGAGCAGATCGGGACACTGGGTGGTGGAAATCATTTTATAGAAATTCAACAGGATGAGAATGGATACCTTTGTATTATGATTCATTCCGGTAGCAGGCATCTGGGCAATGGAGTCTGTGTTTATTTCAATGAGGTGGCACAGAAGTTCAATCATAGGGAGAAACAGAACCGAGTGCCCGAGGAATACCAGTTGGCTTATCTGTATACTGATTCCAATGAGGGGCAACAGTATCTGAAATGGATGCAGTTTGCTATGGATTATGCCTTGGAAAATAGACAGATTATGATGGAGCAGGTTTGTGAGATTGTGAAAGAAAAGATAGAAAGGTATAGTGGACAACAGGTTCAATTCGTGGAGAAACTAGATTGTCATCACAATTTTGCTGCATTAGAGGAGCATTTTGGGGAGAAGGTATGGGTACATAGAAAGGGAGCTGTCAGAGCCAAGCAGGGAGAACGAGTCATTATCCCCGGAGCAATGGGTTCCTACAGTTATATTGCAGAGGGGACAGGAAATGAGGAAGCCTTTCATTCCTGTTCTCACGGAGCCGGACGACTTTACTCAAGAACCCAAGCAATGGCTGCTTTTTCAACAGAGAAGGTTATTTTGGATCTACGAGAACAAGGGGTTGTACTTGGAAAGAGAAATAAAAAAGATGTGGCAGAGGAAAGTAGATTCGCTTATAAGGATATTGAGGGTGTCATGCAACAACAGAGAGATCTTGTGATTTCCATCAGAAGAATGAAGACACTTGGAGTAGTAAAAGGATAAATAAACATCCCCAAGAGTAGTCGGTGTATAAACGGCTGGCTAGTGCTTGGGGATGTTTCATATTTTGTTGCTCCTATTCAGTTACAAGTTAAAATACCTCTCAAACTCTGCCGGATGGGGAATGGCGGATAGCTTTAGGCATTCCTCTCTCTTGACTTTGATGAAGTTTTGGATGAGGTGTTCTGGGAAGACATCACCTGCAGTCAGGTAGTCGTGGTCAGCTTCCAGAGCATTCAATGCCTGTTCTAATGAGGTGGGCAGACTGGTCAGCTTGGACTTTTCTTCATCGGAGAGAGTATAGAGATTCATATCGTAAGGCCCCCAGCCGTTGGCGTGTGGGTCTATTTTGTTTTTCACACCATCCAGACCTGCCATCAGAATCGCTGCATAGCAGAAGTATGGGTTGGTAGTTGCATCGGGGTTGCGAAGCTCGAAACGACGCATGTTCGGAGTCTTAGCATAAGCGGGAATGCGGATGACGGCACTGCGGTTTGAGGTTGCATATCCAACTGTAACAGGAGCCTCAAAGCCCGGAATCAAACGCTTGAAGGAATTCGTGCTGGGGTTCGTGATGGCACACAGAGAAGCGATGTGTTTTAGCAGACCTCCAATAAAGTAATGTGCAGTTTCACTCAGGTGTGAATATCCATTATCATCGGAGAAGACAGGTTGTCCATCCTTCATCAGAAGCATATGCACATGCATACCACTTCCTGCCTCGCCATAGATTGGTTTTGGCATAAAGGTGGCGGTCATGCCGTATTTTGCAGCTACATTGTGAATGATGTATTTTGTCATCATGGTTGCATCAGCCATTTCCGACATTTTCCCCAGCTTTGGTTCAATCTCAAACTGTCCTGCTGCACCAACCTCGGGGTGATGGTATTTCACAGAAATTCCGGCTTTCTCCATTTCCAGACACATTTCACTTCTGCATTCATAGGTGGTATCGAGAGGCTTTGCTATATGATAGGCCTTCTGTGGTGGAATGACAGCACCCAAGCCCTCTGTTTCACTATTCCAGTGTGCCTGTTCGGCATCAACAAAGGCAGTGATCTGATCAGCATCAATCTTCCAGCCGGCATTATCAAAGAGATAGAATTCAAATTCAGGCAAGATCAGCATCGTATCAGCAATGCCGGTATCTTTCATGTATTGCTCGGCAGCCTTGACGATGTTGCGTGGATACTGTGACAGTGGACGATTGTCGGGATAATCAATGATCATGGCATCTCCGGTCATGGATAATGTTGGTATCTCACAGAACGGATCGACCAATGCGGTATCAGGATCTGGGATGAAAACCATGTCTGATTTTTGGATCTCGGCATAGCCATAATTGGATGCATCAAAGCCAACACCATCAATCATGGTGTCTTCAGTAAAATTCTGTGCCGGGATCGTAACGTGACGGAACTGACCGCTCAAGTCAACCATCTTGAAATCAACCATCCTGATATCCAGTTCCTTGATCATTTGCATTACATCTTTTGCTGTTTTACTCACTGATTGTATCCTCCTTTATAATCCTCTTATAATGTTCAGATAATCTTGCCTATTTTCCACAACTATAGATATTACTTCTCCGCATATAATATATGCAAATTGTATCATGATATGTTTACACAGTCAAAACCTATTGTTTTCTAAACATGGACATTTGGACTGAAGATGTGTATGATGAATCATATCAGTAGAATCATTAGGATAGAAAGAGGAGTCGAGGATATGAGGAAAATCAGGATATGTTTGTTAATAGTAGGTATGGCAGTCGGATTGCTGGCTGGATGCGGCAAGCAGCAGGAAACGACCGGAGCAGTCAGGGAGGAGACGAATGTTGAAGGCACTACATCTGAATCTATTCCTGAGGAGATTGTTAAAGAACAGTCTGAGAAAACCATAATCACACCACCTTCTAAAGAAATTACCATCGTCTATACAAATGATGTACATTGTGGTATTTCTGATCATATTGGATACAGTGGTTTGGTTGCTTATAAAAAGGAACTGGAGGCAGCAGGGAAGCAAGTGCTTTTAGTAGATGCCGGAGACAACATTCAGGGTGGAGTCATTGGTGCATTGTCCTCAGGAGAGTATCCGCTTGAAATCATGAATTATGTTGGTTATGATGTGGCAACCATAGGCAATCATGAATTTGATTATGGGATGGAACAGTTTATGAAGCTAAAGGATGAGGCAAAGTTCCCATATGTGTGCTGCAACTTTATGGATTTGACTACTCAAGAACGTGTTTTTGATGCTTATAAGATGTTTACGTTAGGGGATACAGATGTTGCTTTCGTTGGAATCACGACACCGGTGACTCTGACTTCAAGCACTCCAAAATATTTTCAGAATGAGGCAGGAGAATTTATCTATGGATTCTGCCAGGATGCGAGTGGTCAGAAACTATATGATACAGTTCAGGCTGCCATAGACGATGCTCGTGCAGCCGGTGCTGATTATGTGATCGGGCTGGCACACTTGGGTGTCGAGTCTGCCACTTCGCCGTGGATGTCTACAGAGGTTATCGCCAATACATCCGGTATGGACGCTCTGATTGATGGACATTCCCATACAGTGATGCCTGAGGAGGATGTCAAAAATAAGGAAGGAACAGCAGTTGTTTTGACACAGACAGGAACAAAACTGGAGAATATCGGGACATTGACCATTGATACAACAGGGGAAATGTATAGTAGTCTGATTGACAGCAGTTACGAAACAAAGGATGCAGATACAGATGCTTATATCGCAGGAATTACAGAACAGTTTGATGAGCAGCTGAGTGAAGTCATCGGAACAAGCGAGGTTGAGCTTGTTGTAAATGATCCTAAGACAGATGTGAGAATTGTTCGTACTGCAGAGACGAATCTGGGAGATTTTTGTGCAGATGCATATCTTTCAGTTACAGGAGCTGATATTGCAATTTCCAATGGTGGCGGTATTCGAGCAGCTGTTCCGGCAGGAGAAATTACCTATGGAGATATTATCAACGTACATCCTTTTGGGAATGCGATTTGTGTGATCGAAGCAACAGGGCAGCAGATTTTGGATGCCTTGGAATTGGGTGTTATGTCTATGCCGGAGGAAAACGGAAGCTTTCAACAGGTAGCCGGGATTACCTTTGAGATTCATCCGGATATCGCATCATCTGTAGTGCTGGATGAGGATGGGATGTTCGTTTCCGTAGATGGAAACTATCGTGTTCAAAATGTGAAGGTAGGAGACGAAGAACTGGATCTGAAAAAGACATATATGCTGGCCGGAAATAATTACAGTTTGATGAATGGTGGCGGTGGTCTGAGCATGTTTCAGGATAATGAAGTAGTACAGGATTCCATCCTAGTGGATGCAGAAGCACTGATTCAATATATACAGAAGGATCTGGGTGGTGTGATAGGTAAAGAATACGCAGAGCCTTATGGTCAGGAACGAATCGTGGCAGTGGAATAGTAATTATGTAAAAGAAATAAATATAGAAAAAAGCAGTTGACTTTCTTAGAGAGTTAGCATATACTAACCATGGTAAGAGATGAATTACTTTTGGAAAGGAGCATTATGATGCCTTTAACTATGGTTGAAACCGGAAAAGTCAATGTTATTAAAAAGGTTGGCGGAAAAGAGGAAACAAGAAAGTTTTTAGAGAACCTTGGGTTTGTCACGGGAGGTGCAGTCACTGTGATCTCTGAGATAGGCGGCAATATGATTGTGAATGTAAAGGATTCAAGAATAGCGATTAACAAGGATATGGCGAACAAGATAATGGTATAGGAGGAATGAATAGATGAGAACATTAAAGGAAGTCAAGACAGGTGAAACAGTCAATGTAACAAAGCTAAACGGAGAAGGAGCTGTTAAGAGACGCATCATGGATATGGGAATCACAAAGGGCACCGATATTTATCTGAGAAAGGTAGCACCACTCGGAGATCCGATTGAAGTAACTGTCAGAGGTTATGAATTATCCCTGCGGAAGGCGGATGCGGAAATGATTGAGGTACAATAAATTTTTTTAATCATTAGTTAGTCAAAACTAATGAAACAGAAAGAAGGAGAAGAAATGTCAATTAAAATTGCATTAGCAGGAAATCCCAACTGTGGAAAAACAACATTGTTTAACGCACTGACCGGTTCCAATCAATTCGTTGGAAACTGGCCCGGGGTTACGGTAGAGAAAAAAGAAGGAAAGCTGAAGGGGTATAAAGATGTTATTATCACTGATCTGCCGGGTATTTACTCTTTATCACCATATACGCTGGAGGAGGTTGTAGCCAGGAATTATCTGATCAAGGAAAGACCGGATGCGATCCTCAATATCATTGATGGTACCAACATGGAGCGCAATCTCTATCTGACTACACAGCTCGTGGAACTGGGTATTCCGGTTGTGGCGGCAGTGAATATGATGGATGTGGTAGAAAAGAATGGAGATGTACTGAATTTAGATAACCTTTCAAAGGCATTAGGCTGCCAGGTGGTTCCGATCTCTGCGTTAAAGGGAGCAGGTATTGTGGAAGCAGCACAGAAGGCAGTAACAGCCGCACAGAAAAAGGAACAGATGATTCCGCAGCACAGCTTTAGAGGATGTGTCGAGCATGCCCTAGCACATATCGAAGAAGCAGTATTACATGATCTGCCGGATGAACAGCAACGCTGGTATGCAATCAAGATCTTTGAACGTGATGAGAAGGTTATTCAGCAGCTGATCATAACAGGAAATATCGCAACTCATGTAGAAGCAGATATCAAGAGCTGCGAGGCGGAAATGGATGATGATGCAGAAAGTATCATTACCAATGAAAGATATGAATACATTTCTTCTATTATCAAAGACTGCTGTAACAAGGGGAACAAAGGTGGGCTGACTACTTCGGATAGAATCGATCAAGTTGTTACGAACAGATGGCTGGCATTGCCGATTTTCGCAGTTGTCATGTTTATTGTTTATTATGTATCTGTTACAACAGTTGGAGCCTTTTTAACAGACTGGACGAATGATACCTTGTTTGGCGAGTGGATCATCCCGGCAGTACAGGGTGGCTTAGAAGCGATTGGCTGTGCGAGCTGGCTGACAGGCTTGATTGCAGATGGTATCGTCAGTGGTGTGGGAGCGGTTCTTGGTTTTGTACCACAGATGTTAGTATTGTTCATCTTCTTGGCATTTCTGGAGTCCTGCGGGTATATGGCACGTATCGCCTTTATCATGGATAGAATCTTCCGTAAGTTTGGCTTGTCCGGAAAATCCTTTATCCCAATGTTAATCGGAACCGGCTGTGGTGTACCGGGAATCATGGCCTCCAGAACCATTGAAAATGACCGTGACCGTAAGATGACGATTATGACAACTACATTTATCCCATGCGGAGCCAAGCTTCCGATCATCGGTCTGATTGCAGGTGCGCTATTCGATGGTGCATGGTGGGTAGCACCAAGTGCCTACTTTGTCGGAATCGCAGCCATTATTCTGTCAGGTATTATCCTTAAAAAAACAAAGATGTTCGCCGGAGATCCGGCACCGTTTGTTATTGAGTTACCTGCATACCATATGCCCACTGTATCCAATGTATTAAGAAGCATGTGGGAGCGTGGATGGTCATTTATCAAAAAGGCAGGAACAATTATATTACTTTCTACAATTGTAGTGTGGTTTACAACTTATTTTGGCTGGGTAGACGGACAGTTCAGAATGTTAGAGGATATGGAAATTGATCATAGTATTCTGGCAGCAATTGGAGGAATCATCGCTCCGATCTTTACACCGCTTGGCTGGGGAGACTGGAAATCAGCAGTAGCAGCTATTACAGGACTGGTAGCAAAGGAAAATGTAGTCGGAACATTTGGTATATTGTATGGCTTTGGTGAAGTAGCTGAAAATGGTGATGAGATTTGGGGAACATTAGCATCCAGCATGAGCGCTTTGGCTGCATATTCGTTCTTGGTATTCAATCTGCTCTGTGCACCGTGCTTTGCAGCAATGGGAGCGATCAAGCGCGAAATGAACAATGCAAAATGGTTCTGGTTTGCAATTGGCTATCAGACAGTTTTAGCATATCTGGTTTCCTTGTGTGTCTTCCAGCTTGGTAGTCTGTTTGCTGGTGGGATATTTGGAATCGGAACAGTCATTGCTATAGTGATTGTGATTGCATTCCTGTATCTGTTATTCAGACCATATAGAGAAAGTAACAAGTTTTCTATGAATGTGGAGTAAAGGAGGACATGTGTTATGGAAACTTTTGTAATAGGAATTATGGTGTTAGGTATTGTTGCATGCATTATCAGAAGTATGGTGAAGGATAAAAAAGCAGGAAAATCCGTGATATGCGGTGGGGACTGCAAGCATTGTGGCGGTCACTGCATGCACTAATTACAATTTTGCACCTACTTTACTATTTGTTGTAACGGTTATATGATAATGACACGGGCAAACAAAAATAAGCCAAGAATCGATCGCAATGAAAATGAGGTCTTTCCTGCAAGAGCAATTATCAAGAAAGGTTAAATGGTGACACGAATGAAACAGGAGGAACGCCGTGTATGGTTAATCCGTGAGCTAGTAAAGGAACAGCCGCAGTATCAAGATATTGCTGTACCGAAAGCAGAAGATGAACAGAAGAAATTGCTTCGAGCGTTATTGAATGTCCGACCACCTATGGAAGCAAGTGAAGAATTTCTAAGGATACAGGATGAATATCTTACTGAAGCTGCAGGTGAAAAAGGAATTGTTCCTGTAGATGGGCTTCCTGTAACAGAGGCGGATGAGAGATTGATACTCTGGCAGGGAGACATTACGCGTTTGGGCGTAGGTGCGATTGTAAATGCTGCCAACAGTAGAATGACCGGTTGCTATCAACCGAACCACAATTGCATTGATAATTGTATTCATACTTATGCAGGTGTACAGCTTAGACTTGCCTGTGCAAAACTGATGGAAGAACAGGGTCATGAGGAAGGCACGGGACTTGCCAAAATCACTCCGGGTTTCAATCTTCCCGCGACCTATGTACTCCATACTGTCGGTCCGATCGTCAGGGGAAGGCTGACAGATCAGCACAAGGAACTGCTACGAAGCTGCTATCTGTCCTGTCTGGAGCTGGCTGAACAATATAAGATAGAGAGCGTTGCATTTTGCTGCATCTCAACAGGGGTATTTGGCTTTCCACAGAAAGAAGCAGCAGAAATTGCCGTTGATACAGTAAAGCAGTATCTCGATCAAGGCAGTACAATCAGGAAGGTGGTATTCAATGTTTTTGGGTCATCAGATAATCAAATCTACCTGGAATTACTCGGAGCAGATCACAAGGCTATAGACTAAAATCGCTCATACCGATGTTATTATCATCGGTGTGGAAGCAGGTTTATCCACTTTCATAGGGTTTTGAGATTGAACAAAATGGAATCGGAGATATTGTGAAGCAAATCATTTAATAAAAATTGAAATAATATTTTTATGGTTTACAATTCCTCCAGAATGTCTTAATATTTATTGTATGGGTTTAAGAAAAAATGCAAAGGAGATTAATTATGAAATATTCACCGTTACAACAACAAAGATATGGTTATGAACCTAAATTACCGGGAATGTTTAGACATGGTATCGCGGAAACATGCGTTAAAGAGGGCGAGGAAACACAGAGTGTAGCTGATCAGGATAAGATTAAGGCTCTGTTTCCTAACACATATGGTAAGAAAGAGATTACGTTTGAGAAGGGTCAGAATACAGCCCCAGCAAAGAAACAGGTAGTGGGTGTCATCCTTTCCGGTGGACAAGCTCCAGGTGGACATAACGTTGTTTGTGGTTTGTATGATGCACTGAAAGCAACCAACAAAGAGAATGTTCTGTATGGTTTCAAAAAAGGACCAAGCGGATTGATTGAAGATGATTATCTGATTTTTGATGACGAATATATCAATCAGTACAGAAATACAGGTGGATTTGATATTATTGGTTCTGGCAGAACAAAGCTTGAAACAGACGAACAGTTTGCAATTGCAGCTGAAGTATGTAAGAAACATGGTATCACAGCTATCGTTATCATTGGTGGTGATGATTCTAACACAAATGCAGCAGTATTGGCTGAGTATTTTGCAGCACATAATACAGGAGTTCAGGTAATCGGCTGTCCTAAGACAATTGATGGTGATCTGAAGAATGAAGATATTGAATGCTCCTTTGGCTTTGATACTGCAACAAAGACTTACAGTGAATTGATTGGTAACATCGAGAGAGATGCCAACTCTGCAAAGAAGTACTGGCATTTTATCAAGGTTATGGGTCGTTCTGCTTCACATGTAGCTTTGGAATGTGCGCTTGAGACACAGCCGAATGTCTGCCTGATTTCAGAAGAAGTAGCAGCAAAGAAAATGTCTCTTTCACAGATTGCAGACTATATTGCAGATTCAGTTGAAAAGAGAGCAGCGAAAGGCATGAACTTTGGTGTTGCTATTATTCCAGAAGGTGTTGTAGAATTTGTTCCTGAGTTCTCAGCGTTAATAGGAGAAATCAATGAATTGCTTGCGGGAAGCAAAGCAGAAGCCTTTAATGCACTTGCTACATGGGCAGAAAAGTATGCATTTATTGAGAAAGGCTTATCCAAAGAAGCAATGGCTGTATTTGCGATTCTTCCTCAGGGAATTCAGCAGCAGCTGTTCATGGAAAGAGATCCTCATGGCAACGTACAGGTTTCTTTGATTGAATCTGAGAAGCTTTTCTCAGCACTTGTTGCTGATAAGTTAGCTGAACGCAAGAAAAATGGTACCTATACAGGTAAATTCAGTGCACTTCATCATTTCTTTGGTTATGAAGGAAGATGCGCATTCCCATCAAATTTTGACTCAGACTATTGCTATTCATTGGGCTACAATGCATTTATGCTGATTCAGTATGGTTACAATGGTTATTTATCAAAGGTATCTAATCTTTCCAAGCCAGCGAGTGAATGGGTTGCAGGTGGTATGCCAATTACTAAGATGATGAACATGGAAAGAAGACATGGCGAGGACAAGCCGGTTATTAAAAAAGCACTTGTTGAGCTTGATGGCAAGCCATTCAAGTACTTTGAGGCGAATAGGGCAGAATGGGCTGTTGATACATGCTACACCTTTCCGGGAGCTATTCAGTATTATGGTCCAGCAGAGGTATGTGATATCACAACAAGGACATTGGCTCTTGAAAAGCAGTAAGGAAATCCTCTTAATAATTTAATTATGAAATAAGTTAAACAGATCAATGAACTTCACGAGATAAAATGGCAGGGTATTAACCCTGTCATTTGTGATATATGGGACTTTTTTCTCGCTGCTATCATGAAATACCTTGACAAAACTACCGATAGGTAGTATTTTAAATGCAAAAAGGAAGTGGAAGGTTTGAAGAAAGAAAAAAGAGCGTTATCAAGGCTTGGAGTTTGCGGAATGATTAGTTTGCTATCTTACGCCGCATTTGTATTTATTTCACCCATTGCATATCCAGGGTATCATTGGATGAGTATGGCTGTTAGTGAGCTTAGTGCAGTGGATGCACCATCCAGAACATTGGCGGAACAGTTGAATAGTCTGTTCGGTCCTTGCGGTATTGTTTCTATTATGGCAGTGAGCGTAGCAATTGCTGCCTGTGAATCAAAGAAGCTTCGGATAGGTGTGTATCTTTTCGCAGCAATGGAATGGATTTGTATCGTAGGATACAAAATGTTTCTCTGGGTTGGAAATACCACAGGGTTTAATTTTCAAAACATGATGCACATCATAGTAACGATAGCAGTAGTATTGCTTTCTATTAGTTCAATGATATTGATTGCCATAGGTGCTGGAAACATACATATGAAATCTTTGCGAATGTGGAGTATCGTCTGTCTGGCAGCAATGCTTGGTGGTGCGTTTGGCACCAATATATTTCCAAGAGCAGTCTTTGGAATCTTTGAAAGGTTCAGTACATTTTCAGCGGTGATTTTTAATGCAGTTCTTGGAATTTACCTAATGACAGGAAAATTGGAGCAAAAAGAGAGAGTAGATGAAAAATAGAAAAGAAGAGATTATTCGGGCAACACTAGAGCTGGCTGCCACTCATGGATTGGGAAGTGTATCCATGAGTATGATTGCTGAAAAGATAGGGATAAGAAAGGCTTCCTTATACAATCATTTTACCGCACGGGATGAGATTGTTGAAGCAATGTATCAATATCTGAGGAACCAGGCGAAAGAGAAATCTAACATGGCGGCAATGAGTTATGAGGATATGTTCGCAGGTAGAGGAGCGATAGAAGTCCTACAGATGGTGGTAGATAATTATATTCGTATGAATTTGAATGGAGATATGGAGATCTTCTATAAGGTGATTTACTCTGAGCGATGTATTTCACCAATGGCTGCTAAAATTATGGCAGAAGAAACGGCAAAGATGATAGAAGCATCAAGACAGCTCTTTGTCCGGATGCAGGGACAAAAGCTATTGCACTTTCGAGATATCGATCAAAGTGCAGCCAACTTTGCATTGACGATTCATGGAATTATAGATTATGAAATGGATCAGAAAATAGCAGGAGACGAGCAGGTCAATAGTATGATGGATAAATACTTAGAGTGGTTTTGTAATGAAAATTCTTCAGATTTGTGACTGGGGCGCAGGCTTTACTTTGTGATTTTATTGATGAAAGGCGGATTCTATAAATGACTATATCAGAGAAAAAATATATCCCCGTACAGGAGATAACCAGACTGTTTATTAAAAAAATGTAATTACTAATCCCAATATAATCGTTGATTAATATGTACAAATTCATACACAAATAGAGTGACAAAATGGAACTGATGTGATATGATGTCAATACAATTTATATTAGGTTGCAATCGAAGTCAAATTATTTACAAACGAAGGAGGAACGGATATGAGAAGCATGACTACATTTGATTTACAGTACGCACATAGGTTTTATGGCTTTCAGGGTGAGGCACAGTATCTGCATGGACATACGGGAATTTTAACGATAGAAGTCGAAGATTCTGTCAATGCCGGTGTGAATATGGTTTATCCCTGCAATGAGATCCAAAAGGTTGCCTGGGATGTTTTGAAGAATTTTGATCATGCATTGATCTTAAGAGAAGATGACCCGTTGCTCCCGGCTATTTTAGCAGTTTATGAAAAGCAGGGAATCAAGGATGGACACAAGCAGAATAAGATGAAGGGTGAAGCCTTTAAGACAGAGCTTGCCACAGCATATCCCGACAGTCGATTGGTTGTGACTAAGGAGACCATGACAGTGGAAGGTATGATTAAGATTGTTTATGAACTGTTGAAGGATAAGCTGAATATTGCCAAGCTTACCTTCACAAGTGGTGTCAATGCTGCATCTCAGGAATACAGCCCGGAAGGCACTAAGGATCGTTGTCCACTTTGCGGTATAGAGCTTGATACAAATGGTGTATGTCCGAAATGCGGATATAGAAAGTAGAAACCTAAGTACATATATATAAAGAAAAACGCTTCTGATTTTTGGAAGCGTTTTTTACTGCAATGTTATGTGTAATGACGATGATATTAGAAGCAAAGGTGACTTGATTAGAGTTTTTTGTCACAGGAGGGTTATAACAAAGCCATTCAGGAAGAACAGGCAGGGAAAATACTAATCACTCAATGTCAGAAAGTGAAGAATGAACAATTAATCTCAAAGAAGAGAGAACCATGTTTATGAAATCAACCCGATATGAGCAGGAAACCATCATCAACTATAATGTAGGAGAGAAATAAGCCACTGTTTATACTAGAGATACTACCGTTATGAGAAAACTTGACACGTTAGTTAGTGAGTTTCCGGAAGTGTATCGGTGTGCAATAAAGAACAGGCAAGACGGATGATGATACAGATCAATAAAAATAGAAAGGCATAGTAAGTATTAATCTATGATATCTGCTTTGTCTATTAAAAGAATATGAAAGCAACCATATCAATTTTTCGTTGCGACAGATTACATTTTGTGGTAAGGTGTAAAAGGATTATCAGAAAGAAATTGTGTAAAAATGGGGTTGACATGAAAATAAATCATGAGATAATTGTAGGTCAGGTCAGGTCAGGTCAGGTCAGGTCAGGTCAGGTCAGGTCAGGTCAGGTCAGGTCAGTTGTAAAACTATAGTATTATTGGATATGGAAGCACTTATAGACGTATGTCATAAAGATGTACGTCTGTAGGTGTTTTTTTGTTGGTTGAATAAGGGAATATAAAGAATATTGGTATGAGGAGGAATCAGAAAGTGAAAAAGAAAACAGCAACGAAAATCATGAGTTACCTGCTCACCACAGCAATGATTGTGGGAGGACTCAGCCTGTCACCGCTTGCAACAGTGGAGGTAATGGCAGGTGACCCAGCACCAAAGAATATCAACCTGAACGTGAGTGACAAAATTGCAGGATTAGTGACCGGCAGTGGATATTCAGGTAACAGTACGATTTATTATGCCAGTAGAAAAAGTGGTGAAGAATATACATGGAAAATTGTTGCAACACCTACAGGAAAACTGACATTATTCAGTACAGGGTTCATAGGAACTAATCATAAATATGAACCCAATACAACTGATACTCCACCAGGAAACGAAAAACATAATAACTGGAGTGGCTCAGATATATGTGCATACTTGAATGGGACAGACACTGGAGTAAGCGGAATAGACCATAAAGCAGACGGAATATTGCCTACATATTTTACTGATATAGAGAAAAGTGATGCAGCAATCAGTAACTATGGAAACACGGACACTACAGGGCAATATGTATCATCTATAAATATTGAACAGAAACTTGTATTACCTTCTGTGGAGGAAGTAAAGGATGGTGGTACATGGGGACTTAATGGTTCCGCAAGGAGTGATTCGGATGATTGGTGGCTTCGTTCTCCGGGCGACTTTGATTACTTCGCCGCGTACGTAGACTACATTGGCAGCGTCGATTCCGGTGGCAGCGTTGTAAGACTTACCAACGGTGTTCGGCCCGCTTTTAATTTGAATCTGTCATCTGTGCTCTTCTCATCTGCGAGCAAATCCTCTTCTTTTGATCCTACATCAAGTGGAAGTGGAATTAGTTCGTGGAAACTGACCCTAAAGGATGAAAGCGGTACGTTCCTGTATGAGCGTGTGGACAATAATGCTCTAGAAGCGAATCAAGAAATCGAAATCGATGTAAAGGAAATATCGGGTCCATACGACAATATTACGGCAATGGTTTTAAGTGATGACAATACAGTTTTAGGATATGGTAAAATCAGTGATGCAAGTACAGGAATCAAAACATTTACAATTCCCGATACTGTAATTGGTGGAACAAAAATCAAATTCTTTGCAGAGAAATGGAATGTTTCCAATGAAACTGATTATGCAAGAGAAGGAGAAATCCCCACACCGACACCACCACAGACCCCACCTAGTTCAGATGACAGAAATAGCAATTCTGACAGCGATTCAAACAATGACAGTTCTTCAACTACAACGGAAGAAGCCTATGTCAATCCACTCTCATGGTACTATGAAGCCAATCCACTTGGAAGCATGTGCCTGATCGAACATCAGGGATCGATTTGTACGACATTATTCCAATTGGCCACACCCAAAGGATACAAGGAAGCCTTTTCCTTTAACATGCTTTTAAGAGAAAATGGTATATTCAAACCAAGTCATGTAAAGAAATCAGGCAAGTTCGTCTTAAACATTCCAAAGGAATGGCAGAAGCCGGGTAGAAAATTCATCCTGATTGGAATAGACAAGTTCGGAAATACCAAGACCTTTTCTGATATAGATTTCAGTGACGAAACCTTCACCACGATATTAGATATGGAAGGCTATGCATTTTCACTGATTTACACAGATGAACCATGACATAATTCTATGAAAAGTAAAAGGCAGTCTCTTTTTGCAGAACTGGATGATTCATCCTCTCTATAAAATAGTGAATAGAGGTAGAAGGAGATTAGATTTTCTGAATGATTTTCCGATTGATCCTAAATAAGAAGAACGTAGAGATTGCCAGAGAAGCTAACTCTGCGATCGGAAATGACCACCACACATAATTTACATTGCCAAGCAGAGATAATAGGTAAGCTGCAGGCAGTAGGACAGCAAGTTGTCTTGTGATGGAGACGATCATACTGTAGACACCATTGCCAAGTGCCTGAAATACAGAGCCTACAATGATACAAAAGCCAGCCAACAGAAAATGAGTGCTGATGATACGCAGAGCAGGGATTCCCATACTCAGCATATGATCTGACGCATCAAATAGACGGAACAGTGGTTCCGGCAGAAATTGAAAGATCAGGACTCCGATGAGCATGAGGGCCTCGGCATAGCAGATGCTGAGCTTCATGGTCTTGAGGAGACGGTCTTTCTTTTTTGCACCATAATTGAAAGCAATGATTGGAATCATACCGTTGTTCAGACCAAATACCGGCATGAAGATAAAGCTCTGCAGCTTGAAGTAAACCCCAAACACAGCAGTTGCGGTTGATGAAAAGGAGATCAGAATCTTATTCATACCATAGGTCATGATGGAGCCGATTGACTGCATAATGATCGAGGGAAGTCCTACCGCATAAATTTGCTTGATGATAGGAAGGTCAGGTCGAAACCCCTGTAGATGAAGTTTGACCTCAGTATTTTTCTTGAGATTGATGATAATGGCAAAAATACCGGCAATGATCTGTCCAATGACGGTTGCGATTGCTGCACCGGCTACACCAAGCTTGGGAAAGCCGACGAGACCGAAAATCAGTATAGGATCAAGAATGATATTAATGATGGCACCCAATCCCTGTGTCAGCATGGTATAGAAGGTCTTGCCTGTGGATTGTAGAATTCTCTCAAAGATAAACTGTGTATAGATACCAATGGAACAGCAGCAGACGATGGTCAGATACTGAACACCATATGCAATGATCTCAGGATCGTCAGTCTGACTCAGATAAAAGGGTCTCACTGCAAATACTCCAATTATTATGAAAATCAGGACATTCAATAGAGAAAGAAAGATGCCGTTCATAGCACTTTTATTCACTCTTTCATAATCCTTTTCTCCCAAAGAACGGGAAAGCAGAGCATTCACTCCGACGCCGGTGCCTGTTCCTAATGCAATCATGAGACATTGAATCGGAAACGCAAGTGAGACAGCCGTTAAAGCATCCTCACAAATCCTTGAAACAAAGATTGAATCTACTATATTATATAATGCCTGTACCAGCATTGAGATCATCATAGGAAGTGACATGGAGAGTAGCAGCTTGTCTACCGGCATTGTTCCCATTTTATTTTCTGTGACTTTTTGTTTTGCTTCCTGCATGTATTTTGCTCCTTATCCGTAAATCAACGTACTTCATATTATCATAGACAAAAAGTGATTACAAGATACAAAGTATACAGAAAATCGCCGGTTTTGGCATGTATTCATATTCATTTCATAAAAGACCTATCAGATCATGAGAAATAAGGGAATGATTACAGAATGAAAGGAATATATTTGTAGAAAAAGTCTGGATATTATATGAAAACAATCAATTGGAAAGCGTTATTAATAAGTCTTGGGATCAGCCTTGGTGCAGGAGCCTTGGCAGGAATCCTGACTTCTGACAGCATGGAGACCTATGGCAGTCTGTATCAGCCGCCACTCGCCCCTCCGGGATGGCTATTTCCTATCGTATGGACGATTCTGTTTATTCTCATGGGGATTGCAGCATATCTGATCTACGAGTCGGATGTGGGGGAGGAACGAAAACGAGCAGCACTTCGAATCTATGGGATACAACTGCTTGTTAATGTAGGCTGGTCTGTCATCTTTTTTCGGTGGGATGCCTATCTGTTGGCATTTGCCTGGCTGCTGTTGTTATGGTATCTGATCTATATGACCATTGATCAGTTTAAGGAGATCAACGAGATCGCCGGAAAGCTGCTACTGCCCTATATTCTGTGGGTCACCTTTGCAGGATATCTGAATCTTGCAATTGCTCTATACTATTTTCAAAATTGATGGGTACATATTCAAGGGAATGTTTCGTTGCGACTGGCTTCCAAGCGTGGTACATTATATATAAATGACGAAATGCAAATGAAAGCGAGTGACACCAATGAAGACAAAATTATCAAAGAAATTCTGGGCAGGACTAGTGATCTTCAGCCTTGTAGGACAGATTGCATGGGTTGTTGAGAACATGTACTTTAATGTATTTATCTATAAGATGTTTCATGCTACGGCTGCACAGATCTCACTGATGGTATCAGCCAGTGCAGTCGCAGCAACTGTGACCACACTGCTCATCGGGGCCCTGTCGGACAAGCTAGGCAAGAGGAAAATCATCATTTGTCTGGGATATCTGCTCTGGGGTATTTCCATTCTTAGTTTTGCATTCATCAGAATGGATGTGATCACAGAATTCGTGTCAGATGTGACAGTGGCAGCTTCGATTGGTGTGACGTTAGTTATCGTAATGGATTGTGTGATGACCTTCTTTGGCTCCAGTGCCAATGATGCATGCTTTAATGCATGGCTGACAGATGTAGGAGATGAGACAAATCGTGGGTCGATCGAGGGCATCAATTCCATGATGCCACTTGTCGCAATTCTTGTTGTATTTGGGGGATTCATGGCGTTTGACCTAGATAGTCAATCATCTTGGGTGACGATCTATGTGATCATTGGTGTGATTGTACTTTTGATTGGTATTCTGGGCTTTTTCCTGATTGATGAGAAGGCAGCACCGAATAGAGAGAACAGTCATTACTTTGCCAATATCATCTATGGATTTCGACCGTCCGTTGTAAAGGATAATAAGCTGCTATATGTTGTTCTTGCAGCTTTTGCGGTATTTGGCATATCGATACAGACCTATATGCCTTATCTGATTCTGTATTATGAAAAATCACTTGGGATGGCAAACTATGTACTGATCATGGCACCTGCGATCATTCTTGCCTCAGTAATCACTGCTTTTTATGGTCGACTGTATGACCGACTGCAGTTTAAGATGTCGGTGATTCCGACAGTGGTTATGCTGATGGCAGGGTATGTGTTCCTGTATTTCGGAAGAAACACAGCTCCCGTATTTATCGGTTCCTTATTCATGATGACCGGATATTTGACAGGAATGGCTGTCTTTGGAGCAATGATCAAGGATCATATACCGGCTGAGAAGGCGGGACTGTTTCAGGGATTGCGTATCTTTGCACAGGTATTTATTCCCGGCATTATCGGACCCGCAATCGGAGCAGGAGTGTTGGCGAATGCCAAGGTCATTACAAACAGTGATGGGACAACCTCTTTTTTACCAAATGCCAATATTTATATGGCAGCACTGATCGTGGCAATGGTATTGGCTGTTGTGTTGCACCTTATTTTTAATATGATTCAGAATGAGCATAGGGAATTGCCAGTAATCATAAGAAAAAACAGGAATTTGGAACAGGCAAATATAGAGAATATACATATCAGTAATATGGAAGGTATTGACCTGACATATCCAAGACCACAGATGAAACGTGACTCTTACTTCTCGCTGGATGGGTCGTGGGATATTAAAATGAGTGCATCTCTTTCGATTCCTTCGGACTGGAGGGATAGGATCACAGTTCCTTATCCTCCGCAGTCGATTTTGTCTGACTATGATGTGAGGTATAAGGCAAATGGACTTAGAAAGCAGCCTCGAGTGAAGAATCATTTCTGGTATCACAAGGAGTTTACACTGCCGGAGGGCTTTTTGAAGGACAGGGTGTTGCTGCATTTTGGTGCAGTTGATCAAGTGGCGGTTGTTTATGTGAATGAGGTTGAGGTATGTAGACATGAGGGAGGATATTTGCCATTCGAGGTTGACATAACGCAGGAAATCACACAGAGTGTGAATCAAATCGCAGTCAGGGTCACAGATACACTTTCTACAAAGTATCCTTATGGCAAGCAGTGCCGAAAACGTGGCGGTATGTGGTATACACCAGTTTCGGGCATCTGGCAGAGTGTGTGGCTGGAGAGTGTTCCGAGAGAGTATATTAGAGATATCAAAATAACTCCAGGGTTAGATTTTGTGGATCTTGAAGTGTTTTGTGAGAGTGAACAGGAACAAAGGTTGAGAAAGATAATCACAATCAAGACACCACAAGGAGATGTAAGGTATGAATTTACTGACAATCACATTCATATTCCGATTGCACATCCGGTAAATTGGACACCGGATAATCCGTATTTATATGAATTGAGATTGACTGCAGGCGAAGATACTATTTTCTCATATTTTGCATTGCGGACAGTTACGATAGAGGAAAAACAGGGGCACAGTACGATTTGTCTGAATGAAGAACCATATTTTTTCCATGGAGTTTTGGATCAGGGGTATTTTAGCGATGGAATCTATACGCCGCGTTCCATGCAGTGTTATGCAGATGATATTCTGGCAATGAAGGAACTTGGATTCAATACACTGCGTAAGCATATTAAGGTAGAACCTGCGATTTTTTATTATCTGTGTGATCGGCTGGGAATGATCGTATTTCAGGATATGGTGAATAATTCAAGGTATTCCTTTATCAGAGACACGGCAATACCGACGCTCAAGCTGATGGATGTGAATGATCACAAACGGCATCGAAATGCCGGTGCAAAAGCATTTTTTGAAAAGCATAGTGAGGAAACGATCAGATATCTGTATCATTTTCCATGTATTTGTTACTATACGCTGTTTAATGAGGGATGGGGACAGTATGATAGTGACAGAATCTGCAGACACATGAAGGAACTTGATTCCACCCGTATCTGGGATGCAACCTCCGGATGGTTCAAGCAGTCAGAGAGTGATGTGCTCAGTCTGCATGTGTATTTCCATCCTATTGAAATGGAAAATAGTGAAAAGCCGATTATTGTATCAGAGTGTGGGGGATATTCGCTGAAAATAGAGGAGCATTCTTATAGCATTCATAATACATATGGCTATGGAAATTATGATGATTCCGTCGATTTGACCGAAGCAGTCAAAACATTTTATCAAAATGAAGTGATACCTGCTATCTCAGAGGGATTGAATGGAGTAATCTATACACAACTCAGTGATGTAGAGGATGAAACCAATGGATTTTTAACTTATGATCGTGCAGTCTGTAAGGTGGATGCATCCATCATGAAGCAGATCGCTGAACAGATAAAAAATTTATAACTCTTGACAAATGTGATCTTATCCATTATATTGAGCATATGCTTAATGAGCATATGCTCAATTGTTTGTACTGTAATTTATCAGGAGGTATGGTTCTATGAAAGAAATATTGGCAGTATTATTCGTATTATGTATGATGTTAGGCTTGACCGGATGCGGGAAAGTCAGTAGGCGCGATGCACTTGGCAAGGTTTTTTATAAGATGACAGATTCAAAACATATCCATGAGGCGGTATTGTATGTGGAGAATTCGGATGGAAGTTTTTCGGAGGAATATGGATATCAAGGTAGAGATATTGATACTCCGATGATCTGTGCCAGTGTGACCAAGCTGTTCACAACTGCATGCGTTTTGGAATTGTGTGAGGAAAGAAAGTTATCCTTGGATGACAAGATCAGTCAGTATTTTGATCAGGCAACACTGCAGGGACTGCACATATATGAAGGACACGAGTACTCTTATGACTTGACCGTATTTGACTTGCTATCACAGACAAGTGGATTGCCGGATGATCTGGAGGATGGTGACAACAGTTATCTGTTGGAAGAGGATGTCTATGCAGCCTTTGAACAAAATCTGGAGAGAACCAAGACGGAGAAGCCTCGCTTTGCACCGGGAACCGGCAATCGGGCAAACTATGCGAACATCAATTTTGACTTATTAGGAGAGATTTTAAAGCAGGTAGAAGATAAGTCTTTGACAGAGATATATCAGGAACGCATATTTATACCACTTGAGATGAAAAATACTTTTCTGGCTGAGGATGTATCACAGAATATACCGTACTCCTACTATGGAGATGAGAAGTTTAACAGACCACTTGTCATTTGTTCCTCTGGTGCTGCCGGTGGATGCATCTCAACGCCACGCGATCTGATGATTTTCATCAAGGCATTCTGGGGAGGGCAGTTATTTGATACAACGGTTATTGAGAGGCATAAACAATACAAGCAGCTACAGTCAAGCAAAGGACCGATTCGATATGGCTGCGGATATATGGAGATTCCATTAGAAGGAATACAGAGTCTGTTCATGGGTAGGGGCGAACTGATTGGACACTGTGGAACCACCGGTTCCTTTGCATTTTATTATCCGGAGAAGGATCTGTATTTTGTTGGAGATCTCTCTCAGACGAAGAGACCTGATCTTCCCATAAGACTGATCATGCAGCTTGCAATGACGAAGTAAGAGTCAGATTGAGATTGACAATTGTATGAAAACCTCCTATATTAAGCGTATGCTCAACATATAGGAGGTTTTATATTGGGAATTCGAGAGGAACAATATCAGCAACGCAAAGAACAGATCCTTCAGATCGCATTGGAGGAGTTTATTAATAAGGGCTATTTTGGAACCTCAACAAGAGAGATCGCAAAGATTGCAGGGATCAGTTCCGGACTGATGTTCCATTATTTTTCATCCAAGCAGGAACTGTATGAATTTCTGGTTGAGGTCGGATGCTCTGAGATGACACTGGAGTATACAGATGAGGATGATCCGCTGGCTTTATTGGAGAGTCGTCTATCACAGACACTACAACTGATATCTACGAACCCATTTGTAGGAAAGATGTTCGTATTTATGGGTGATGCCAGTTATAATGCCGCCAGGATTTCTCCTAAGGCAGGAGAAATGATTGCACAACATAATGTGATTGAACAGAGTGTTCCATTGATCAAAAGAGGACAGGAGCAGGGACAGATCAGAGAAGGTGACCCCAAAGTACTGTCGATTGCATTCTGGTGTGCCCTGCAGGGAATCGCTGAGTCTATTACTCTGAGTTCAGATATGCTGGTTCCAAAGACAGAATGGATCATGGACATATTAAGAAGCAAAGGACTCTAATGATAAAGTGTTATAATTTCTATTATAATGGAGAATGGATTATGAGTAATCTGAAAATAGCATTGCTGCAATTGACACCACAGGATACAATTGAAAAACAATTGATTAAGGGCTTGGAAGCATGTGGTAAGGCAAGAGCAATGGGGGCTGATGTTGCTCTGTTTCCTGAGATGTGGAGTATTGGATATCAGATTCCACAAGATCAAAAGGAGTTGCACCACAAGGCAGTGAGTAGAGACAGTCATTTTGTGAAGGCATTTGGTACAGCTGCAAGAGAACTACAAATGGCGATTGGGATCACATATCTGGAGCAATATGAAGATAGTTGCAGAAATACAATTACAGTATTTGACCGAAACGGTCAAGATGTACTAACTTATGCAAAGATACACACCTGTGTATTTGCGGATGAGAGGGTGCTGACTGCAGGAGAACATTTTTCTGTAACAACTCTGGATACATCAAAGGGCACTGTTCAAATTGGAGCAATGATATGTTTTGACAGGGAGTTTCCGGAGAGTGCCAGAGTCCTGATGTTGCAGGGAGCAGAATTGATCTTGGTTCCCAATGCATGTCCAATGGAGATCAACAGACTGTCACAGCTTCGCAGCAGAGCTTATGAAAATATGGTGGGGATTATCACGGTGAATTATCCTACGGGAACGGTTGACTGCAATGGTCATTCTACCGCTTTTGATGGAATTGCCTTTCAGCCAGAAGATCCTGTGACAAAGGTCGGTGGATCAAGAGATATGCTGCTCATGGAAACAGGTGAAGAAGAGGGGATTTATCTGGTGAGTTTTCCGATTCAAGAACTAAGGGATTACAGGAGACGAGAAGTATGGGGCAATGCATATCGAAAGCCAGACAAGTATGAATTGTTATGTACAAAGGAGATTAGAGAACCATTTATCAGGACAGGAAACAAAGGAGACAGTAATTAATGGACAGAATTACAGGTACAATCACTACGATTTTATTCGATTTGGATGGCACGCTGTTGCCGATGGACATGGATATATTTACAGGGAAATACTTTGAACTGCTGGCAGCAAAGATGACAGGCTATGGCTATGAACCAAAGGCACTGATTCAAAATATCTGGGCCGGTACAAAAGCAATGGTATTAAATGATGGAAGTCAGACAAATGAGGAAGCCTTCTGGAATTATTTTTTCACTCAGTATGGGAAAGAAAAACAGGTGGATCAAAAGGTCTTTGATGAGTTCTATCAAAATGAGTTTCATCAGGTTAAAAATGTATGTGGTGTCAATAAGAGAATCCCACAGATCGTAGCCCAAATGAAAAGTCTGGGTTATCGGATGGTACTGGCAACTAATCCTTTATTTCCGGCGGTGGCAACGAGAGGCAGAATTCAATGGGCAGGACTAAAAACTGAGGATTTTGAGTTTTACTCCACATATGAGAATTCTCACTATTGCAAGCCAAACGTGGAGTATTACAGAGAATTGTTGCAAAAGCTTAGTTTGAAACCAGAGGAGTGTCTGATGGTTGGAAATGATGTAGAGGAGGATATGATTGCTGAGACAATCGGATTATCGGTTTTTCTGGTTACAGATTGTATGTTGAATCCTAAGGACAGGGACATCAGTAGATATCCCAACGGGAATTTTGAGGATTTGCTTCGATACATCAACGAGATTTAATCACAAGTGACAAGAGAGGAACAGAGAATGGATCAAAATCATAAACTAAAACCGGATATGCTTTATCATATTATGGCAATCTTACTACCAATTGGAATTGCTTGTTACATAGGATTGGCGATTCACGATTTTTCAAAGGTAGCAGAGCAAATGCAGACGCAGGAGGTTTCTTCCGAACAAGAGGAAAATGCAGAGGAGGTAGAGGACATCGAGGATGTTTCAGATGCCAAAGATAAGGGGATTGATACAGATGCGGTGAACATGGAGGAGGTAGAAGGTCTGGAGAAACGGGCTGAGGCAGTTCCTGTCTTTGAGGATAGAATAGAGTATCTGGACTACTTCAGGAAACTTCATCCACAGATGGATTCCTTACAGGCATTTCCACAAGATGATGAAACCGGTTCTGATGTTGATACGGGAGACATTATTTGGATAGTACATGAGAATGAACAGAATGATTACTATTTCATCCAAAATGGTCTGAACTGGGTTTATACAGAGAAGGATGATACTGAAGATTCTTATATGAAGGAAATATTTAATGAAACAAATCATACTCAATATGATGAAATTTTTTCATGGCAGGCAGATGGTAATCTGATGATTAAGGATTATTCTCAAAAGCATTATTATATGGAACAGGATATTGGAAACCATGAGCGAATGATCTTTGACTGTAGAGCTACCGAGGAATCGCAGGAAGAAGGAGGAGTAAAATATAAGATTACGGTTACACATGCAGGAGACAAGGAGCCTTTTCAGGTTCTTGAAACATATAGTCTTAGAGAAGATTCCTTCTTTTTTGAAGATTTTAATGCAGACGGGTATCTGGATTTGACGGTGATCTTTTGTTATGGTGCCAATGGAGGAACTGCTTATCATTATGTATGGTGTCCTTCGCAGAATTGTTTTCAGAAGACATCGGAAGAATTAGAGGATTATGGATGGTACAACATAGATCCGGATACTCGGACGTTGTATATACACTACCATTATTCGGCAGGTGAAGGTGAAGAGTCAGCTTTTCAATGGAGCGGTGAGACAGATTATCGAATGGTTAAACATTTCAAGCATGAAATGTATGAGGGCGAGATTGACCAATTTTACTTGGATGTCAATATTGAACGTTACGATGAAAATGGAACAACGATTATCTCTGATTATGATTATCCTGTGAAAGAGAATGAAGAAGATGAGCAAGAACAGACCAATGATATCTGGGCAATGTTTTATTCAGACTTTACATGGGAGAAGCAGGTGAGAGACCATACTACAAATGCTAGCTATATGCTGCGTTATGCGGAAGAGGCCATTAGGGATGAGGCAGAGACTACACAGCCCGTTACCAATGAAACTGAGACTACACAGAAGTATAAGGGCAGGCTATTTGTATTTAATGAGGATACCAGTATGATCAAGTGCCTGAAGACAGAAGGAACAGTTCTGTATAAGACGATTACATGGAGCGACACGGATCAAGATGGATTGTATGAGCTCGTGATTGAATTTGAAGATGGCAGTCAAAAGAGCTATACGGAGGATGAGTTGTTTGGTTGTGATTAATAGAGATTAGACAGTCGGATATAGAAATACAAAAGGAGTCAGAATCTGATGAAGATAGATCGTTTGATCGGAATTATTACAATACTGCTGCAACATGGCAAGGTAACAGCACCTTATCTGGCTGAAAGATTCGAGGTATCAAGGCGAACCATCAATCGTGATATTGAGGATATCTGTAAGGCAGGAATCCCGGTTGTGACAATGCAGGGAAGCAGTGGCGGTATTTCAATCGCAGATGGGTACAGGATTGATCAGACGCTATTTACAAAGGAAGAATTAAGGGCTGTGCTGGTGGGACTCAAAGGTCTTGACAGTGTGGCACAGGATCACAAGTATCAGAATATCATTGATAAATTTTTTCCTGAACAGAAAAACAGCTATGAGACGGATCACATTTTGATCGATCTGTCTTCGCATTATAAACAGTCACTGGCACCAAAAATCTCCGATCTGCAAAGGGCGATTGAGGATTTGTGGGCAGTTACCTTTACATATTACAATCACACCGGAGAACGTCAGGTACAGATGAATCCGTATCTTGTAGTGTTTCGATGGTCAAATTGGTATGTGTTTGGTTATGATCTTGAGAAAGAAACCTTTCGGTTGTTTAAGTTGAACAGACTATGTGATCTGCGGCTGACAGAGCAGCATTTTCAGATGCAGGAGATCCCAGAGGAAAAGCTGGAATTTGATAAATGGTTTCATGATGAGATCAAGGCAGTGATATCATTTGATGAGAGTGTGAAATACAGGCTGATTGAGGAGTACGGAACCGACTGTTATACAGTGTTACCGAATCAGAAGCTGCGATTCGAATTTTCCTTTACAGATGCTGAATATCTGATGGAATGGGTATTACGGTTTGGAGATAAGGCAGAACTGCTGGAACCGGAGGATTTGCGGATGGAGATATACAAGCGTTTGGAACATACAATTTGCCAATACAAACATGACATATAGATGTCGTGTTTGATGTGCTATGTTATATCCTAAGTAAAATGTATAATTACTGATACAAGGAGGATAAAAGATGATTGAATCAAGATGTGGATTATTATGTAGTGAGTGTGAGTACAGAGAGCAGATGAATTGTAAGGGGTGTGTCAATATCACGAAGCCGTTCTGGGGAGAGGGCTGTCCTGTAAAAACCTGTTGTGAGAGTAAGGGTAATGAGCATTGTGGACAATGCAATAATTTCCCGTGTGAGAAGCTGACTCAGTTCGCTTATGACAAGGAACAGGGTGACGACGGCAAGCGTATCGAGCAGTGCAAGAGGTGGAAATAACCATCAAGAGAAAGGTGTGTGAACTATGGCAACATCAGTGGATTACATAGAATTTGTATGTGAACAAGTTAGAGGAGCAATTAGGGGAGCAGGAGACATCCGGTATAAGAAAATGTTTGGCGAATACATGGTTTATGTGAATGACAAGCCAATTTTGTTAGTTTGTGACAATACAGTATATATCAAGATGCTTCCTGAACTTGAGGAACTTATGGAGCAGGCAGAGACAGGCTGTCCATATGAAGGGGCTAAGGAACACTACATTCTGGATGTTGAGGAAACCGAGCTGAGCAGGGCAACCATAGATATTCTGGTGGAGAAGACTCCTGTTCCAAAGCCGAGGAAGCGATCTACGAAACATTAAGAAATGAAGAATACAAGAGGTCATTAGAACCAGTGGGTAATCCCACTGATTTCTTTTGCCCGGCTCAGCAAATCTTTGGCATTTTCTTTCAGATAGTTTTCTAATTCTGTTATTTCTTCTTCGGTAAATCCTACACTTTTCATGATTTTTGCATCGGGTATGTTTCCTTCGGCAAAGTCTGTTCCCCTGTCAAAACGGACGGATACATAGGGCTTTCCTTGAACGGAAAGGATAGAGGAGTGTGTCAGTTTGATCTCATTTGCGTTAGCAATCATGGCGTGTACCTCCATTGCATTTATGATCATTATATGCTTTTTCTAACACTTATTTTATCACAATTACATATACTCCTCAAGATTTCACAGAAGTTTGGCAAGGTTATAAAATGTATGATACAATATCGAAGTATTAAAAATACTTGTATTTGGAGCAGACTAATGATCAGTAAGGTTCAAAATGAACGACGATATGATATTGACTGGATCAGAGACATTACAGTTTTAAGTGTCATTTTTTTTCACAGTTTAATCATCTTTTTTACGAGAGAAAGTGCGATTATGTATGTACGTTCAGGAGATGATGTTGAATTTTGCATTATTGTAGAAAGAATCATGAGCAGATATATGATGCCATTGCTATTCTTGCTTGCTGGATTGTCGGTTAGGTTTTCTCTGAGGAGCAGAAGTGTGCGAGAGTTTATCTCAAATCGAGTCAAGAAGCTTCTGCTGCCATTTGTCATAGGTTCTGTTACACTTAATCCGATTGTAAGTTATCTGTATGGAAGAAGTCAGGGAAGAACAATCAGCTTTGCTGAACATTGGATCAAGTTTGTAACAAGTATATCAGAGGATTTTAACAGTCTTACAACAGGATATGGACCGATGCATTTGTGGTTTATTTTGTATCTCTTTATATTTTCTCTGATTTGCCTACCTCTTTTTTTGAAATTTCAAAATCAAAAAATGAAAGAAAATTTATCTCCAATGATCACTCGATTGGTACTTTTGATCAGTGTGATACCCTATATGCTTATCTTCAAAATTGATATCATGGATGAGATGAATCCAGTGGCATACCTTTACTTATTTATCTGGGGATACTTTGTGTTAGCAGATGAGGAGATTCGAAAATCTCTAAAAAGAGATAAATGGATTTATGGAATTTTATCTGTTTTTATGATGATTGGTTGTGTGTACACATGTTACACCGACTTGAATTTGTTATCTGACATGATGTTATGTATACTTATGATTTGTGTAAGAGCTTCGCGAATGATTATTCCGTTTGCAATTATTGCTTTTTGCGATAATGAGCATATTAACAGGAAAACAAAGGTTTTGACTTATCTCAATAGAGCAAATTATCCTATTTACATATATCATATGCTGTTACTGACAACAGTTGGGTATCTCATACTTGACACAGGTTTCAGTGTTTGGATAAAGTTTATTTTAATCAATGTAATCACCTATGCATTGGCATTTGGCATCTATGAATGTTATTATAGAATTTTATGTGCAGTAAAAAGAAAAAGATAAAATGAGAGGTATAAGGATTTGAAGGGACGTTCAATGGTGGAGGGGACTCCATGGAAACATATTCTGCGGTTTGCAATGCCTGTACTTGCAGGCTCACTGCTGCAGCAGCTGTACAATACAGTAGATACGATTATTGTAGGGAATTTCTCAAGTGAAGCAGCATTATCGGCAGTTGGAACAACAGGCAGCATTGTTTTTCTTTTTATGGCAGTTGCGATGGGCTTTTCAGCAGGAAATGGTGTGGTGGTTTCGCAGTGCTATGGCGCAGGTGACGAAAGGCAGGTCAGAGCCAATGCTTCTACAGGTATCCTGATGATGCTTGGAATGGGAATCGTAGCAACGGTGATAGGTCTCTTGGTATCACGTCCCATTTTTACGGGACTTCTCGCAGTTCCGGATGAGATTCTTGAGCAAACATTGCAGTATTTTAGGATTTATGCGCTTGGACTTATCTTTCAATTTGGTTACAACATCTATTCATCAATCCTTAGAGCAATCGGAGACAGTGCAGCGACATTGTATTTTCTTCTGCTGGCCTCTGTACTGAATATCATATTGGATCTTATCTTTGTGGCAGGATTTCATTGGGGTGTTGTCGGAGCGGCGGTGGCAACTGATATTGCACAGGCAGTTTCTTTTGTTGCGGCATATATTTATATGACACGTAAATATCCAATTTTCCGTTTTCAATTAAAGGAGTATACATGGAATCCGGATCTTGTGAAGAAGACGGTGATTACAGGATTCCCAATTGCTCTGCAGCTCATGATTGTATCCTTTGGACTAACATTTATCCAGCGGGCAGTCAATGAATTTGGACAGGCAATGACAGCCTCTGCTACTGTGGGACAGAGAATCGAAATGTATATGAATCTGCCCTGTACGGCATTTCAGACAACACTCGCAACTTATACAGGTCAGAACATAGGAGCAGGCAGGATGGATCGAGTCAAAAAAGGAGCACATCAGGCACTTTTGATCTCGGTTATCATGACATTGTGTATTTCAGCTTTGGTATGGACTTTTTCAGGCAGCATCATAACCTTGTTCGGATTGAGTGCTCAGGCTGCAGTCTACTGTAACCAGCATCTGAGAGTAATTGCATTGATCAATATTGTTTTGTCGATATATCTTCCGCTGTTTGGAGTATTTCAGGGCGCAGGACATAGCGGAGCTCCTACAGTTGTTGCCACCGGAGCACTGACGATCAGGGTATTTGTAACATATCTGCTGAGATACAGTCCTTTTCTGGGGTGTGCTATCATCTGGTGGAACGGTCTCTTTGGTTTTGGAGTTGGTTGTTTGATTACATGGAGTTATTATCTGAGTGGCAGGTGGCAGAAAAACTCGTTGCTTGAAATCGTAACAGATGATTAGTTAGCAGACAATTATGAAAGAAGGGAAACAATTATGGATATAAAGGAATATGAAATAAGAATATGGGAAGCTGCAAAGAGTAGAAATGTACAGGCATTTTCGGCACTTGTAGAGAAGGATGCAGTCATGGTATGTGGAGGATTTCGCTGTAGTGGAGCAGATTATACAGGATTGATTCAGGATTTTGATACTGCAAGCTATGAGATTAAGCATTTTGAGGTAATCTATGAGACAGCGGATTTGTGTCAGGTTCATTATATCATTTCAACAAAGGCTGCCAATGAGAAAAATAAGGATCTGGAGGGTACGTTTCATATCACATCCACATGGAAAAGGACAGGAGATACGTGGAAATTAATCTTTAATATGGATTCCAGATGCGAGTAGGAACAGTGAGTACAGCACAGATACATTCTTATAGAGAGGAAGCGTATGATAAGGAATAAAAACATTGATGCAGGACGGGCTTTTGACTGGGGCAGAACTTCTGAGAATTATGCCAAGTACCGTGATATTTATCCCAAGCAATTTTATGAGAAAATTGTAGAACGTGGATTATGTGTTCAGGGACAGAAGGTGTTGGATTTGGGAACCGGAACAGGGGTGCTGCCACGTAACATGTATCATTATGGGGCAACATGGATTGGAACAGATATTGCGGAAAATCAGATTCTACAGGCAAGAAGGTTAGCTGATGAGATGGGTCAGCAGATTAGATTTGATGCTATTCCGACAGAAGAGATTACATTTCCAACCAATTGTTTTGATGTTATTACAGCCTGTCAATGTTTTTGGTATTTTGATTTTGAAAGGGTCACATCGAATCTTATGCGGATGTTAAAACCGGATGGAACTCTTCTAATACTATATATGGCATGGCTGCCTTTTGAAGATCCGATTGCTGGAGCCAGTGAAGAACTGGTGCTGAAGTATAATCCAAAATGGAGCGGTGCAGGAGAAACGAGAAAACCGATTGGAATTCCAGATATCGTACTGGAATCATTTGTGTTAGTTGAACATGAAGAGTATGATCTGCAGATACCCTTTACAAGAGAATCATGGAACGGAAGAATGAAGGCTTGCAGAGGCGTGGGTGCTTCCCTGCCAGAAGGAGAGATAGCCAAGTGGGAAGCAGAACATCTGAAAATGCTTGCAGCTCAGGCTCCGAATGAGTTCACGATATTGCATTACGCAGCATTGGCAATTTTAAAACCTAAGAAGTCATGTGGGAGTTGACAAATTCCTCAATGATATGATTCACTTGATCGGGCACGTCGGTATTGGAGTTGTGTCCGGCACCCTTTAACCAGATAATAGGATGTCCTTCTCTTTCAGCCCAGATGCGGTTATAACGTTTGGCAGAACCGGCAGCGTCCTTATCACCACACAACAGTAAGGTTGGGCAATGCAGATCATATTGATGTTCTGATTCAATAGCTTCGGCAACAATCCGATAGCCGTAGGTTGTGAGTTTACAGTATTCTTTTCCATCATAGGTCGTCATGGTTTCCTTCATGAGTGCCTGACCATAGTTTGAAGTTGCTGTTCCGTGTGAACCCCAGTGAATGAGCAGCTTCCAGGGGATAGGGTAGTAGATCCATTCTGTATGCTTTAGAAGAGTAATCTCCCATGTAGAAAAGTATTCTTTCTTGAGTGAACATGAATCGATGGAAATAAAGCCTGATACAGTAGCCGGATATAATTCCATATATGCCTGTGATATGTATCCACCCATCGATTGTCCAATGAGAAAAGGCATTCGAATCTCTTCCTGCTCCAAAATGCCATGCAGATAGCGAGCAATATCGTCCATTGAGAATTTTAGCTCAAATGGACGAGATGATCCATGTGCAGGTGCATCCCATGTTAGGCAGTTATATTTTCCACAGAAGTATTCCACTTGTTTGTCGAATAAATGATGATCTACAGTCAATCCCGGCAGGAAGATAAGCCAGGGAGCATTAACGTTTGCTTGTTCTATTAGGTATTGAATCTCACCATATTCAGTTGTATATGTCTTTTCCATAGTTATCGCCTTTTCTGAAAAGCCCTTAAATCTTCATTAAGAAGCTTTTCATCGATTTCTCGTTTCAGTTTATAGATTAAGAATGTAAATAGATAAATTAAAATCATGTAAATAGTAAATACTGCTATGACTAGCAAATTTCCATCAAACCATTTGCAAAAAATAGAGCAGAGCATGTAAATTCCTGAGCAGAGGAGCATATACAAGATTTCTCGCAGACCTAGTCGCATGGCTTCATCAAAGTTAGACAGGAGATATACCTGCAGATATCCCATCACATAGGTCAGACAGATCATTTCTGTCATATGTAGAATACTTGCTTCATAATGACCACCTAACAGATGATAGACAGAATAGAAGCACAGAATACATAGGAAATACAGACAAGCCTTGAATTCAATTCCAATTTCTCTTGATAAGATACGTTCCCATATTGAAATGTTATTATGATTCTTACTCATGCGGCAGTCCTCCTTTCAGTCTCTTGCGAAATTCTGATGCATAGGTTCTGGAAATCAGGATGTGTTCTCCGTTGCACATAGATGCATCAATGCGATTGGATGGAAGGCTTCTCAGATGTGTCACCTGATCAATGTTGATGATCATGGATTTACTACATCGAAAGAAATTGATACTACGTAGTATTTGTTCCAAACTACTGAGAGGAAACTCTAACCTAAAAAAATCGTGCTTTGTATAGGCAAAAGTCTTGCCATCAACGCTTTCAATATAGAGGATATTAGAAGTCTCAAGGATCATCTGTGTCTTGTCCTTCCAACCGATGAGCTTTTGCTGTTCACCATTTAGAAAGTTTAAGATTCGTTTGACCTCTGGAGTCAAACTGTGATACTGCAGCCGAACCTCATCCTCTCCCTCTGTGATTTGTCTGATTGTATATTTCATCAATTCGTTTCTCCTGGGTGTAACTGTAATTGATGTAACCATAGATCGATTGTAACAGTTGAGCATCTCTGTGACAATAGGTTGGAGAGTAAGTGACACTTTTTTGGAGATATGGTGCACATTTCTTGATTATAGACATTCAACTGATTATGATTGAGGAGTTTTCTTTATTATGATATGATGATAATTATCCTCTGAAGGTATCAGGGAGAGGGCAAGGTACAGGAGGACACAATGCAGTATAAAATTCGTGAATTAAAAGAAACAGAATATGATTTACTCGAGGATTTTTTATATGAAGCAATCTATATTCCAAAGGATTATGTGGGAGTTCTTCCTAGATCCATTATCTACAATCCTGATCTCTGGAGGACAATTGCAGACTTTGGGAAGCTTCAGGATGATTACTGTCTGGTTGCAGAAACAGAGGGCAAGGTAGTGGGCGCAGTTTGGGTTCGCATTGCTGACCAATACGGTCATTTGGATGATGAGACACCATCCTTTTCAATTTCTCTCTATCAGGAGTACCGTGGACATGGGATTGGGACAGAGCTAATGAAACAGATGATCAAATACCTAAAGAAACAGAACTATAAGAAAGCTTCCCTGTCTGTTCAGAAGGAGAATTATGCAGTCAGGATGTATCAGAAGGTAGGGTTTGAGATTGTGGGAGAAAATGAGGAGGAGTTTATTATGCTCCATCCTTTAAATAGAGCAAAGGAAGATTTTATTTAATGGAGAAGAGACTATGAGAGAAAAATTACTTTATGGCGGAATCGGACTTTATATTTTGAATTTTTTGGCAGTGGGAGGTTTTTTCTTTGCAAAAAGCCAGACAGCACTTACCGTATGGGAGATTGTAACGATTGTAGGGGCGTTGGCTCTGTGTGCTGTACTGGTTGAACTGGCGGAACAGATGCAGATCAGTTCTATATCAAGAACCATGATGCTTGTATTTTTAATTTGTGCCTGTACATTAACAAGCATAGCTCACATCCTGAATATGACAGTCACTAGAAAACTGCTGGCAGAGGGCATGGCGGTGCCGGAGTATCTGCAGATGGGCTATTGGCCTTCTACTGAGATGGCACTTGATTATATGGCATGGGGATTCTTTATTGGACTTGCATTTTTGATACTGGGTCTGGCAATCAAGAGTGACAGCAGGTGTAAAAGGAGTTTTAGGATTTGGAGCATTGTCAGTGGAGCTTTATGTCTGATTGGCTTTTTCTGTGCGATACTGGTCAATGAGAATTTGTGGTATGTTGCCCCTGTTGGTTATGGGTTGTGTCCTATCGTAATCATGTGGAAGATGATACGATTTAAAAGAAGCGAATGAATAATATGGAGTGAGAGAATCAGATCATGAAGAACACTCAGAACAGTAAAAACTATGAAATGGATATGTGTAGCGGACCTATTTTATCAAAGATGCTGTTATTCACCCTACCATTGATATGCTCCAGTATTTTGCAACTGTTGTTTAATGCGGCAGACATCATCGTGGTCGGAAGGTTTGCAGGAGATAATGCATTGGCAGCAGTAGGCTCGAATACTGCCCTGATCAATCTGCTGGTAAATTTGTTTGTGGGGCTTTCTGTGGGTTCCAGCGTTTTGGTGGCTCATTACTATGGAGCAAAGCAGGATAAGGAGCTAAAACAGACTGTACATACTTCGATTCTATTAGGTGTGTACAGTGGATTGATCCTGACAGTGATTGGGGTGTTTGGTGCCAGAACCATCCTGATTTGGATGCAGACTCCAGAGGGAGTGCTTCCTTTGGCGGCAATCTATCTGCGTATCTATTTCTTTAGTATGCCAGCGATGATGGTATATAATTTTGGAAGTGCGATACTGCGTTCTGTGGGAGACACAAAACGACCACTGTACTATCTATCCTATGCAGGAATTGTAAATGTTATCCTGAACCTGCTGTTAGTGATTGTGTTCAAGATGAGTGTTGCCGGTGTAGCCATTGCAACCGTGATTTCGCAGTACATCTCTGCCATTTTGGTGATTCGCTGTATGCTGCATGAAACAGGAGCCATTCAGCTGGTGCTGTCAGAACTGCATATTGATCAGGATAAATTGATTCGTATTATCAAGATTGGACTCCCGGCAGGATTTCAAGGGGTGGTCTTTGCGTTATCCAATGTGGTGATCCAGTCAGCAGTGAATACCTTTGGGGAGACAGTTGTAGCAGGGAATTCAGCAGCTGCCAATCTGGAGGGCTTTGTTTATGTTGCGATGAACAGTGTGTATCAGGCAACGCTTTCTTTTACGGGGCAGAATCTGGGTGCAAAGCAATACAAGAGGATTGATCGAATCGTTATTACGGGAGAGTTGTTTGTACTGATCGTTGGATTTGCTTTGGGGATGAGTATGGTCGCCTTTGGAAATCAATTGCTGCATATCTATACAGATTCTCCTGCTGTGATCAAGGCTGGAATGGACAGACTGTGGGTTATAGCATTTACTTATTATCTATGTGGGATGATGGATGTTATGGTTGGAGGTCTGAGAGGGATTGGCTATTCGATTATGCCGATGATCGTTTCCTTACTGGGAGCATGTGCTTTTCGCCTTGTGTGGCTGGCGACAATATTTAAAATACCTCAGTTTCACTCAATACAGGTGGTGTACTGGTCTTATCCGATCTCTTGGATCATGACATTTCTTGTACATGTGATATGCTTCCTATGGGCAAGGAAGCATATGCGTAATTTGTATGTACAGAGATCATGAATGCTTTAAACCTCAGCATTAGACTACATAACGATGATTTTTCGATGTGCTTTGATTTTTTTCATTGCCCAGTCATAATGACTGCTGGTTGTGCTGATGAAATATGATCCGATGGCATTTCCGCCGGTCCAATCGTAAACATCCTTAGAAAATAATTCTTCGTTTGTCATGGTGTCAATGGCTTCCATGATTTTTTTGTGAGAATTCTTGAACCGTGTCATTGCCTCATCGAGACTGATATTCTGGCAGTTTTCCCAAAATACGATATTCATATCACCATAGGTCTTCCAGTTGTAACCTTCCATTAAAAAGGGCTTCTGAATTCCGGCTTTGTTGTTTGCGATCCAGTCAAGTAATAAGTTATGCCATTCATTTAGATGGATGATGACATCACGTAGATTTTTATCACGTTTCCAATGTGCTTCTTTTTTCTTTTCGTCATGAGAGAAGTCATAGGGAGTACTTAGTTCCTTTTCTGTCATGGAATCAATTAATTTTAAAAGCTTATCATAGTTTGTGTTTGCTGCTTCAATGAGATCTTTTTTTGTCTGTGGTCTTGGCATATTGAGGCACTCCTTTCAATGTGGGATCCATGAATGGATCATTTGTAAGATGAGTCTAACATGGATAATATGACATATGTCTGTCATATATAAATGAAACTTTAAATATTTTCATGATATTTGGTGGAAATAGGTTCATGGTTATTGTATGATGAAACATAAAACAAAGCAAAATATTCTGGTAGAAGCATGAGGATTACGAAAGTGAGATGAAGGAATGATGTGGATACTTTTTGCATTTGGTTCAGCCGTTTTTGCAGGCTTAACTGCAATACTTGCAAAGTGTGGAATCAAAAATACGGACTCCAATGTTGCAACTGCTCTCAGGACAATTGTGGTATTGATTTTCTCGTGGATCATGGTGTTTGTGGTCAATGCGCAGGAGGGACTTGCCTCACTGGATGCTAAGACACTGATCTTTTTGATCCTGTCTGGGATTGCGACAGGAGCCTCCTGGCTATGTTATTTCAGGGCATTACAGATCGGAGATGTGAATAAGGTTACACCGATCGATAAAACAAGTACGATTCTGACGATGTTGTTAGCCATCATATTTCTGAAGGAAGGAATTACAGTTCTTAAATTCGCAGCAATGATTTTGATGGGAACAGGCACATATCTGATGATTCAGAAAAAGCATACAGAAAAGGTCACATCAAATAATGG
>CAZVYQ010000022.1:0-42491 GCA_964631375.1 uncultured Lachnospiraceae bacterium | reverse complement strand
TCTTGTAAAATCATATCATGATAATTATGTTCGACATTACAAATATAACGATAGAAATCTTCTGAATTAATAAATGGATTATTTACACCTTCTGTCAAATTCTTTCTTTTCTCCAGCGTCTTACTCTGAGGAGTATGATTTCCCAAAAAAATATCTGTTTTCATTGATTTCCATATGGAAATACTCTTTTCAAAGTCTTTTCTCCAGTCAATATGATATTTCTCAATGAAATCTATATTTAGTGTATTAAAGCCTGTTCCACCACATAAAACTGCACAATACTCCTTATCATCATCCCGGACTCCAAATTGATACGTCATCGCACCCATAGAGTGTCCAGGAGTGCTGATCGCCTTAATATACGTATTTCCTATCGATATTGTCTCTCCATCTGATAACCATATATCCGGTTTGAAAAACTCTGTTTTGATACCCTCAAGATAATGACACAGCGATAATTCCGGTTTGTTTTCAAGCATCTCGGCATCCTTGGCACCCATATAGGTGACAGTTTTTTCGGACAATGTCATTAATAATCTTGTTGCCCCAAAATGATCAAAATGTCCATGGGTATGGAAAATGTGTCGAATGCTCTCCGGTTTGAATCCACATTTCCAGATGGACTGTATTAAGTTTCCCGTCATATTGGGATATCCTGTATCAAACAGAACCAATCCATCACCCGTGTCGAGCAGATGAGAAGCACTGTCCTTTGTTCCCACAAAATAAAGATTCCCACAAATTTTGAATGGCTCAACATAATACTGAGAAGGATGATGAATAATATCCTCATACCACGATTTTGAATATGAATATCTAGATTTCATTGTACTCCTTTTACTGAAATATTATCCAGTTGGTAATCGCATTCTATATATTGTCTGATTTTCGCTCATTATTTAGATAGTATAAGGCATTCTATATCTAAAATCAATTAATATAATTGTTTGGAAATATTTGCAGAACAAAAAAACATCCGAAACTTATATGATTCGGATGTTTTACATGCTCTTCAGACTGTACTATGCGATCTTTGATTTTGCAAGTTCTGCAAGTGTTGTAAAGCCTTCAGCATCATTAACTGCCATTTCAGCAAGCATCTTTCTGTTGATGTCAATACCTGCAACCTTCAGTCCATAAATCATTTTGCTGTAAGATAAGCCATTCATTCTTGCTGCTGCATTGATACGTGCAATCCATAATTGTCTAAACTGACGCTTTCTTTCTTTTCTTCCTGCATAAGAGGATGTAAGAGCTCTCATGACAGACTGCTTTGCAACTCTGTACTGATTAGAACGTGCTCCCCTATATCCCTTTGCTAATTTTAAAACTCTGTTATGCTTTTTTCTAGCGTTCATTCCGCCTTTAATTCTTGCCATTTCTTAATTCCTCCTATCGCTTCTTCTTATAAATACGGTAAAATCTTCTTCATGTTTGATACGTTTGTTGCATCCGTAATCGTTGCATGTCTCAGATTTCTCTTGGTCTTAGCAGACTTCTTAGTTAAGATATGGCGTTTATAAGCTTTATTTCTCTTTAACTTTCCTGTACCTGTTACTTTGAAACGCTTAGCTGCTGATCTGTTTGTTTTAATTTTTGGCATTGTACTTTATCCTCCTAAATACTATTTTAATATCTTTATATTTAACGTGTATCCGTTAAAAACATAAGAATCAATTTCGTTTCTCTGTCAAAAACATAGCCATATTACGGCCTTCTACCTTGGCAGGCTTTTCAATCACCGCACAATCTGCGAGCGACTCGGCAAACTCATCCAGTATATGTCTGCTTGCATGCATATGTGCCATTTCACGCCCTCTGAAACGAAGTGTTACCTTAACCTTATCACCTTTTTGCAGAAACTTACGTGCTGCATTAACCTTTGTATTCAGATCATTGGTGTCAATATTGGGTGACATACGAATCTCTTTAATCTCTATGGTTTTCTGTTTTTTCTTTGCTTCTTTGTCTTTTCTGGTCTGTTCATATTTAAACTTTCCATAGTCGACAATTTTACATACAGGTGGTTTTGCTCCCGGTGCAATTTTCACCAAATCCAGCCCTGCTTCTTCAGCCATTCTTTGTGCATCCCGAGAGGACATCACTCCAAGCTGTTCTCCATCTTCCCCAACCAGACGAACTTCTTTGTCTCTGATCTGCTCATTAATCATTAAATCGCTAATAACTTTACACCTCCATAAGCTTCATACCTTGCTTCCCCAATAGAAACAGCGGATACTCTACAGAATATCCGCTGTTCTCATATCGCATTATGACGGTCGTTTCATACCAAATCATAATCACATTATCTCAATGGTACATCACTGTACCTGACAAGTCGATATAAACGCCCGGTAACGGTAATAAATCTGTTGTCCCGAGGTGAGAGTGGATACTCTGCTTGTTGTTGATCGTTCCTAACACTAGGATAGATTATCACACCCATTCACTTCTGTCAAGTACTAATTCTTCTCCAGCAATGCACCACAGGCAGCTGCAAAACCACCAAAGCAGATTCCCACCGCCGGAAACAGGATCCAACAGATCTCCCAGCCATCAAATGCCAATCCCCACACAAGGAAAGCAGCCACTGTAATAGGCCATACAATAGACGCCGTCACACCGATGACTTTATTACTCCTTGCCTTCTCCGGCGCAAAATCTCCTATGTTTAACAGTTTTTCATACGTTTCCTTCATTCCACCCGGACAGATAAATAAATAACAGGCTATGGTTACAAGTGTCAGCATGGAAATCAATCCGGCTACTCCCAACATCTCATTACGTTCGCTGAGAGCTCCAAGGATCAGAAAGATTACAACTCCGAATATACAAAGTGCAACACCTATCGTGATTGCCATGGTATAGATTGATCGGTTCTGTTCCATTCGTCCACTTACTTCCTGATACAGATCAGCCGGAAGAACAACACCGTTTTCCATATATTCATACTTCTCAAATTGTGTTCCTGCAATAATAAACATCGAAACAGCACACACAACCGTTAGTAATAAAAACACTATAGGTATTACGGCTTTAAAATTATTGTTCCAGCCCCCGAGAAAATCCTGAGATTGGTCAAAGATACCAAACAAAAGCAGCATGACCATAACACCGATCAGTATAATCACAACGCCTATGGCCACCATCTTATCGTGCTTTTTCTTGGCGGTCAGGTAGCTCTCAACCTCTTCTCTGGTGGCACTGTGTCTGTTTGATGTCGCTGTATTGGTTACATCTACTGCCTGTGACGCAAGTCCGATGTCCTTCAGCAGTTCATCAATGTTTCCAAATTCAGCAATAACTGTACCCACTGCCTCATTCTCTGATTTTCCTTCTGCCTTTAATTCATGGTACTTCTCTTCCATATTTGCAGCCAGATCATTTTTGATCTTCTGCATCTGTGCTGTTTGTGCTACTGTCGCAAACATTGTATTCAAATAGTTCATGATCGTTTCCATTACTCAATCTCCTCCTGAATAAATTGATTCACAACTTCCTTTGTGATATTCCATTCCTCACATTTTTCACGATAATACTGTCTTCCCGATTCTGTAATCCGATAATAGGTTCGCTTCTTTCCTGACGATTCATCACCAAAGGATTGAATATAACCGTTGTTCTCCATTCTGGTAAAGGCCGAATACAGTGTCGTTTCTTTAATAATATACTTCTCATTAGTCAGTTCCTTGATGCTTTTGGAAATCTGATACCCATAAGACGGCTCATTTAACAGCAGGTACAGTATCATAGTGTCATTGTATCCTCGTATGACATCACTGCTGATCAAATACTCCTCCTCCTTCCAAACAGTCAATTTCATTTGCTATGTCAGTCGTACTACGACTATCGTACTACGTCTGTCGTAGTTATATTATCATATTCATCTGCACCTGTCAATCACTACTTTCATATTCCTACTATAAGACACAAAAAAGACACCTCCCAAAGGAAGTGTCTCTGATCGCATATGTAACTTATCAATCAACCAATGGATGTCCTTGTGCATCAGTTGAAATGGTACCTGAAAGAATCTGAATACCCTCAACCAATCCCCAGATCCACATAGCAATGGATGCAACACCACAAGTAATCGCTCCTCCTATGATACCAACAAGCAACTGGATCAGTGCACGATTGGTATTCCCAAGGTAGAAGTTATGAATACCAATTCCGCCCAAGAAGATACCCAGCAGACCAGCTGCCATTCTTGATTTAGGTGTATAGGAACCGTTATTCGGAGGAGGTGTCTGTTGGTATGTCTGTTGCTGATACCCACCTGCACTTCCTGTATTGCCGGTATTTCCTGTATTCTCATTGCGAGGAACATCATTGACTACCTCAGCTGAATCAGTTACATTTTCAAACTTTTCCTCTGCCTGTTTTTGTGTGATCTGTACTCCGCAGGCTGTACAAAACTGTGCATTATCATCTAATTGTGCACCACATTTTTCACAAAACATAATTCTCCTCCTTCTGTCATTCTGCTGTTTGTATTAAATCCATGAATAGTGAAATCCAATCAAACATACAAGCTTTACAATCCACTGTAGCAAAATAATTCCTATCCCGATGTAGATCCACGGTAGCAAATTCATTACTCTGATTCGTTTCCGGGTAACATGTCTGCTGATAAACATATTACACATAAAAGTAATATATACCAATACTGCATATGGAACAAAAGGATGTGCTGCAAAGCTTTTTAGTATGTGCCCACGCAACAATAACATGATCGCATGGGTGCCTCCACATCCGGGGCAAAACAAACCTGTGAGGGATCGAAACTGACACTCCGGAAACTGCTCCAGCAGTGGTTCTCCAAAAACATAAAAAACAATCATTCCGGCGATTCCGATCACAAAGACAATCTTGCCCAAAAAATAGAATTCTCGGTTGGCATTTTCCCGCATTATATTAAATCTTACAGATTCTCAATATATTCTGTAATCTCCTCAGGACTCATACCGCTCATAGCAGCTCCTGCTACTGCACCGATAATAATAAAAGTAAGTGCAATTAAAGCTCCGACTGCACCTGTAATGATACCTGCAAGTGCCATTCCACTGCCTTCTGATGATTTCTTTTTGCTTACAATACCCAAAACAATTGCTGCTATAGATAAAATAAGAGCAAAATATGTAAAGCAGCATAATACGATGGATGCGATACCGCAAATCATAGAAGCAATCGCAAATCCCTTTCCATTTTGTGACGGTTCCTGATTGCTCATATTACTCGTACTATTGGTTGGAGTTTCATAAACCGGCTTCTCTGGCTCTGTTGTTGTATATTCCTGCTGCCCTGCTCCTGCTCCACAAGATGGACAGAACTTTGCTCCCTCTTCCAAAGGTGCTCCGCAATTCTCACAATTCATTTTCATTTCCTCCTAAATTAGAATTAATTAGTATTAGTATACAATAATATTTCTACATTTGCACCAATTTTTTGCAAGTCATGACATCCGTCACTTATTTCCAAAATTGCCCTCTTTGTGATGTTTTCTGCAAAGAGCTATATATTGATCATTGCTTCCAAGTACGACCTGTTCTCCACTCCTGATAATCATCCCATGTTCATCATACCTTGCGTTACAGGTTGCACCTTGTCCGCACCAGCAGACTGTCTTGATCTCTTCCAATACATCTGCCCAGGCTAAGAGCCATAGTGAACCTTCAAACACTTCTCTCCTAAAATCTGTTCTCAAGCCATAACAGATCACCGGAATCTGCAGATCATCTACAATATGTAAGAAAAACTCCACATCTGCCTTTTTCACGAACTGTGCTTCATCCACAATGATACAATCATATTCCTTCAATTGTGTATCAGTCATCGTTGTCAGCTCTTCCACAAAAATGCAGGGGCGCTCCAGTCCCATTCTTGAACGCATCATACGTTCTCCGTCTCTGCTGTCTATCTGTGGCTTTACCAAAAGTGCTTTCTTGCCCCTCTCAAAATAATTATACTCCACCATCAATGCATTTGCTGTTTTTGAGCTTCCCATCGCTCCATATCGAAAAAATAATTTTGCCATTTATGTGCTCCCCATCATTGTTCTTTAGACCACATCCGATTAATCGGTCAATGCTCCATCCGGAGCATGACCTCATAACCTTTGACTGTCTCTATCGATCATCATAATTTACTTTGACGGAAAATTCAAGAGCTTTACTCCTCTATCCTATCTGTTTCTAAACGTAGAACATTCGGTTTCTTCGCAGTCACATGCCCCATAACCTGATATTCCGATTCTTTCTGCGGCACATCTCATATCATCATTGTATACACAATGCGTTGCCTCACAACCTACCTGTATATGACTCTTAGGTTCACCACAGCCACAGCTTGCCAGATAAGAGTCAGTTGCAGCATTTCCTGTCCGCTTCTCATAGCTTCCACAGCATGTGTCACACATAGTTGTTGCCTCTCTGCCCTGAACACTGATTGCCCCCTTTGCACAACGTTCCTTCTGATTGTAGATGCAGCTGTCTACGTTACATTCCAAATTAACCATTACTGTCACCTCCTGACCATAATCCATTTATCACGATATCTGCAAAATAGTAAAAATAAAAAGCCATATAAGCTGTTAATCACAACTCATATGACTTTATTATTTGTAAAACATCACATTACTATGCTTACCACATATAGTAATTATATTTTCTTAGCTTTCTCTTGTTTTTTCTGTCCTTCTGTCTCTTCCTGAACCTGCTCCTCACGCATTTCTCTTGTAACAATTTCAGTTTTGATATTTTTTATAAAATCATCAAGTCTCTTTTGTCCCTCATCACCCATGAATCTGCTTCTGACTGATACAAGCTTGTCTTCCTCTTCCTTTGCTCCTACTACAAGCATGTACGGAACTCTCTCAAGTCTTGCCTCTCTGATTTTATATCCGATCTTCTCCGCACGCTCATCTATCTCACAACGGATACCGTTCTTCTTTAATTCTTCCATGACTTCCTTGCCATAATCAAAGTATTTCTCTGAAATCGGAAGCACCTTTACCTGTACCGGTGACAGCCATGTCGGGAACTTGCCTGCAAAATGCTCCGTCAGGATACCAATGAAACGTTCTACAGAACCGAAGCATACACGATGAATCATAATTGGTGTGTGCTTTTCATCATCTGCTCCGATATATTCTGCTTCAAAACGCTGAGGCATCTGGAAATCCAACTGGATCGTACCGCATTGCCATGTTCTTCCGATGCAGTCAACCAGATGGAAATCGATCTTAGGACCATAGAAAGCTCCGTCACCTTCATTAATCACATAATCAAGTCCCAATGACTCCAGTGCATTCTTCAGACCGTTAGTTGCATTCTCCCAATCCTCATCGGTTCCCATGGAATCCTCCGGTCTTGTGGACAGTTCAATCATATATTTAAATCCAAACAGCTGATATACTTCATCAATCAGTCCAACTACACGCTTGATCTCATCCTGAATCTGATCCGGTGCCATCATAATATGAGCATCATCCTGATGGAAACAACGTACTCTCATCAAACCATGCAGTGCTCCTGATTTCTCATGTCTGTGAACCAATCCAACTTCTGCAAGACGAACCGGCAGATCACGATAGGAATGCGGCTGTGATTTATAAACCAGAACAGCCCCTGGACAGTTCATAGGCTTAATACAAAAATCCACATCATCAATGACAGTGGAATACATGTTGTCCTTATAGTGATCCCAGTGTCCGGAAGTCAGCCAGAGTTCCTTGTTCAACATAATCGGAGTCTCAATCTCCACATAATTTTCTCTGCTGTGAATCTCTCTCCAATAATCCATCAAAGTATTTTTTAGGATCATTCCCTTCGGAAGGAAGAACGGGAATCCCGGACCTTCGTCCATAAAGGTAAATAGACCAAGCTCCTTGCCAATCTTTCTGTGATCACGTTTCTTTGCTTCCTCCATACGTGTGATATACTCTTCCAGATCAGCAGCCTTTGTATATGAAGTACCATAGATTCTGGTCAGCATTTTATTCTTTTCATTGCCACGCCAGTATGCACCTGCGATCTTCGTCAATTTAAATGCTTTGACAGGCTTTGTTGACATCAGATGCGGACCTGCACACAAATCCGTAAACTCACCCTGCTCATAAAAACTGATGACTGCATCCTCAGGCAGATCCTGTATCAGCTCGACCTTATATGGTTCTTCCTTGTCCTGCATGAATTTGATTGCCTCTGCACGCGGAAGTGTATAGTGTCTGATCTTATGATCTTCCTTAACGATCTTTTTCATCTCTGCTTCGATCTTATCCAAGTCTTCGGTTGTTAAAGGATCATCATTGTCAATATCATAATAAAATCCATCATCAATAGACGGTCCGATCGCAAGCTTGGCATTCGGATATAATCTCTTAATGGCCTGAGCCATGATATGTGAGGTTGTATGACGGAACGCATCCGCACCTTCCTTATCGTTAAAGGTCAGGATGTTCAGTGTGCAGTCCTGATCTACAACTGTTCGAAGATCTACTCTCTCTCCATTGATTTCTCCGGCGCATGCCGCTCTTGCAAGTCCCTCACTGATATCTGCTGCGATTTCAATGACAGACATGGCTCTGTCGTACTCTTTTGCAGAACCGTCCTTTAATGTGATCTTCATTTCTTCTTTCCTCCGTCTTTACTACTTTCTTGTTCCTTACGAGGCTTACATACTCCTGACAACAGGATACCGTCTCCGCTGTTCTTCACACTGTTATTGCTACCAATCACGATATGAACGCCCTTGGTTACAGGTGATAATATAAAGCCGATTGCAACTCCTGCGAGTATGCAAATGATGGCGATAATGTAGAGTTGATTCTTGTCTAGTTTCTCGATTAAGTCTGTGAGAGTGCTATGATTGATTTCTTCCATAAATATCGACTCCTTTTGAAAAAGCCAAAAATGGTTCGCGTATAAATACTAATTCTTGGTTGGGTTAAAAGCTTTCCTGCTGAACAGTTTTTGACTGCAAACAAAATCGCTCTGCGATTTTATCTCGCTGCACCACAGCATTTCTTATACTTCTTTCCACTTCCACATGGACATGGATCGTTGGGGAAGATCTTCGCTCCTTTTACAATCGTTGTAGAAGACTTCTGTTCCTTATATAATTCCTTCTGCTTATCCTCATCAAAGATCTTATTCCATTCCTCAAGACCATACAACCAGTCTGCCTTAGCTGCTACCATATTCTTGTATAGCAGCTCTTTATTGAACTCAAGACTGACTTCGGTATCTGAGTCCATCTCCTCAATAGGATTCGGCTTTACAAGACTGTCGTTGATTCCATCCAAGAAGCCGGTCATAGTCATTATGTCAACTTTATATTTTTTTGCGAGGGCTTTTACCGTACCTGTTACAGGCTCCTCCGGCTTCTTTAAAAGCTTTCGATAGATTTCCTTTTCTTTTTCAAAATAAGCAGCCCACAATCTCTGCAGGTCTCCCTTATTCGCGTTCGGCGAGTATGCCTTTTCTCTCCAATCCTGTAATAATGCCATTTGTATATCTCCTTTTCCTCTCAAAAGAATTTCTATAGGCTAGTATACACTACTCTATCAAGAATTTCAAAGTTTTTTCGCAGGATTTCCGACTTCATATAAAAATACAGTTTTTTCTTGTAATATTCGAGAAAAATGTATATGATAATGATATATCAATTGTATTGATTTCCCAACAGATACTTGAGGAGGTATTTCATGGATTCGATCAAGAGAAGACTTAATATCGGCGTGTTCGTATGCCATATTGAGACAGAATATGTCAACAATATGTGTAATGGAATCATGCATGCAGCAGAAGACATGGATGTTAACATCATTTTCTTCCCCGGAATGTACGTTTCTGCATATCATGACGGCACACAATTATCCGATTATGATTATCAAATCAATACTGTCTACCAATATGCAAGGCATTCTCACATTGATATCCTGATCATCTCTCTTGGTACCATCGGTCCCTTCATTGACTATCTCGATATTGAAGGATTTCTCGAGAAATTTAAAGATATGACCGTGATTATCCTGGAAGAAGAAATCTCCGGATATCCATGCCTGACGATCGATAACAGAACGGGCTTTCGCGAATGTCTGGAGCACCTGATTCACAAACATGGCTTCAAGAAAATCTGTTATATTAATGGAAAACGTAACAATCGCGACTGTTCAGAACGTCTCGAGGTCTATCTGGAGGTCATGAAAGAAAACGGACTGTCTGTGGAGCCGGACATGTATCCATACGGTAATCTGTCCTCATACTGCGATAAGGTCGTAGAGAAGCTGCTTGATCAATACCCTGATACAGAAGCCATTTGCTTTGCCAATGATTACATGACCATTGCCGGCTATCGTGTATTAAAAGCACGTGGACTGAAGGTGGGACAGGATATTGCAGTTACAGGCTTTGATGACATCAGCATTGCACTGATGGCAAATCCTCCTCTCTCCACAGTCAAAGTCAGCACACAGGATCTCTCCTATCGTGCCGTAGTGGAAGGAATCAATCTGTTTCATGGCAAATCCTTTCATAAAACTGCAACCTCATCTTCTTTTGTAAAACGAAGTTCTTGTGGTTGTACAGAGCGTCAAGCTAACATTTTCACTGGAGTCAGCATCGATTCTGAGAAATGCATTGATGTTGCACTGGAATATATCATGTATCATCAAGAATCCGAGAACTTAACCGAGCACCTGCGTGAATATCTGGTACAGCTCTTTCAGCTCTATCAGCATTGTAACAGTTCCAACATTGATTCAGCCAGATTTTTAAAGATCACAGGACAGATCTACAGTTCTGATTGGGCAACTCATATTGATTCCAACAGACTGCATGTTGCCATTCACGATTACATCATCTGTGCCATGGAGCATGTGACAGATGAAACTCTAAGAACCAAACTGGCTATGCTGCTCTCAGAACTATATGAACAGGTGATTTCACAAAAAGAACATCAGATTTATTATCAGCCTGAAGAATACATCAACCAACGATGGCTTACTTCCAGCATCGTCCGGGACGCACTGCTTAGTTCAAGCAGTACAGATACGGCGATTCATCAGATCATGGACAAGCTGCACCTGCTTGGTATTCATTCTTCCTATTTATATTTATTTGATACACCGATTGTTCATAATGTCACCGACACCTGGCATCGTCCAAAGACAGTGGATCTGGTTGCATATCACGATGGTGCAGATGTCTTTTTACCAAAAGGTGATGAGCGTGTCATCCCAATCAAAGATATATTTGAAAACGAGTTTATCAAAAAAGACTATCGTAATGTAAAGACGATCTACAATCTGTATATTAATAATGAGCAATACGGTTTGCTGGTTTGTGAATTGGATCCTTCTCTGCTGTATGCCGCCTATTCGGCCAGCCTTGAGATTAGTTCTGCACTGAAATATCTCAATATGAACCGCAGACTGCTTAATATGTCTGCAATGGATGAGTTGACCAGACTACACAATCGTAGAGGCTTTTTTGATAAAGTAACGCAAACCATTCAGTCCCACTATGGTGAGCAGGCACTTTTATTCTTTGCAGATCTGGATTCACTGAAAATGATCAATGATACATTTGGACACGAGGAAGGTGATTATGCACTGATGAGTGCTGCCTCAATACTGCGAAAGAGTTTCCGAAAGGAAGATGTCATAGCACGACTGGGCGGTGACGAATATATCTGTTTTGCGTTGGTGAATGAGGACTCCATTATTGATCAGCTGAAATCACGCATCAGAGTACATACAGATGAATTAAACAGAGATTCTGATCGTCCATATTATATTGAGATGTCATACGGTTATACCTCATTTACCTGTGGGAATGATATCATACTAGAGGATATGATCAAGCTTGCCGATCATTCGCTCTATGAAAGCAAACGGTTTAAACGAGTCAATCCATTCCGCGAACAGCCGGAAGTATAATCAACATCCAAACTTCACCTGAAGGGAAAACACAATGAAGAATATAAAAAGAATTCTTGCCATTATAGGCATCGTATTATTAGTTGGATTATACCTATCCACTTTAGTATTTGCGATATTTGAAGATCCAAACACCTATCTCTGGTTTCGTGCAGCAGTCATTGCTACGATCGCTGTTCCAATCCTAATCTACGCCTACACTTTGATCTTCAAATATCTCAATACGCGCAACAGCAAACCGGATCTTCCAAAGGAATCCACAAAGAAAAACAGCGATGAATAATAGGTTCATCGCTGTTTCTCTTTTATATAAGTTTCATTAATCTCTCTTAAATACATCTCGAGTATAGACTTTATCTTCTACATCATCCAATTCTGAACTGTATCTGTTTGCAATGATTGCATCGCAGGAATCCTTAAATTTTTGTAAATCATTTATAACACGACTGCCAAAAAACAGGCTGCCATCCTCCAGCGACGGCTCATAGATGATTACCTCGGCTCCTTTGCTTTTTACGCGTTTCATGACTCCCTGGATCGAAGATTGTCTGAAGTTATCACTGTTTGCCTTCATTGCAAGTCTATATACTCCAACTGTTACATCCTTGCCTGGAACGCCATTGCGACCATTTGCTCCCTCATAATAACCAGCCTGTTCCAATACACGTTCAGCAATAAAGTCCTTTCGGGTTCTGTTTGCATCTACAATAGCCTGCATGATATTGCTCGGTACATCTTCATAATTGGCCAGTAGCTGTTTGGTATCCTTTGGAAGACAATAACCGCCATATCCAAACGAAGGGTTGTTATAATCAGAGCCAATACGTGGATCGTAACCGATCCCCTCTATGATCTGTTTTGTATTAAGCCCTCTTACCTCGGCATAAGTATCTAATTCATTGAAAAAGCTGACACGCAGTGCCAGATAAGTATTCGCAAACAGCTTCACTGCTTCTGCCTCTGTCAGTCCTGTATATAATACAGGTACATCCTTTTTAACCGCACCTTCTACCAGCAATCCCGCAAATCGGTGTGCTGCTTCCTCCATCTTCTGATTGCCTGGCTGTGAGCCTACAATGATACGGCTTGGATAGAGATTATCATAGAGTGCACGTCCCTCTCGTAAAAACTCAGGACTGAACAAAAAATTCATCTCAGGATATTTTTGATACAAGCCTGTCGTATAACCAACAGGTATTGTGGATTTAATCACGATACAAGCATCCGGGTTAATCTGGCGAACAAGTTCAATTACAGCCTCTACCGAAGATGTATCAAAATAATTCTTGACTGAATCATAATTGGTTGGTGTGGCAATGATCACAAAATCCGCATTCTGATATGCGGTCTTAGCATCTGTGGTCGCTGTGAGATCAAGTGTCTCCTGCTCCATACGCTCCATGATCTCCTTGTCAATCAAGGGAGATTTCCTTGCATTGATCATGTCCACCTTTTCCTGTACAATATCAACTGCATAGACCTTATTTTTCATAGATAACAGGCAGGACATGGATAATCCGACATAACCTACACCTGCTATTGCAATGACTGTTTGATTCTCTTTCATGAAGGGTTCTCCTTTTCTGTGGTACTGTTACTTTATACCAAGTGCCTGCATTTTTGCAAGTGCATCCTCACGACTTTTGAACACGATACCATGAATGCCAAACTTCTCAGCAGCTGCCACATTTTCCGGCTTGTCATCTAGAAATACACATTCCTCCGGGTTCAAATGATACCGATTTAATATCAGTTCATACATCTCATCGTCCGGCTTAATCTTTCGCTCAATATAGGAGATAACCGCTCCGTCTGCCTCTTTGACAAAATCCATCTTAGATCCACATTCACGATAGCATTTCTCTGAGAAATTAGATAAAATCAATACCTGATAACCCTTGTTCTGCAATTCATGTATCCAGTCTGTCGTATAATCATAGACTTCAATGATGCCGTTGATATTCTTGAATATGGTTCGTATCTCCTGTTCAATCCCCGGATCGTTATGGATGAAAATACTCAACATATCTTCTTCCGAAAGGACGCCTTTATCAAACTGGTTCCACATATCATCATATACGGTTGCCTTAGCCAGTCTCTTGAAAAGTTCATCTGAGTAACCAAAACTCCTGTAGAACTTCTCCCAGCAAAAATCAGCAAGTACATTTCCGATATCAAATATAACTGTTTTGATTGCCATTGAACTCTCCTTTATCATGTAATCATAAGCAGGCATGCTTATCTGCGTATAATGTCATCTCTTCCTGGGCCGTTGCTGACCATGGTGATCGGAAATCCGATTTTATCTTCAATAAATTCAATATACTTTCTACAGTTTTCCGGTAGATCATTATAATTCTTGATGCCTCGGATATCTGTCTTCCAGCCCGGAAGTACGTCAAGAACAGGTTTTGCTTTTTCAAGATCTGAGGTAGTAGGGAAGTCTGTTGTCACCTTGCCATCGATTTCATAACCAGTACATACCGGAATTTCATCTAAGTATCCAAGGACATCCAATACTGTAAATGCTACATCTGTAGTACCCTGAATTCTGCACCCATATTTGGATGCCACACAGTCAAACCAGCCCATACGTCTCGGGCGACCGGTTGTTGCACCATACTCGCCACCATCACCGCCTCTGCGTCTGAGTTCATCTGCTTCCTCTCCAAAAATCTCTGATACAAATGCACCTGCTCCCACTGCTGAAGAATAAGCCTTGCAGACAGTGATGATCTTCTTGATCTCATAGGGCGGAAGTCCTGCTCCGATTGCTCCATAAGCTGCCAGTGTAGACGAGGATGTTACCATCGGATAGATTCCATGATCCGGATCCTTCAAAGAGCCCAATTGACCCTCTAATAATACTTCCTTGCCTTCCTTCAGTGCATTCCAAAGGTAAAGTGATGTATCACATACATATGGCTCAACCATTCTCTTGTATTCCATTAAGGTGTTAAACAATGCAGCCTCATCAATCGGATCCTTGTGATACAGATTAACTAACATAACATTTTTGATTTCACAGACACGACTGATTTTTTCCTTCAGATCTGCTTCGCTACCAAACAGTTCGCTTACCTGAAAACCGATCTTTGCATATTTATCTGAATAGAAAGGAGCAATTCCTGACTTGGTAGAACCAAAGGATTTGCCTGCCAGACGTGCTTCCTCGTAAGTATCAAAATCAATGTGATAAGGCATTACCATCTGGGCTCTGTCCGAAATCTTCAGTTTTGGCATCGGAACTCCCTTTGAGGTAATATCCTGAATCTCCTTGAATAACACCGGTACATTTAATGCCACTCCATTGCCGATGATACTCGTGGTATGGTCATAAAAAACACCTGACGGAAGTGTATGGAGTGCAAACTTTCCATATTTATTTACGATCGTATGTCCTGCGTTCGCACCGCCTTGAAAACGTACAATAATATCTGCGTCGGCAGCAAGCATATCTGTAATCTTGCCTTTTCCTTCATCGCCCCAGTTAGCACCTACAATTGCTTTTACCATGATAAATCCTCCTTGAGAAGAACATAATAGTTTTTGTCCGGCTCTATGAACCGAACCACCCTCCGAGTATAGCACTTCATTTATCATAAGTAAAATTAATATTTATTATATTTTGCATAATTAATTCTTATATTTTAAAGATTTTAAATTAAGATCAAACGAGCAATTCCAACAGTTTTTGTGATGCCAATGATAAGTGCTGCTTCTCATTATAAGCCACATAAAACTCTCTCTGAGGAATCTGTTGTTCAAAATGCAGTTCAAACAATGTGTTCTGTTCCAGTGCTTCCACCGCAAAGTCCTTTACCACACAGCCAATACCCAGATTACGCAGTGCAAACTGTACAATCATATCGCTCGTGGCAAGTTCAAACTCCGGATGCAGTACAACTCCCTTGTCATACAGATAATGATCCACATAGGTTCTGGTACTGGTACACTTTTCCAGGCATATAATCGGAAGTTCCTCCAATTGTTGAAACTTTAGACTTTGATCCATTAAATCATGAAAACGACTTCCGGCCACAAAAATATCCTGTATCTTTCGTACAGATCTGACTGTAAAACTCGTTTGATCAGGCAGCGGTGAACTGATCAATCCAAAGTCAATTTTATTCTCCTGCATGGATTGCAGTGTCTCCGGTGTTGGCGAATTATATACCGTTACTTTTATTTTGGGATATTTCTCATGAAATTTTTCCAAATAAGGAAGCAAATAATACTTTAGTGTCATATCACTGGCTCCGATTCGGATCTCCCCTGCATCCAGATCGATCATTTCCTTAAGTTTCTTTTCTCCCATAAGGATCTGCTCGTAGCCCTCTTTCACATAGGAATAGAGCATTTGGCCCTCGCTGGTCAGTTTGACTCCTCTGGACGTACGAAGAAACAGTGTCACCTTTGCACTGTTCTCCAATTGTTTAATGGCCTGACTCACCGCCGGCTGCGAAATCGATAGTGCTTGGGCAGCTGCTGTAATACCACCACATTTCACGACGTAATAAAACACCTTGTATTGCTCCAGATTCTCTCTCATACCGATCATTATAGCATTTCACACAGATCAATTCAATTCATCTTGAAGAAATGGCGTAAATAGTCTAATATATAAAGAAATGAAATGATGATTATGGGAGAATAATCAGAAACGGAAGGTTCATGATGGCAAAAAAGCAAGCAAAAACTCCTGTCACAAAGGGTACGAATAAAAATAAAAAGAAAAAAGGAAGTGCGGGTGAGAAGCTTGCACTCATTCTTGCAGGAATCATTTTGGTTCCTACAATCGCTCTGACTGCCTGTATTGTGTTGGCCCAGACTACTGATATGGATTTTGACTGGCTGGCAGATAAAGCTGCCGCCATCGAAGCAAAAGCTGAGGCAAAAGAAGAAGCAAAGGAAGCAGAAGAAGCTGCTGCAGAAGCGGCAAAAAAAGCAAAGGCGGAATCCTCCTCCAGTTCCTCTTCTTCCTCATCCTCCTCAACGCAGACAGAGATTCCTGTCACACTAATTGACAATACCACCTCACAACCAACAGAAGAAATACCGGTTGAAACCGAACCAATAACTGATATTACCTCTGATGACATCACTGTAGAGAATGATGTCTCCGGCGAAGGCACTGCAGAAGTCAGCGGCAAACTGGATGATCCGGTCTGGATCACTGATGATAATGATTACTATCACAAGAGTTCAGACTGTTCCGGTCTGATCAATCTTAAACAGGCTACACTTCAGGACGCTCTGTACGCAGGTAAATCTCCGTGTCCGAAATGTTATAATTAAAAAACAGCCCCTTAGGACTGTTTTTTTATCATCATTTTATACATTAATCTCTGCTTTCACACCCAGCAAATCACGATTCTGATCCAAGATTGGTTTTACCACCTTACTTAAAAAGTTCTCAACCTGCTCCTTGGCACATCCTACATATTTGGCGGGATCCATGGTCTTTTGCAGATCTTCGAGACTCATATTGAATGCATCATCTGCTGCAATCAGCTCCAGCAGATTATTTTCAAGTCCGTTGACCTTGACATTTTTGCCTGCCTCCATGGACAATTCTCTGATTCTCTCATGCAGTTCCTGTCTGTCACCGCCTGCCTTCACTGCATCCATCATGATATTCTCTGTTGCCATAAACGGCAGTTCACTGCGTAGACGTTTCTCAATCACCTTATCATATACCACCAGGCCATCAACCACATTCAGACACAGATCCAATACCCCATCGATTGCAAGGAAACCCTCGGGGATGCTCAGTCTCTTATTGGCTGAATCATCAAGTGTTCTCTCAAACCACTGTGTTGCCGATGTGATGGCCGGATTGAGTGCATCGATCATGACATATCTGGAAAGGGAAGCGATTCTCTCACTTCTCATTGGATTTCGCTTATATGCCATTGCGGATGATCCGATCTGGCTCTTTTCAAAGGGTTCTTCTACTTCCTTCAAATGCTGTAATAAACGAATATCATTAGAAAACTTATGTGCACTTGCTGCGATTCCTGCCAGCACATTAGCTACTCTTGTATCCACCTTGCGGGAATAAGTCTGTCCTGATACCGGATAGCACTCCTTGAAGCCCATCTTTGTAGCGATCATCGGATCGATTTTCTCGATCTTGGACAGATCACCATCAAACAACTCCAAAAAGCTTGCCTGTGTACCTGTCGTTCCTTTTGAGCCAAGTAATTTCATGGAACCAAGCACAAAATCCAGTTCCTCCAGATCCAACAGAAACTCCTGCATCCACAGCGTTGCTCTCTTGCCGACTGTTGTCGGCTGTGCCGGTTGAAAATGTGTAAAGCCAAGCGTGGGCTGTGCCTTATACTTCTCTGCAAAATCCGCCAGTTCTGCAATCACATTTACAAGCTTTTTCTTAACCAGCTTCAGTGCCTCGGTCATTACAATAATATCTGTATTATCTCCGACATAGCAGGATGTTGCTCCCAGATGGATGATTCCCTTTGCCTTCGGGCACTGTACACCATACGCATACACATGACTCATAACATCATGACGCACTTCTTTTTCGCGTGCCTGAGCGACATCATAATTGATATCCTTGGCATGCTCCTTCAGCTCATCAATCTGCTCCTGTGTAATATTCAATCCAAGTTCCTTCTCTGTCTCAGCCAGAGCAATCCATAACCTTCTCCAAGTCCGAAACTTCATATCCGGTGAAAAGATAAACTGCATCTCCTTACTCGCATACCTCTCCGACAAGGGACTCTGATATCTGTCTGTCATATAAACCTCCATTATAATCCCAGTCTCTTAAACACTTCCTGATAAGCCTCTTCCACATTTCCCAGATCACGTCTGAATCTATCTTTGTCCAGCTTTTCATGTGTATGTACATCCCACAATCTGCATGTATCAGGTGAAGTTTCATCCGCAAGAATGATCTGTCCTTTATATCTGCCAAATTCAATTTTAAAATCTATCAGTTCAATATCTGCTTGCAGGAAATATGCCTTCAAAACATCATTTACCTTAAACGCATACTTCTTGATTGTATCAATTTCTTCCTGTGTTGCAAGTCCCAAAGCAAGTGCAAAATAACTGTTGATGAGCGGATCACCCAATGCATCATTTTTATAGCTGAACTCAATTGTCGGCTGTTTGAATGGAGTACCCTCTTCTACGCCAAGTCTCTTTGAAAAGCTACCGGCAGCAACATTTCTGATAATCACCTCTAGTGGTACGATTTCCACCTTTTTGACTGCTGTCTCTCTGTCACTGAGTTCTTCAATCAAATGTGTCGGTACGCCTTCCTTTTCCAAAAGCTTAAACACATGATTGGTCATACGGTTGTTAATGACACCTTTTCCAACAATAGTTCCCTTCTTTTCACCGTTAAATGCCGTTGCATCATCCTTATAATCTACAATCAGCACATCAGGATCTTCTGTTGTATAAACCTTTTTTGCTTTTCCCTCATACAGTAAATCTAATTTTTTCATTCTCATTACTCCTTCTTGCAGTATCGTTTATCACTTGCCAACAACAACGACTTGATTATATACCAACAGAAAGCGTTTCGCAACTGCAATATCGCATCATTTTCATGTTAAGAGCAAATAGATAAAATTAGGATTGCAAGTGATCTGGGATTGTTGTAAAATAATTTTAGGTTTTATGCAGATGTAGTTCATTGGTAGAACTCCAGCTTCCCAAGCTGGTAAGGCGGGTTCGATTCCCGTCATCTGCTCTGTGAGAGATATACCACTTCATAATAAAAGGAGCTCCTGTAAAAGGAACTCCTTATTTATGTTCACGTTCAAAATCTTCCAACATCTTCTTGACACGAGGCGAAATCGATACAAATTCGCATCCATATTGATAGGTTGTTTTATCGATTGCCGAACTACGAATGATGCGAACATCTGTAATGATCTGTGGTAATGTTTTGGATAGTTCGATATTCGCAATGAAGAAATAACCGGTGGGAAGGATACATTCTGAAATAAAGCCAATTCCCTCAGCCGATATATTGGTTACCTCAATCGGCGAATCAAGATCCATAATGGTATTCGTGTCTTCTTTATATAAACTGGATATAGAAAGTTTGATTCCTATTCCGAGTCGTTTGTTTGCGCGCTTCTCGTCCATTTCAGTTCTCCTTTTACAGCCAATCATACAAATCGGTCAATGATACCCATATGAAATAATTGCTTACATTATTATATACAAAAAATATCCAGATTACTACTACTAGATTTAGTAGTAAACGATACTGTTATACAAACAACATATATATTACTTATCCCTGAAACTTTCCTATGAAATCGCTTACGCGCTGATTTTCAATGGCAAATATCTCATCTGGTGTACCTTCTGCCTGAATTCGTCCATCCTCCATGAAAATAATCCGGTCAGATAATTCTCTGGCAAACTGCATCTCATGTGTAACAATGATCATTGTCATTTTCTGCTTTGCTAATGTCTTGATGACCTTTAACACCTCGCCGGTCAGTTCCGGATCGAGAGCCGATGTTGGTTCATCAAAGAACAGTATTTTAGGCTGCAATGCCAATGCACGGGCAATCGATACTCTTTGCTGCTGTCCGCCTGACAGCTGATAAGGATATGCTTCTGCCTTATCTACCAATCCAAGCTGATCCAACAATTGCAGCGCTCTCTTTTTTGCTGCTTCTTTTTCCTCACCCAGCACAGAAACCGGTGCATCCATAACATTTTTCAGAACAGAATAGTGTGGAAACAGGTTGAAATTTTGAAATACCAGTCCAAAGTATCCACGGATACGCTTTAACTCTGCATGATTGGCATAAACACTTCGTCCACTCTCATCATTCCATGCCGCTTTTTCGCCCAGATATGTCAACTCACCTGACTCCATTTTTTCCAACATGGTTGCACATCTTAACAGAGTAGATTTTCCTGAACCGGATGGCCCGATAATGGATACTACCTCACCTTCTGCTACGGCAAGCGATATGTCGGTAATGACCTCCAGTTCATCAAAGCTTTTTTTCATATTTTTTATTTCCAACAAATTCATGATTCCATAGTCTCCTATCTATAATACCCCAGCTTCTTTTCAGCCTGTTCCATTCCAAAGGCAACGATAAAATTAAAGATATAGTAAAAGATACCTGCAATCACAAACGGCATCATTGTTGTCTGCGCCGACGCAATTGCCTTAGCGCTGGTAAACATCTCTGATACCGCAATCACAAATGCAAGAGAGGTATCCTTAACCAAGGTGATAACCTCATTGGTAACCGGCGGCAGAATTCTCTTGATCACCTGTGGAAATACAATTTTAAAAAAGGTCTGACGTCTGTTATATCCCAATACCTTGGCTGCTTCATACTGTCCAACAGGTATAGATTCGATTCCACTGCGGTATATTTCTGCAAAATATGCTGCATAGTTCAGCACAAAACCGATAATAACTGCTATAAATCGGTAGGATGTTGTGATTTTAATCCCAAACAGATAAAACGGGCCAAAATAAACAACCATCAGCTGCAGCATCAGAGGAGTTCCTCTCATGATGGAGATGTAAACCTTTGTAACATTCTGTACAGCCTTGTTCTTTGCCATTCTGCCAAACGCGATCAGCAGTCCTAACGGCAGCGAAAAAAGCAGTGTTAATATAAAGATCTCAGTAGAAGTAACCATACCGCTGAGCAGTTCCTTCAGCATTGTGATGATATCCATTTAAACCTTCCTCCTTGTAACTGCATGATACGAAACAGAAATGACTCCTCGTCTATTCTACTCGTATTGTGATACAATAGCCAGTATTTCACGTGCATATTTAGGATATTTTTTTACGATATCCTCGACCTCAGTTTTTGCCTGTTCCATGTGAAAACTGTTAAAATCAATTCTCTTACGCAGCCGCTGTCTCTGTACGATCAGAGAATGACGTATCTCAACCATCTCCTTGGGATTCGTAAGTGCCTGTGCCTGATGAATCCAGATCGTCGGATCCTTAACTCGATACTGACGTAAAATGCGGACGAGCTCCTTACTTGATTCATCCATTTTTTGAATGATCTTTTCAGAATGCTCTCTTGCATCCCGTTCTTCCTGATATTTTTCCCACATATACTCCAGTTCGTACGAATTGCTGATGTGATATTTGGTATAATTATAGTCCAGCACATTAGTGACATTCACATATCTGATTTTGGTTCTGTTTTGTAAAACGATCGCTCTGTTTAGCTGTTTTTCAGTCTTTTTCTGATCATATGCCGTATTTTTATATCGTGTAAAGCATACCGTCAGTGCAATTGCCGTCAGACCGATGGCAACCAAATATCCTGCCTTGACCTCTATATACATCGTATATTGAAGGATATAAAGCAGGCAAAACGCAAGTGCCGCTGCGAAAACCGTGATGACAGCCCATGACTTTGCATTTGCATTTGCTGCCTTCAGATCTCTTCTTGCAAAAGAAAGAGAGGCCTTTTCTCCCTCGAGTAAATGAAGATCCTTGCGTACAGCCATCTGGAATTCTTCATCCTTTTTAATCTTAACAATTGCTTCCTCTACACTATCCTCGACTGCTTCAATTCTACGGTATTGTTCCTCTGTAATCTTGATCACAGGACGTTTGTAACCAGCATGTTCCTTTTCGACAGATGTAATCTTCTTTGCTGCTGAAATAATCAATTCACGTGCAGGAGCCGGCAACGCATCAATCTCCTCAATGTCTGTCAGTTGGTTCGTAATCATCTGATATTCCTGCTTTGCCGTATCCACCTCTGCCGAAGCATCTACGATCTGTTCACAGCAGGCACGTATGTATTGTTCCCGTTCCTTATAATCGTGAACATTCAGATCCACACGACGCAGTGTATCGCGTTGCAGCACCTCATCAATCGAATCCTGCTCCAATTCAAAATCATACTCAAAGTCATAATCTTCTTTTTTGGAAAATAAGTTTTTAAAGAATTTTACGATTCCCATAGATATCCTCTGTTCAGACATTCATAATATTTTTACGATAATCGGTCTTCCAGCTGTTCAATATCCGATCAATCTCCTGATAGAATGCATTCACTTTACCTTCGTCCCTCAGCTTTTGAATGTTTTCTACACTTTTCGCATAATCAGAATCCGGTTTGTCAGATGCAATTTCATTGATACGACGCTCCAGTTCTGCTGCTGCCTCCATATCAATTCCCTTTAGTACAATGGTATTTTGAAATTGTTTTTCATCCTTCGCAATCCTAATGGCCGCCAGGTACTGTAGATAACTTTCCTCGTTCTGATCTGCATCGAATGCCATTTTATAATAATCTCTTGCCTTGTCAAATAAAAACAATCTGGCGTACGCTGTTGCGACATTATGCAGAATGCTACTATATAAATGCGGATCCTCATCCGGCTGCATTCCCTGCAGAATATAATGATACTCGTCAATCGCCAATGACAGCTTATTGGAGCGTAACAGATTGTCAGCACGAGTCTTGCGTTTCTGTGTGAATCCAAGGTTCGCACTTTCCTCCAATATCTCCTCGATCTCTTCAATCTCTCGTGCACTGCTGTAATGTGTTTCTCTCAAAATGGTAGTGACAAATTCACTGAGTGTAGCCTCCCGATCAAGCAGTTCATACAACTGCTTGCCCAGCTTTCGCAATCCAAGTTCTCGTTCGATCCACTGACACAGCTTCACATCCATAATATCTCTGTCTAAAACATGAGAATTCTCACATAAATAAAAGCATAATTCCTCACAGGAATAAATACTCATTCCAAGTCCCAGTATATAATATGGAGTTTTTGCCAGTTCACTCGAACATAATATCAACTCAGTCATAATGATGCTCCTATAATGGTATCTCCTGATCCCACACTTTTCCGGAAGATGAATACATCTCTCCGAAACCTAGATCATAAACTCTGACTACCGCCAGCTGTTCTGATTTAAAAGAAATCCTTACCGTAACTCTAGTCGCTCGTGCAGGCCTGACCGGTATACCCTGCAGTTCGATACGAATCACTCTGACATCCTTGCCATCTAACGGCGTCACGATGATCGGAATAACCGGTTCTCCTGCCAGTATAAAATCATACTTTGCGACAGCCTCATACCAATTGACTCCCGCATCCACAAGTGCTACATACAACTCTTCTCCAGCGTCCGATACCTTCACTCCAAAATTTGATTTCAGTTTATCTCTTCCGAGAAAAATGTGTGTGGTACTGTAATCGTTCGGAACAAGTTTCTCCATTGCACTGTATGCTGCACCTTTTGTATACAGGTTTTTCCCTTGAAAGACCCTGCGTCCCATACAGAGATATTTCAGAGTCTTTTTCAGATAATCACCCTCGAAGCCATCTCCGATCAGATAAACACTTGATATGGAATATCTGTCCACACATTCCTTAATGGCTCGAAGCATAGCTTCATCCATCTTTTCATAACGTTCACTCTCGTCCAGGTTCGGAAACATAAGCTCAGCAGACGAGATATCCGAAGATTCACCTTCATCCATAAAAGCCACTACAGGCTCCGTCCGCTCGTTCATATGAAGGATATAATGCTTCAGCAATTCTCCTGAATAATCAAAGATGACCACTCTCTTTTTCCATAATTCCTCTGGCTGATTCAATGTATAATAATAAATACTCTCAGCATAGCTCTGAAAGAGAACCTTATCTGCCGGAATCGGCAGCTCCGGCAAAACAGCCTCCAGAATATGTAAGGTCTGTTCATCCAGAACATCCACAGTGATCATCAATTTCTCAATGTCTTCTATCGACATCACTGTGTTCAGCATATGCAGAGTACGTTTCATAAACAACGCAAGTAAAGCGATCGGTTCATATTCCTCATTCTCGATCTCAATCACATCTCCGCATCTTGCCAGAGACAGAAGTGCATCTACCTTAATACCCGCATCATGTGCTGATACCTTTTCAGCCTCTTCTCCAAAAAACCATTGATTCACTTCTCTTTTTTTACAAAGAACAGTCGGAATGTCAAAATTCTGAGCCCCGGTGACTGTGGAAAAGGTTTCGGGAACCGGATTTTTCAGACTGCAATAGCTGATCTGAGCACATAGATCATTGAGATCATATCCAACTGCATATTTTGTATCAAATGCCATAACAGCCTCCTGTTTCTATCGGATTGTAAAAAGTCTGTCGACTGTATAATCTGTCTGTATATATTTTCCCATCAGTTTCATAAGGGAATCCTCATCCTGTAACGTCTGTGCCACCATCAGATCATTGAGCAGGTCAAATCTTGTTTCATCCTGATCTGAAATCACATCTGATATGCTTACGGAATTGCTCTCAGTCAGTTTTTCCTTTTCACCGTTTTTTTCAGTAATATAGTATTGCAGGTTCTCACCAAAGAACAGGATAAATTCCTTTGTATAGATACCACCGTACATATTACGCATTTCCTCTTTGTAATAAACGTCCTCCGACTCCTCTTGATCCTCCAGTATATAGTGCAGGATCACGCGAGACTGCGGATTGGCCTTATACTCTATGATTGTTTTATCGGCAAACATAAACAGCTCCGGTACAACATTTGTAAACATCATAAAGAATTTAAAAAACATATTTTTATGTATAAACTCCTTGATAAACGTGGCAATCATGAAATCAGTCTTTTCGTTCTTCTCATAGCCGTCCTCTGAATAATGCTTGAGCAGCGCCAGACGACAGGCATCGTTCAGATTCTCACCACGCCGGTAATTTTTCAATATATGTTCAAATATATCTTCTCCGATCACGCGGTCACGTACAAAGTATTCATATGCATGATAGGACAGATAAGCAAGTTCTACTGCCGTATTGGAACCTGCCTTCAGGTATGCCTCGAAGATTTCTTCCTTCTCTCCGACTGTCGTACCGGAATAAAGCATTTGGATCAGCATACGTTCTTCCAGATAATATGCATCAATATCAAACATCAATGCAGCCTTCCAGATGTTTCTCATTTCCTTGGTCAGCCCTCTGAAGTGCTTGGTCAAGTAGGTTAGTGTTACAATGTCGTATTTATTTTCACAGAAGGCCTGATAACACATGGCAAGTAGCTTCTCATCCACTTCCTGATCCTGTTGCATGATCTTGTAACTGCACAGCTTCACACATGTCTTGGGTGAGATTTGTTCCATCCCATAAATATTGACAATATGATAACCCTCCTCGTACATACCACGACGTACCAGATATTCAATAAATTCCGCACGATCCTTTGCACATAGTGCTGCTGCATCTATGGCACATAACAGTTCGTCCAGTATAGTCATTTCATCTCTGTCGTAATAATGATGGAGTAACAACATACGGATCTCTCGTTTATAATCCTCCTGAACATAGGGTGACTCTACCAACACACGGCAAAACTCAGCATTCCGCTCGTCTATATCGATATAGTGCCGCTTCCCCTCGCACAAATACAGACAAAATCCGATATTGTCGGTCACAAACCCTTTCACAACATACAGATAATGATCTTCATCCATCAGTTTGATATCAGTTCCCTCGGGCAATATATAACGGTTCTGATTTTCGTCCTGCAGAAAAATCTCGTAGTTCTTTCCGTAAATCTGAGGATATGCCATTTGATCAACAACAGGATACACAAACTCCTCCGTCAATTGACTATAGACTACAACCACCTGTTTGATTTTGGGAGAATCCACAGTAATTTCACGGGCGAATAACAGCCTTGCCAAATGTGGTGCCATGTCTGCAGATACATTTTCCGGCTTTAAAATCTTGGAATAAATATAAGCCAGATTACGATTTATATGCTCCAGTATGATCTGTTCCTTGACAAACTGCTGCATAAGCCTCTCATAACTTCGTACCATCTCCGGGATCTCATTTTCATGTCGAAGAATATTCGCAAACAAAAATGCTGTTCTGACATAATCCAGATTATTATTATAAGTAAAATACATCATAACCGGCTTGGGTAATAAATCCTCAAAGCTGAGTGGAATTGACAGCATGTAGTACTCGTACAGTCTCGTAATACGCATTTCAGACTCGACTCCACGTTTAAACCACTTAAAATACTTCACATCTGTACGATTTCCTTTGATCAGCAACGAACAGATGGCACCGACTAATTCCTCATCCTGTAGGGTTTTATATGATTCTGTCAAAATATAGAGCAGCATCTTTGAAAAATTCTTCTGTCTCGATGCTAAATAGATCACCTGTTTCATCAAAGCACGATCCATCTGTCTGTTTCTGACTGCCCACAGCAAAATCTGAATCTCAAATTCAGTCAGCTTCGTCAGACCGGATGGGTTCAGAGCAAAATAATGATAAGCCTCTGCATACAGAACAGGGCTGATACAGCCTCCCTCATATTGACGTTCTATTAATGCAAGCTTTCTGTCCGGATGTTCAGCAAGCTCCTCATCCAGATATAGAAGCGTCCATAGGATTCTCCAACTGGTTCTGTGCATCTTATAGATTTCTTTGATCTCATCTGTCACCTGATTGACATACTCTTCTCTTCTGTCAGCCAATGTCGTCAGATATTGATAATAGCAGTATAGCTCTGTATCTGCATGCTTGATATCCATATCTGTTTCGACACGTCTCAGGATCAGTTCAGCATCTGAATACCGTTCCTCTACCAGAAGTAGCTGTGCCTGAAACAATCTCGGAGATGGATCTTTTTCATTCATTGAGATCATACGCTCAACAATCTTTGCGGATTCTCTGACCCATGAGCCCAACGGCATCTGTCTGTTTCTAAATGCAATATAATTCTTCATCAGTTTCCAGATCAGTTTATGACGCTCCAATACAAGGAGCTTGGTCGCCTTGATCTGGTTCTTTGCCTCGGCCGTCACCATGATATCAAAGAATTGATTGTCATATGATATCGTCAGTTTACCAAAGTTCTTGCCTGTATGCATCCTGTCAGGATGGATGAAAATAGGAAGTTCACATGTGTTTCCAAGGAAATCATCATCTCTGAGCGTCTCCTTCTCAACAGTCAAAAATGCAACATCACTATTTACGGATAGGTTTACATAACCCCAACCCAGTTTCTGTAGCATAACAGTTGCACCGATTTCCTCCTCTATATCAGAAAACTCATATAGCATTTGTTCGGCTGAATAAATGATTGGCTGTTTTTTATTGACTGCAACAAGAAATTCATCTACATTCCGTTCCGAACCAATATGATGTGAAAGCCCCTTATATTTACTTAACCAGACCTTCTCATTACCCTCGAATATTTTGATAAACTCCTTGGAATAGAACAGATTGACAGACTCTTCCCAGTCAGATTGTGCAAGATTTGCAAAATGAAACAGATTCTTAATAATGCCCTGTGTTCCCTCTACGGGATGATGATCAATTCCGATGACAAATGGCAGATAATATTCTCCACTATCGGAAACAATATAGATATCGCCCTTTTGTACATCGCCCTCCGATAGACCTACTGCCGAATATTCATATATGATTTCTGTTTCGGCACCCTCGAATTCCTGAGCAGACAACTGCATACGCACATCTGATGTATACAGATATCCCTTCACCAGAACTCCATCCACACTCGATACGCAAAATGAGCCTCTGTACACCTCATCCGCATGAAGACTTAGTTCGATCCTGGACTCTGAAATAGTTAATTTTCTGTTTTCGTATTCAAAAAAGCCGTTGACCAATTTATCAACTATTTCACGCAAGTCCCTCACCACTCTTCATAAAAGATTAGTTGCTTTTTTGACAGATTACACTATAATTATGTGTAATAAGACAGCAAAGCATGTCGAGAATAGTATATCATATCTACATGATGTTTCGCAATGTTTATGAACAATCTATTCTTTGTTATGTAAATGAATGATTTGGAAAAGAGGTAATTTGTATGCTGCAGCATCAAGACCATTTTCATGGAAGTGATTTGGAGAAAATTGAACAGATTTACGGAATCAAAAAAGAGGAGATTGTAAGCTTCAGTGCCAACGTCAACCCACTTGGTTTATCCGGCAAGCTGCGTGAATCATTATCTATACATTTGGATGCCATCACCTCCTACCCTGACAGAGATTATACAGAACTTAGAAAAGTAATTGCCACATATTGTGATACTGAATATGACCGGATCATTGTTGGCAACGGTTCCACAGAACTGATATCACTCTTTATCCAGATCGAACATCCAAAAAAGGCCATGATCATTGGACCAACCTACTCCGAATATGAGCGTGAGATTTCTCTCGGTGGCGGAACCAGTCTGTATTTTCCGCTAAAAGAAAGTGCCGACTTTAAACTTAACCTTGAGAGACTAGAAGGTCAACTCAATGAAAGCATCGATCTCCTGATCATTTGTAATCCGAATAATCCTACCTCTTCCGCCATTACTCGCAAGGAAATGCGTAGTATTTTAGATATGTGCAAGCAGCATGATATCTGTGTCATGGTGGATGAAACCTATATAGAATTTGCAGAAAATTATGATGAGATCAATGCGGTTTCTCTGACCAATTATTACAATAACATTGTTATTCTAAGAGGTATCTCCAAATTTTTTGCCGCACCCGGACTTCGTCTCGGATATGCCATTACCGGAAATAAGGATCTCATCAAAGCAGTCAATACCAAGCAGAATCCCTGGACCATCAATTCACTTGCTGAGATTGCGGGAAAGCTTATGTTCACTGATGAGGATTACATTCAAAAGACAAAGACACTGATCAGAAATGAGAGAACGCGTATTGTCACTGCCCTGCGTGGCATCGAAGGACTCAAAGTCTATAACCCCACTGCTAACTTTGTTCTGGTTCGTATCCTAAGAGAAGATGTAACAGCCGACACCATGTTTGATGCTGCCATCCGGCAGAAAATGATGATTCGAAACTGTTCCACCTTCCCATTTCTGGATAATAAATATATCCGTTTATGCTTCATGAACCCAGAGGATAATGATCGATTATTGAAGTGTATAGCTGGTGTTATGTCAACCAATCTGTGCTAACTCAACAAGCTCGCAAAATTCCTCTTTGTACTCATCGTTCCATAGGTCTGCCTTGTCCAGAAGTCTTTCAATCTGACGGAAGTTTGCGTCCTCCTGATACTCACTATTCTTAAGGATCATACCAAACTCAGCCACTGCACTTGCAAACAGCCAGTTATCACTGTTGCGGTTCGTATATTCCGCACTGTCTACAGGATGCTCGATCAGTTTGCTCTCAAAGCCTTCCGAATCTTTATAGCGTACGCTGACAGTCAGCCATTCTCCATCGGTGTCATATTTCTCCGTGTCCTTCTTCTCATACTCATAGTCACTATCCTGATATTTCAGATCAATGCTTCCCTTCTTATCTCGTTTGTCTGCTGCATCTTCTGTCGTGATAATCTCATACAATGCCGTTACGCTGTGACCTGCACCTACTTCTCCTGCATCCTTGGTATCATCTGCAAAATCCTCTGCTGCCATAATCCTGTTGTCATATCCGATCAGGCGATATCCCTCTACCATGGCAGGATTGAATTCCACTTGAAATTTCACATCCTTGGCAACTGTGACAAGAGTAGCTCCCATTTCCTCAACCAATACCTTTTTTGCCTCTTTGATAGAATCAATATAAGAATAGTTTCCGTTTCCCTTGTCTGCAAGTATTTCCATCTTGTTATCCTTAAGGTTGCCGGTTCCAAACCCCAGAACAGACAGATAAACTCCGCTTTTCTTTTTCTTTGTGATCAGCTTCTCCAGTTCATCCTCACTTGTCAAGCCGACATTCAAATCTCCATCTGTTGCTAAAATCACGCGGTTGTTGCCACCCTCAATAAAATTCTCCTCAGCAATCTCATACGCCGTGATAATTCCATCACTACCTGCGGTTGCCCCACCTGCTTCCAGACTCTCCAATGTATCTGTGATCTTCTCGTAATTACTTCCCTTAACACCATTCAGCAGCACTGCGTCACTGCCTGCATAGGTCACGATAGATACCCTGTCCTTTGAAGTCAGATTCTCTGTCAACATGGAAAAGGCTTTCTGCAATAACGGTAGTTTATCCTCAGAGCACATGGAACCTGATACATCGAGTAAAAACACCAGATTAGAAGGTACGGTATCCGTAAAATCCAGTTCTTTGGTCTGCATACCGACTAACATCAGTTTTGCATCATCATTCCATGGGCAGTCGCCGATTTCGGTTGTAATAGAGAAGGGATCTTTACCTGACGGTTTCTTGTAATCATAATCAAAGTAATTAATCATTTCTTCAATTCGAACTGCATCTGTTGGAATGTCATACATTGTATACCCATCATTCAGCATTCTTCGGATATTACTGTAGGAAGCAGTATCCACATCTGCTGAGAAGGTAGAAAGTGGGCTCTTTGCGACCGATTGAAAACCGGATTCCTCTGTATATGTATATTCCTCACTGTTTTCATAAGCAATATCACACTGTGCATACCTTCCGGCATCTGCTGCTTTCTGTTCCTTTGTATTGCGTTCATAGTCCGCTCCGCAATATGCTTCATCGGTACAGGTGCCCAAATCCTCAGTTGCTGTGCGATGCTCCTCACTCTGATATGCTGCAGGTGCCTCCTCTTCATAACATACCTCTCCATCTGTCCATGCAGTGGCTTCTGTCATCTTTTTCCCACATCCTGTGATGCTTCCTGCCAACATGATGGCAGTCAATACGATTGCTGTTACGTTTTTTAGATTTGTTCTTTTCATAATAAATTCCTCCCTGGTTGTTGATATTGAAATGGTCTTTATTTCCTTTTCTAATATACATACGCAGGGAGGAATTCATTTTTATGGTACTTTATGAAATTTTTTGAAATTACTTTGTAATCATGCTGATTCTTGGTTTTGCACTGGATAAAGGATCCGTATTGACAAGTGTTACAATGAGTTTGTCTCCGCCCTTAATCTCGGCGGCTTCCTTCTCATCAATATAAACATCCATTATCGATGCCTGTTCATACATACCGGTATCATCCCTTAAAATCATAATTGTAAATGTACAATATCCATCATCATCCGACTTGCCAAGCTCGGTATCGCACTCAATGATCTCAACTTCTACTCCTTCTGTGTATAGCGCATCACTGCCAAAATCATTTCGTTCGTTCTTCACTTGTTCTGTAGCACTCTGTGTTTTGCTCTCGTCCGCCGCTGGTGCCTCCTCTGTCATTTCAGGTGCTGCTTCTGCTGCAGGTGCCTCTTCTTCCATTGCGGGTTCTTCTGCCATTGCTGCATCTGCCATAGCTGCATTTCCTGCAGGTGCTGTGCTTTCTGCTGCCGCCTCGCTGTGACGACCTCCTACAGACAGCATCCTCGGAATCATCAGTGCAATACACAGACATGCTGCAATCAAAGCGATGGTACGGATTGCTTTCATGGATATTACCTTGCCTGTTTGTGGCTCTACATTAGAAGGTGCCTTGTCCGGCAATGCCGTCTCGATTCTGTTCCAGAGATCCGGAATCTCAGCTTGTATCTCCGTTTGATATCGTTCTTCAATATCTGTATTATCAAGTAACTCTTGTTCGGTTATCTCTAATTCATTCTTTTTTGTTTCCTGCTCTGTCATTGCCGCACCTCCTTTCCATAACCTTTCTTCAGCTTTTCAATCGCCGTTCTGTACCTCCACGTAACTGTACCCATCGGTTGTTGCAAAATCTTTGATATCTCCACAAATGTCAGATCACCGAATATCTTCAGATTCAGGATCTCCTGTTCCGGTTCCTTAAGCGTTGCAATCGCTTCTCTGATCGTAATCTCTCCTACTACCTCATCTTCGGTGGACTCCTGTTGTACACCGATGGTCGTCGTTGATATCCCGGCATCTACTGCATCCTGTATCTCTTCTGTTGGCTGTTCTCTCCTGTGCTTTCGTATGTAGTCTATCGCCATGTTATGTGCGATCGTTGCCAGATAAGCCTTGTGTTTGCCTCCAAACTGATACTGGTCGGCCACATTCCACAGTTTAATAAAGAACTCGCTCGTGACATCCTCTGTATTTTCTTTGTTTTGAAGGATACCATAGATCACCGAATAGATAAATGCAATGTAGGCTTCATAGATCTGCTTCAAACCTTCCTTATCGCCTTGTTGTATCCGATGGACACACTGTTCAAATAACTCGTCAGTCACACTCTTTCCTTTCCTCTCTGTATACAATACGATCAGAGATGTAGATTTTTATGGTCTTTCTCATTTCTTTTTCATATATACTCAAAGCCACGTGACGGATGCCGCGTGGCTTTGTTCATTTGATGTCAATAGATCGTTATACTCATCTGATTGAGGTGTCTCACCTGCCGACTTCGTTTGCCCGGTAAGCTTCCTCATCTGTTAATAATGTATATCCCTGATCTGTCAGGAGTTTTTCTGCTTTCTCATAATCGGCGATCTTGACGATCATAGATGCATACTCACTTGTTGACAACACATACATATATTCAATGTTGATGTCCTTTAAAGTTGTCAGCATCTGATGAAAAGAACCGATCTCATGTGACACCTTGACAGCAACTACCATTGTAATACGTGAGGAAAAATCTGCTGCCTTCAGTGCTGCAAGTGCACGTTCAGGATCAGATACGATCAACCTGAGAATACCATAATCCTGTGTCTCTGCCAGACTGAGGGATGTAATATTGATGCCTTCATCTCTTAATGTCTTAGTTACCTGTTCCAGTCTTCCTGTCCTGTTCTCCATAAAGACCGATACCTGCTTAACTGCCATGATAACAACCCCCTTTTTTTAAGTTACTATGATACAAATTGCTCCGTTGCTTTGCAACTCTAACAATTCATATACATTTTATCATACCAACTGGCGTTTATCAATGACACGTTTCGCCTTTCCTTCGCTACGTTCGATCGTCTTGGGTTCAACAAGTTTTACCTTAACAGCTAGTCCAAGAGCCTGCTTCAGGACAGAAGCAATCTTCTTAGTCAACTGATCAAGGGATGCCATATCATCTGAAAAGCATTTCTCGTCTACCTCAACGCGAACCTCCAGTGTATCCTGATGATCCACTCTGTCTACAATGATCAGGTAATTTGGTGTTGTCTCACTCACCTCTAAGAGAGCTGTTTCAATCTGTGATGGAAATACATTGACACCGCGAATGATCAGCATATCATCTGAACGTCCCTTAAATCTGGAGATTCTGGCAAGAGTTCTGCCACATTCACATTTGCTGTAATCAATACTTGTTAAGTCTTTTGTACGATAACGGATCAAAGGTAGAGCTTCCTTCGTCAGCGTGGTAAATACAAGCTCTCCTGTTTCTCCTTCAGCGACCGGCTGCAGTGTCTCCGGACTGACGATCTCAGGCAGGAAATGATCCTCATATACATGCAGTCCCTTATGATATTCGCAGTCACATGCCACACCGGGTCCCATAACCTCTGACAATCCATAGATATCATATGCCTTGATGTGCAGTCTGTCTTCGATCTGAAGTCTCATATTCTCAGTCCATGGCTCTGCACCACAGATAGCTGCCTTCAACTTAATATGATTGATCTCGCCTGATTCCTCAAGTGTCTCTGCAATATGTAGCAGATATGATGGAGTACAAGCGATTGCTGTTGCTTCAAAATCCTGCATCATCGTGGTCAGCTTCTTTGTATTACCTGTTGACATCGGAATAACTGTTGCACCCAGATGCTCTGCTCCATAGTGTGCTCCCAGTCCACCCGTGAACAGGCCATATCCATATGCGATCTGAATCCTGTCTTCCTTAGTAATACCAGCCTGTGACATAGCCCTTGCCACACACTCACTCCAGATCTCGATATCCCTTCTGGTATAGCCAACAACAGTTGCTTTTCCTGTAGTTCCGGAGGAAGCATGTACTCTGACCACTTCTGACATCGGAACTGCAAACAGACCAAACGGATAGTTATCCCTCAGATCGAGTTTTGTTGTGTATGGAAGTTTGGACAGATCTTCAATACCTCTGATATCTCCCGGTTCCAGACCAACTGCCTGCATTTTCTTTCTATAAAACTCTACATTATGATATACCTTATCTACAACCTTTACCAATCTCGCACTTTGTAGAGCCTGCATCTCATCTCTGCTCATGCATTCCTTAGTCTCATTCCAAATCATGCTGCTACCTCCTTTTCTACTATTTCATGTTATAGCCTGTTTCAAATGCCTTCTTGTTAATTTCTATAGTTTTCGGTTTCACGGTTTTCTCAATGACTGTCAGCCAATCTTCCTTGGAAAAATCCATGTGCTGTGCTGCAATTCCCAGCACGATGACATTAAAGACCTTGGGATTACCTAACTTCTTGGCTTCTGCCATCGCATCCACTGTAATCACCTTATATTCCTTAGCCAAATCCTCTAAAATGTTCTTCGGATACTCCGCTGCTCCGATGACAACCGGCATCGGATCGATACGCTGATCATTTGCAATGATGACACCATCTTTCTTCAGATAATGCGCATATCTGAGTGCCTCCAGCCTTTCAAAAGCAATCAAAACATCTGCACAGCCCTCTTCCACAATAGGCTCTGCAACCTTGTCACCATATCTGACAAAGGTAACAACACTTCCGCCACGCTGTGCCATTCCATGTACCTCAGACAGCTTCACGTCATATCCCGCATGAATTGTTATTCCGCCTAGTATACGACTTGTCAGCAAGGTTCCCTGTCCGCCGACACCTACAATCATTATATTTTTTGTTTCCATATCGTTATCCTCCTGTTATGACCTCCGCACTTCCGGTAGATCTCTTGTTATTCCAACATTATGTTAACAGTTTATCTAAATGAGCTCAGACCGGAACGTCTGTAATCGCACCAAACTTGCACAAGCCCTTACACAGTCCGCATCCGTTACACATCGTATCATCTACTCTGACAGTTCCATCAGCCTGCTTGGTCAGTGCGGGGCAGCCCGGTTTCATACACATACCACATTTCTTGCATTTCTCACTGTCTGCGTAACATTTCTTGGTAATCGGAGGATTGCTCTTCAGCAGAACACAGGGTGCCTTAGTAATGATAACAGATACCTCATCCTTCGCTGTTTCTTCCTTTAACAGTTTCTCCAGACCCACTGTATCAAAGGCATCGATCTCAGTCACATTCTTGATTCCGAGTGATTTGCACAGATTCATGATATTGATTGCATAGACGGTATCCCCCTGCAACGTCTTGCCGGTTGCTGCATGATCCTGATGGCCTGTCATACCGGTTGTGGAGTTGTCCAGGATCATGACTGTTCCTGTCCCCTGATTGTATACCATATTCATCAGGGAGTTGATACCCGTATGCATAAAGGTGGAATCACCGATTACTGCTACCCAGTTCTTGATGTAATCCTTACCCTTTGCCTTCTCCATACCATGCAGGGTGGAAATGCTGGCACCCATACAAACAGTTGTATCAACCACACTCAACGGAGCAACTGCTCCAAGTGTATAACATCCAATGTCGCCTGCTGCATGTATTTTCAGTTTGTTCAGTACGGAATATACACTTCTGTGAGGACATCCCGGGCATAAAATAGGAGGTCTGTTCGGAATCTGAGCGGCTGGTTTTATGTCAACCTTTTCTCCACCGATTGCTCTACGAATCATGGTTGCACTGTACTCGCCCTGTACTGTAAAGATCTCCTTACCGATCGCTTTGATTCCCCATGATTTAACCTGTAATTCAATTACCGGATCTAATTCCTCTACAATGTAAAGTGTGTCAACCTTGGAAGCAAAGTCTTCAATCAGCTTTTTCGGAAGAGGATTCACGATACCAAGCTTCAGAACGGATGCATTCGGAAGAGCCTCTTTCACATACTGATAAGGGATTCCGCTTGTAATCACACCGATCTTGGTGTCATTCATCTCAACTCTGTTGATCGGGAAGGTACATCCATCCTCAATCATCTGGTTGGTACGTGCCTCAACAACCAAATGACGCTTCACTGCATTTGCCGGCATCATAACATTTTTTGCAATATTTCTCTCATATGGTTTATCCGGTACCTCTGTCCTATCACACAACTCTACCATTCCCTGCGAATGTGCCAGACGTGTTGTTGTACGGACGATGACCGGCGTATCATATTTTTCACTCATATCATAAGCAAACTTTACAAAGTCCTTAGCTTCCTGAGAATCAGACGGCTCCAGTACCGGCACCTGTGCTGCTCTTGCAACCATTCTGGTATCCTGCTCATTCTGAGAGCTGTATAATCCTGGATCATCTGCTGCGATCATAACCAGACCACCGTTGACTCCGATATAGGAAACTGTGTAAAGAGGATCTGCCGCTACATTCACACCTACATGCTTCATGGATACCATAGAACGAACACCGCTAATGGAAGCCCCAATAGCCACCTCGGTTGCCACCTTCTCATTTGGTGACCATTCACAATACAAATCTTTGTTTCCAACTGTTCCGTTCTTAGAGTACTGAACCAGATTCTCACTGATTTCTGTACTAGGTGTACCCGGATATGCAGCCGAAACCTTAACACCGGCTTCATATGCACCACGGGCAATTGCTTCATTTCCTAACATCACTCTTTTTTCACTCATGATTTTCTCTCCTTCTTAATCTATGAACTCATTCTCTTCTATTCCATTGGACTGTGTAAGTCGAAAAATAGAAAGAGCCCCGTCCCAACAGGGACGAAGCTCATAGTTTCGCGGTACCACCCAAATTTCTATATCCTCTGATACAGACACTCGTTTCGTGTAACGTACGTGGACGTCTTCTCTTACTGAATCAATATATATGTAATATACCATTGTTCGGAGAAGCTGCTCCGGCGGGAAATTCAATTAGTTGTCTGAACTTAAGGAAGCTTACAGCCGGTGACTCCCTCTCTCTATAAGAAAACAACCATCTACTAGACGCCTTCACTGCATTTACTCTTGTGAAAACTTATTGAAGCCTATTATATGCGGTAAAATGTCGAATGTCAAGCACTTATTTTCTGGGAATCGGTATCATTTCAAAATCTCCCGGGCCCGAATTCTCACGTACAAATACTGCCTCTTCCTGATGATTTTTCAGCTCTTGGTTTACATAAAAGTCCTTCCATCCATTATCATCCTGCCCCAGCCAGCATACCGAATATCTCTTTTCTTCTACATCCATCACGACAGAACGAACCGTTCCAAAGAAATCGTCATAAAAGTATGCCATAGGTCCCTCCGGATACTTGGTCAACAGAAACTGACGTAACTCCTCCTCTGATTTCTTACCTGACTCCTGCATAAACTGCTCGATCTTCTCCAGTCTGATGATTGAATTTCTCATACCGGCAGGTTCTCTGTCCTGGAAGGATGGGATGGCGATATGATTTGTTCCGCAGACATATCCCTTCACATCTCCCGGCATCTTTTTCTCATACGTTGCTTCTCCATTCATCGTCTCATAAATTACAATCGTACCCGTTGGATCGGCAAGATATAAATTAATATTGTAAGCGATTGGTATGTCCTTAAGCATTTCCAATGCTTCCTCAACAGTTTTGCAATTCTCCAACAAACTTCTGATCACAGCCCAAAACTGCAGACCCTTGATTCCGGGTGCTCTCATCTGTGGGATGTTGCTGACCGGAAATCCACAGGAAGACTGTGATACAGCCAGGCCGTGTTCATTGATGCCCTCACTGCGTCCAAAAACCGCTACTGTTGCACCTATATGGGTGTATTTTCCCTTGACACATGTCCTGACTAACAGCATGTCCTCCTGTTCCAACCCGAACTCATAGCTTCTTGCAAGTCTTGTATGACCATCTTCCATTCTACTACCCTGCAAAGCGATTCCACAGCACCTTGGCAACAAATATGTCATCCAACTATATGCCAGATCCTGAATTGCTATATGACTTTCCTCTGAGAAACCCTTCAATTCCTCCACAATTCCCGGACAGAACCGCTCATACATCTCAAATGCTTCTTGCATGATTTCCTTGGTAAACATAGGTGGAGCAGGTACATACATCTCCTTTGCTTCCGATCTCTGTGCCATTTTTCTTCCGATTTCTTCACTGGTTCCGCTTAACTCCATATACTGGATCGTTCTTTTCTCCATAACATTTCTCCTTTTCAATCTGTTTATCTTTACAAAACCATCTTACTGAAGACGAAAAAAATAATCCTGTCATTTCATGTACAAAAATGACAGAATTATTTGATTTTAAAACGAATGATCACACTGTATGTGGAATAGCCTTACGACATAGCCTCCATAAATATCGACCGACAATAAAATACGTGTTAAAGACTCCAAACCCACCAAAAATACCTGTTATAAATCTTCTGGGGTTTGTGGATTTCTTAATTCCAGCCTCCTGGATCGACCAGTCTGCTCCCATGACCGCCATAGAGAAAAACGTAAACCAAACACCTAGAAACCAAGGTTCCTTATAGGGCTTTTTTGATTTATGTAAACTAATCATCCATATGACATTTGTAACAATCGAAAGTAATTGACCTAAGGTAGCACCGGTGCATCTCGCACACACCGGAAATTGTTTTCCATGATAGAAGAAGCTACGCTCCGGCATCTGGTGACAACCACTTTGATTACCTGCCACCCTCAATGCATAGAGCACAGATTCTTTAAAACCGGTAGCCACAGGTCTGACACACATTGACTACATGTGTCCTTGTTGTTGTCTTGGATTTACCCTTACCCATACCACACAGTCCGCATAGGATTCCCGGTACATTGAATAGCACATATCCGATACAAGCCTTGCACCAGCCAAATCCTTTTGTCTTTGTATCTGTTGTTGTATTTGCTACTTGTTGCATTACCACCTGATTGCTTCCACACTTTGGACAGATCATTTGAATTCCTCCTCATCTGCGTCCCATACACTAACCGGGCTCTTTTCACTAACAAAAGTGTAGCAGAATCAGAAGATGAAAACAATTTACATTTGTCATGATCTGTTATGTATGCAGAATGAATCCCCTCAGCAATACCTCTCCGCTAAAGCCCTCACCTCTGCAGCTACCTGTTGCAGTACATGCTCCGGTCCAACAATCCTGGCACTGTCTCCAAGCGCAAAGATCCATCCCAGGAATAGCTTTGTCATTGCCACATTCACATTGACTGTAAAATGCTCCTGATCCTGAGGGATCATCATGATATCCTTACCAAACCGATCGATCACCACATTAGCAAGCTCGTTGCGACATTCTATCCTGACGGTCTCAATCAGCCCCTCATACATACTGTAATACTTCTGTGTATATCCCGCCAGATCCGCATCCTTAAAGGAGTCTCGGCCCTCCCGCTTTTGATCCACAGATGAAATCCGAAGCATCTTATCAATGCGGTAATGCTTAATCCTTGCAGCCTCTGTATCATAGGCGATTAGATAATAATTCTCGTCATCCCAGCATAGTGCCCATGGACTCACCTGGTAAAATGCTCCATTCTTACGAAGCTCCATCTCCTTTTTCACGTTCCAGTGATAATATTGAAATCGTATTTGCCGATTTTGTCCGATTGCAGAATGGATTGCATCTATATTATAGTAAATGCTCTCATTCATCGTCTTGATCCGTCCTGCAACATAAACCTGCCGCTGCAGCTGTTTCGCATCATACTCGCTCGCCAGACCCTCCAGCTTCTTGATCAGTTCATTGGACTTTCTCTCCGTTATGAACTTAGAGGACTGTATCGCATCCACCAAAAGCTTCAACTCAGCGATCTCAAACTGTCTGGAAGCCAGATGATAATAATGCTGTTTCCCGACCTGTTCACTGATCACCTCAAGCCCCAACTCCTCCATTGCCTGAAAATCCGCATAGATACTCTTACGTTCAGCAGTTACCTCACGTGCTTCCAGAGCCTCTAGGATCTCCGGCATTGTGATACTGTGAGTGTCATCTGTTTTCTTCATCATCAGATCAATCAGATACAACAGCTTCAGTTTTTGATTTGTGCCCTTTGCCATGATTTCTCCTTTGCTATTCGATCATTCTCTGCAGTTCACCCTCTAAATGTTCATAAAACAGCCCCATCTGATATGCATCCATCAGAGCATGATTGCATAACAGACTAACAGGAATCAACGTCTTACCCTCCTGTGTAAAATACCGTCCCCAGGTAATCCTCGGATTGCTATCTGCCGGCTGTGGTACGGGTTGTACGATTGCAGTATATGTCACATTTGTTACCGTTGAAATGAAAAACAGGGATAACGCATCCTCTCCGTCATCAAGAGATGCACTCTGCTTTGCCGCCTCCTGAATCTTGATGGCATACGGCAAAAACTCTCCAAACGGCATATCACAATCCACTGCCGCATAGCAATAGCTATGATTATCCAGTGCAACCGTATAGGAGGAAATACATTTCTCGAATTCAATGATCTCTCCATCAACGATTCTCTGCCGAAACTCTGGGATTGCATTTGCTGCTCTTGTGACAGCATAGAGAAACGACAGAAAGAAAGGATATCTCTTCTCTCTGATCTGTGTCAGCCAATTTGTAATATCAACATTGACTGTCAATCCAACATAAGGGTAATTCATGGAGTTAAAGTAATCGTATTGCTGTTTTCTCGGATAGTTTGTCATATCAATTTTCCTATAGGTCATAGTCATTCTGTCTCCTCAAATTCCTCTAAAATATTTATGACAAATGTCAACTTGTTTTAATGACATTTTATCACTGTATGATTGGGATTCATAGATTATAATGTAAAAGAAATGCAAGAGCACCAGAAAAGGATATATTATGACTCTAAAAAGAATCCTATTGATTATATTAATGCTTGTTACACTGATATTAGGTGCACAAACCCTGATCGGCTGTGTCATGGAGGGCAAAGAAGTTGCTTCCATGAGTAAACACACTACCGAACCCTATACAGCCGACCACGCCTCAGTCAGTTTCCAAGGCGAAGTTGGTGATAAAATAGAATATCGTGTTCGTACCGATGCCAAAGCGGGCACAGCAGAGTTCGCTGTTTTCAACGAAGATGGTGAACCTGTAAGCGATTGGGCTGATTGGTGTACAGCAGATGATCTAAAATACAGCTTTATCGTAGATAAGGCACAGGAATATGAATTTTGTGTGAAATACACCGACTTTGTCGGCAGTTTCAAGGCAGTGGTCGTGCAATCAGCTCAAGAATGATTCATGATCCGATCCAATAATGCATTACAACCTTCTACTACATCTTTATATGTCACATCAAACACCCCTGTATACCAGGGATCCGCAATATCTCTGGGATGTTCAGAAAAATCCAATAACCGATATACCTTTCTTTTCGGGTCCCCACCCAGCATCCTGAGCATATTGCGGATATTCGCTTGATCCATCCCCAAAAGATAATCATATCGATCATAATCCTCCCGACATAGCTGTACCGCTCTCTTCCCCTCACAGCTAAGCCCATGCTTCGCAAGCTCCGCCCTTGCAGGCGGATAAACGGGATTGCCGATGCCATTCCAGATTTCCTCAGTACTGGTGGCGGAGGAGGCGATGTGGAATTGGTCAGAAAGGCCGGCTTTGGAAACCAGGTCTTTCATGACAAATTCGGCGATGGGGGAACGGCAGATGTTGCCGTGGCA
>CAZVYQ010000021.1:0-43090 GCA_964631375.1 uncultured Lachnospiraceae bacterium | reverse complement strand
CTCCCGCAGATTTACTACGGTTGTGAGCTACTGGAATTTAGTTTTTCATTTAAGTAATAATATTTATATTTTACTTGTCACAAATCTATTTTTGTATTGTCTAATATAATATAACACAAAAGAGAAGGAGAAATATCATGCAAGATGAAATATCAGAACTCATTGGTAGAGCAGGCGAAGGTGATAAAAAGGCACTTGAAGATCTTCTGATTAGTGTACAGGATATGATCTACAATCTATCGTTGCGTATGTTAGGAAGTCCTCATGATGCAGAAGATGCCATGCAGGAAATCATTATTAAAATTATCACCAAGCTTTCTTCCTTTCGGGGAGAAAGTTCATTTTCCACATGGGTCTACCGTATCGCATCCAATTATTTGATCAATTATAAGAAATTCATGTTTGCGAAGCGACCGTTAAGTTTTGATTTTTATGCAGAGGACATTAATGCGGGCTTTATTCCGAACACAAGCGATCTGTTACAGGATGTAGAGGAAGATATTCTTGCAGAAGAACTAAAGGCTTCCTGTACCAATGTCATGCTACAGTGTCTGGATCCTGAGAGTCGGTGTATTTATGTTTTGGGGCTTATGTTTCGTGCAGACAGTAAGATATGTGGCGAGATACTGGGAATCACTCCTGAGACGTACAGACAACGACTAACTCGAATACGAAAACGTGTTGCTGCCTTTCTAGGAGAGTACTGTGGACTGTCAGGGACAGGAAAATGCTGTTGCCATAGGCGTATTGGATATGCTGTTAAATTGCACCGTCTTGACCCACAAAATCTGGAATACAGTCGGTTGGACAAGCTTAATACTGCAGACACAACCGTTTTTACAGAAGCAATGGAGGAGATGGATCGACTTGCAGATGTCTTTTCTTCTCTCCCACACTATCGTTCTCCATTAAACGCCAAAATTTTCTTGGAGAAATTGATCTCATCAAACACTATGAACACTATTAAAACGGAGGATAAAATAATATGAAAACATTGATTTTAACAATTCTGATTGGTTGCGTTGCCGGGGCGATAGATGTAATGCCTATGGTAAAGATGAAACTTGACAGATATTCCATAGTATCTGCATTCATGCACTTTGTGATTGCTGCATTGATTATATTCAACACAGATCTGTTCCACATGGTCTGGTGGCTGAAGGGAAGCGTGATTACCCTGCTTCTTGCTGTTCCTGTAATCATCCTCGTTGCCAAGGATGATAAGAAATCAGCTATTCCGATGGGCATCATGTCAGTTGTCTTAGGTGCCCTTATGGGAATTGCCGGACATTTGATACTTTAAAGATAGTCTCCGCAAAAAAGATAGCCATCATTGAAAAGAACAACAATGATGGCTAATATGTTTATTAATTATCATGATATCTATATTTTTTTAATCTTCTGCCCATAATCAGACAATGAGCACTTCCGCATATTCCTAGAATAAACATCATCAGAGCAGCTCCGGAACCTTTGCCGCTTCCAAAGAGTGTTGTCAGGAATGTTACTCCTGCATTGTTCTTCATAAACGGCTCACATACCTGATCCACCATGATGCCACCCCAGAAAAGTCCTATCGGTATCGTAAAAAACTGTAATGTATTTCTACACGCATAGACTCTACCCTGTAGCTCCACTGGAATAGTACTTCTCAAGATCACATCCAGATTCGCACTCATCACCGGTACGAGTATCCATCCTATGATCTGCCCCAGACACCACAACACCGGCTCTCTTGTAAATGCCAGTATGAAATTCTCACTTCCCAGTGATATCAGCATTGTGAGATAGATCACCTTTACTCTGTCCTTCGGTCTCGGTAATGCAGATACGATCATGCTGCCGAACACCATTGCAATACCTGCCGCTGAGGTTACGATTCCCAGCATGGAAGTTCCCCCTTTGGGATTCGGTATTACATATCCGGGCAGTGTCGCATCAAATGCAGATGCGATCAGATTCACGCCGGACATAAACAGGATCAATGTTAAGACTAATGGTGTCTCCTTCAGAAAGGCTATGCCCTCCTTAGCGAGCTTCAATACATTTTCACTCTTAACCTTACCAATCTCCGGAATCACGATAAATGCAGCAAGTGCTGTAAATGCAATTCCAAAACTGATCAGATCAATGATAATGACTATATCAAGACCAGCCAGTCCAAACAGTGCCGTTGCTATCAACGGATTTAGGATCGAAATCAATGACCTCGACAGAGACTGTAGTCCACTGGCTCTCTGGTAGTGTTCCTTTGGAATGAGTAATGTAATTGCTACCTCTGATGCCGGCTGCTGTACAGTATTCATCAATCCTGAAAATACATTGAGTGCGTACAGATGCCAAACCACAAGATTATCTGTCTTGTATAATATAAATACAGTCAGTGTACACATAGCTGCCAGTGTATCACATATCAGCATTGTTTTCTTCTTGTCAAATCGGTCGGTCAATGCTCCAGCAAAAATACTCATTAGCACATAGGGTGCATAAGAACAAATCGTAAGTGCCGCTGTACCGAGTGCTGAGCCTGTCTTTTCATACAGCCACAGTCCTAATGCAAATGTTGTAATGCTGCTGCCAAGTTGTGATAAGCCCTGTGTACTCCATAGAACTAAAAAGTTCCGCAATTCTTTCAATTCATGATTCTTTAATTTCTTCATTTCTTTGCTCCTTTTTCTTAAAACAATCTGCTGCATAAGAAGCAAAGTCTGAGGATATATGGATGTAATAATCGTTCATTACGTCCATTCCTCCATACAGTTCCTCAGACTCTGCATGGAGCAAAAACAATACAAAGTGTCATAATTCTGTTTCTCCTTACCAAATACTACATATATTGTGCCTATGAATGCTTATTCTAGATGATTTTAAAAACAATTGCAATACCCCATTTTAGAATAAAAAGAAATCATTTATATTGTGGATCTCCCTTGTATTTCCTGTAAATCCATGATATCTATCTCCTTCATCTACGACATGATATACGACATTTATTACGACATCATCTACGTCATTTATTACGACATTGCAACACTATAGTACCGTCCAAGTGCCATTTCTATTTGATCCACTTCTTTCAATTAAGCCATCATCTTTCATTGTTTTTAACAATCGCTGTACCTGCCTTTCAGACATATCCAACTTCTCTGCTGCACTTTTAGCAGATATTTTATTGTTCTCTTTTAGCAATGCCAAGAGTCTACTCTGTACAGATTCATTCTCATTCTTTCTACTTTCTACAACATTCTGTGTTAATTCCGTCAGAGCCTGCTTAATAATTTCAAGCATAAACTTTACAAATACCGTAGACTCTCCATCTGTATTTGCAGCGTTAATAACTTTATAATAATCTTCCTGCCGCTCATGAATCAGTGTTTCAATTGGTAACCACAAAAAGAACTCTTTCCATAGTATTCTCTTCGACTACTTATATAATGCCTTTATGAGACATAATCCTAGAAATATGAAAATACCTGCTCCATGAAAACCTGCTTCCACCGAAAGTGCTATTAGGATGAAAAGAATATAGACTGAACCTGAACTGTTCCTTCCACCTCTTTTACTTCTTCCAGTCTCCTTATGATCTTCATTAATCAATTCGTAATTGATATAATCATCAAATGCATCATGTTCTCCGTTACCGTTCCAATCATACATAATCTCTTCCTCCTTTGGTTTCAAACAGTAGCAAAACTGCTACATTTCCTTTTCAGAATAGTCAGATAATCTACTGATAATCTAATCCTAACAGGTAATGTGTCCAATAAGTACCCCTTTGAGAAAGTGCCTTTTTACGCCATTTTATCATATTTTCTCGTATGTATGTTTGCATTATTTACATTATATGTATGATATTTGACATGATCTGAATGTAAAACAACCAAAAACACAGGAAAAAGCCCTGCTCATCCAACAGAGTTTTTCCTGTGTCTATTTCATGCTTATTCAATTACAATTATACTACAAAATGTTGTAGAATAATATATTAAATGAGATATTCTGAGCACTTCAAAATAAGAATAACTATTACTCCACCACCCCGTCTCTTACGGTAATGGTGCGATTGCCATAAGCTGCTGCGTCCGCTGAATGTGTAACCATAATAATGGTGCGATGATTCTCACGATTGATCTTTCTGAGAAGTTCCAATATCTCTGTACCTGTTCTACTGTCCAGATTACCGGTCGGTTCATCTGCATAGATGATCTCAGGATTGTTAATCAGTGCCCGGGCGATTGCAACACGTTGTTGCTGTCCGCCTGACAATTCTCGCGGGGTATGTTTTCTCCTATCGGTCAGCCCGACGAGATCCAGAATCTCATCCAGCTGTTTTTGATAGTTTCTAATTTTCTTTCCATCCAACAGAACCGGGAGTAAGATATTCTCTTCTACATTCAGATTTGGGATCAGATTATAAAACTGAAATACAAATCCTATATTTCTGCGTCTCATAATACTTTTTTGATTGTCATTCAGCTGTGAGATATCTTCGCCTGCAATCAATACATTTCCTTCTGTCGGATGATCCAATCCACCTAGGATATAGAGAAGTGTGCTTTTTCCGGAGCCTGATGGACCCATAATGGATACAAATTCTCCCTGATCAATACTCAGAGTTACATCCTTCAATACTCTAGTCGTCGTCTCTCCCATTTGAAAATCCTTTATAATATTACATGCTTCAATCATTTGATGATTCTGACTCATATTCATCCTCCGTTTACTATTCAAATTTAATTTCTTCAACAAGTTTCATATCTGTACTTTTCAAAATCGGGACAACGGAACCAATGACTGTAATCAAGATCCCTGCTATTCCCGCTGTGATAAATATCATGGGATCATACTCTGGTGTTACCGCAACCTTTGGTCCCGCTACAATGAAAATAATCCTCACTTCCAGATAAGCTGTTACAATACCGATGATTGTTCCGGTCATTCCTGCAGTTATGCTCTCAATCATTGTCATCTTAATATTTTGTATATTACTGAGACCAATTGACTTATACATTGCTATGGAATGTTTCTTTTGTAAGTAGTTGATCAATAGATTATTGATGATTCCAACTGCCGCAAGTAGCAGAATAAAATAGGTCATCTTTTTCATAGGCTCCATAAAAGAGCTAATGATCTTTGTGGCATCCTTACTGAACTCCTCAACTGTTCGACTCCAATTATATTGATTTCCAAACAGGTTTCGGATCTGTGCCATTACGGCATCTGGATTTTCCGCAGAGTACGCTATCTTTCCATAATTCACAGCACCAAAATCCTCACGTGCATAAACTCCGGGAATAATTACTTCTGAATTATCACCCCTTGATTGAAATGCACCTATTATCTGATACTCAAAAGAAGTCCCTCTGTATCCCAGTTGAATTACATCACCAATACTAAATTCATGATGCTTCATATAATCCTTACTCATCAGAATATTTCTGTTGTTATCAAACACATCTGCAACATTGTTCTTGTCATCTATAAGTTGTACATTCAACAGTGAGCATAATGTATTCAGATCATCTATTGCTTCCATCTGTACAGTTCCGTCATCATTTACAACAACTTTTTCACTTAAGTCATAAATTGGGAGCAGTTCCTCTATTCCCTCCAAATTTTCAACTTTGCTAACAAATTCAGGACTTATATCACCACTTGCAAACCCGTCCAATGTCCCTCCACCATACACATCTCCCAGATAGGAGATCGCAAAGCCTGCAACTGAACTAATCACGATTACTGAGGATAGACTGATAAAAAGTAATGTGATATTCTGTACCACATTTCTATTATTTCTCATATTTCGAGCGGCAAGTTTTCCTTCATTTCCAAAGGTTCTCTCATACACCCATTCCAATAGAACAGACAATACGTATGCAACTAAAGGTGTCACAATGATCGTAGCCGCAATCAATCCCAATAAAGACAAACCACCTGCTGTCATCAGTAACCGACTATTTTCTTTATCGATGGATAATGGGAGTACCACCGATATCATCAAAAGAATTACTCCGGCTGTAAGCTTAACTTTATTAGAAGTCACCTGCTCGTCCACTGTTCCCAGTACCACATCCTTGATTGGAATCCGACTCGCCCTGCTTACTGGAATATAAGCACTCATCAGTGACACAATAATTGCTGTGACGCAAGCGATCAGCATATTGAAAGGCATTACCACCATTGGAATCGGTATGCCCAGTGCCAGTGACTCTCCTAGGCTATTTAAAATCAATTTTAGTACTGCAAAGCCTGTCGGTATCCCGATTAGTCCTCCTAAAGTTCCATAGATCAAACTTTCTAATAATAAAATTCTCGTTGTTGATGCTTTTGTTGCTCCAATGCTCCGAAATGTCCCGATTACCGGTAAACGCTCCATAGTAATGACTTTATAGCTACTGAATATAATGAATACACTCATTACAAAGGAAAAAAAGCTAATCAGGTAAAATGGAAGTGACTTCTGTTGTGCCTCTGAAGCCACTTGTCCTTCATCGTAGGTCTTTGCCACCCTGTATCCCTCTGGCAGAGATCTCATTAAATCTTCAATCAATATATCTGAGCTGACTCCATCAGTCGGGGTAATCATGATTTTACTGTTGCCATCAGAAGTTTGAAGGATCTGTGCCAGTGTTTCCTTTGGAATCAAAGCATTAAAACCTCTGGATTGTCTCAGAAAGATTGTGTCATAGGCTGCAACTGCCTTGAGTTTGAACTCATATTCATTTCCACCGATATTTAGTTCTACTACATCTCCCGGTTTCAGTCCGTATCTTGATGTAAATTTTTCTGTAGTGACTATATTCCATCCTGCAAAATCCTCCAGTGTGGTGTCTCCCTGCAGTTTCGGGGGATTCATTTCATTCAATTCGTCCAGATTAGCAGCAATTAGATCAAAATTCTCAAAAAGACCATTGTTTTCATATAAAGCCGATGTTGTCAGTAGCCCAACTCTACTTTTTATGAATAAGGTCTGCGGAATCTCTGCCTCTGATATCCATATCGGATTGCCCTCGGTATCCGGATCTGCCAAGACCGAAACCGTTGCAGATCCCGCAAAACCCTGAGCCATTTTCAGTTGTGCACTTTCATAGGAATCTCCGATTGACATTGACACAAACAACAGCGATGTCGACAGTATAATGGAAAACACCATAACCGCTGTCCTGAGTTTCCTCTCTCTTACATTATTGAAAATATACTTTAGTATAATTCTCATATACACCTTCCTCTCTCAGTCATTGAACTGATTACTTGATATATACGATATAACACTCACCTTATGATATTGTTTAGTTCACCTTAAGATATCCTTAATATGATTGGTCAAAAAAACAGACCTGCTGTGAAAGCCGGTCTGTTATATTGTCCTTATGTATGTTGATTACTTATTTCACTACTTATATTTCACGATTGTACTGCAAACTCCAGAATCATACTGGTTCCATGTCCTTTCTCGCTCTCAACCCTGATCTCTCCTCCATGCAATTCCACAATCTGTGCGGCAATCGCCATTCCCAGTCCGGTGCCTTCCGGCTTGGTCTTCATTTTCTCACCACGATAATATCTAGTAAACAGGTGGTCCAACTCCTCCTGATCCATACCTTCTCCGTTGTCCTGTATCATCATATAAATACAGTTATTCACCGCATTGACTGAGACATTGATTTCGGTATCTTCTTGATTATGAATCAATGCATTAACCAAAAGATTATTGACTGCTCGCTTAAGCAACATCGTATCAAAGGAAAACTTGATATCCTCATCTGTTCCGATATAACAAATCTTTCTGTTTCTGTATTCAGGATGATTGATTAGATCAATCATTAACTCCTTTGTGAAGCGAACAAGATTCTGCTGACTTCGATTCAATGGCAGCATCCCGTTTTTCAGTTGATAAGTAAGTTTCAAATCATTGATCAGATCTTCGGCATAAGTTAGGTTTTTCCGAATCACATCCCCATATTGCTTCAATTCTTCCAATGGAATTTCATCATCAGTAGTCGAGATCAGTTCAACATATCCCTTAATTAGAGATAAAGGCGTTTTCAGATCATGTGTGACATTTGCTATCCACTCCTCGCGCAGTTTTTCATCCCTTTTTCTTGCCTCATCAGCTATCTTGATCTCATCATTTAAGGTATTGAGTTCTTCATAAACATCGTGAAAGGAGCCTCTATCTTCAACCGATATATAAGTACGTGCTGAGATACTCTTGATTGATCCCCTGATCTGTTTAAGTTGTCTGGCAATAAAGTAACTATAAATAATACTCGAGGCAATCAGTAATATCAGAGTCACACCCAACATTCCGAGTACAATGGGCTTGAAGGTTTCCAGTCTGTCTCCGTTCCCATAGATTGTGATCTTTGAAATATGTATCGGGAATCCGATGATATATGTCCATTCGCAGGTCTTTGTCACAATACTTCCGAGAAAAATCGTATCTTCTCCGACCTTGTTTTGATTTCCGTTGATCAGAGCCGAAGGAGTATAGTGTGTCACCACCATTTCTGGCTTATGATAACTAAAAATCTCTTCTCCATTTTCATCTATAATCTGGAGCCATAACCGGTTATCCTGTAATAGCTGAAGTCCAGAATCACTGACTATCGGCTTCCCATCATCAATACCGATATACTCATTGAAATCCTCAGTGAATTCGATCGGCCACCTGCTGAGTTCAGCAGTACCATCCGGTTTATAAATGGTGATGTTATAAAGTACCATTCCAAACCCTGCTGCCACCGTTCCTATGAGCAGGATTATAAAAATCAGATATAGATGTAATGTAGATTGATATCTTCTATGTTTCATTCACGCATCCCTTTTCACGAGTCTATAACCAAGTCCCTTGACTGTCTGTAGCAACTTTGGATTGGTCGGATCATCCTCAATCTTTTCACGAATATGACGAATATGTACCATGACCGTATTATCACAACCTATACTATCCTCACCCCATACTCGTTCATAGATGCGTTCCTTGCTGATTAGCATATTAGGGTTTGCAGCAAGATAGCTTAACATTCCATACTCTCTCGCTGTAAGTTCAATCTCCTGATTTCTTTTATACACGCAGCAACCCTCTGTGTCTATCTTTAGATCATCAAATTCAAGTAATGGCTGGTTTTCACTTTTCTCAGAATGATTATATTGCTTTCTTCGGAGCTGTGCTTTAATCCGAAATACCACCTCTATCGGACTAAAGGGCTTTGTTACATAATCATCACCGCCACTACTCAGCCCTAGTATTTTATCAATGTCATCATTTTTAGAGGATAAAAACATAATCGGGCAAAAGGAAAACTCACGTATCCTTTTGCACACTTCAATCCCATCCAGATCCGGTAGCATGATATCTAAGATTACCACATCCGGCTGAAATTCCCTACACAATTCAACCGCTTCCATCCCTCCAGAGGCTTTCTTCACATTTTGAAATCCTTCCTTATGCAACACATTCTCAAGCAGATTTGTAATATCCTCTTCATCATCCACAAGCAGTATTTTCGAATCATTCATTTTTCTTACCTCTCACGATACTGGGTATAATAATATATTACATGTTATGAGTATCATAAATGATCACTATGTCCATGTGTATTATCACAATGACAGGAAGATCTGTGATTGTTCGAACTGTTTCATCGCTGCCTTTACATTTTCCTTCATTGCCTTTCTACCTGCTTCTACAATCGAAGAGAAGAAAATGGGGTCTGCCTCATTGACTGTATCCAGGTAAGCCTTGACAGCCGCTCCGCCTGATTTATCCATGTATGTAAAGTAGTTAATCTTTCGAACACCGGCTTCGATTGCCTTTCTAAAGTCCTCTTTGCTAACTCCTGAACCACCATGCATAACGACTGGTATGTTGTTCGTCAGTTTACGTACATTTCTCACTACATCAAAATCCAGCTTAGGTTTCGTCAGATAGATTCCGTGTGTCGTACCAAATGAACATGCAAGTGCATCGATTCCGGTTTCCTTAACAAAGACTGCTGCCTGTTCCGGATTTGTGTAAATCTTAGTTGCATCCTCATCTCCTGTTCCATCACCGGCTCCTGATTCACGCTTTCCCATGGAACCAAGCTCTGCCTCTACAGAGGCACCTGTCTTCTTAGCCATTTCAACGGCTTTCTTAGTATTAATCACATTCTCTTCATAGGAAAGAACCGATCCGTCATACATGATCGCAGTGAATCCAAGGTCTAGTGCTGTCTGCAAATACTCCAAAGTCTCGCCATGATCCAGATGAACGCAGACCGGAACAGACGCTTTTCTTGCTTCCTCAACCATAATCGGCCCGATGATCTCTAGCGGAATCCATGGCTCATGACATTGTGCAAACTGGATGATAACCGGCAGTTTTAGCTCCTGTGCTGCCTCAAGGATTGCCTGGAGAGCCTCCAGATTCGGAGCATTGAAGGAACCAATTGCAATCTTCCTCTCCTCTGCAATTTTCATAACTTCATTTAATGTTGCTAACATATGCTTTACCTCATTATTCTAATATTGTTTACAAATACATTGTATATGATGTGAAATAAAATCTCTATAACATTTTAACATTCACTCTGTAATTCAACTTTTTCTTGGGTTCCAAGAACTTTAACATCCCGTTCTTTCTCATGACATCTCTGCCATCCGGGTAACAGTTTCCACATTCAAGACCTAATACATAATCTCGGACACCCATCATCTTCCACTCTACAAAGCCATCCAGCTGTACTGCATCAAATTCTATTTCCAGCCCAATGCCTAACTTCGGCTGATAGATACTTGCCCTTCCATTAGAACCATCAAATCTGTGATAGTAGCACCTCTCCTGATATCCAGTCTGTGGCCTCTCCATATGCATCCAGTTAGCAATATCCTCCCGTGCATGATCATCTCGTGCAATGACCTCTGATGATGGTATTGTAATTACACTGTCTTCATCAAGCAGAGGATACCCCATATTCATATGGTACAGAATCTCTACAGGCTCAACACGATCTCCTTTATTCTCGATCTCATCCTGTATGGAAAAAGTACTTTCTTCTTTTGATATTTCAATCATTCGCTTTAGTACCAATTTACGTCCGAAGATGACCTCATCCTTTGTCACTGCATGAACTCGGATACACTGCTCATCCTCTTCCCAGTAGCTATGTTCACATGGCTGATTGGCTATGGAACCATGTAGCGGAAGCTCCTCACCATTATCGACGCAAGGAGTTCCTACCGCCTGCAAGCCACATGTCGTAAGAAAGCCTGCAGTAAATGATTTCAGAAAGCTGGCACCATCTTTCTCATAATACGCCGGTGCGACATATCCACAGGGAGAAAAATAACTCATATTGATTCCTTTATAACGAAGTCTCGCGATATCACAGTTTCGGTCAGGAGAAATGGTCATTTCCAGTCCTTTACCATTGTTCACCTCATACAAACGCATTCCGTCGCCTTTACCGCCTACCAGTCGGTGTTCCTCCACACCACTTAACTGACTGTCATGTCCAATATATGGATTCATAATGCTCCTTCCTACAGAGAAAAGTCTCTCTGTCTCATGATACCAGTGGTCTCACTGCCTGATAAACCTGTTGATATCGTTCATAGATTTTCATATATTTCTCGTGCATCTTTAATCTGGGTGCATAGGTGACTGTTTCCTCCACCATATGCTCTGCAGCATCCTGCAGATCCCTAAATGTCCCGATTGCTATCCCGGTCAGCATTGCACTGCCGACCGTCCCTGCATCTACTGTCTTTAGGGCTGTAATTGGGAGATTCAGCACATCTGCTTTCATCTGCATCCATTCCTTAGAATGTGCCCCGCCTCCGGTTGCATGCATTTTTCGAAATTGACATCCAGAGCCGGTCAAAGCAGCACAGTTGAGATACATCTCATATACAACGCCCTCCATACAGCCTCGATATATATCGGCAACTGTAGTATCTGTTGTGAGTCCGAGAATCGCTCCCTTTGCATCAGAATCCATATATGGTGTTGCTGCTCCTGCAAAGTGAGGGAGCACAAGCAGTCCGCTGGGATTCTCCTCTCCACGACTTTTCATGTATTGATTCTCCAGATAATCATTAACTGAGATGCCTTGTTCCTTTGCCATCATGCACTCTGCCTTTGCCATTGTATCTACACACCACTGCATCAGTGCCCCGCCTGTATAGGAAAAGGCATATGCTACATATTTCCCCGGAATCACATATGGTACGATGGAATAATACCCGTCAAACATCACATCAATATCCGGCATCGTGTCATAGATAGGAGTCACACATTCTACCGTACCTGCACCATCCACTGCAACTGAGGAGTCAAATGCCCCGGCTCCGACTGCTGCCGCTACCTGATCATGACTGACTGAAATGATATGTGTCCCTGTCGCGAGACCGGTACGTACCGAAGCCTCAGCTGTAATCTCTCCTGCATCCGTTCCTGTCGGTACCGGTTCTGACATCTTAGTGATATCAATGCCTGCTGCCGCAAAGATCTCTCTGCTCCATTCCAATCTCTCAATATCAAACGCCATTGTTCTGGTCGCCAGAGAATAATCAATCTGACGTTTACCGGTCAGATGATACACAACATAATCCTGCATCAGGAATATATACTTTGCTTCATCATATACTTTGGGTCTATTTTCCTTCATCCACATCATTTTTGAAATACTGTACATCTGATGTGGTCGAAGCCCCGTCCTTTTAGCGATCGCTCTTGCACCAACTTTCCCGACGAGTTCCTCACACTCCATGGCACCTCTGGGGTCTGTATAAAGCATAGCGGCATGCAGTGGTGTCCCTATCTGATCGGTCATAACAAAGGTTTCGCCAAAGCTGGTCACTCCGATTCCTGCAATATCCGGATACTCACCTGCCATATCGCCTAAGACACCATAGACTCCATCCATAATGGCAGAAATATCAACCTCATGACCACTCACCTGTCTGTGCACCGGATAATCACGATATGCTTTACCCAGATGTGCTCCCTGTTCGTCAAATACTGTACATTTACAACCGGTTGTCCCGATATCCAATCCTGCTATCTTCATATCGCATCTCCATATTTTCTACAGCTGTCAATGTAACCCTTCTATCCGTCAATATCTACCCAATCGTACCCTAAGTAAGTCACAAAAGCTTCCTTCAATATGTCCTTCATATGTCCCACTCCGACACATGTATGATGCTTGAAGCCACCTCTTGCCAGGCGAAGCAGCTTGTTCTCCATATCCGGAATTTCACAAACACCAGCACATCCAAAGTATGCTTCCTCAATCGGATCATCTGTGAACTCAGCCTCGGATGCATAAATCTTGATCTTACCATCTACTGTCAGACAATTCGAGATTGTCGTCTGAAACGGGCGTATTCTTCCTTCATTTGTTCCCCAGCCGCTTCCCGGATCTCCCTTGGCAAACATCTTATGCTCTGTCACGGTACCTTTTCCGGTCATCAAGCTCTGTGCACAGGAACCACAATGGAACAGGATCAGTTTATTCTCCTCATCACCATAGTTATTGTTCCAATCCAGTACAGCAGTCGGCTCCTCACTTGCAAGCTGCATTGCTCTCATGGAAATCGCCGATGTCAGGTCAATCTCACAGGAGGTTGCAATTCCTCTGTCATTTAACTCAGACAGTAATACACATGGGCAGACACGCAGAATGGTCTCCATCTCATTCCAACAGCGAATTGCCAGAGAATCCAGATGATATTCTTCGATGTATTCATCAATTACAACTGATATCTTCGCTAATGTAAGCTTCTTTTCCTGGGGTACTCTTGAAAAGTCTGTATATTTCTCCAGATGATTCATCTTCTGAGAAATTGCTACCTCATCATCTGCTAAGGCATTGACCTTGAAAATCAGTTCAGATAAATCAAAGGACTCAACCGTGATTCCATTTTTCTGTAATCCAACCTCATCAAAACGTGTTGTCTTAAATGCAGTTGTTCTGGCACCGATACATCCGATTGTGAATCGCTTCATCCCGTTTACCACACGACATATTGCTGCAAAATCCCTCAGATTTTCCTGAAATCTCTCAGTCAGCGGATGTACTACGTGTGGTTTTAGTACCGTAAACGGAACCTGATATTGCGTGAAAACATCTGTTACAGAAAACTTTCCGCAAAACGCATCTCTCCTGTGAGCAAAATCCATCTTCCCAATCTCGTCCGGATATGCTTGCATTAGAATCGGAACTCCCGCATCCTGTAGTGCAGTAATTGCTCCGTTTTCATCTGCAAAGATTGGCATGGAGAAAATCACTCCATCATACTGACCTTCGTGATCCTTGAGCCACCTTGCGTATAACAGGCCCTCATCTCTGGTTTCAATCCCTCCAAATCTCGTTAATTCCGGATCCATGGCAATATAATCATAGCCTGCTTCTGTAACTGCTTTGATCATATCCTCTCTCGCACCATAGATTAATTCTCCCGGCATAAATCCTCTGTTGCAAAATGCCAATGCAAATGTGATTTTCTTTCTCATTATTCTCATTCCTCCATTGCTGCTTTTGAAGTTATTGGTTACATTTTGTTCTCTATATAAATATATTTTAAACAATGAGAAATGGGGTTTATATAGAGTTTTGTTCTATTTACTTTGAATTTGTTCGGAATCATGTTATGATTTTCTTAATAAAAAACAGAAAAGAGGTGCTGTTATGGTATCTAGTTTTGATATTAGCAAATTACATTCGCTACTTGAGGATTTTAACAATTTGACTCAGATTCGTATCACAGTCTTTGACGATTCATTTCATGAACTAACATCCTACCCGGAAGATATTGCACCCTTTTGTAAGATTATCCGAAATTCTCCGGAGGGTGCACAAAAGTGCCATGCCTGCGACCAGCATGCCTGCGAGATTGCGACAAGACGAACCTCCTCTTATACCTACAGATGTCATGCAGGTCTGACTGAAAGCATAGCACCTATCCGAATGGGTAATATCGTGATCGGTTATCTTTTATTTGGCCATGTATTCTCCTATCCAACCTATGATGAAGGCTGGGCTGCTATTGAGGAGCTCTGCACAGATTATGATGTTTCTCTTTCCAAATTAAAAAAGGCCTGTTTGAAACAGCCAATTGTTACAGATGATTATATTACTTCCGCTTCTCACATTATGAAAGCAGTGGCTTCGTTCTTATGTATGGATCGTATGGTATCACTGCATCAGCAGGAGCTCCCTGTACAAATTGATGGGTATATTCAGGCACACTTTACAGAGGATATTGATGCTGTTTCCATTGCAATGCATTTTCACATCGGCAAGACTAAACTCTATGAAATTGCTAAACAAAGTTATGGGATTGGTATTGCAGAATATATCAGACAACTCCGCATAGAGAAAGCTAAAAAGCTCCTAACCGAGCAAAACCAGCTTTCTCTTGCAGAGATTGCATGTGAATGTGGATTTAATGATTATAATTACTTTATTACTGTATTCAAACATATTACAGGAACGCCACCGAAGACTTACCGTCAACAATTCTTATAGAAAATCTACATATAAGGCCATCGATTCTTTCAAGATCACCTTCTACCAAAATATCGCGATACAGTATTCATGTATCTCTGACTACTCTGCCTGCACCTCTTTGATTGTTAGATTACTGTTTCGTTTTGCACTCGTTTTAACTGCAAAATGACAGACAAAAAACGAAAATCCAAACCAGATGACGCAGGAAATCAAAAAAGACAATAAATCAAATTGAATCGCTTTATCAAACACATATTTTCCAAATATCATACAACCCGCCACTGCTGTGCATAAGCTAATCGGAAGTGTAACTACATCCCCTGCTATAGATAATACATTTCCTTCTACAAGAAACATTCGGTAGATATCCTTCTTTCCGGTTCCAACTGCTTTTAATATCCCGATTTCCTTCTTCCTCTCCTCAGCCTGCACACTCATGGATGCTGACAGACCAAATCCTGCAACAAAGATCAGTAATATACTCACTACCAGACAGGAGTTCAAGGTCACTGAGAAATGATTGAACAAAGTTTCCTTCATCTGTGTGCTATCCTCTCCGGCAACTGCTATGATACCGCTGTTCTCTAGTGATGCAGTAATCATTTTATTGAATTGTCTTGTAGTTGCTCCCATACTGTTGGTTACACATTTTACATTGTATGACCAATTTTCTATCCCAGTATATTGCATCAGTAAATCCTGTGAGAAGAAAATTTCCTTCTTTTCAAATTCCTTTATCACACCTTTGATTGTAAAAGTGTCTTCTTTTCCCATTATGGACAGCTTCAACCTGTCACCTGTTTTAAATCCCTGCTCTTTGGATAGTTCTTCGCTGATTACAATCTCTCTGTCTGTATCCTCCTCAATCCAGCTACCCTCTAGCATCGTTGGAGTCATCATTTGTGTAGCTTCTTGTGGTGTTGTAATGGTACAGATCCGCTCCACACCATCACTTCCCCAAAAACTACAATAGCTACTTCCCCATATTTCATAATCCTGAATCTCCTCTACGGTATTCAGTTTTTCTTTCAGGGACTCCTCTGTCTCATTTTTTCCAACCTGAAACTGATAATTATAGTTTAGTGAACTCATATATTGATCCAAGTCGGCACGCAAGGAAAGATTTACTGTGTTGATCCCAATAAACACAATGCCTCCAAAGGTAAGAAGACCGATATTAAGTGCCAGTCTCTTTTTCTTACGAAATACATTACGAACTGATAACATAAGTGGTCTGCTCTTGAATCTCAGTTTACTGCCGGTATGGTTGAGTGAATCCTGTGATATCCCATGATGATCAAATGCTTGCTTAACCGTAATCCTACTGCCGCGAATCAGCGGAACTGACACAATCATAATTGGAACGATCGTACAAACTGCAAAAAAGATCAGGTTCCATGTTAATGCTATTGTAGTATTCTCCGGAATAATATCAGACAGTCTCAGCATAAGAATTGAGAAATATTTTGAGACAATATTAACAACCATCATGGCAATGCTTACACATCCTACAAAATGTAATCCAAACGCAATCATATATGCCGCGTAAATCTGTGAAATCTTTGTTCCTACAGATTTTAAAATACCAATCTGCTTCATCTGCGAATCCATGATCGCAGAAATCAGATTAGCCGTAATCATGGCTCCAAATAGTAGTGCTACAAAGGAAAATAATCTTAATATGAGCATTGTTGAATCATATTCCCCGGCATGCATACTTTCACCCGGCTGATCCGGTATATTAATCTCTGTAATCTGATAACCTGATTGTTTGATTTTCCCTGCTAATTCTTGACAGACTTTTTCGATCTCTTCCCTATTATATGGATGAATGGTTTTCAGTTCCAGATAGTATCCATCTATCTGATTTGATTGCATTTGATCCTCTAGTACATAAAGATAGACGCAACCATGTACAATGGCCGGATGTACACTCATATCATTTGCTACTCCGGTCAGTTTATACTCTGTCTGAATACCCAGTTCGTTCTTCGTTATGATACTGTCTCCCATAGTTTGTCCTGCTACAGAAACAGCACCTGTTTCAATGATCGCCGTACCTTCATCTGAGGACAATTGTCCATCCGTGATTTTAATCTGATTGATCTGTTTGTCTTTTGCAATTCCAAATATATAAGCCTGTTTCCAATCATTCTCTCCTACCTGAACCTGTGTTTTGGACACGGCCTTAAACTCAAACGTTTCAATATCCTGCATAGAAGACAGCGCATGCTCAAGCTGACTGATATCCTGATTACCCATTAATTCTAAACTTGCAGAAGCCGGATTCCGCTTTTGATATACGGACTTTATTTCTCGTGTCATAATGATGTTGGAAAAAAGCATTAATCCAAAGAAAATCATTCCAAAGGTCATAGCAGTAAAGGCAAGTACCGTCCTTTTTCCATTCTGCCAGATGTCATTGATTGCTTTCTTAATAAGACGCTGCAATGCCATTCACCTCACCTTCGCAATAAGCTTCTGAGAAATTGATATCTTTTATAATCTTCCCATCCTGAATGACAACATTTCTTGTCACACCCTCCTGTAGTTCTCTTTCATGTGTAACCATAATAATCGTCTTGCCCTGTTCATTCAATTTTCTGAAAAACTTATAGATAATCTGCGAGTTTTGCATATCCAGATTTCCTGTTGGTTCATCGGCCACAATAATATCTGCATCATTTGCAAGTGCTCTTGCTATCGCAACTCTCTGCTGTTCGCCACCAGACATCATAGATGGTAGTTTATTCTCATGATTCTCCAGCCCTACGATGGACAGCAGCTCTTTTGCCCGTTCCATTCTTTGATTTTTAGGAATCATATTGACAAGGTCCATAACCAATAAAAGATTCTCCAGAACAGATAACGTCGGAATCAATTGAAAGAACTGAAACACAATTCCAATGCTTTTTCCCCTCCATTTAGACATCTGATCCTCTGTCATCTCACTAACGATTTCATGATTTACACTGATTTTTCCATCATCCAGATTATCAATACCTGTCAGCACATTTAGCAGTGTTGATTTTCCACTTCCGGACTTGCCCGTAATCCAGACATATTCTCCTTTATAAATATCAAGTGACAGATTACTTAGTACTACGCTCTCTGTCTCACCAAACTGATAAGCTTTCTTTACATTTTCATATTTTACAATTGCCTCTGGGGTTTTTGTACGATTTACTCTCATCATTTTTATTTCCTCTCCTGTTTATTTACACAGATACTACCAAGGAAATCTTTGAATTTCCTTTGAAGAGGATTTATTTGGCTCTAATCTCTTTCCAGTTTATTACTAAGTATATAATGGTAGGCAAATTCAATTGCCTTGCATGTTAGCTTCTCACACATATGAGGCGGATCATTCTCACTAAATCCCGTGATTCTTAGGTCATAACATTTTAAAGATAGAAACTCCTTTTCAAATGCTTCGGCATATGAATAACACAAGTCAGAAATCTCTGTGTCTGTCCTTCCCAGATTCGTTCCCATGATACCGAGAAACATCAAGGCTCCTTCTACCAGACCACATTGTGCACGATATCCCCCCGCTCCATGTAACCCGATTGCTGCATTCACGGTCTGTTCTTCAATCGTAACCTCAAACAATCTCCCCAGAGAAAGAAGCATTGTCCTTGCACAGTTTATATCTTGATCCCAATAATAGGTATGTACATACTGTTCTATCTTCTTCTTGATATCATTTGTCGTTTGTTTCATGTTTCACCTCTTAATCAATACATACATATTTCTCTTTTGCTTTTGTTGTATACTTCTTCACCAATTCTGTTTTGGCATCTGTATATGCATCTCTGTTATGTTCAAACTGCTTCCATAACAAGAGTTTCAGCTCTTCATATTCCTTTGCAGCAAGTGGGTGTTCATTCAAATAATCACGGAAATAAAGTTCATCATGGTCTCCTGATATCCGGATATGTATATGAAACACTCTTTCTGCAAAACCCAACTTCGTGTAGCCTTTATTAAAAGCCATATGAATATCGTTCTTCTCCATACAAAGATATCCATGTTCCATAAGAATGTCATGTACCAGATCAAAATCATTACCGTTCTTCAACTCAATCAGAATATCGACAATCGGTTTAGCCCAAATATTTTTGATAGAAGTACTACCAATATGAGAAATTCGCACGACATCGATATCTTTTAGTATGTCCCGCAGTAACACGGACTCTTCATCATACCACTCGTCCCACTCCGGGTTATGTTCCGTCAAAATAATGGGGAATAACTCCCATAGTTCTTCCAATGTTAATTCCGATATTTCCTTACTCATAACGAAAAACTCCTTATAAATGAAGAACTAATGAATGACAGTATGCTCCAACCACTTCACCCGAATACCTCCTCAGAAATTGCGTTAATACACAAAACAGATACATTTCTCTAAACAAATTTTTCTACTATAGTTTTATTGGAAAACTTTATTCCCAAATTCCTTAACCTCAGCGGTGATATTTCTTAAGCCAGAAATCGCCTGAATCATTGTTTCTTCTTTTGTACTGTCTTGTACGATTTGAATCATTCTTGCATAACAATCCTTTGGTTTATATTGAAACCCTTCGATTGTGGACTCTGTTCGCTTACGACTTGGAAAATAACACATATTAACTGCATAAAGTGCCTGCAGCAAATGATCCAATGCATTTTCAAGAACCTGGTGAAAGAACAATACCTCTTTACGAAGCTCTATCCGTCCAAGATCCTCTTCATCCAGTACCTGAATAATTTCGTTCTCATACCACTTCTGGAAAAAAGTTCTCGGTTTCTGATTGACCATAGTCTTCATATCAGTCCATATGTGATCATTTTCCTTTAAAATGTGAATTGAAGAAATACTTGCTGCTCTTCCTACAGGATAGAACCTTCCTTCTTTCTCCAAATGTCTGCAATCGAGAATTTCCTCAAGATAATCCTGCATCTCTTTTACTGTAAAATACATTGGCATTACATCGATTCCATCTACCGTAAGGATATCTCCATATCCCCACTGTCCACCATTACATACCTCCATGTGCAAATCAAAGTTCTCATCTTGGATGTTCTTATAAAAACCCATTCTTTCTTCTCTTGTAGGGATCTCAGAACAAAGTACAAATAGGTCAATATCGCTTTTTCCCGGAACCAAATTTATATCTAAGCTTCCTGTCTGACCTACTCCCATGATTTTCTCATATGTAGATAATATCGTAACTAATTTATCTCTTAATTCTATAGCTCCCATTGCCTTCCCCGCTTTAGGCTTTTTGATGTACCTTCATGTATTCTTCCTTTACATGATCAATTGTCTTGCCACCAATACCAAAATTCTTATCTGGCAATTCCTTTATTGTCATTGAGAAAAATTCCTTTGGTACATTCACAATTTCAGAAGAAACCTCCGTAACTCTCTTGATTAACTGCTCCTTCTGTTCATTTGATAAAACTCCACTTTCTATTGTAATATACGGCATGATATTTTTCCTCCTTCGAAATACTTCGCATTACTCTTCATCAAAACCTCCAGCCATCATTTGATTCCACTTCGCATTGATGGGTAATCAAATCACTGAACTGTTCAGAATATCCCTTATCCAACAGGATTTCATAGAGTTCCAAACTGATTGGCGATTTAGGTTTCATTTTATGTATAATCCTTTCGAGTAGTATTGATTATTCTCAAGAAAACAGAGACACCTCATCAATAATATATTAAAAATACACCACCTCAGGTTCATGTGTAAATGATGAAAAGGTTGCAGTTGCATCCTTGATATAAAACACTTGTGTGTTACCATCATCAGCAGCGTACATTCTCTGTAAAGACGGAAATGCGTCGAGCATAGATTGTTTCGCTTCCAGACGATCATCTTCTATAAATGTTCCGGCTAAACGTAACCATTCGCCATCCTTGAATGCACATATTTCTGCTTTGGGATTTGTTAAGAGCTGTTTTGATACCTCTTTTATCTTTCCTGTTTGGATATAAAACTTACCCTCAAAAATATGAGCCGTTCCAAAAGGTCTTACTCTTGGCTGGTCACCCTCTACTGTTGCTAAATAGTATGTCTGTGCATCCTGTAAAAACTTTAATACCTTTTCCATAATAAATACCTTACTTTCTTTTACATATATCGTAGTCTTTCTTTTCTTGATCCGTCATGTTTTCTGTTGAGTCGTTCTTCTTATCATTTTTGCGTTCGAACATAGTAATGATCCTCCTCAGACTTTAGTTCTTCCTACAAACAAGACATTAGCAAATCTATTTTTCTCACCTATCATAGGTGTACTCAAATCATCTATAGCGATCACATATCCTAATGATCTCATCTCCGTATTTCTGGCATTTTACTTCTCCCAGACCTTTGACTGTCTTCAATTCTTCCATATTGATTGGCATAATGCTTACTATTTGATCTATCACCCTATCATTAAAAACAAGATACGCAGCTCCGAGGCTTTCTTCATGATACATCCTTAGTCGATATGCCTTTAATTCTTGGTAAATAGGCATATCTTCTAACTTCATTTCCACAGAATGATTCGTTGCAGTAATAGCGGGTTCATCTGCTTCTTTTTTATTTTTTAAAATATCTATTCCATATTTTGCTGTGTAATCTACTGCATTTGGTGTATGATATTTCAAAATTCTCTCTGCCCAATGAATCATTTCTTCATCAGAACTTCGGTATTCCTTACTTTCTTTATCTAGACGCTTGATATACTCAACTAGCTGATCACAACGAATAACCTGATTTTTGATTTCTTTCTTAGCATACTTATCATTTAATATTGTTTTAGGATTAGCAAGAACAACAACTGATTTGTAGGTATCGTCAAAAAAGGCCTTCGTTGCCATTTTTCCTATCAAACCTCTATTACTCATTCGGATTTGTTTCAAAACCTCCAAATGTCTTTTGTTTTGCGTTATTGGACTATAAATACACTCTTTTTTTCCGCTTCTGATAAAATCGCCCTTATTATTAATTTCAATATTTCCATAAAGATTCTTACATTCTATCACCAGCGCCAGTTTTCTTGTGAAAATAATGTAGTCAATCTGGGCTGTAATATCTCCAAATTCCAAATGCAAATCATGTAAAACAACCATGGGATAAAAAGCGGTCTTTAGTTCATAGGCAATTTGCTTTTCACCTTCGATACCATATTTCAGATAACGGATATCCTCTTCTATTTGTTTCTTCGTTTTTTCATCAGCTACTTCTAATAACTCCTGCATCTTCTCTAATTGCTTTTCGGCGTCACTGTCCTCTTTTAGAAATATGGCTCCTTTGATTGCAGGCTTTCCAGTAATTGTTTCTTTTATTGTGTCGAGTATTGGCATGTGAATGCTCCTTTACTTATGATATTTCTGATTTATACTAAACTAACATTCTCTATCATTTGCTATTTTTCTTACCTAAAAAAGTGTATAAACTTTGCAGACTTCTATCCCATTGATTGTCAATCGCTTCTATGCTATACTTTCATCAAATGATTTTCCAAATCATGTTTTTCTGCTTGGCACATCAATTCATCCTATGGATGTCACGGCACTCGCCAAATGATCCAACGCAGATGTAACTACTAACCCCAGAGAAACTGTACAACCAGTCTCTTTTGAGTCTTCTGTCAGCTTTCTCACCACACCACAGGAGGATCTTTATGGTAAAAGACACCCTTTTACAAAACGCAACCGGACCGGTTGAGTTTACTCTTACAAATGATTATCTATTTCGAGCAGTTTGTCAAAAGAATGAAAAGGTACTACGTGGATTAGTCAGTAGTCTGCTCGGCATTGCAGAAGATGACATCTTATCCATCGAAATCCAGAACCCGATTCTATTGGGAGAAGCAATCAATGAAAAGGATATCATTCTGGATCTGCATATTTTGCTTAACAACAGTGAACAATTGAACATTGAAGTACAGGTTGTTGATCAACATGACTGGCCCGAACGCTCTCTTTATTACCTTTGCCGAACATTTTGCGGACTGAATAAGGGAGAAGCTTACACAGATATTCTGCCAACACTACATATCGGGATTTTGGATTTCATCCTCTTTCCTGAATGTCCTGAATTCTATGCAAAATATCGCCTTTCTAACACAAAAACCCAACAGGTCTACAGTAGTAAATTTGGTATTAATGTGTTATCATTAAATTGTATCGAATTAGCAAACGAAGAGGATACAGCCTGTAAATTAGACTACTGGGCAAAACTCTTCAAAGCCACCACATGGGAGGAGATTCTTATGTTAGCTAAGAAAGATAATGCCATACATGAAGCCGTTGTTACAATGCGGGAGTTAACTGCTGATGATAAAATCCGGTTACAATGTGAAGCTCGCGAACGCTATGAAATGGATCGAAAATCACTCCTACATCAAGGCATTGAACAAGGTAAAAGCATCGGTGCAAAAGAACAAAAGGATATTGACGATATTATTATAGCTGAAAAAGATAACTTACTATACCAAAAAGATGCTGAAATAGAAGCGCTTCGAGCTCAATTGAATCACTAGTATTACTACTATCCCTTCTACATCATGTAGGAGGGACTTTGTTTTAGTATAGTATTCAGCTCACTCATCAAAGAACCCAAGAGCATCAGCCTCTATCAGCTTGTCCCATTCATCCTGATCCTTATACTTGCGTTCGTAGTCTTTCTTTTCTTGATCCGTCATGTTTTCTGTTGAGTCATTCTTCTTATCATTTTTGCGTCCGAACATAGTAATGATCCTCCTCTGACTTTAGTTCTTCCTACAATCAAGACATTGGCAAATCTATTTTTCTCCCCTATCATAAGTGTACTCAAATCATCAATAGCGATCACATATCCTAATAATTTCATGCTTCTTCATAGAATTATACATCGAACAATCGTTTATATCCATATTTTTGTAAATATTACTCTATTTTCTTAAATATGAATAATTAAATGCTGTGAGTGTCAAAAGTTAATTATGCCACTCACTATGGTGCATATCTTGGTCACATGATAGGTACATTTTCCTATTATTATGATATAATGATGTTACTAGGAGATCATACCATGATGAGAAGATTTCGCACTTTTTTACTCACATTTGCCCTAATATTATTCGGAATAATTAGCACTCCAACTACAATATATGCTACTACTGAAACCAAGCCCATAATGGAAGTTCATTTTATTGATGTAGGGCAAGGCGACTGTACGCTTATTAAATGTAATGGAAAATCAATGCTGATTGATGCCGGTGATAACGATAAAGGTACAGCTGTTCAATTATATCTGAAGAAACAGGGAATTAAGAATCTTGATTATCTGGTACTGACTCATCCCGATGCTGATCATATCGGGGGTGCAGATGTTATCGTAACCAAGTTTGGCATTGATCAGATTTTCATGAGTCCTTATGAGAAAGATAACAAAACATATGATGAATTGATACAGGCCATCGATTATAAAAACATGAAATGGAGTACACCATCCGTGGGGAGTCAGTATACACTTGGTAATGCCTCCTTCACGATTATTGCTCCTAATGATACCTATGAAGATCCCAATAATTCTTCAATTGGTCTGATTTTAAAGAATGGGAAAAATAGTTTTCTATTTACGGGAGATGCAGAGGAAGAAGCAGAAAGTGATATTCTTGGTAATAAGATTAATATAAGTGCTGACGTGTATCAAGCTGGACATCATGGCAGTAAAACTGCATCAAGCAGTGTATTTCTGAAAAAGGTAAATCCAACATATGCTGTAATCAGTTGTGCAGAAGGCAATAAATATGGTCATCCCCATTCTGCAACACTGAATAATCTGCGTACAATGGGTGTACAGGTCTTTCGTACAGATGAACAGGGTTCCATTGTAGCAATATCTAATGGAAGTACGATTACTTGGAACTGTGCTCCTTCCGAGACATGGCAAGCAGGAGAACCCACAGGTAGTTCCGTACAAAATAAAGAATCCACTATTGCTGTAGTTCCGAACTCGGAATCTGCATCCTCTTCAACACCAGCAAATAATGAGATAACAGAAACTCCAACTGTTGAGGCAACTCCAGAAGCAATCGCTCCTGTTGGAATAACCACCACTTATATTTGCAATACAAATACTCAGAAATTTCATTATCCAAACTGTTCAAGTGTTGACCAGATGAAAGAGAAAAACAAAAAGGAGGTCAACTGTTCAAGAGATGAGTTAATCTCCCAAGGATATGTACCATGTAAAAGATGCTGCCCTTAAAAGGCAGCATTGATGGCGATTATTCTCTTCAACCGAATAGTTTTCCTAACAAAACTCCTCATATTCAAACTGTATCTGTATACCATTTATTATCATGCTCTCTATCTACTTGAATGAGATCTGTAACATGAATGACTACAAATGTACTTCCTCTCACGTTCTCTATCATTCCATTTAATGCAAGCACTCCTCCCGCAAGATAATTCATAATTTCTTGCGGATTCTCAGTAATCTGTCTAAAACAAACAACGCATGTTTTACCCTCTTAAATATCTCAATAGACAAATTTGCATCATCAATAGTACGCAGATTCTTAAAGTAAATCCGTTATGGTTCAAGTCTATGCTGACCACATCTGTCACAATATTCTTGAAGTCTTCATTTACATTCCATTATGGTTCAAGTCTATGAAATAATTTGCAAGCATTTCAATCTTGTCTATTCTATTTACATTCCATTATGGTTCAAGTCTATGCTGCACCTTCAATGTCAATGGTCAATTTCTTTGCTTCATTTACATTCCATTATGGTTCAAGTCTATGCACATTTCATCTTCGATACTTCATCAATACGTGCATTTACATTCCATTATGGTTCAAGTCTATGTGAGTGCAAACTTAATTCAATATCATTCTTATGAATTTACATTCCATTATGGTTCAAGTCTATGCATTCTCTATACAACTCTGGATTTTCATTTTCCAGCAGGGATTTAATAAACGACAGCATAGTTCTCCGCCAATCATGATTAAATTCATTTTTGTTTAATAATAATTCGATATTTAGCTGCATGCATAGCCTCCTTTATGTTTACTCATCCTTAATTTTTCATTTTGGAATCTCGATACCCAAATTCTATCAGATATGGTGTCCAATAAATGTCTCTTTTAAAAAGTGCCTTTTTAAGCCATTTCTTACACATATCCCGTATATATGTTTGTATTTGCTACGTTTTTATATTAAAACAATAAATATTGGTGTTCGCATTTTGCCTTAATATGAAAAAATAAAAACACATAAAACCCAGCTCTGTTCATCCTACAGAGTTTAACCTGTGTTTTATGTGTTTTGTATGTCGAATTATGTCTATTTATATAGTATTATACCAATTATTTCATAATCATACAATAGGAGAGATTCTTTTCATCTATCACTTTCCTCACAAACCTTCCGTATCCACCCAGTCACACCTTCCGGAAGTCTTTCATCAAGTGCTGTTTTATCATCCAGAATCAGATTAGCCTGCATGGTATTGATCAGGCAGTGTTGTCCCATCTCTACTCCAAAATTAATGGATGCGATACCGCCATCTCCGTTGTAAGTCCATTTTGGAAAGTACGGAAAGAAGTGCTTCATTTTCTGCAGTCGTGGAAGACGTGGTACAATCACTTCTTCATAATTGTGGAATTCATCATGAAGAGATAACGCAAAAAAGTAGTGCACATCATTTGCATCAAACGCATCCAGTGCTTCATCAGATGGGATATATCCGGAACCGATCGGTATGCAGGCATTGATATATTTCGGATCTGCTTCTGTGACTAACTGACAGAAGGTTGCTCCGTTCGAGTTTCCAAAGACAAACTTCTTTCCTATGGTTTTGCTTCTTTTTGCATCAAATTCTTTGATCAGTTGAAGAACCGGCTCTACGTAAACTTGCGACCAGCTGTCAATCACTTCTCCGTCTTCCTGTCTCTTTTCATTGGCAATCGGTATCAATACATATGCTCCCTCCATGGATTGCTGATAATCAGGTGAGGCATATAGCTCTGCTCCGCTGTAATTAATGCAGACATCACCTTCCAGTGCATTTGTAAATCCATGCATGAAGATGAGCAGTGGATATTTTCTGTCTGTCGGGTATCCATGCTTGGTGGGATCATAGAAATAGTATGTAAGGTCTCCTGTTGTCTCACATAGGTATACATCCTTCTCATACAGATCAAAGTACTTGCCAACTTGATAGGTCGCTGAGTAACTGATAAATTCACCCTCGGTAAGTTCATCTGCCCATGGTGGCAGGATTCTATCTTCCTTAGTAAGTACCTCCAGATAGTGTTCTTTTGTCATGTAATTGGTATGCCCGACTCGAGTTTCTCCCATTAGTGGAACTGGTACGTCATTACAAGTATGATGATAGAGAAATCCTACCTTTTCCTGTACGTGCTTGGATCGGTTGTTCCCATCGTAATAACCGCACCAGACGGTACTCATATTCAGGTCATCAAAAGCATGACGAAGCATTTCACATGCTGCTTCCGGTATCAGACCTTGACCCCAAAACTCTTTGCCGATCCAGTAGCCAAGTTCGCACTCGTCGTCCTGCTCTGTCATATCTGTTTTTCCATTTAACTTCAGTTCTATACATCCTATTGCGATTTCATCTGTTTTCAAACAGACTGCGTAGCATTCTTTTCCACAGAAGTAATCTTTTATAACGCCTCTGCTTTCTTCAACACTTTTATGTGATGGCCATCCGGCAATCGGACCGACATCGGGATTCTTTGCATATTGATACAGACTTTCTGCATCTGTTTCTTTCCATGGACGTAATAGTAGTCTTTCAGTTGTTAGTATCATGTTTTATCCTCACAAAATATCTTATTCCTTAGATTCTGTAATCGGTATCGCCTCAATCGGTACTGGTGCTTGATTCTGTTCTGAAGAAGATTCTTGCTTTGTATCAGGCTCTGTGTTCGTTATTGTTATTGTTTCTGTAACAGGCGGCGTCTGCATGCCTGTATCTGTTTCTGCTACCGTTTCCGTCACAGGCGATGTGACGCTTACTTCTGGCTCAGTTACATCTGATATTTTCTCCATGGCTTCTGTAATTCCGTCAGTAACCACTGCTGCCATTCCTTCTGTTCCTTCCGTTGCTCCTTCAGTAATCTCTGTAATTCCTCCTGTAGCCTCTGTTGCTCTCTCATTGACGTCAATTTCTTCTGCGGTTTCTGTTATCTCTTGATCTATTGACAAATCCGCTGCAGATGTCTCTTCACCATCTAATTTTTGTATATCTTCTTCTGTTACATGCAATTTATTATTATCTGCCCCTTGATCATTGCTTGATACCGATGTACCAATTTGCTGTGTATTGTTTCTATACTCATCACTATTTTCCGAAGCATTTCCAGTAGGTGCTATGTATGTCTGACTTAATTGATCTGTTCCCTCTACCGTGGTAAACCCAATTGTGTAATCATTGTATATCTTCTCTGTATCATCTGTTAAATTGGTCTTATACATATACATGTTTGTGTCAATCGAAAGCACCGGAGTGGAAAATGTGTTTCCCTCCATTCCTTCTATTGTTTGCAGTCTTCCATTACTATCCACTATATTATGATAGAACTGAAGAACCGAATATTCTTTTGTTAAGTCCGTTGTCGTTTTTGTAAATGTCTTTTCGTTCTCGTCTTGTCCTGTCACATAGGTTGCCCCTGCAAATTGATACTCGTTTTCATTCTCAACCGAATTACGAAAATACAAAAATGCTTCCTTATAATCATAGGTATTATCTGGAACGTCAGAATCTTCAGTCCCTACCACCTGTTTTCCCACTCTTCCGACAAAGGAAAGCCATGATAAGGAGGTATTATTTGTATAATCTGTTCCTAATTTATTTAAATTAGCCTTTTTTTGATCCTCATCTTTCTCGAGATCAGACAGCGTAGCCCAATCATATACATAAGCTGATTCTGAAGGTTGTTTGTCTGCCAGTGAATCATATTTTATCTGATCATATGCATGTACCATATAACCATAGATATTAGATAACGTTTCCCTTGGAATATTGATTTGTTCATTTCTATTTGCAATAGCAGAAAGATCTACCTCCTTACTGCCATAGACTATATCCAAGCCACTACTGCTGCCTGCCGTCGGTGCTTGATATCTGGATACATAGACGTTTATCTTATCAATAGTATCCATAAAATCTGTAAAGGGCGTGCTTCCGTTACTCGTCTGATCATCTGAATCATAGGATGATTTAAATTGCATATTCAGATAATTCGAACCTGCCGTTGTTTTCATACTAATTGGCTTTGATGTTTGAGCACTTTCATCTTGATTGATAAACAACTCCCCGTAATTGATTTCCTTCGCCAGTCGCTTAACCCTTCCATCATTTACGAGCTCTGCATTGAGGTCTTTTGAATACTTGCTCATCAACGTTGTATACTCTTCCATGATCTTGAGACCATAATAATCCGTCTCTTCTGGTGAAAAATAAGGTACATAAATACTGGTAGCACTCATAAGTGCACCCTTCAGAGCATTCCAATAGTCTGAATTTTGATCAACAGTTTCTCCACTATAAAGTATCTTTTTATGGTTATATTGAATTCCATAAGCGAGCAAATAATTAGATTGATAGTCACAAACTGCTTGAATTGCCTTCTTGACTTGGTCAAATTGAGCACAAACTGCCTCGTCATTTTTATAAACATCTTTCGTTTCTAAATACTCAAACTGTTCCTGTAGATTGATCATAAATTCATACAAATCAACAGCCTCATTGTATCCGGTATTTGTTCTGGATTTTGCTGTTCCGAGAGCATTGGTATGAATTCTCGCCTGTTTCAATGCCTGAAATATATCCACCCTCATGTTCTCATCATCATACAGTGTATTAACTTTTTCGGCCAAATCATTGATTAAATTTGCTGATTCTTGTAGATTGGAGGAATCAAAGCATGCAATAGACGCAATGATTTCTGAGCCATCATGACCATTATAGTAACATTCTGTTATTTTTTTTGCTATCACTTCATTTTTCTCATTTTGGCTCACTGTTGTATCATGCAATGTATCTACAATGCCATTGATGATCTTTTGATATTCCCAATCACCACAACTGATTTCTGACGAACCGATAGAATATTCAACATAAGGTGAAACCATATAAGACTGTTCTATACCACCCATCAAACATGCATCATAGCCTATGAATGCAAGCTTTCTATCTGCCTGATATAGATTCGAACTGGCCAAAGCAGATTCTAACTCTTCTGAAGTGATACCAGTACCTGATACCTTGAGATCTTCTTGATCAACCGTTGCAGAAAAGCAAACACCATGATTGATTCCACCGCCATGATTCCACATAATCATACCATAGTTCTCTGCCGGAAACTGATCAGTACAATAATTCATAAAGCCTGCAAGCAACTTGGGATCTCCCATATCAATTGGGTTATAACTGCCTAACAATTTGCATGTATCAGCATTGATCTCGTTGCCTGTTGTCATTGTATTTTCATCGTAGGAGGTTGGATCTACATAATAGATATTGCATCTCAAATTATCATTGTTACAGTTGTCATCTCCTGCCGCACTCATGTAAGTATTCTTCCACTGTGTTGTACCACCTGCACATAGCAAAATATTGACATCATCCAGATTGTCATAGCCATATTCTTTAATCAGTTTTGTCAGATCATATGTTACAGCTTCTCCGTCTGTTTCCAGATCAGTTCCACAAAAATAAAGCATAACTGTATATTTTTTTGTTGGTGTTCCACCCAGAAAAATACTGTTATACTTCTCATTATTGTATGTAAAATTGCTAGATTGACCTTCTCCACAGAACACATAGGGTGTGATAAACTGTGCCTTTGCATTGATAAAAGCTCGATTCGGCTCAGGCTCTGGTTCAGATACCGGAGTTGTACTCGTAATTGGAGTGCTCTGCTGTGACGGCAATTCCCCCGAATCACTTTGGGATGTCGATCCCGTCGTCTGCTGAGTTTCATGCGACTGTATTTCATGTTGCGTATAAATTGCTGTGAGTAATGCCTGATATTCTGCACTTGTTGGCTGCATTACAGTAACAGCAGCTGCTGCCAGTCGTTGTTGTCTGATTCTTCCCTTTTGCTCAGGTGATTTTTCTACCTGATTAGCTTTTAATCCGAAGTTAGTAGGCTCATGGTTTCCATCTTCTTGATTATGAGCAGGAGCACTATTTTGATCATCATTTTGACCATAATCAACGTCTGAATCAGGCAAAATGGCATCAACACCTGATAGCTCCTGCCCTACATCAGCATTCTGTCCACCATTTCTTATCGCTTTATGTCTTGACTCTCCGGTACTATGCTGTTCTGTCTGCCTAGTTTGCTTCTGTATCTGATGAACGGCAACATAGCCTACCGTACCCACTGCTCCTGCCGAAACTGCTACTGATACTGTTGTCACAGCTATCGCAGCCTTTGTACCTATTGCTTTTGCCAATGCTATAAATATATGTCTTAGGCCATGCATATAATTGCCTCCCTGCTCTCTATATACATCTATCTGTTTATCATTATATTACAACTTAACTTGACCTGTCCATCCAAATCCACCCCTTGTTTCTGTCGTTTTCGTAAGTCTCTGCATAATGACTCCACTTCCATTTATAAAGACAAACCTCTTTTCAAGATACTATTCTCATTTTCTGTAAATAATGATATGATGTGAGTGTCAAAGCAGTCAGAAGAAAGTGAGAAAATATTGAATACAATTCTAAACAGACAAACAAAAACGCCATTAGAACGTGAATTGATAAAGCTGAGTAAACAGGAACTACACTTCAGAAGCAGATGGGTTGGGATGCAAAAGCCTGGTTTTACAAAGGCTCTAGAAAATAAAGTACCGGATAAACTCCAGAGTACATTGGACAAGGCTTTTATCAAAGCCTTCACGGTTTTATTTAATCAGGGAACCGGAGTCCTTGAGAAGACATATCATAAAGATGATCTGCAAAAGACCTATCAGGTTCAAAAATATGAATCAGATTTACGGCAGGATTACAAATCTTTGAAACGATTTTCACAGGGAGCACTCAATACAGAACTTGCCAATACATTGATGTCTGGTGTATCCGGAATCGGACTGGGCATTTTAGGAATCGGACTTCCGGATATCCTTCTGTTTACAGGATTTATGCTGAAAGGGATTTATGAAATTGCATTAAAATTTGGATTTGATTATGTGGAGGATCAGGAAAGACAGTTTATTTTGTTATTGATTCAGGGTGCCGTATCGGAAGGTCAGGATTTCCTACAGATCGACAATCAGATAAATGATTATATACAACATAATGCATTTGAGACAAAGATTCCGACCGAAGACAGAATCAAAGTGACGGCTGGTGCTTTGAGTCATGAATTATTGTACATGAAATTTCTGCAGGGAATTCCGATTGTAGGCGTAGTAGGCGGTGCCTATGATGTCATTTACACAAAGAGAATTCTACAATATGCAAAAATTAAATATCGCCGCAGATTCTTGGAGGGAGAGAAAAATAGAATAACTGTCACAAAATGAATTGGACATCTTCAAAACTATTTTTCGAATACAAGATCTCTAAGTGTCGGGTGAATCTCTGAATAAGCCATGCTACAGTTACGGACGTGCATAGTATAGACCATGGATAACTTACGTTCGGTATCCATGATCATCATACTTCCGGCCGCTCCATCCCACCCAAAGATTCCAGCCTGGGCGTTGGAATGGATCAGTTCCGGATGTATCAAAATCTGCATACCACAGCCATATCCATAACCGGTTCGTCCCATACTTAGTGCAATGTCAGCAATTCCTGCTTCACTTAATAGATTTTGCTTTAGGATAGAGATTGTTTCTGGTTGAAGAATTCGATTTCCATTGGCACAGCTGCCGCCACAGGCAATCGTATCTCCTAAAAGTGCATAATCTTTCGTACAACTGATCAAACCTGCACCGCCACTCTCATAATTACTAGAAAACTGGTAGCAACAGGATGCCTCCATCGGTATGATCATCTTATCATCCACACAATTATACTGTTGTACCAGATCTTTTTCATCATTCATAGGCTTTGCGAAATGAGTCTGTTCCATGCCGAGAGGTTCCCAGATGGTCTTCTTTAGGTATTCACCAAATCTCATATCTGTTACCACTTCAATGATTGCAGCAACTACATCATGACTCAGACTGTATTCAAAATGCTCGCCCGGCTCAAATTTGAGTGGTGTTTCTACAAAAGAATCTACGATTTCTCTTGTAGATGCCATATCCTTTTTCTCTGACAGAACGCGTAGAATGCCTGGTCGTTCCAAATCATAATCAAGTCCGGACTGCATTGATACAAGGTGCTTTATTTTAAGTGTATTCTTGGCCGAAAACTGCTTTCCGGCCTTTTCTATCATCAGATTTTGATAAGCAGGTAAATACTGTGCAACCTCATCCTCTAATGAAAGCCTGCCCTGTTCTATCAATGTGAGAAGTGCTATCATCGTCTGTACCTTGGTCATAGAGTATACAAGGTAGCGTTCGTCACCCTTTAATGGTTTCGTACCATATTCATCTGCCGCTCCATTCATATGCCGATAGATCTCTTCATGATTCTGATATACCATACAATCAACTGAAGGTATGCCACGCTCTATCAGTGAATCAAGATACTTTGTCATATTATGTAATTTCATTTCCTACCTCCGGAAGGCATTCGCTTCTCTGCTATTAATATAAGGCTAAGTATTCCGTTATTCTAACAGATAGAGTTATAACGAGGTTTTCTGCTGATTCTAATACCCAAAACATACGCTGCCATCGCAATCAGCAGTATGATCATTCCTGTAGTATAGGTTGTTGAATAACCATATTTCTCGGCAATCTGACCCCCAATAATAGGGCCAACTCCGTTTCCAATATCCAAACCGATATAATATGTACTAACCGCAACGCCTCTTCGACTATCGTCAACAAGCTGAACACATCGAGTCTGAATTGACGGTTGTCCTGCGCCCTGTCCAAAAGCCAAAAATAATGCCGCAGCCAAAAACAATGTAAGTGTTGTAGCTTTTGAGAGAATTCCCATAGCGGCCGCCGCAAAAATGAAAGAAGGAAGCAGTACTGCTGTAAGTCCCTTTTTATCCAGAAGCTTCCCAGAAAGCGGTTTTAAAAGTAACATTGCAACTGCATATACAGTGAAAAAGATACTGATCTTATCAATTCCTCTCTGTTCTGCTGTGTATGCAATAAAGGAATTGATAATGCCGACATTATAGGAAAAAGCAACCACAAGAATCACATATGGAATCGCCTTGGGCTCAAAAAAACTATCAATACTAATTTTATTCTGAATATGTTCCGTCGCCATAATTCGAATAAATATCAACCAGATTTCAAATGCGATACAGCAAAAACCCAAAACAATAAAAAGCATATGATAGCCAAGTCTTTCACTTAAAAACAATCCGATACCCGGTCCGATTGCTGCAGCCAGTGCAGTTCCAAGTCCAATATAACCAATTCCCTCTCCGAGCCTTGTTTTAGGAATTACATCTGTCGCACAGCTAATCAAAGTTGTCGAAAAAATCGCAAATCCAATTCCATACAGGATGCGGCAAAAAAGCAATACTGTACCTACTGTAAAAAATACAAATCCAAAGTTTGCAAGTGTAATTAACATCATGGAACCAAGCATGCATCTCTTTCGATTAACACGATCAGTCAAAAAACCTGCTACCGGACGAGATAAGACAGATGCAATCGCAAATACACCGGATAATAATCCTGCAAATCCCAAATCAAATCCCAGTGAAGTCGAATAGCTAGTAATAATCGGGGTAGAAATATAATAAATCAGAAAACTGCATGTCTGCATCAACACATACATTATATACTGTGTGCTACAAAGCTTTTCTTTATCCTGTTTCATAGGTTAAATATCCTCAAATTGTTTCGATAGTCCAAGGAAGAATTTCTCTTTTTTCGGGTTATCAATGATTCTCACCGGTTTGATTTGATTTGGTGAAATCCCATGCATCATCTGCAATTCTCTGTATAACTGGTAAGTCTGAGGATCAACAAAACGTACCTCCGGAATATCCAAATCATTTTGATCTCGATACTTATGGTAAGAATAATTTGCATCTCGAAGAAGCTGGTCTATCACCTTCGAAATATCTTTTGGAACATCTGCTATCTTTTCCTCCGGAAGTTCAAGTATCAAAATATATTTTCCGGGTGTTGATTCAACCTTTGGATATATACTATATTCCATAATCTCAAATCCGATTTTTTCCGACAATTGACTGATTACCCATGTAAATTGCTCTGTTGTTGTCTTTTCACCGGCCACAGACAGTAATTGATTCATGCGATAGACAACAGCAATTAAAGGCATTTTTTTATAAAATCCCATAACACGTACCACGTCCAGCATTCTGTATCGATAAAATCCGGATCTGTTCGTAATAATAATCTCGTAGTCCTTTCCCTCTTCCAGCTCATTTATCAGCAAAGGGTTATCATAATAACCATCTTCCACAGCAACGAACTCATAAAAGCACTCTGATGGTACAAGTGCATATTCGCTCTTTTCAGCTTCCATTACGATACCTATAAAGCTTTCTGAAGCCGCATATGCAGCCATATACACCGGAATATCACCTATATACTTTCTTAGCTTCTGTGTATAAACTGAAAAATTGCTTCCTCCGATTCCCCATACCAAAACACAGTTTGCCCAAATCCGCGGAATAATCGGAGAATCAAATCCTTTTTCAAACTCTTTTCTTAACTCTTTTGCTCTCTGCGGGTTGGGTTTTAATTCCTTCGACAACGAATAATATAAATCCTTTGGAATATCTGTATATCCGGAAATAATCCCCGTTTCAATATCTCTTACAAGCTTTTTCCAATCCTGTTCAATCAGAAACATCAAGTCATAAAGTGAAGTCATAAATACTGTAAACAATGCTGTAATATCCGGACAGCTGAGTGCAAAAAGAGCCTTGAGATAATTATTAGCTTTTGTAGTTTCCTTTGGACAAAGAAGCTTCCGTGGAGAAGTCAAGAGAGTCTCCCAATCATCTTTAAAAGAATCTAACATATGTGCAGAAATACTTCCCATCGTACAACCGTTATCTAATGTTGTATAACAATAATCACCTAAGAACAGTAATCTTCCAGGTTCCTTGTTCTGCTCCTTTAACAATCTATTTACATAGGCAAACACACAGTAACTGATATTTGATATGCTATCAAGATTCTGCTGAGAATTAGGTATCCTTTTGGGTACACCCACACTTCCTGAGCTTGTTGCATAATGTATTACAGGATAAGAGGTGATCAGATTTGTCTCATTTTGATCAATCATTCTATTAATGGAATCAGCATAATCTGAAAACTCTGACAACGGGACCTTTTCTCTAAAATCCTCAATGCACTTAATTTCATCAAAATGATATTTTTTTCCATATTCGGTGTCTTTATTATCATCAATCACCTTGGAAAGAAACTTTTCATTTGCCGCCCATGGTTCATCACATATGCTCTCTTGGCAAGTAATCAGTTTTTCACCATGCTCTGCCATCTCCAAGAATTTTTCTCTGTTAAACTCTTTCATTTCTCAGTTTGTCTCCTTTCACATCTCATTCTATTTACATATTGCAATACATCATTTTACAATGTCTTATTATTATATCACATTTCTTTGTTCCACAGAGAAAAAACCGGTCAGCACGATCACTTCGCATTATATGGTTTACAGATTACCTCATTGACACGAAGATTTTCAAAATGACTTGTAGTTGCAGCCTGCATCACAAGGGCAGTGTCTGAGTTTGCACCTGTTCCGGCAATTGCGATGATGGATTCTCCATTTTTGACCAGACCACCATCTGCTGCCATCAATGTGATTTCATAGCATACCTTTACGCCCTCGCTAAAACACCGAAGAAAGTTTGCGATTACGTTGGGTACGCTTGAACCATAAAATTTCTCTGTATGGAAAAGCATGGTTCCAAAATGTACTTCATGACCATTTTCACGAAGGGTCTGCACCGTCTCATCAGGAAACAGATTATCTTTACTTGAAAATGCAAATTGGTGCGGTATAACCACCAGCTTTACTCCTTTACCCTGAAAGTACTCCATGGCAGCTAATGCTGTTCGTCCCGTCGTAGAAGCAAGGACGATTTTCTCGATTCCTGTTTCCTTAATTCTCTGTTCAACGAGTGCAAATGTTTCCAGAGTATGATTTTCATTGATGGCTTCATAGTATGTGATTTCTCTTTTCATAATTCAATCGCTCCTTATGTGTTGTTCTTGATACATTTATGCTATACTATTGATGTTCACAGCACAAGTACGCACTTATTTGTGACCTGGTAACCAAATGGAAACTGTAGATTATGATCAGACAGGAGTATACAGATGATTCAATTCAGAGAGAAAGAATACCGCTGTCCGGTAGAACTCACAATTAACTTGATTGGCGGCAAATGGAAGGCGGTTATACTATGGGAGCTGTCAGAGAAACCGATTCGATTTAATGAACTGATGCGTACCTTTCCCAATATCACGCATAAAATGCTCACTCAACAGCTCAAGGAAATGGAACGAGACGGATTGATTCTGCGTACGGTATACTCTCAGGTTCCGCCAAAGGTGGAGTACTCATTGACGGATTTCGGAAGATCCTTTATGCCGATTCTGTTGTCAATGAACCAGTGGGGGCAGAATTATCTAGAGGACACGAACGCATAGATCGCTTCTCCTCGATCTATAAGATATCATACGAGAGGAAATAGAAATGGTAAAATATATATTGCTTGCAATATTGGTGATTTTTATAGTAGTAGTGCTTCTCATTTTAAGTAAGATACAGTATATCAATCGTATGATCGACAAATCCTCACAGGAGATCCTACAGTGTGTAACAGCAAAAGAGAAAAACTATGTCTCTTATGCTGTGATTGATTATGGAAATATTACATACCATACATATCATAAAGGTGTTGAAATTAGTAACCATAATTTTGATTATGAGATCGGCTCCATTAGTAAAACCTTTACTGCTCTGCTTGTGTCAAGGGCAATGGAAGAAGGTAAGCTGAATTTGAATGACCCGATTTCCAAATATCTCGATCTGCCAAAGGGCACGTACTATCCAACCATTAAGCGCCTGATTACTCATACCTCCGGCTATAAAAGTCATTATTTAGAGCCTGTGATGCTCTTGAATCACTTGTTAGGAAGAAACGATTTCTACTCTGTAAGTCGTGAAATGCTTATGAAAAAAGTAGCCGAGATCCATGTATCCGATCAGGACTACCCATTTTTGTATTCTAATTTTGGTCTTTCTGTGGTTGGATTGGTACTGGAATCTGTTTACCAAAAAGATTACACGGATCTGCTGAATGACTATCTGCATAATGAACTACATATGAAGCATACTTCTGTTGCCACCAGTTCCGGCAATCTCTCCGGTTACTGGAAGTGGGACAAAAATGACGGTTATATCCCGGCTGGTGCTATAATCTCAAATCTAACAGATATGGCACAATATCTCTCTCTGATGATGAATTACCAAGATGATTATATTCACCGACCCCTGCAGCATATCAGGAGAATCAATGCAAATAGCTCATTTAATTATAAAATGGGAGTTCGTCTCGATGAAATCGGTATGTGCTGGATATATGATTCCGAACATCATATTTACTGGCATAACGGCGGAACGAGTAACTACAACAGCTACATGGGATTCACGGAGGATGGTACAAAAGGAATCGTCATGTTGTCTAATTACGGACCGTTTGCAGATGTTCCTGTTACAGTAATTGGAGTAAAGGAACTCATTCAGTGATACGATCAATCATCAGATAGATATCGGAAGTCCCGAAATCCTGCTATTCCACCGGGCTTCTCTGTGGAGTACATAAAAAGTCCAAATCTGCAGCCGCAAAAATGATCCAATTTGAAATACAGCTTATGTGTAATCCCGATCTTCTTCCATCCGATCTCAGATTCGTAAAAAAATTCTGCCTCATCCTTCATGTTCTCAAAATCTAAACAAATTTTGAGTCTCACTATGTCAGACTGGATTCTCACTTTTTCATATTCGACTTCTGTATCACGTTCTCTGTTGATGTTTTCTCTGACGTCAATATTGTACTCCTCATCATTTGGCTTCCCTACCATGACTAAGTACATCCCGTCAGCTTCCTTCTTAATAGCAACAAACCCATAACACCCTTGGAATGCACTGATTCCGGCATAGTCACCAATATTTAATTCTGCTCCGTTCACTGTTACCTCAGCAGCACATCTCGGAAATAGTGTTCTCTGTGTGAGAGTATTCACAGCCTCTTCCAAACCACTGCTAACTCTTCCTGACTGTATACGAAATTCGCCATTTTCATCGCAAACCGACCACAGATCAGGTGAAGGTTCATGATTGAACTCCCAGACCTCCTTCAGATGTACCTTTCCTTCCGGTTTTAGTGTATAGTGGAAATCATCATTTTCATAAAGTGGTTTATATACATAGCTTGGTCTTGTACTGTTTGTATGAATGATATCCGGCACCCTTCCGTCAACACCAAATACGGGAAAATCATTTTCCCATCTCATAGGCACCAAGACTGGAATACGTCCCACTGCACCTCGATCCTGAAACAGGATTCCGTACCATGTTCCATCCGGGGTATCCACAATACCGCCCTGTGCCACACCCTGATCACAATAATTCATATCATCACTCAAGATATCCCGACCGACAAACTCTCCATCGATCCGTTCAGCCATAAAGCATGCTTCACGTCGAAACCACTTTTTCCCCGGTGAATGAATTAAGAAGAGATAATACCTGCCATTAATTTTATAGAAATGTGAGCCCTCATATCCCAGGATATACTCACCCTTCTCAGATATGATTACTCTGTCAATACCGCCCTTTTGGGGACCATGCAGCTGATCATCCAGTTCTGTCAGATGGATATCTGCATTACCATATACGATATAAACCCGTTCATCATCATCAAACAATAGGGAACAATCGTGATAAAAGCCCTCAATAATCTGCTTTTTCCACTCTCCATCCACACTGTCAGATGTATAGAGATAGGTTTTGCCTGTATCATTTGCAACAAAACATACATAGAACCTATTGTTGTGATATCTGATGGATGCTGCCCACATGCCTTTTCCATAAATCCCTGTCTGATCGTGTAGACATTGTCCCGACGTACTATCCAATGCATCAAAAATATGACCTGCAATCTCCCAATTGATCAGGTCATAGGATTGGAGAATCACACAACCCGGCATAAAATGCATGGTTGTACTCACCATATAATAAGTATCGTCTACCCGGATCACATCCGGATCCGGGTAGTCCATTTTGATAATAGGGTTTATATCAGTCTTTTTCATAATTTGTTAACCATCAATATACGCATATCTGTCTTTACCTTCTGTTTTTGCTTGATAGAGAGCCTGATCTGCACGCTCATAGAGCTTTTGAAAAGTATCACCATCTCTGTAGAGCGTGATACCAATACTTGAAGTCACACGAACTTCTGCATGTCCATTAAAATATGTCATATGCATCTTTCTGCGTATTCTCTCCGCTTTATCTTCGATCAGTTTTCTGGAGAAATCTCTTCCACGACCCTTGATACAGATAAATACAGCAAATTCATCGCCGCCAAGTCTCGCAATATAATCATTTTCCGTGAATATCAGGTTCAGGTTGTCTGCTGCCTCACAGATTGCCCGATCACCCATTTGATGTCCCAAGATATCATTCACTGCCTTGAAATTATCAAGATCAATCATATAGAGAGCCGCCACATCCTCTGCGGACATATTCTTCAGGTAATCATTGATGTCGTTTTCCATCGTAACTTTATTAATCAAGCCTGTCAGCAGATCGGTCTCTGCCTCCTTTTTTAATTGATGTGTCATAATGATTTGTTCATCTGCATTGATAAAATTGCCGATGATCCTGATCTCAGAATTTTTATTCTCTATGGCCTGAGCACTCAGCCGATACCAACGATAGTATCCATCATATTCCCTAAATCGTAGTTCACTATTGAGCTTTTTGTTTGTATTCTCCTTCAATGCTCTCATTTCATCTACAATAAAGAGATCTTCTTTATGAATCCGCGGAAGAAAATCATCATGAAATGTCAGATCTGCCTTTGAGTTGGAGATGCCGAAGATCTGTTCGCAGCTTCCATTGACTTCGACTGAATCTGTATTATAATCATACTCAAATACGATTGATGAAGCTTGACTGCTTGCTGTCAAATAACGATTATTGACTGTCTCAAGCATAACCTCTGTTCGAATACCACGTATTACAATAATGACTAATAAAATCACTACCGAGATTACAAGTATGTATTGAAAAATGATAATAACGCGAAATGAATTGATCTTATATGCACTTGAGTAAATCTCCTTTGCAGTGTCCTTGATGATAAATACCCATTGTCTCTCAGGCATATACTTATAAACAGAAACATACTCCGTTCCCTGATCATCTGTATATCTGCTGGTTCCTATATAAACTCCTTTATCAATCTGTTTCATGATATCCGAAGCCATTTCACTATCAGCAACGGTATTGATCAGTTTCTTATTTTGATTATAGATATAAAGTCCTGAAGTAACATCAATTAAGGAATATTCCGTATGCTCCAGACCTTCTATTTTTGATTTATTTAACAGATCATTTAGTTTCTCTGTTTCCAATGCACCACCGACAAATCCGATGATCTCACCTTGATCATTGTAAACAGCACCATACATGGGCACGACGAGTGTATTGGTAACTGGTGCAACAAACACACCACCATTATGTACCCAATCACGATCCTCATAAATTGCATCCTGAAGCTGCTTCAGTTTTTCACCCTCACGCATGACCAAATCGATCTTCTCAGGATTGGTATGCGTAATAACCTTCGCATCCCATGTATCGAGATAGAGTCCCTCCCAATTCGTCAAAGAATGATAGAACCGCATCGTATAGTCCTGTGCACTTGCTCGCAGTGTAGGATTATCCGGATCCTCAAGAAGCTCCTTGAGCTCTCTCCCTTCTGAAAAAGTCTTGAGCATTGTCTCTGCATCTTTGATGTATTCATCCATAATCTGTGTCTTGGTCTCAATGGACGTCAGCATATTGTTCTCTGCAAAACTACTTACAACATCTGCTATGCTGTTGTTAAAATAAATGAATCCGATACAGCATACCATAACTACCAACCCTGCTACGATCAGCAAAATCGTAATACTGGTTTTTGCAACCTCTTTATTCGTCTTCTTCATAGGCAACTCTCCACAAAGTGAATGTTTATAACAGCTCCATTTATCATCGTCTACAATATACTAAAATATTAGAATATTGTATAATTATACCATTCTTCTCTCTATTTCACAATAAATTGATTGCACAATTATTGATTTTTGTATAAAGTGTAGATAAAATAGTATGGATATAGTGCAGGATTGTATGAGAAATATTTAATTAAGAAACAGGGAGAGATCAAATGCATCAACATCGTTTTGTTTATATTACAT
>CAZVYQ010000020.1:35314-45591 GCA_964631375.1 uncultured Lachnospiraceae bacterium | reverse complement strand
TCCATAGTTATGATGATACTATAAAGCTTCGCAGGTAACAAGTCGTAAATTGGAGTATATAATACTGGTATTTTCTTATATAATTTGATATAATTTATTGAAGATACAGGGATTACAGACTCATAGATTATACGCAATCCGAAGGTATCCGAAAAACAAAAGCATAATGAAAGAGGATTGTACATATGCAGCTACTGGAAGAGAGAATTCGCAGAGACGGAGTTGTTCGTCCGGGAAATATTCTTAAGGTTGACAGTTTTCTGAACCATCAGATGGATATACCGCTGTTTTGTGAGATGGGTCGTGAGTTCAAACAGCGTTTTATGAATGAGGAGATTAACAAGATATTAACGATTGAGGCATCCGGGATCGGAATTGCATGTATCGTAGCACAATATTTTCATGTGCCGGTCGTATTTGCCAAGAAATCCAAGACGAAAAATATTGCAGGAGATGTCTATACGACAAGAGTGGAATCCTTCACACATGGTAAGGTGTTTGATATCATTGTTTCCAAGCAATTTCTTGGACCGGATGATAAGGTGCTTCTGATCGATGATTTTCTTGCTAACGGTAAAGCTCTGGAGGGCTTGGCACAGTTAGTGCAGGATGCAGGAGCTACTTTGGTAGGAGCAGGAATTGCGATTGAGAAGGGGTTTCAGGTTGGCGGAGACGCATTACGGGAAAAAGGAATTCGAGTAGAATCACTTGCAATTGTGGAGAGCATGAATGATGAGACAGGCGAGATTGTATTTCGGGAGAACAACTAAAGGATAGAGATCAGGCAATGAGGCTGCGAGATTTTCGCGGCCTCATGACGTCTATCATAGAGAAGGTGCAGTAAAGGAGGAACGCAATGTATCGGTTGAATATCAACGGGCAGGATGTAACAGCAAATGAGGATAAAAAGCTTCTCAGATTTCTGAGGGATGATCTGCATCTGACTGCAGCGAAGGATGGCTGTAGTGAAGGTGCATGTGGTACCTGTACAATCCTTGTCGATGGTAAGAAGGTCAAGGCATGTGTACAGCCTGTGTCCAAATTTGAGGGTAAAAAAATCATTACCGTGGAAGGGTTATCAGCACGCGAGAAGGAAGTGTATGTACATTGCTTTGGTGAAGCAGGAGCAGTGCAGTGTGGCTTCTGTATTCCAGGTATGATTATATCTGCCAAGGCACTGCTGGATGAGAATCAGGATCCGACCAGAGAAGAAGTGAAGCAGGCGATTCAGGGAAATATCTGCCGCTGTACCGGCTATCAGAAGATAGAAGAAGCGATCCTTATGGCGGCGCGATTTTTCCGCGAGGAGCTTCCGATACCGGCTCCTGAGACAGATGGCTCATTGAATCGGCGTTTTAAACGAGTGGATGTAACAGAGAAGGTACTTGGTACAGGAGAGTATGTGGATGACATTACCTTGCCGGGAATGATCTATGCCAAGGCATTGCGTTCGAGATATCCGAGGGCTATTGTCAATCGTATAGATCTGTCTGAGGCATTGAAGCATCCTGACTGTGTGCGAATTCTGACTGCTAAGGATGTACCGCATAACAAGATCGGACATCTGGTTCAGGATTGGGATGTCATGATCGCAGAAGGAGATACGACACGTTATATCGGAGATGCAATTGCACTTGTTGCGACAAAGCACAGAGAAACACTGGACGAAGTACTTGCTCTTATTCAGGTAGACTATACAGAACTAAAACCGATTACAGATCCCAAGGATGCACTGGCAGACGGAGCACCACTTTTGCATCCGAACGGAAACATTATGAGAAAAGAGGTACTGAAACGTGGCGATGCAGACGCAGCGATTCGGGATTCAAAGTATGTAGTGACCAATCATTATAGTACCCCGTTTAATGATCATGCCTTTATGGAGCCGGAATGTGCCATTGCCATGCCGGATGGTGAGGATGGATTGTTGCTCTATACCGGTTCGCAGTCTGTGTATGATGAGCAACGTGAGATTTCAACCATGTTAGGGATTTTACCGGAAAAGGTACATAGTCAGTCTAAGCTAGTCGGCGGCGGTTTCGGCGGAAAAGAGGATATGAGTGTCCAGCATCATGCAGCATTGATGGCATGGTATACGAAATGTCCTGTCAAGGTCAAGTTCTCCAGACAGGAAAGTCTCCTATATCATACAAAACGTCATGCCATGGAGATGGATTTTACGACTGCCTGTGATGAAGATGGTATTTTGACCGGTATGAAGGCGGTATTGATCGCTGATACAGGTGCATATGCCTCTCTTGGAGGTCCGGTGCTGCAACGTGCCTGTACTCATGCGGCAGGTCCCTATAATTATCAGAATATGGACATTGTCGGAATGTCTGTTTATACCAACAATGTTGTGGGCGGTGCATACCGTGGATTCGGTGTGACACAGAGCTGCTTTGCAACAGAGAATAATATCAATCAGCTTGCAGAAATGGTCGGAATATCCCCGTGGGAATTCAGATACCGTAATGCGATTCGTCCGGGTCAGATCCTGGCAAATGGACAGATTGCAGATCCAAACTGTGCGATGGCAGAATGTCTGGAGGCAGTGAAGGAGGTCTATGAGAGTCATCCTTATGCCGGAATAGCATGTGCATTTAAGAACAGCGGAACGGGCGTAGGTCTGAAGGATATTGGCCGATGTCTGTTATCCATCGAGGATGGAGTGGTGCATATCAGAACCTCTGCTTCCTGCATGGGACAGGGAATTGCTACGATGTGTACACAGATGGTATGTCAGGAGACCGGCCTGGATCCGAAAGTTCTGTTTCATGAGAGACCAGACACTGTTCGGACGCCAAATGCAGGTACAAGCACAGCGTCCAGACAGACAGTCTTAACAGGAGAGGCCACCAGACGGGCAGCTGAGAAGCTGAGTACCAGACTGAAAGCAGGAAAATCTCTGTCTGATTTGGAGGGACAGGAGTTTTACGGAGAATTTTCAGCGATTACAGATCCAATGGGGTCGGATAAGGAATATCCGGTCAGCCATGTCAGCTACAGCTATGGTGCCCAGGTTGTTGTGTTGGATGAGACAGGAAAGGTCGAAAAGGTCGTAGCAGCATATGATGTTGGTACGCCGGTTAATATACAGTCTGTTGAGGGTCAGATCGAGGGAGGCATTGTCATGGGTCTTGGATTTGCCTTGACAGAGGATTATCCGACAGAAGGCGGTTATCCTAAGGTCAAGATCGGAACGCTGGGACTGATGCGTGCACCGCAGGCTCCGCCGATTGAGGTAAAGCTGGTACAGGCTGCTGGCGAGAAGCTGCCATATGCCTTTGGTGCCAAGGGCGTCGGAGAACTATGTTTGATTCCAACCTCTCCGGCATGCTCACATGCATATTACAGACTGGATGGCAAATTCCGAACGAAATTACCGCTGGAAGATACTTTTTATAAAAGAAGCAAGGCTTAGGCGGTGAACTATGAAGATCAATGGACTGATTGTGGCGGCAGGATTGTCAAGCAGAATGGGTGACACGGGATTCAAGCCGTTGCTTCCCCTGAGAGGCAAGACGATCATTGAGACAACGATAGATTCAATGCTGCATGCCGGGGCTGAGCAGGTGGTTATAGTGCTGGGGTATCGTGCAGAGGAGATTAAAAAGGTTCTGTTACAGACTGAGGCAGACAAAAGAGGACAGCTCTTATTCGCATATAATCACAATCCTATGGAAACGGATATGCTCTTCTCAATTCAATCAGGACTTGCGGCTATGCCGATATGTGATGCTTTTTTCCTGCTCCCGGGCGATATGCCGTTAGTGGCAGATACAACGTTTTTAGAGTTGCTTCAGGTAAGAGAGCAAACCGGAGCGAGTCTGGTGTTTCCGTGCATCAATGGACGCAGAAAGCATCCACCGTTGATTGATTATCATCTGATTCCGCTCATTTGCTCCTATACCGGAGAGAATGGTCTGCGAGGGGTCTGGATACAGTATGAGACCCAGCATCCGGAGCAGATTAGGGAGATAGCAGTCACGGATCAGGGCTGTATGACAGATATAGATACCAGTGACGATTATCACAGGATTACACATAAAAAGGAGGTCGACGTGAGATGAAGGACATAAGCAAATCAGTCAGAAAGAAGGATCATGAAGCCAAGATCACAGGTCAGGCGATGTATGTGGGAGATTATGATACAAAAGACCTGTTGTTTGGCAGGATCCTGCATTCACCAAAGGCAAAGGCTCGTATTGTGGAAATCAGGCTGCCCAAGCTTCCAGAGGGTTACTTTGTAGTTGACAGGAAGGATGTACAGGGCGATAATAATGTAGCCATTGTCATGGATGATATCCCGGTGTTTGCAAGAGAGACGGTAGAGTATGTCGGAGAAGCCATTTTAATGGTAGTTGGTCCCGAGGAGGCAGTGGTTGAGGAGCTTTTGCATAATATAGAGGTCGTTTACGAAGACTTAAAACCGATCCTTGACATGAGAGAACATGACACGGTGTTCTTTGATTATCATTATGGCAAGGGCGATGTAGACAAAGCTTTTGCTGAGGCTGACAAGGTCTATGAAGAAGAGTTTGAGACAGGCTATCAGGAACAGGCATATCTGGAGACACAGGGCATGATCGCATCCTATCATGATGGCAGGATCACAATTCACGGTTCCATGCAGTGTCCTTACTATGTACACGGAGCAGTTGCAAGAGCCATGGGTTTGACCGCAGACAAAGTACAGATTATTCAGGATGTGACAGGCGGCGGCTTCGGCGGGAAAGAGGCATATCCATCTATTCTTGCGTGTCAGGCCGGTGTTGCGGCCATGAAAACCGATCAACCGGTGAGAGTGGTATTTGACAGACGTGAGGACATGGAGTTTACCAGCAAACGTCATCCTTCTCTTTGTAAATATAGAATGGCAGTGAAGAATCAGAAAGTGACTGCAATGGATATTGATGTCATGTTCAATGGCGGTGCTTATACAACACTTTCAGCAGTCGTGCTGCAGCGAGGCATTATTTGTGCAAACGGGATCTATAACATAGAAAATCTCAAGGTGCATGGCAGTGCAGTCAAGACCAATACAACGCCATGTGGTGCTTATCGTGGATTCGGAGCACCGCAGACGTTCTTTGCAGTAGAGACCATGATGAACCATGTAGCAGCAGATCTCGGTGTAGATGCACTGCAGTTCAAACAGGCACATCTGGTAAAACAAGGAGATGCAACATCTACAAGCGGCAAATATCATTTTCCGGTGCCGGTTCCTGCCATGATCGAGGAAGTAGACAAGGCAAGTGATTACCGAAAGAAACGTGAGCTATATAAAAATCAGCCGGCTGACAGTCGTTATAAGAGAGGCATTGGTATGTCGATGTATTTCCACGGAGCAGGCTTCACCGGTTCCGGAGAGCGTGACATCATCAAGGCTGTTACAAAGCTGCATAAATATCCGGATGGAAAAGTAGAGATATTGGCATCCAATTCTGATATCGGGCAGGGACTGAAGACAACCTTCAGCAAGATCGTGGCAAATGAGTTAAATATACCGTTAGATCGTATTATCATTGAAAATCCTGATACCGACAGAGTTCCAAACTCGGGCCCCACGGTTGCATCCAGATCACTGATGACAGTGGGTGAACTTTTAAGACGTGCGGCAATCAAGCTGCGTGAGGAATGGAAGGATGGAGAGGATCAGATTGTTGAGGAACATTTCAAAGAGCCTGACTTTGTGATTCCGTTCTATCTGGATAAATTCGAGGGAGATGCTTATCCGACCTATGCATGGGCTGTGAATGCAATTGAGGTTGAGGTAGACACATTGACAGCCACAAATCGAGTGGTTGGAGCCTGGGGCTCCTTTGATGTGGGAACACCGATTGATATGAACATTGTAGTGGGACAGATGGAAGGAGGATTTCTGCAGGGAATCGGGTATTCCTCCATGGAGTATATGACGACGAATGATCAAGGACAGATCCGTAATAACAGCTTCAGTGACTATATCATTCCAACCTCAGTGGATGTACCGAATCTGGTGGCAATGATGCATGTAGAGGAATATCCTGACGGACCCTATGGTGCCAAGGGGGCAGGAGAGCTGCCGCTTGTGGGAGCGCCGGGAGCATATGTTGAAGCATTGGAGCAGGCGTTGGGAGCAAAACTGCATCATGCACCATTTACTGCTGAGGATACAATGAAAATACTGCAGCAACAAAAAAACGGGCAGGAGGTGACTGACTGATGGCAGATGGTATCAGATTTCAATTGAATGGAGAAGATGTAACGTATACAGGGAGAGCGGGAGCCAGACTGTTGGATGTCCTGAGAAATGAGTTTCGTTTGACAGGTGTAAAGTGTGGCTGCAAGGAAGGCGAATGCGGTTCCTGTTCCGTAATCATGGATGGAAAACTCGTTAATTCCTGTATGGTAGCCATGGGACGCGTGGAAGGAAGTACAATTGTCACGATAGAAGGCTTTCGCAAAACTGCGCGATTCAAGGTACTTGACAGAGCATATGCCGAGGTCAGTGCCGTACAGTGCGGATACTGCATACCGGGCATGGTTCTTGCATCAGAATGTATCCTGAGTCAAAATCCACATCCGACAGAGGAAGAGATCAGAACCGGAATATCAGGTAATCTATGTAGATGTACAGGTTATAATGCGATTGTAAAGGCAATCGGAATAGCTGCAAAGGAGGGGAATGGACTATGGTAAACGGATATATGCCAACAACCTTAAAGGAAGCTCTTACGATCAGGGCAGAGCAAAGCGTGACTCCTTATGCAGGCGGTACCGATCTGATGATCAGGGGAGACGAAGAGGCAGTTTATCTATTTCTGCATAAAATAAAGGAGCTGACACAGATACAGGAAGACGATACGTATATTAAGATCGGAGCAGCATGTACCTTTACAGAACTCATGAGTCACCAGCTGGTTCCTGCCATTTTGAAGGAAGCAGTATCCCAGATTGCAGCACCTGCCATTAGAAATATGGGTACAATAGGTGGTAATATCGGAAATGGTTCCGCAAAGGCAGACAGTGTTCTGATTTTCTTTGCGACAGATGCAATGGTTCATGTACAGAGCGTTCAAGGAGAACGTGTGATACCGATCAAGGACTTCTATCAGGGCAGAAAAAAACTGGATCTGGCTTCTGACGAGTTGATCGTGGATGTGTGGATTCCAAAGGCAGCAGCTACGGCAACATATCGTTATGAGAAGATTGGTGCAAGGGCGGCACTTGCTATCTCCAGAGTTTCTTTTGCAGCATTGATACATGTGGAGAATGATAAGATCACACATCTTGCAACCGCATATGGAGCGGTCAGTGATGTGGTCATCAGAAGAGCAGATATTGATGCGATGCTGGTCGGCAAGACTGTTGCAAAAGCAAGAGAACTCATAGAGAATTATCTGCAGGCGATGGATGAAGCAATCGTTCCTATCCGTGGGCGTGTATCCTCAGAATACAGGAAGTCTGTATGTTTGAATTTATTAAAAGATTTTCTGAATGAGAACTTGAAATCAGTGACCTAATGAGGAGCAAGTGAAATGCATAATCAAGATGTATATATTATCAAGGGCAATTTATGCTGGAGTAAAGATCTGCATCATATCGAAACGATTGAGCAGGGATATCTGGTATGTAAACAGGGAGTCAGTCAGGGAGCTTTTCAAGAACTCCCTGATGCTTATATCGGACTTCCGATTAGGGACTATGGTGATCAACTGATCATTCCGGGACTTGTGGATCTGCACCTGCATGCACCACAGTTTTCATTTCGTGGTCTTGGCATGGACATGGAACTATTAGAGTGGCTGAATGTCAATACATTTCCGGAGGAGGCCAAGTATGCAGAGCTTTCATATGCAAAAGAGGCCTATCAGATCTTTGCGGAAGAACTGAAGACAGGAATGACAACGCGTGCCTGTATCTTTGCGACCGTACATCGTGAAGCGACCAAGCTCCTGATGAGTCTCATGGAACAGACCGGCCTTCACACAATGGTCGGAAAGGTGAACATGGATCGGAACGCTCCAAATGATCTGTGTGAGAGAAGTGCAGAGGAATCCCTGCAGGATACTGTCAGATGGATTGAGGAGACTGCATATCAGTATCAGCATACTAAGGCAATCATCACACCGAGATTTATTCCCTCCTGTTCAGATGAATTGATGAAGGGATTATCTAAGGTTCGTACACGTTATGGACTCGCAGTACAGTCACATCTGTCAGAAAACCAACAGGAGATTGCTTTGGTTGAAAGACTTTGTCCGGAATCACAAGGCTATGCAGATGCATATGAGCGTCGGGGAATGCTTGGTGGGGATTATCCGGCGATTATGGCACACTGTGTCTATCTGTCTGAGGATGAGCAGGAACTATTACTCAAGAATGATGTTTATGTGGCACATTGTCCTGATTCTAATACGAATCTGGCTTCCGGTGTGGCACCAATCCGACGTTATTTGGATCTTGGTATGAAGGTCGGACTCGGGACAGATATTGCAGGAGGTTATTCTGATTGTATCTTAAGAGCGATGGCAGAGGCAGTCAGAGCTTCCAAGCTTCGCTGGAGACTGCAGGATCAGTCAGTCAAGCCGATCACTTTGGAGGAAGCCTTTTATATGGGAACAGCAGGTGGTGGCTCCTTCTTTGGCAAGGTCGGAAGCTTTGAAGCAGGCTATGAACTGGATGTGGTTGTCATAGACGACAGTGCATTGAAAGCACCTTATCCCATGACTGTTCGCGAACATCTGGAACGTGCAGTATATCTGTCGGAGAAGTGCAGGGTTACAGCAAAGTATGTAGGTGGAGAACAGATTCTTTAAAACAAACAGAGAAATGTATCAACGAGGAGGATGTTATGAGAAAAAAGAGTATTTTGGAATTTGGAATGTGTTTTATATTGATTCTTTCATTGGCAGCATGTAAGAAAAACGACAATCAAGCAGTATCCAAGACAGAGCCGGAAGTGACTGAGACAGTGGAGAGTACAGAAGCAGAGGATAGTCAGTCGACCAAAACAGCAGAGGAGACTGAGGCGACTCAAAAGGAAACAACGAATTCGAGTCAATTTATAGCCTGTCAGATGGAAAAAAAGGGTACGCGTTACTATGATCAGGAGTCCGGACAGGAGTTGTGTAAATACTCCTATGATGTTCTGCACATTCATTCAGATGAAGCGGTTGAGTTGAAAAAAGCGATTGAACAGCATAATGAAGAACGAACTAAGAACTATGATGATTTATTTGCTGAAATGACTGAGAGTGCCAAACTGGACTTTCAGGATCGAAAAGAGTGGTGGGAGAGCCTGAGCGGTGCCGGATACGTGATGCAGTCTGACAGTATGATCAGAAGATCCGATCAGAGGATATTGAGTTTCCTAGAGACCTGCTATTCCTATACAGGAGGAGCGAATGGAACGGAGAGTATCATAGGTTATAATTATAATGCAGCAACCGGAGAGAAAATTACATTAAGTGATCTTATGAATGATATCGAAGGGCTGCCTGATCTGTTGGAGGAAAAACTGTTGGAGGAGTATGATCCCGAGATTTTTCTGGAGGAGGATCTGTCACAGTATATCCAAGAGACCTATCAGCCATTTGCTTCGGACTCACAGCTTGAGCTACAGTTTACAGCAGATTATACCGGCATTACATTTTACTTCGGAGAGATGGATATTGCCAATCACGCTGCAGGAAAACAGATGGTGTCTCTATCCTATCAGGATCACCAAGAATTATTGAAGGCAGAGTATTTTTCTGATGTTCCTCAGGATTATGTGCTTCAACTTCAGTACAATGATGAGAATAAAATAGAAATTGATCCGGGGCAAGGTTTGCAGACGATTTCGTTTTATGGAGAGATGGAACCGGATTATGATGACTGTATTATGGCTTTGACTGTCGGAGTAAACGACATAGAGGTTAAAAATGATACGCATACTTTTTTAGTAGAACCATATTATATATGTTCCGATGGTCATCACTATTTATACATTGAGACAATGGGAGAAAGTGATTACCGTACCATTATGATTTATGAAATACAAGATGGGAAGCCAGTATATGTGAACGAAATAACCGGTACATTGATTGATTTTGTGGATCCGGCGTGCTTTAAGATAGAAAACAGATCTGATGCACTCAGTACCTATGGAGTATATCGAATGTATCATATCGGAGAGGACGGAATTCCGGTCAATGATGGAGAAGAATACGAAGCAGATCAATCTGAGGATCGTAGAGTCATTCTGAAATCAACTGTCGAACTGACAGGAGAACTGATAGAGCCGGATA
>CAZVYQ010000020.1:0-35214 GCA_964631375.1 uncultured Lachnospiraceae bacterium | reverse complement strand
AGAGTCATTCTGAAATCAACTGTCGAACTGACAGGAGAACTGATAGAGCCGGATACAGATGAGTCCTTAGGAGAGGGAACATTTCCCGCAGGAACGGAATTTACATTGTGGAGAACAGATAATAAAACCTATGTCATTACAAAGGCCTCTGACGGAAGAACTGTAAAGTTTCAGATCACAATGGACTGGCCGCAGACCATCAATGGAATGGATGCAGAGGATTGCTTTGAACAGCTGTGGTTTGCAAGTTAATCAATCCAGGTTCCGGTCTTGCCATTGATACCGTCCTTTGCTTTTTCAAGTAAGGTAATCAAGGCTCTGCGTCCGGGCTTACTGGAAGCAAATTCCACACAGGCAGCAACTTTAGGTAACATGGAGCCGGGGGCAAATTCACCCGTCTCCATGTATTTTTTTGCTTCTTCAACTGATAAATGATCTAACAGCTGTTCATCCGGTTTTCGAAAATGAATGGAAACCTTCTCTACTGCAGTCAAAATGATTAGCACGTCTGCATCCAGATCCTGTGCCATACGTGCACTACAAAAATCCTTATCAATAACAGCACTGATCCCTTTTAGGTGATTGCCCTGTCTGACGACCGGGATTCCGCCACCCCCTGCCGCAATCACAACATCACCGGCATTCACCAATGTACGGATGGCATCAATCTCTACAATTTCCACAGGAAGCGGTGATGCAACCACACGACGATAGCCACGCCCGGAATCTTCCACCATAATATGCCCATATTCCTTAGCAGCATAATCAGCCTGTTCTTTTGTCATAAAGTGTCCGACAGGCTTCGTCGGATGCCCAAAAGCAGGATCATTCTCATCCACACGAACCTGTGTAATCATCGTAGTAACCGGAATATCTAATCCCCGATTCTTTAATTCCTCCCTTAAAGCATTCTGCAGATCATATCCAATATAAGCCTGACTCATGGCAACACAGACAGATAACGGAGTATTAGGCTGATGCTCATCCTCACGAGACAAAGCCGCCATCGCATTATTGATCATGCCAACCTGCGGACCATTCCCATGAGAAATAATTACCTCATGCCCTTCTTCAATCAAATCCACAATTGATCCCGCAGTAATCTTCGCCGCAACCATCTGCTCCGGAAGCGTATTCCCCAACGCATTCCCACCCAGCGCAATCACAATCCTGCTTTTATCTGATCCCTTCATCCCTAATCCTCCATACAGCCACACATCAGCAAAGAAACCTATTGATATAAGATAAAAATATAGAGCTAGACCTAATACGAAACATGGAAACGCGTCTTATAACAGACCAAGAGGGGCAATTGTATCATCTGCACTTCAATTGGCCAAAGGAGCGCGAAAATCGCGAATAAAAATGAGAGCCTATCTCTCATTTTTATTCATTTTGCGAGTTGAGGGGGACGACGCTTGAAGTGCAGATGATACAATTGCCTTCTTGGTCGTCCCAGAACCATATCTATTGCCCTCTGGTCGTCCCAGAACCACATTTATTGCTTTCTTGGTTTTGCTTCTGTTTCTAATTTCTTCAACAACGCCGCCGGATCTTCGAATTTAGCCAAGAAAATCATCGCCGCAATAATATACGGTTTAAAACTAGCCTGCTTGTAAAGCGGCGTCCGATACCTGTCAAACACAGATCCGTCAACCTCGCCCTCCTCACAGCTGACCCCGGAAATATCGGCCGGCAGACAATGCAGATACAGAGCCTTTCCATCCTTCGTAGACCTCATCAGCTCCTCAGAACAAGTCCAGTCCTTGTGAGTCGCATTCTGGGCTAACAACTCCTTCTCTAACTGATTGATCCCATCAAAATCACCCTTGCCATAGAGATCTGTACGTTTCTCCATTGCTGCAAAGGGTGCCCAGCTCTTAGGGTAGACAATATCAGCATCCCGAAAGGCTTCCGCCATGTTATTAGTCTTGGTAAATGAACCACCTGTTGCGGCAGCATTTTTCCTTGCAACCTCTTCACACTCCGGCATGATCTCATAACCCTCTGGATGAGCCAAAACCACATCCATACCAAACCGTGTCATTAGTCCGATGACACCCTGAGGAACAGACAACGGCTTTCCATAAGAAGGAGAATAGGCCCATGACATGGCAATCTTCTTACCCTTTAGATTCTCCACACCACCAAATTCATGAATGATGTGCAGCATATCTGCCATACATTGTGTCGGATGATCAATGTCACACTGTAGATTCACCAGTGTAGGAATCTGCTCCAGTACACCATCACGATAGCCCTCACGGACAGCATCAGACACGTTATGCATATAGGTATTTCCTTTTCCGATATACATATCATCACGGATACCGATCACATCAGCCATAAATGAAATCATATTAGCTGTTTCACGAACAGTCTCACCATGTGCAATCTGTGACTTTCCCTCGTCCAGATCCTGCACCTCCAAGCCAAGCAGGTTACATGCTGAGGCAAAAGAAAAACGTGTTCTTGTAGAATTATCACGGAATAATGAAATCCCCAGTCCGCTTTCAAATACCTTGGTGGAAATGTTATTCTTTCGCATATACCGAAGTGCATCTGCAATGGTGAAAACCGCTTCTATCTCATCATCGGTTTTCTCCCAGGTCAGAAAGAAATCATTCTGATACATTTCCTTAAAATTTAATTTGTTAAGCTTATCAATATACATTTGTAATGTTTCCATGTGTGTCTCCTCATATATTCAATTTTATTATCGCATCATTTTCAACCTGCAATTTAGCATGCATGATTCTATTTACAATATAGTGTCGGCATAGCTGCATAGACTGCAGCGCATTTTACCAGATCTTCCTTCCAGGTACGCTCATTCGGTGCATGAGCCTGAGCCTCTTTGCCGGGACCAAAGCCGATACAGGGTATACCAAAACGGCCCATGATAGAAACACCGTTGGTGGAGAAGGTCCATTTATCTACGACCGGTTCGCCATACATTCCCTTGAAGGATTCTACCATAGCCTCTGTAGCCGGATGATCTGACGGGATGACCCAGGTCGGGAAGTAGCAGTCTGTCGGATATACCAGTCCGGTGTAGCTTGGACGGTCATATTTGTACATGGTAACCTCAGCTTTATACTTCTGTACAGTCGGAAGGTCGCGAATCTCCTGCAGAGCAGATTCATAGGTTTCACCATCAGTCAGTCTTCTGTCAATTGAAATGGCACACATATCGGCGACTGCACAGCGGGAAGGAGAGGTAAAGAAAATCTCTGAAACCGCAAGTGTACCCTTTCCAAGAAATTCATTGTCCAAAAGCTTATCATTCAGAGCACGTACCTCCTGTAAGATATCACTCATCTTGTAAATGGCGTTGTCGCCACGTTCCGGTGCAGAACCATGACAGGAAATGCCCTGAACTTCTACACGAATCTCCATACGTCCGCGTTGTCCGCGATAGATGTGTCCGTCTGTCGGTTCTGTAATGACTACAAACTCTGGTTTTACCTGATCTTCATTGATGATATATTGCCAACACAGACCGTCACAATCCTCTTCCTGAACCGTACCGGTTACAAGTACTGTGTATTTATCTGAGAGAAGTCCCAGATCCTTCATGATCTTGGCTCCGTATACAGAGGATACCAGACCGCCGAGCTGATCTGAAGTTCCGCGACCGCCGATCTCCGTATCAGTTTCATAGCCCTCGTAAGGATCGAATTCCCAGTTGGAGCGATTACCGATACCGACATTGTCAATGTGTGCATCGTATGCAATCAGTGTAGAACCAGTTCCCATGTATCCCAAAACATTTCCCATAGGATCGATCTCAACCTTATCGAAGCCGACCTTTTTCATTTCCTCTGCAATTCTGTCAATGTGTCCCTTTTCCTCACAGCTCTCACCCGGTATGCGTACCAGATCCCGTAAGAACTTTGTCATGTCCTTTTCATAGCCTTTGGCTGCAGCCTTCACTTTAGCAAAATCCATATGTAGTTCCTCCTTGTATTCTGTCATTCACAAAATGACTTTTTTCATTTATAACGAAACATCTGGTTCAAGTCCGGTTACTTATTAATATCAACATAACTATATAAAGTATATTTGGATATATTGAAGTATTTTGATACCTTATCACCTGATTTTGTAATCAGGAAAGCTCCTGCATCATTTAAAAAGTTGATGGCTCTGATCTTATCCTCCTTGGACATGAGTGCGACAGGAACTCCAACCAGATCAACAGACTGTTTGATCAGTTCGTCCAGCAACTCATTGACATCCTTGGTGATTCTCTTGGGCGATTCCTGCTTTTCTGTATCCTCAGGGCAGGAGATCAAGGATGAAATGGAATGGTCTATGGCAAGCAAGTTGGTGATGTCATAATTCATGGCCAGAATATAACGTACACGATCATTCTCATCCCGGATGAATAATGTACTGGACTTTAATATCCGACCACTGTCTGTCTGTGTCAGATAAGCCAGTCGGTCAACCGGATGCTCCTCATGATGTGAGATCGTATCGAGAACAATCGGAGAAGGTCCTCCTCCAAGCTCACGGTTGCTGATGTGACCATTTTCGATATATACAATGGAATGATCAATATGTTCCTCTGCCAAATCATGAATTACAACCTCACAGTTGCTTCCGAATTGTGCAGCTAATCCCTTTGCTAACTGCTTTAGTATAGCAAACGTAGAAGTATTTTTATCCAACTTGTCATCTCCTTTGCATGATAGAATTCCTTTAATAATATCATAGCATAAGCAGAAGGAAATGCAAGGAAAATCACAAAAAGATTTAGCACTAAAAAATATTTTTATTCAATTCGTTGCTTTTTCATATATTGGGTGCTATGATGAACCTATGGGAGTAGCAATTGCAATTTGTATGAAATCAGGAGGGATACCAGATGATTGATTTAACAAGAAATGAACAGGCATTAGAGAAAAATATCAAACAGGCGAAGGAGAAGAATATTATCATTCCAACCATTGCCCAGATGAAAAACCCGGAGCTGATCCCGGAAGAAATTAAGGATAAACTGAAAACAGTAGGACTCTGGGATGTCAATCCTCTGAATCTCTTTCGTATTTCGTGGAAAAATGAGCAGAAGGAAAGCGGCGGTTTGTATGGAAGTAGTAATTATATCGTTCTTCCCTCAGAATTAACCGGCGTTAAGGCTAAGATCATCTGCATGATCGGAAAATGGTTCCCGACTGGATGTCACAAGGTGGGTGCTTCCTTTGGCTGTCTGGCTCCTAGACTGATCACAGGCCAGTTTGACACGACCTATCATAAGGCTGTATGGCCTTCGACCGGAAACTACTGCCGTGGTGGAGCATTTAATTCTAAACTGTTAGGTGCAAATTCCATTGCAATTCTGCCAGCGGAGATGAGCAAGGAAAGATTTGACTGGCTCAACAGCATCGCGGGAGAGGTCATCGCAACTCCGGGCTGTGAGAGTAATGTTAAGGAGATTTTTGATAAAACATGGGAGCTTAAAACGACCAGAAAGGATGTCCTGATTTTCAACCAGTTTGAAGAGATGGGGAATTACCTCTGGCATTATAATGTAACAGGAAGTGCAATTGCAGATGCCTACGAAGAAATGAAACAGCCGGGTGACAGATTTGCCGGTGCTGTCTTCACATCCGGTTCTGCCGGAACGATGGCTTCTGGTGATTATCTGAAGGAAAAATATCCTACTGCAAAGCTTGGTGTAGGAGAAGCCCTACAGTGCCCGACACTTCTAAATAACGGCTTTGGTGGACACCGCATCGAGGGAATTGGAGATAAGCATGTGCCTTGGATTCATAATGTAAAGAATACAGATATGGTGATTGATATCGATGATGAGGATAGTCAGAAACTGATTCGCTTCTTCAACGAACCGATCGGACGAGAATATCTTGTGAAGGAACTTGGTGTTGCACCCGAATTTGTAGAACTGTTAGGATACTTTGGCATTTCGGGCATCGCAAATATGTTGTGTGCAATCAAGATGGCAAAGTACTACGAGATGACAGAGCATGATGTTATTGCAACCGTTATGACAGATTCAGCGTCTATGTATGGTTCCAGAATCAAGGAGCTGCAGGATGAGGACGGAGAATATACAACAACTAAGGCAGCAGTCGACTATGCAAAGCATATTGCGTCCATCAAGACAGATTATATGCAGGAGTTGACCTATATCGACCGCAAGAGAGTACATAACCTCAAATACTATACATGGGTTGAGCAGCAGGGAAGAACTGCAGAGGAACTCAATGCTCTTTGGTATGATGACGAGCACACCTGGGGTGCTGTTCGTAAGGAGGCAACCGCAATTGATGAATTGATTAATGAGTTCAATGAGAGAACAGGGTTGTTGAAGAATCTATGATGTAACGAGTGGATAATAACGAATGGACGCCGAGAGAAGTGAAATGACCTGTAAACACTTCAAGCGTCGTCCTCCTCAACTCGTAAACAGAAGAAAAATGAGAGGGTGAGCCTCTCATTTTTCCTCACGATTTTCGGACTCCTTTGGCCAATTGAAGTGTTTACAGGTCATTTCACTTCTTCCGGCTGTACATGGAAATTGGATTCTAGCAGTTTAAGTTGATGATAAGCAGGGGAGAAAAGGATATGTTTTAGCCCTTCTCCATCTGTATTAATGATTCAAAGGAGGTCACACAATGCACAAATTGAACAATGTTATATCTGCCGTATGTGTCAAATGCGGAGCAGAACACGAACCCATCCCCAATCTCACCACCTGTAAAAAGTGTGGAGGTATTTTGGATATTAGATATGATTACCAGAAGATCAAAAGACAGGTAACTCCTAAAAATATGGCAGAACGCCATCAGAACAACATGTGGCGCTACCACGAATTTCTGCCGGTCACAGGCGAAAGCAAAGTTCCAAAGCTGTGTGTCGGATGGTCTCCATTCTATCAGTCAGAAAGACTTGCAGACAAACTTGGTATTGCAAAACTCTATATCAAAGATGATGGAATCAATCCAACGGCAAGCCTCAAGGATCGTGCCTCTGCTATGGCGGTTGTTAAGGCAGAAGAGGCAGGAGCGGATATTATAGCATGCTCATCCACGGGCAATGCCGCCTCATCTCTTGCCGGCAATGCTGCAGCTGCAGGCTTTAAAACCTATATCTTTGTACCTGAACGTGCGCCAAAAGGGAAAGTGGCACAGCTCATGATGTTCGGAGCCAATGTCATCAGCGTTAAGGGCACATACGAAGAAACCTTCCGTCTGTCGGCAGAAGCAATCGACCGTTGGGGCTGGTATAATCGCAATGCAGCAATCAATCCCTATCTCATGGAAGGAAAGAAAACAGTCTCATTGGAAATCGCAGAACAGTTAAATTGGAAAATGGTAGACTATGTAGCAATATCAGTGGGTGATGGATGTACCATCGGAGGAGTGTGGAAGGGCTTCAAAGATCTCTATGAGGCAGGCTTCATCGACAGGCTGCCCAGACTCATCAGTGTACAGGCAGAAGGCTGCTGTCCCATCAACCGTGCTATTACCGAGAACAAAGACTGGTATCCCATGGAGGAAAATACAATCGCAGACAGCATCGCAGTCGGGGTTCCCAGAAATCCCGATAAAGCTCTGAATGCCATCCGTGAATCAAATGGAATCGTAGTCAATGTATCCGATCAGGAAATCCTCGATGCCATGAAACTACTCGGAACCACATGTGGAGTTTTTGCAGAGCCCGCAGGAGCCACCGGAACTGCAGGCGTCAAAAAAGCTATAGAACAGGGCTTGATTCCACATGATGCAAGCATAGTCAGTATTGTAACCGGCAACGGTCTTAAAGATCCAGCTACAGCCATCCAAGCCGCCGGAACCCCGATCACCATCCCCCCACAAATGTCCGACCTGCTATCGCATTTTCCTACCTTAAAGTAACTAATCAGGAAGAACGAGATAGAGGGTAAGTCGAGGATAAGCCTAAAGAGGCAGAAAAAATTGCAATAAAAATGAGAGGCCATTAAACCTCTCATTTTTTTATCATCTTGTTTTATTCGATCTCAAGATTCTTCCAGATATCATCCGGAATCAATGCTACATAAGTCTTACCTGTATTCAAGGTAATCTCATTGCCATCCATATCAAAATACTGGGTTACCGCAAGCTCCTCAGACTTAGACCATGTAATCGGCATAGCCTTTCCATTTGTGATATAGTAACCATCACGATCATAATCGATTGAATGAAACATCATGTATCCATTATCATCAAACTTTACATAACGGGCATTCTGAAGCAGAATGTTCTTGAATGCGAGCTGTTGATTGTTGTTACCCGGATCAACATGCTTTGAGCCGTATTCTGAGTAGTAATACAGACCGTCATCAGCATTATAATCCAAGAATGGCTTATTGTGCTTGTAAGGAAGCTGAACATGTGATGCATCCTTTGATTTTGCATTAGAAGACAGATCAACTGGGCTTGTCTCATCAGCAAATTTGTAGTGAGGACCGGGATAATAATCATTGTATTCCTTTGAATACTTGGAACCATCAAACTTCTTATCCAGATCACCTGCCATAATATACTCTGTAAACTCTCTTGACTTACCATTGTCTACACGTGAAAATCCGCCGCTGAAATTATTCACATAATCGTTAGCAAGATAATCATCGATATAGAAAGGACCACCATCGTGACAGATAATAGCATTCCACTCAGGAATCAACTGCAGGTTGGTCGGTCTAACGCTTCGGATACTTCCGAGCTGCTCAATGCTTGCCCAATCCTTTACGAGAACCATCAGACGTGTTACACCATCATTAGCCAGACTGTTTGTAATCTCATACACAATATCTGCCTTGGAAACACCAAAATGTGGCAATGCTGATTTTTCATTATCAACCATAGCTGCAATCGGTCTCTGGTTCTTGATCGTTTCATCAATCCACTCATTTGTCAACTCGCTTCGATACATACCCTCGCGAGATTCCTCCTCTACGGCTTCAGGAGCAGGGGTGGGAGTATCTTCTGTAACCACCTCAATGACCGGCTCAGCAACAGCTTCTGTCGGTGCCTCCTCCTTTTCCTTTCCACATCCTGTCATGACAATACCACATGCAAGTGCTGTCAGGATGAATAAATTTAACTTCTTCATAAGTATACTTCCTCTCTTTCTGTTTCTAAACATAAGTCTGATACGTTTTCTTTCGAAGTCGATTATAACACAAAAAAATGACTGCGTCATTACCAAATTTAACAAATTCGTAACATTTAATTGTTTTTTTAGAAATACAAATGAGTTGTCAGAAATCTCGCAAAATGGTATGATAATAAATAGAAAGTTCATGGGAATATCAAGAAAAAATCCACATCACGAAGGGAGAATCTGTCATGCTGTTAATAGGAAATGGGCGTGTGATTACCAGAGATGAACAAAAACCTTATATAGAGAATGGAGCCGTACTAATAGATGGCAACTTAATCAAGAAGATCGGTGAAAGCACAATATTAAAAACAACTTACCCGCAGGCTGAGTGGATTGATGCAAAAGGCGGCGTGATCATGCCGGCCTTCATTAATACACACGAACACATTTACTCTGCCATGGCAAGAGGTCTTTCCATCAATGGATATGCCCCAAAAGGTTTTTTAGAGATACTGGATGGGATGTGGTGGAATATAGACAGACATCTGACTCTGGAGCAGACAAAGCTGAGTGCAGAGGCAACATATATAGACTGTATCAAAAATGGTGTCACAACTATATTTGATCATCATGCCAGTTATGGATCGATTAGAGATTCACTGTTTCAAATCGAGGAAGCAGCAAAAAGGACAGGAGTCAGAAGTTGTCTGTGTTATGAGATCTCAGATCGTGATGGTGAGGAAAAAATGCGGGCTGCTGTGGCTGAAAATGAAGCATTTTGCAAACATGCTCTGTCGGATGACACAGATATGATCGCGGGAATGATGGGGCTACATGCATCATTCACACTATCAGATGCCACACTTGCGTTATGTGCAGAGCATAAACCAAGTGGAGTAGGATATCATATCCATGTGGCAGAGGGAATCGAGGATTTGTATGATTCTCTGAAAATGCATGGAAAACGTATTATAGATCGTCTGATGGATCATGGGATTCTGGGAGATAAAACGATTACGGCACACTGTATTTATATCAATGAGCATGAAATGGATGTATTGAAGGAGACAGACACCATGGTAGTACATAATCCGGAATCCAATATGGGGAATGCATGCGGATGTCCGCCTACGATGAAGATCGTACAGAAAGGAATCCTAACCGGACTTGGTACAGATGGGTATACACATGATATACAAGAGTCTTATAAGGTAGCCAATATCCTGCATAAACACCACTTATGTGATCCGGGTGCTGCATGGAGTGAGGTGCCACAGATGTTGTTTGAAGGCAATGCACAAATAGCCGGACGATATTTTAAAAAGCCATTAGGTGTGCTCAGAGAAGGAGCGGCAGCAGATGTGATCATAGCAGATTATATACCGCTAACCCCTATGGATGCATCTAATATCAATGGACACATTCTATTTGGAATGAGCGGTCGATCTGTTGTTACAACCATTGCAAATGGAAAGGTACTGATGAAGGACAGACAGCTGACTCAGATCGACGAGGAACAGACGATGGCTCATGTCAGAGAAGAAGCAAAGCAGTTATGGGACTCAATCAATGGATAAGGAGGCGGTTACATGGGAGATCGGATGACACCAATTCCATTTTGGAAGATGATGAATCAGATTTTGGAGGAGAAACGCAGACAGGGGAGCGTATATGGTATTCGAAACGGTTTTGTTGCGAAACAGAATCATACGTTATCACTGTTTGGGGAGAAGATGGAGACGCCATTTGGACCTGCAGCCGGTCCGCACACGCAGCTTGCACAAAATATTGTGGCAGCTTATGTGGCAGGTGCACGTTTCTTTGAACTTAAGACAGTACAGAAGTTGGACGGAGAGGATCTGCATGTGAGCAAGCCTTGTATCCATGCAGAGGATGAAGGCTATAATGTTGAGTGGTCTACAGAACTCACGGTGGAACAGGCTTTTGATGAATATGTTAAGGCATGGTTTGCAATCAAACTCATGGCAAAGGAGTTCGGTATCGGTGCAACTGATGGCTTTATTTTCAATATGAGTGTAGGCTATGATTATGAAGGTATTCGACTGAAAAAAATAGATGATTTTATAGAAGGTCTGAAGGATGCTTCACAGACATCGATTTTCCGTGAATGCAGAGAGTTTGCACAGAATCATATCGAATTATTTACAGACATCACGGTACAGGATATCGAAGCAATCTCACCGCATATCTGCACATCAGCGACCTTATCGACCTTACATGGATGTCCGCCACAGGAGATAGAACGCATTGCGGCATACCTGATGAATGAAAAGCATCTGAATACCTTTGTGAAGTGTAATCCGACCCTGCTCGGTTATGAGTTTGCAAGACGGACACTGGATGACATGGGGTATGATTATATATCCTTCAATGACTATCATTTTCGAGATGATCTGCAATATCAGGATGCTATACCGATGCTTACAAGGCTTATGCACATAGCAGACGACACACATTTGCAGTTTGGAGTTAAGATCACCAATACATTTCCGGTGGATATCAAGGCACAGGAGCTGCCGGGAGAAGAAATGTATATGTCCGGACGTGCACTGTATCCGCTATCCATCGCCCTTGCAGCAAAGCTTTCAGAGGAATTTGAAGGTAAACTGCACATATCATATTCAGGCGGTGCAGATTATCATAACATACAAAAAATCTTTGATGCGGGAATCTGGCCGATTACGATGGCAACGACGCTTCTGAAGCCTGGTGGTTACCAGCGTATGACGCAAATCGGTGAGCTGTTCAGTGAAGGCAGAGAAGGATATCCGATTGATCAGGGAGTCGATGTAGAAAAACTCAAAGCCCTTGCAAAGAGTGCAAAACGTGACAGACATCACAGAAAATCAGTAAAACTTCCGGCTTCACGAAAAATGAAAAAAAAGGTACCGCTGATTGATTGCTTTACAGCTCCCTGTAGAGAGGGCTGTCCGATCCATCAGGATATCACAGCATATATGGAACTGGTATCACGTGGTGAGTATGCCAAGGCACTGTATGTGATCATGGAGAAGAATCCGCTTCCTTATATTACGGGAACGATTTGTGCCAGCCGTTGCATGAGCAAATGCACACGTAATTATTATGAAGAATCCGTACATATCAGAAGAATGAAGTTACGGGCTGTACGTGGTGGGTACGATACAGTTTTGGCAGGACATGTAGAAGGGACAAGGGATAAGGGTAAGGTTGCCATCATCGGTGCCGGACCGGCTGGAATATCAGCAGCATATTTTCTGGCACGAGCAGGAATGGATGTGACGATTTTTGAACGAAAAGAGGTTCCGGGCGGTGTTGTCAGACATGTCATTCCGGAGTTCAGGATTTCATCAGAGGATGTGATGAAGGATGTTGCGTTCATTGAAAAGTTGGGCGTACACATAGAAGTCAATCATCCGGTTCACACCTTGGAGGAACTGAGAGAACAGGGCTTCAAGAAGATTATTGTGGCAATCGGGGCATGTAAGGAAGGCATTTTACCCTTGAAATCAGGAGCTTCGATCAGTGCTGTTACATTTTTAGAGGATTACAAATGCACTGAGGGAGATATGGACATTGGCAGTCAGGTCGTAGTCGTCGGAGGAGGTAATACGGCGATGGACACAGCCCGTGCTGCTGTGCGAGTCAAGGGTGTGGAGAAGGTAACCCTGATTTATCGACGGACAAAGAGATATATGCCGGCTGATGCAGAGGAATTGATGCTTGCTATGGAGGAAGGTGTAGAATTTATGGAACTTCTGGCACCTGTCAGTTTTGATGGCAAGATTTTAACCTGTCATCGTATGGAATTGGGTGAGCCGGATGCCTCAGGACGCAGGAGTCCGGTTGAAACAGAGGAGACTGTGGAGATACCAGCAGATGTGGTAATTGCAGCTGTCGGAGAGCATTTGGATGATGAATTTTATAGAAGAAATGGGATCATGATGACCTATGGCGGAAAGGGAGCTGTAGATGCTGATACGCTGCAAAGTTCCATTCCCGGAGTATATCTGATCGGAGACGGGCGTAATGGCCCTGCTACTGTTGTGGAGGCAATCGCAGACGCAACCAGGGCTTCAGAAGCAATCCTGTCAGAACGTCTGGCAAGAGATATCAATGAGGAACGCGATTTATCAGATGTATACAAGAAACAGGGCTGGATCTGTGATTCCATAGACGGAGCAGTGACTACAACGACAACAGAACAACGTGCAGAAGCGGAATACAAGAGATGTCTCTCCTGCTTTGCCGCATGCGAGGTATGCACACAGGTATGTCCGAACCGAGCCAATGTATCCATACGGGTTCCAGGTAAGGAAAGGGCTCAGATACTTCATATTGACAGTCGCTGTAATGAATGCGGAAACTGTCGGACATTCTGTCCATATGACAGTGCTCCTTATCTTGATAAGTTAACATTGTTTTCTACAGAGTCGGATTTTGAAAACAGTAAAAACCAGGGCTTTGTATTAGTGGATCAGAACAAACAGATCGTGAAGCTCAGACTGGCAGACAGAATTTATACCATAGAAGGCTTTGAAAGTGATGACGGAGTAGATTCACAAATCCTAAATATGATGGAGACAGTGTATCGTGAACATCAGTATTTATACTAAATCATAATATAGGCGGCGAGAGTAAAATGGCAGACAGATACTTGATTACAGGGGGAGAAATCATATCCGGCAGTGGCAGGAAAACAGCGGATATCCTGATCGATAACGGTAAGGTTGAGCAGATTGGTGAGGAACTTATCGATGTAACTGCGAAGCGTATCGATGCAGCGGGAAGACTGATCTTTCCGGGCTTTATCGATGCACACACACATTTTGATCTGGAGGTGTCGGATACTGTAACAGCAGATGATTTTCAGTCAGGAACCATGGCAGCAGTTGCAGGTGGAACTACATGTATCATTGATTTCGCCACACAGTATAAAAAGGAATCCCTGACACATGCACTGAATGTATGGCATAAAAAAGCAGATGGAGTCTGTTCTTCGGATTATTCGTTCCATATGGCGATATCAGATTGGAATGAAAATACGGCGGAGGAACTCAGAGAGATGTTTGCAGGCGGTGTTACCTCCTTCAAGCTATACATGACCTACGATATCAGGGTCAGCGATGGCATCATCTTTGATATTCTGAAGAAAATGAAGACTCTGGGGGGAATCGTTGGTGTTCATTGTGAAAATCACGACATCATCAATCGATTGATTGGTGAACAGAAGCTGTCAGGAGACTATTCGCCGGCGGCACATCCAAGATCCAGACCGGCATGTACAGAAGCAGAGGCCATTCATAGACTGCTGACCATTGCAAGGGTAGTCGATGTACCGGTTATGATCGTGCATTTGTCCTCAAGGGAGGGCTATGAAGAGGTATGTCGTGCAAGAGATTTGGGTCAGACGGTTTATGTTGAAACCTGTCCACAGTATCTGATTCTTGATGACAGCAGATATCATCTCGAAGGATTTGAGAGTGCGAAGTATGTATGTTCACCGCCCATTAGGAGCAGAGAAGACAAGGAATGCCTGTGGAATGCGATTACGGATAATCAGATCGATACCGTATCAACTGATCATTGCTCCTTTACCATGGCTCAGAAAAGGATGGGGCTCAAGGATTTTACCAAGATACCAAACGGAATGCCGGGAGTTACACATCGACCACATTTGCTTTACACATATGGAGTACTTGAGGATAAGATGACGGTTGAGCAAATGTGCAGGCTGTTATCAGAGAATCCGGCAAAGCTTTATGGAATGTATCCACGAAAGGGGTGTATCAGAGAAGGCTCTGACGCAGATCTGGTGATATGGAACCCCAGTTATCGCCGTACCATTTCGGCAGAAGGCCAACTGTATCGTACAGACTATAATCCATATGAAGGCATTAAGATCCGGGGAATGGCAGAAAAAGTTTTTTTGCGAGGAATGCTGGTGGCAGATAAGGGTGAAGTGATAAAGCCTAATACGGGATGCTTTATCAGAAGAGATAAAGGAATGCTATAAAGAAGGGGGTTTTACATGAAACTGATCAAGACAGAGGATGCGGTAGGTCATATTTTGTGTCATGATATCACGCAGATCATTAGAGGTGTATCAAAGGATGCTGTTTTTCGAAAGGGACACGTGGTTTGTCAGGAGGATATTCCTATATTGTTGTCGATCGGAAAGGAACATCTATATGTATGGGAGAAACAGGAAGACATGCTGCATGAGGATGAAGCAGCCTTGATTTTATACGAGATCTGTGTTGGCTCACATATGCACGCCGGTGAGATCAAGGAGGGTAAGATCGAGCTCATTGCAGATTGCGACGGACTATTAAAGATTGACAGTGAACGTCTGTATGCGATTAATTCAGTTGGTGAGATGATGATAGCAACCAGACATGGAAATACTGTAGTGAAAAAGGGAGACAAACTGGCAGGAACCAGAGTGATACCGTTGATCATCGAGAAGGCACGTATGGAGCGTGCAAGAAAAATCGCAGATGAGTACCGCAAGAAGAACGGTGATGTTCCGATGATTGATATCAAACCGTTTCTTCACAAGAAAGTTGCAATTGTAACTACAGGATCCGAGGTGTATGATAAACGCATTGAGGATACTTTTACACCGGTCATATTGGAGAAGTTGGCTGAGTTTGATACAGAGATCATAGGACAGAAAATATGTAATGATGATCCGACAGGCATTACAAAGGCAATCATGGAATGGCTTGATGCCGGAGCAGAGCTTGTGATCTGTACCGGAGGTATGAGTGTAGATCCGGATGACAGAACTCCGCTTGCCATTAAAAACGCATGTACAGGGGATCAGGCAAAAGCAGGGGGAAGAGTTGTAAGCTATGGTGCACCGGTTCTTCCGGGAGCCATGTTTCTGCTTGCATATACCGGAGACGGGATACCGGTGATCGGTCTTCCGGGTTGTGTCATGTATGCAAAACGAACCATTTTTGATCTGATGCTGCCTTACCTAATGGCAGAGGAGCCAATTACAGCCGATGATATTAACCGTCTCGGAGAGGGTGGATTGTGCCTCTCTTGTGATATTTGCACTTATCCGAATTGCGGATTTGGAAAATAGGAGAATCATAAAGGACACCAGTTAAAATGAGTATAGCAAAAAGTGCATTTGCACATATTACATTAGAGCAGGATCAATTAATTATCTGTGGAGGCGGTCATGTTTCCATACCGATTCTTACCATTGGGAAAATGCTCGGATTTTATGTAACAGTCATTGAGGACAGACCTCTTTACGCAGATCATGCCAGAGCAGCAGGTGCCGATGAGGTGATCTGTGATTCGTTTCATAAGGCACTTCAAACAGTCAATGATAACTCCTTGGCATATTATGTGGTGGTAACCAGAGGACATCGTTATGATGTTGAGTGTCTGCGTATCATACTACAAAAGGACAGTGCATATGTCGGTATGATGGGGTCCAGGCTGCGTTCAGCAGAGGTGAGAAGGACATTACTTGCAGAGGGACATCCCGAGGAGACAGTCAACAGACTGCATAGTCCGATTGGTATTCCAATCGGCGGTGAGACCCCGGAGGAAATCGCAGTATCCATTCTTGCAGAGGTGGTACAGGTTAGGAGTGCGCAGAAAAAGCAAAGCGTCAGGAAAGAAGTAGACGGTTTGACACCGGAGATACTGCAGGCACTATTATCTAAGGATTCCATGAGGCGGTGTCTTGCGATTATAACATCCCGCAAGGGTTCTGCTCCCAGAAGTATAGGGACACGGATGGTAGTATTTGAAGACGGTACCTGCGTGGGAACAATCGGTGGAGGCTGTATAGAGGCCGAAGTCGTCAGAGAAGCCCTTCACATGATACGTGAGTCCTTGCAAGAGAAGAAGGATCTGGAGATTTGTATGCTTCCTGAACAGGCCGAGGAGGAAGGAATGGTTTGTGGAGGTATCATCGGAATCACACTGGAGAATATTGATTTGGATCATTAGAGTACTAGGAAACAACAGGAGCGTATGATGGAATTATCACCGATTATCACTTCATTAAAGACAGCAGGTGTTTCGATCATGATCACCTTTTTCTTGGGAATTTTTGCAGCAAGAGCTGTTGCGTTTATGAAGAATCAAAAAGCAAAACTTTTATGGGATGGGATTTTAACACTTCCATTGGTTCTGCCACCGACCGTGGCAGGCTTTTTTCTGTTGTATCTGTTTGGAGTCAGACGACCGATTGGCAGCTTTCTGGTTCACTTTTTTGGCTGGAAGGTTCCTTTTTCATGGGGTGCCACAGTCATTGCGGCCACAGTTATTTCATTTCCACTGATGTATCGTGCGTCCAGAGGAGCCTTTGAACAGGTAGATGTCAATCTGATCTATGCCGGACGTACCTTAGGTATGACGGAATGGCAGATTTTTCGGCGGGTCATTTTACCCTGTGCGATGCCGGGCGTTCTTTCCGGAGGAGTATTGGCATTTGCCAGAGGGCTTGGAGAATTTGGAGCGACGACAATGATTGCGGGCAACATTGCAGGGACAACACGTACATTACCATTGGCAGTTTACTCAGCAGTAGCCGCCGGTGATATGCAGTTAGCTATGCAGTATGTATTAATTTTGATCATTTTATCTCTGATGATTGTAGCTTTGATGAATTATATTGGCATGAAGGGAAAGAACGTATGAAACGGCTTTTGATCTATTTAAAGGATTACAGGAAGGAATGTATCCTAGCACCGTTGTTTAAGATGCTGGAGGCATCCTTTGAACTGTTTGTACCACTTGTAATTGCAGCCATTATAGATCGAGGAATCGGTGCAGGTGACAGTGGATATATCGGACGCAGTTGTGGACTGTTAATTGCACTTGGATTGATCGGATTGACCTGTGCCGTGATGGCTCAATTCTTTGCAGCAAAGGCGGCAGTGGGCTTTAGTACCGGACTTCGACATGATCTGTTTCAACATTTAATGGGATTGTCTTATTCTGAAATAGATACACTGGGAACCTCAACGATGATCACGAGAATGACCAGTGATGTCAATCAGGCACAGACAGGTGTGAATATGTTTTTGCGTTTGTTCCTGCGTTCACCGTTTGTTGTATTTGGTGCGATGATCATGGCATTTACGATTGATGTGCAGGCAGCACTTGTATTTGCCGGGGTCATTGTCTTGCTCTTTATTGTAGTGGGACTGATTATGAAACTGAATATTCCAATGTTAAAGAAGGTTCAGAAAAGGCTGGATACTGTACTATTGCTGACCCGTGAAAATCTATCTGGTGCACGTGTAATCAGAGCTTTTTGCAAGGAGACTGAGGAGATAAAGCGTTTTACAGATCAGAATGCTGAACTTGCGGCGGAACAGAGAAGGGCGGGGTGGCTCTCAGGAGCTTTAAATCCGCTAACCTATGTCATCATCAATCTGGCGATTGTTTTTTTGATCAACATCGGAGCCATACAGGTTGAACAGGGTATTTTGACACAGGGACAGGTCGTGGCATTGTATAATTATATGTCGCAGATATTGGTGGAGTTAATAAAACTTGCAAATCTAATCATTACAATCAATAAGGCACTTGCTTGTGGCAATCGAATCGCCGATGTATTCTCAGTTCAGAGCAGCATGGAATGGAACGCGGTAGCGAATTGTCCTACAGACGACGAACAGCAGGTGGAATTTCGTCATGTTTCTCTTCGATATCATCAGTCCGGTGACGAAGCACTGACGGATATCAATTTTGTGGCAAGAAAGGGAGAAACCATAGGTATCATCGGTGGTACAGGATCAGGAAAGAGTTCGATAATCAATCTGATTCCCCGTTTCTATGATGCAACAGTTGGTGAGGTTCTTGTGGACGGTATCAATGTGCGTGACTATCCGATTGATCAATTGCGTCTCAAGATAGGAATTGTGACGCAAAAAGCAGTTCTTTTTAAAGGAACCATAGAGGAGAATCTGAGATGGGGCAATGAGACAGCCACTGAAACGGAATTGAAAGAGGCAGTCAGGATTGCGGCAGCAGAAGATGTGATTGCGGCTAAGGGAGGATTATCAGCAGAGGTTGCACAAGGCGGCAGAAATTTCTCCGGAGGACAGAGACAGCGTCTGACGATCGCAAGAGCATTGGTACGTCGACCGCAGATTCTAATATTGGATGACAGTGCATCGGCACTGGATTTTACAACGGATGCAAGGTTGAGACATGCAATTAAGAACTTATCCTATCATCCGACAGTTTTTATCGTATCACAGCGTACTTCTTCCATTCAGCATGCAGATCAGATTTTGGTGCTGGAGGATGGAGAGGCAGTTGGACAGGGAACGCATGAGGAATTGCTCAAAAACTGTAGTGTTTATCAGGAAATCTATGCTACGCAGTTCAAAAAGGAGGCATAGAGAATATGAAGGTATCAGACCAGAGAAGAACCTTACAGCAGGTTTTGCAGCATTTGAAACAATACAAACTACTGTTAATCGCAGCGATTCTTCTGGCAGTATTGTCAGTTGCCTTGACGCTCTATGTACCGATTATTGTTGGCAACGCGATTGACCTGATCGTTTATGGACAGGTGGATTTTACAGGCATTGCGGCTATGACAGGCAGAGTGATTCTGGTATCTGTTCTTGCAGCATGTGCGCAATGGCTGATGAATGTCATTCACAACAGAATGGCGTATTTCGTAGTACGTGATGTTCGTAACAAGGCATTTCAAAAGTTGGAGATACTGCCATTAGGCTATCTGGATGCACACTCCCAGGGAGATATTGTCAGTCGTATCATTGCAGACGTGGATCAGTTTGCAGATGGTCTGTTGATGGGCTTTACGCAGTTGTTTACAGGAGTTGTGACCATTCTCGGTACATTGATTTTCATGTTATCCATGAATGTCAGAATAACGTTAGTGGTTGTATTGGTTACGCCGCTTTCTCTATTTGTAGCAAGATTTATTTCCAGAAAGACCTTTCTCATGTTTCGTGAACAATCAGAAATACGTGGAGAACAGACAGCCTTGATCGACGAGATGATCGGAAATGAGAAAATAGTCAAGGCATTTTCACATGAGGAGAAAGCACTGGAGCAATTTGATCAAATCAATCAAAGGCTGCAAAAGGCATCTCTCAGAGCAATTTTCTTTTCTTCGTTGACCAACCCCTCTACACGCTTTGTGAACAGTGTGGTTTATGCCGGTGTGGCATTGACCGGTGCTGCAGCAGTTTTGGGCGGAGGAATGACAGTTGGAATTTTATCCTGCTTTTTAAGCTATGCCAATCAATATACCAAGCCTTTTAATGAGATATCAGGTGTGGTAACAGAATTGCAGAATGCAATTGCTTGTGCGGCAAGGATCTTTGAACTAATCGACGAGAAGCCACAGGAACCGGATTCTGAAACGGCTGGGGTTTTGCAGGCTGCAAAAGGAGAGGTAGTCTGTGAGCATGTGGATTTCTCCTATAATAAGGAGAAACCGTTGATTGAGGATCTTAATATCACGGTGAACTCAGGTGAACGTGTAGCTATCGTTGGTCCTACTGGCTGTGGAAAGACGACAATGATCAACCTGTTGATGCGTTTTTATGATGTTGACAGTGGTAGGATTAGTGTAGATGGAAAAGATATCCGAACGATTACAAGAAAAAGTCTGCGTACATCTTATGGAATGGTACTACAGGACACATGGCTCAGAAGCGGTACAATCAGGGATAATATCATCATGGGTAAGCCAAATGCTACCGATGAGGAAGTGATCGCAGCGGCACGAGAATCACATGCACATTCATTTATCAGGAGATTGCCCCAGGGTTACGATACTGTGATCGGAGAGGATGGCGGAATGCTGTCTCAGGGACAGAAGCAGCTCTTATGTATTACGAGAGTCATGCTGTGTCTGCCGCCAATGCTGATCCTGGATGAAGCGACCTCTTCAATTGATACCCGTACAGAGATGAAGATACAGAGTGCATTTCAAAAGCTGATGGAGGGTAAGACCAGCTTTATTGTGGCACACAGACTCTCTACGATTCAAAATGCGGATATGATTCTGGTTATGCAGAATGGTAAGATTATCGAACAGGGAAACCATGCAGTACTGCTTGCCAAGAACGGATTCTATGCACAAATGTATCACAGCCAGTTTGAGTAACAGATGGGGGTATTGTTTAATCATGGTCTTATCAGCAAAATTTAAAAAGAAACTAAAAAACTTCATATTGGATGTAGATTTTTCTGCAGAAGCGGGATGTATGGGGATATTGGGTGCATCAGGGTCAGGCAAGAGTATGACACTAAAATGTATTGCAGGAATTGAACGTCCGGATGAAGGAATTATTATATTAAATGATAGGGTGTTATTTGATTCTGACCGTGGGATCAATTGCAGGCCACAAGAGCGTCGGATCGGTTATTTATTTCAGAATTATGCCCTGTTTCCTAACATGACGGTGGCAGAAAATATTGCAGTAGGACGACAGATTCGATATCCTCATTCTGATCAGAAGGAGATCGCACAACAGGTAGACAGGGTTATCAGAAGATTTCATCTGAACGGACATGAGCATACATATCCTAAAAATCTATCTGGTGGCGAGCAACAGCGTACAGCGATGGCCAGGATGTTGATGAGTGAACCGGAAGTACTGTTGTTGGATGAACCTTTTTCTGCATTAGACTCTTATCTGAAGGAGGAACTGCAGGCAGAACTCAATAAGGTCATGAAGGAATTCGGTGGTGTGTGCATACTGGTCACACATAGTCGGGATGAGGTCTATAAGCTAAGTGATACCCTTTTGATTATGGAGAATGGAAGAGGTCTACAGCATGGGAACACCAAAAAGCTGTTTCAGAGTCCTGAAACATATGCAGGTGCACGTTTGACAGGATGTAAAAATATCTCACCAATTATAGAAAAGCAAGATGGAACACGGTACGCCCAAAAGTGGAATCTGCCGATTCCGACAACAGATGCGGGGTATCATTATGTGGGGATCAGAGCACATGATTTTAAGGTGGTTTGCCCTGAGAAGTTCACAGAGAGGGGATCTGAGTATATCATGAATATTCATGTTCAGGAAATCACTGAAGCCCCATTTGAATGGAATATTATGTTTACAGTTGATGAGGCGGCTGAGGAATCAAACAGAATGTGGTGGAAGGTCAGCAAAGATTGTATTCCATCCCGTGAAACAATAGAAACAGTAACGATGCTGCAGATCAGACCTGAATCATTGCTGTTATTAAAATAGGTGCTATAATGAAACATGTACAAAAGAATGAAATGCAGTGAAAGTATGAGATGATATAAATATGAATGACATTATCTTAGTTGCACCAAGCGAGATATCCGAGCAGGATGCAAGAGATTATATTGAAGAACATAAAAGCTATGGTGAGGATTATCTGCACGGTAGTTCATTGCTGCATCAGGCACCATCTTATGTGGAGTGGCTGGAACAGCTGCGAAGAAACGCAGATGAGAAAACTGTACAGAAGGACTGGGTGGTATCCTCTACATTCTTTGCTGTCCGTGAGAGTGACCGGAGAATTGTGGGGATGGTAGATATCAGGCATACACTCAATCAGTTCTTGCAGGATAAGGGTGGACACATTGGTTATGGAGTGCGTCCGACCGAACGCCGCAAGGGATATGCGACTAAGTTATTGGAGCAGGCATTGGCCTATTGTGCCATTTTGGGAATTGAGCAGGCAATGATAGCGTGTTATAGTGATAACGTCGGTTCCAAAAAAACCATCCTAAACTGTGGAGGAACACTGGAACGCACCTTTACGGATAAGACAGGTAAAACAGTTGAGGTCTATTGGGCAACCTGTAGGGATACGCATAAGAGACATCCCAGACTGCTGGATCGTGATATGCGGCCGGTATTATTTGAAATGTTCGAAATGTCAGGAGAGCGGATGAGGATCATGGAGGAATTTGTCCTATGCAGAAAATGCAGGGCAGATGCAGTGATGTTTGCACCCGATCAAGGCATCATTGGATTTGAGATCAAAAGCGACAGAGATTCTTTGGAGCGTCTGGAACATCAGATCAGAGATTACAGCCGTTTTTGTGATTATAATTATTTGGTTACAGGAGCGAAGTTTATCGATCATGCAACAGAAATCTTACCGGAATTCTGGGGTATCTACTGTATAACAGAAGCGGGCGGAAAACTGAAAATCACGCGACATCGAGAAGCCACGCTCAGTCCCAAGGTACGTTTGCAGAACCAGCTAAAATTCCTATGGCGTGTGGAATTGATCGACATCATGAAACGTCATAAACTACGTGGCTACAGTCGTCTTAGTAAGAGCAAGATCAGAAGATTGCTGTTAGATCATATGGACAGACAGGAATTAAAGCAGGAGCTCTTTGAGATGATGATGGAACGTGATTACTCGATTTATGAGGAGACAGACACAGAGGATTGAAATTGTTCATCAACAGTAGTATAAAGAGTATTATACCGAGTTGGTTTGATACAGGAAAGCAGAGGAGATCAAGAAATGCACAGAATAGGAAAACTATGTTTGACAGTATTCACAGCAATGCTGATGATAGGGTTTGGTCTGGTGAATGATGTACAGCTTGTACAGGCAGCGGTCAGAAATGCAACATTTACCACTATGGCCGAGATGCAGAGTATGCTAGGAAAAAGTGATGGTGAGACCTGGTCTCCCGTATATCTGACTGAGGTAGAAAGCTACTATTGGAACTTTGCCGACAAAAATGAGCTGGGAAGCACTACCATCTCCATCAATCTTGCAAAGAATGCTTATCGTAATCTGGAAATGTTGCTGGATAATGGCTATATGATGGACTATCAAGCGTTATCAGCCTATGCAGACGAATATCTCGGAAAAAAAGGAGGAACCGGAGATTCTTTTTATGAAACGCTTGTTGATTGTCTGAACAATCCCTATCTACTCAATCGACCGGAGGCAACCGTAACAGCTACCACCTACAATGGGAGAGACTATTCCTCCGTATTTGATGCAAATTATTACTATACCAATAATCCGGATCTTCAGATCTCCATCGGAAATGATCCGTCTAAATTGCTACGTCATTTTGTTGAGCACGGTATAACAGAGGGACGCAGAGGTAATGCAGCATTTGATGTCAATGCTTATGCTGCCATGATCGATGCACAGGTTCTTTCTCAAAAAATGAAATCAACGGCATATACATCGTTGGGAAGTGGAAAGCCTGCACCGGTGGGAAAATACAGTTATAGTCCAGCAAACTATTATGGCAGATATCTCAATCATTATTCTGCAGTAGCAGATACAGGAGTGACAACTACGGCTCCTACTGCAAAGCAGGCGACAGGTGTGTATTCAGAAACGCAGACGCGGAGTGTATACACAAATGAACCCATCGGTAGTGCAGCAGCAAACTTACGTCCGATTGCAGTTATGATGCCGACAGATCAGGCGGCACAACCATCATACGGGATCGGCAAAGCAGATATTCTCTACGAAATCATGGAGGAGGGCGGTATCTCCAGACAGATGGCAATCATTCCGGATTGGTCAGGATTGTCACGGATCGGAAATCTCAGAAGCTGTCGTCTGTATTATATCCCTCTGGCAAAGGAATGGGACCCGATCCTGATTCATTTTGGTGGAGTCGGCTATATGAAAGGAACGATTGATGCAGCTGATATGAATAATCTATCCGGAACCTACGAATATGGAACCGGTGGAAAAGCACCCGGTGCAGGATTCTTCTTCCGTACAACAGATAGGGTTGCACCACACAATGCTTATATATCTGCTTCGGGAATTGAAAAGGCATGTATGCAGCTAGGATATCAGACGAGTCTGAGAAGTGGGTATTATCATTCCAAGCATTACAATTTTGCTTCCGGTACAAATGATCTGTCAGGCTATGGAAGCAAGGCCAAACCGGCAACAAATATTGATCTATCAGACGTATTTTCCTATACCAAGAGTGCTTTGACCTATCATGAATCAGATGGACTGTATTATAAGGATATCCATGGAAAGGCACAGACAGATGCCATTACCGGAAAGCAGATCGCATTTGCAAATGTCATTGTACAAAATACAAATTGGAGACAGTTGGATAAAAAGGGATATCTCGGATTTGATGTTGTGGATGCAACTCAGGATGGTTATTACTTTACGAAGGGAAAATGTATTCACATCACATGGAAAAAGACAGGGGATTATACCTCGACTGTATATTATGATGACAACGGGCAGATTGTGCAGTTCAATACAGGAAAAACTTACATAGCGGTTGCTCAGGACGGAAAAGAGGTTCATTTTAAATAACAACCAATTAATGCCTCAATAAGTAAATATAAGGTAGTACATTTTATCGGACACCATACGTGTAATAATACAAACATGGAACAAGGAACACATGGAACATGTTATTGATTGATTATCACACGGAGGGATCAGGATGAATCGAAAAGTATGGAAGTTATGTATAGTAGTGATATGTTTGGCTGTCATCATGGGGTTTACCGCAAGAACAGTATCAGGCATGGAACGCAGACAGCAGGTACCTTCAGTAGAATCCTATGAGATTATGGAGACAGAGTACCTAACCGGGATCAAAAGAGTATTGGCTGAGAACGACTACAACAACTGTGGTGTGAATATGACCAAGGTGATTGAGGCAGATGATAGTCGTACCTACACAGTTATGATATATCATAAACGTTTAAACTCAGCTGATAGCGAATCAAAACGGGCGTTATTAAATAAATTAATGGCGTTAGATTCTTTAAAGCCGTCATGTACAGTTGAATATCAGTTATAGAGATATTATCAAAGCATTGAGAACGAAGGGATGAGGACATATGAGAAGAAAAGACAGAGAAGTAACTGAAATACAGGAGATTGATTCTATCATCAGCGGTTGTAAAGTATGCCAGTTGGCAATGGTAGATGATGGATTGCCCTATCTGGTTCCACTGAACTTTGGTTATCTTTTGGAGGATGGTGTTCTGACATTATATTTTCACAGTGCAAAGGAAGGGCGAAAGCTCGAGATTTTAAGAAAGGATAACCATGTATGTTTTGAAATGATGCAGGAGGGTAAACTGATCTTTGTAGAAAATCCGTGTAATTCCGGATATGAGTATGCAAGTGTGATCGGATTTGGTCAGGTAGAGTTTGTGGAAAACATAGAGGAGAAATGTCAGGCATTGACACTCCTGATGCGTCATCAGGTAAATCAGGAATTTATTTTTAAGGAGAAGCAGGCAGATACTGTTTGTGTCTTCAAGGTGGTAACTCAGGATTTCACAGGTAAAAAAAAGCAGAAGCCGGTGAAATAGGTGGCATTTTAGAATAGTACTATCCTATTATGCATAAAATAAGCAATAGAATGAGTAGATGAGTCTTTTGTGCAATGGATTTTACTCAAAACAGCATAAAGGGGATAATCAATGAGTCAGATAACAAAATACTTTGCGGGAGGAAACACAGCGGATGGGTTTGTGAGCTTCTTCCCGTTTGTGCTACCTGAGGAAAAGCGAAAAAGAATGTACTATATCAAAGGAGGTCCGGGTGTCGGAAAGAGCAGTTTTATGAAGGTGATTGGTTCTCAGATGGAGCAGGAGGGTTATGATGTAGAATATTTTTATTGCTCCGGAGATCCGGAAAGTCTGGATGCAGTCACGATTCCCGCCCTTGGCGTAGGCATCATGGATGCCACGGCACCCCATTCATATGATCCTGTACTTCCCGGAGCCAGAGATACCCTGATCAGTCTGGGAGATTATCTGGATGAACAGGCAATGGCTCCTTATACGCCGGAACTTGCGAGAATCAATGCTCACATCGGCAGGTGTTATCATAATTGCTATCATTATCTCAAATCTGCAGCAATTTTAAAGTCGGTTGCAGAGAATGTTTCAGAGGATTTATCGTTGATCAGGGAGAAGATTCTTATATCCGGTTATGTGGAGGATTTGCTGAAACAGCATATTTACCTCGAGAAACCATGTGCAATAGAGGAACAGATGATTGGAACAGAACGAGAATTGCTCTGTTCGGCATATACCCATCTTGGATATATCAATCTGATTGACAGTTTGCCTTGTAATCGCGTTGTGTTGATACAGGAGCACAATGAACAAAAGATGGATCTCATTCTTCGTGAACTGCGTGTACAGCTGTTGAAACACGGAAAGCACGTAACGACTCTTCACGATCCTCTGAGACCGACACTACTACAGCATTTATATTGTAAAAAAGATCAACTGTTATTTACCGGCGACGATTCCTTGAAAGCTTCCGCATATCTATGTGAATCCTATCGTTCAACAGGCAGTTTGTATGAGTATACTTTGCAGGATCGTAATTATGATGAGCTGATTGAGTATGCCATTCATCAGATGAAGTCAGCCAAGAAAGCACATGATGAGTTGGAGACTTACTATGTAAAACACATGGATTTTGATGGAGTTGCAGAAAAGTTAAATGATATATTAACAAATATTAAATTGCAGAAGGAGTCATAGGATAGAATGAATACATTTGATAAAATCTATGAGGTAGTTAAGAAGATCCCTAAGGGACAGGTGGCAACCTATGGACAGGTGGCAGCTCTGGCAGGAAACAGACATTGGTCAAGAGTGGTCGGATATGCACTTCATGCCAATCCAAATGAAGAAGAAATTCCATGTTATCGGGTTGTGACAAAGGATGGGAGAGTCTCTCCTGCCTTTGCTTTTGGTGGAGAAAATGTACAACGCCGTCTCCTGGAGGAAGACGGCGTGGAATTCGAGAATGATCATGTAGTGATGGAGAGGTATCAATGGGACACTCCTTTTTATGGAGTCGACTAATTTAAAATTATTAAAACAAGATTAAATAATTAAATAGTCCTTTTATTTTGTTGTTTTCGTAAATACAGACTTTGGCTGACCACAGACTGGACATTTATAATCCTCCGGAAGATCTTCAAAAGGAATCTCTCCGTCATATTCGTAACCACAGATTGTACATTTCCAGACAGTTTTTACTTCAGCAGTAGGATGATCTTCATCCGGGATGTAGGTAGGTGCATTTTTAGGACTCTTTCCCTTGATCACTTTGTGATAGTACGCATAGGTCATAGCCTCGGAGCTGCCAAATACATCACCGTCTATGAGTTCTCCTAAAAAGATCGTATGAGATGAGGTTTCAGTCTCCCCGATCACCTGAAATACCATATAGCCACAGGAATCTGGAATGATCGGAATACCCTCCTTCATTTCATAGCGAATACCTGAAAACTTATCGACTTCTCTGCCTGACTGGAATCCAAAGGTACCTATGAGCGAAGGATCACTGTCAACCGATAAAATCGAAACAGCAAATTTTCCTGTTTTTCTGATACATTCATTTGTAAAATTATCATGATTCATACTAAGAGCAACCGTAACAGGTGACGAAGTGATCTGCATCACACTATTAGCTACACATCCCGTAGGTCTGCTCCCGTCAGTCGTAGAAATCACATAAACTCCATAAGACATATTCCTCAACACATTTGTATTCATAAGCCCTCCTTCTCTCAATAAAAAACAGTAACAATTCCTATTATTAAATTAATCATACTCTCATTCTTCCCTCAAGTCAACTAAAATATACCAACTTCTATAACAAACAGAGAATTAAGCTAATAAAGGTTTCGTGAGACGATGATCCTCGAGGTTAAGCCTAAGGAGTCCGAAAACCAAAAATACTCAGGAGCTCATCTCCTGAGTATTTTGTCCTCGGTTTGAGGAGGACGACGCGTCGAGAGGATCATCGTCTCGCGAAACCCTCCCAGTCCTTATTCCTACACCGCCAAATCCACATGCTGTAAGATCCCGGCCTCTCCATTCTCCTTCAGATAAACCCCTGTAGACCGAATCATTGCGTTTGTCTCATTGGTTTCCTGATTGTTCAGTGAAAATTGTGTACCAACCTTCCCTAAAAACATGGCACCGACTCCGGCTTCCTTCAGATCGACCAAACGATCATTACCGTCAGCATCCTTCGTCCAGATCTTCAATTTATGAAAGACATCATCTGCCTCATCGATCCAGCCGTTTCTGTCCTGATCATAGGCAGCCAGATCCTGAAAACCATCTCCTGACTTTGTCCCGAATAGTTCGTTTCCGTCATTAATCTTACCGTCTCCGTTTTTATCCAGAGCCAGGAAACCACTTCCTTCATTTACAAATGATATATTATCTTTTTTACCGTCCGCATCAATGTCAAACAGGAACTTCTGATCACTGACAGAAGCAGCATTATGATCCAGATTGATTACAAGGGGATCGGTAAAAATAAATCCTGTTTCCTCCTTCAGATACTCATTCTGTTCCATGAAACTTCTGGACATCTCCATTGTGATACCAAAGTCAATCGAACGTCCGTCAGCCGTTTTTACACTGCCGACACTTGTAAATGCAGTGGCTTCCTCCTCAGACATAAAACTGGAGGCTACCGTCTGTTTGACCCAGATCCCATTTGTGCCACGCAGATCTGTCAGGTTGGTTTGTGAGTTTTGTGCAAATGCACTGCTGGCAGACACAGCCTGATTCATAAATCCACCATTGTAAGAAGATAACATGGAACTGAACTCCTTTGACATTCTCTTGGAGTAATCGTACATATCAAATTCTTTTCTGGTGATTGGCATTCTTCCTTTTGTAAAGGAATCTCTGATCCTACTCAGAGTATCAAGGATCTGCTTTAATGTCTCGACGGTAACTTCATCCTCGGACTTTTCAACTGGCATTCCGTTTTTCCCAATGGCATTTGTTTCACGAGCAGAACGGAAACGATTTTGTTTCTGTTCATCTTGCTTCAGTTGTCTGAGCTTTGCCATTACTTGTTTGGATTCTTCGGAAATAGTCATGGTTACGCCACTTCGATTTTGAATGACAGAACCGGTCAGACTGCCTTTCCCGCGAAGGCGCGTGCCGGAAATAAGTCCTTGGGTGACACTGACTGTTGAGGAGGTTTTTTTGGAATAGTTACGAGACGAGTTCATGGAAACATTACTCGAATTAATAATCATGCTGCTCACATCCTTTCTCGCGCATGAAATCATAGTTGATCTCCACCATCCATGGGGAGACAGATACTGTTAGAGAATGTCTTTTGGTCATAAATGTACGAAAAATAAGACAATCTTTCACCTTGTATATATCGGCAAAATCAGATAGTATATTAAGAGTAAGGTAATGATAATGTTAAAATAGTGAGGTAATTTATGAAGATATTGGTCGCGATTGATTCGCTGAAGGGAAGTCTGTCATCATTGGAGGCAGGAGCTGCGATTGAACAGGGCATCAAACGGGTTTATCAGGATGCAGATGTAACTGTGAAACCACTGGCAGACGGCGGAGAAGGAACGGTTGAAGCATTGGTTTCCGGTATGGGCGGAAAACTGATCACCGTGAATGTCACAGATGCACTCGGAGAAAAGACAGATGCGGTTTATGGCATGATCGAAAGCAAGAAACTGGCTGTAATGGAAATGGCGGCAGCTGCCGGGATTACCATGGTAGCTGAGCAAAAACGTAATCCCAAAAATACAACAACATATGGTGTTGGCGAGATGATTCTGGATGCTGTCAGACGCGGCTGCAGAGATTTCATCATCGGAATCGGAGGCAGTGCTACAAATGATGGCGGAATGGGCATGCTCGAAGCAATGGGAGTGAAGTTCTATAATGAAGACGGGGGTAGTCTGGGACCTTATGGCCTGGATATGTTGCGTGTTGCGGACGTCGATGCATCAGGACTGGTACCGGAACTTAAGGAATGTACTTTCCGTATCGCATGTGACGTGGAGAATCCATTGTGTGGACCGATGGGGGCAGCGTATGTATATGGACCTCAAAAGGGTGCAACACCACAGATGGTGGAACAGCTGGATGCAGGACTCAGAAATTATGCCGACGTGATCAAGAGACGGTTGAAGCTTGATAATGTAAACATACCGGGAAGTGGAGCGGCAGGAGGCCTCGGCTATGCATTTGTTACGTTTCTGCGAGGTAAATTGGAGCCGGGCATTTCAATCATTCTGGATACGATAGACCTGGAAAAAGAAATCAGAGAGACAGATTTCATCATAACAGGAGAGGGAAGACTTGATGCACAGACAGCTATGGGAAAAGCTCCGGTTGGTGTTGCAAAGCTGGCAAAACAATATGGAAAAAGGGTCATCGCATTTTGCGGAGCAGCAACAGAGGATGCAGTGAAATGTAATGAAGCCGGAATGGATGCTTATTTTCCGATTCTGCGTCAGCCAATGACCATTGAGGAGGCCATGGATCGTGATATTGCAAGGACAAATATCATGATGACGGCAGAGCAGGTATTTCGTCTGATTCGTGTAATGTCTGAGGAGAAATAAATTTACTATTGACAATACAAAGCAGTTTGTGCTACATTGACTTCAATGAAAAACCGTTGAAGAAGAAAGAGTAATCTTTAGCACCTTCTTTACAGAGAGCCGCAGGCGGTGGGATTGCGGTAGGAAAGGAAAGGATGAATGGGCTTCTGAGGGCGAACCGAAAGCAGATCAGGCGTCAGTAGGCGAGCCGGAGCAGGTACTCCGTTAACAACGTCAGCATATGTCAGTATGCATGAGAGGATGTAACAATATAGTGTTGCTGCATCAAGCCGGGTGGCACCGCAGGAGTAATCAACAGCTCTTGTCCCAGTATCAACTAATACATGGGACAAGAGCTTTTTTTGTATACTAAAATGTCAAGCATCTCAGTCCCTCCACATTGCGAAAGGAGCAGAAGAAAATGAAAGAAACAACAAAAATCCCTTACAAAATCTATCTGGAAGAAAGTGAGATGCCAAAACAGTGGTATAATGTCAGAGCTGATATGAAAAATAAACCGGCTCCATTGCTTAATCCGGCGACACACCAGCCGATGACATTTGAGGATCTTCAGCCTGTTTTCTGTGATGAGCTGGTAAAGCAGGAACTGGATGATACCAATGCTTATATTGACATTCCACAGGAGATACGTGATTTCTACAAGATGTACAGACCCTCACCACTTGTCAGAGCATATTGTCTGGAGGAGAAGCTGCAGACACCTGCAAAGATCTACTACAAATTTGAAGGCAATAATACGAGTGGCAGCCACAAACTGAATTCTGCGATTGCTCAGGCTTATTATGCAAAGAAGCAGGGCTTGAAAGGTGTCACTACAGAGACAGGAGCAGGACAGTGGGGTACAGCACTTTCTATGGCATGTTCCTACTTTGATCTGGACTGCAAAGTATATATGGTCAAGGTATCTTATGAGCAGAAGCCCTTTAGACGTGAAGTTATGCGTACCTATGGAGCCAGTGTAACACCGTCACCCTCTACAACAACAGAGGTCGGCAAGAGAATACTGGCAGCTCATCCGGGTACAACAGGTTCACTCGGATGTGCAATATCAGAAGCAGTAGAGGTTGCAGTGGGAACAGAAGGCTACAGATACGTGTTAGGTTCTGTACTGTCACAGGTATTGTTACATCAGTCTATCATTGGACTGGAGTCCAAGATTGCAATGGATAAATACGGCATTAAGCCGGATATCATCATTGGTTGTGCGGGCGGTGGCTCCAATCTCGGTGGCTTGATTTCTCCATTTATGGGCGAAAAACTCAGAGGAGAGGCTGATTATCGTTTTATAGCGATTGAACCGGCATCCTGCCCGAGCTTGACCAGAGGCAAATTTGCATATGATTTCTGCGATACCGGAATGGTATGCCCTCTCTCAAAAATGTACACATTAGGAAGTGGCTTCATACCGTCGGCAAATCATGCAGGAGGTCTGCGTTATCATGGAATGAGTTCTATCCTGTCACAGCTCTATGATGATGGTCTGATGGAAGCAAGAAGTGTAGAACAGACAGAGGTATTTAAAGCGGCAGAGCAATTTGCAAGAGTAGAAGGAATCCTTCCGGCACCGGAGAGTTCACATGCCATCAAAGCAGCTATTGATGAAGCACTCAAATGCAAAGAAACAGGAGAAGAAAAGACCATTCTCTTTGGTTTGACCGGTACAGGATATTTCGATATGGTAGCTTATGAAAAGTTCCACAATGGTGAAATGTCAGATTATGTACCGACAGATGCAGAACTTCAGGTTGGTTTTGACGGACTGCCTAAAATAGACTGATCTTAATAGATGATATGGACTATGGGAGCGGGCCAAATGGAACCGCTCCTATTCTTTTATCATATGATAGTATATAGAATCCAGAAGGAGGAAAGAGTCGTGTCGCCAAACAGAAGGATTGGAGTACTCGGTGGAGACAGGAGACAATACTATATAGCAAAACTGCTGCAGGAGGAAGGCATTGATGTCATGCTTTATGCTGTCGAAGCTGCCGCCCAGCTTGCAGGGACAGAACGTCCATCTCATATCACACTTGCAAAGAGCCTGTCAGATTTTATGGAGTATACAGATCTTGTCATAGGTCCCATACCCTTTTCCAGAGATGGAAGCTGTATTTATGCAGCAAATAACGAGGGACTAATGGATTCATCAATCTGTGCGGGCGGTCTGGACACATTCTGCACGTTGATCAGACAAGATCAAATCATCGCAGGAGGGTATATTCCGGAACAGGTTCTGTGGACTGCAGGAGAGTCCGGTGCAGAATGCTTTGATTTTATGAAGTCAGAACAGGTGGCACTTGAAAATGCTGTGGCAACCGCAGAAGGAACCATTGCCGAAGTCATTTGTGAAAGTGACAGAAATCTGTGTCAGAGCCATTGTATCGTATTTGGGTACGGCAGATGTGCAAAGGCATTGGCAGAACGCCTAAACGGAATGAAGGCCTATGTAACGATAGCCGCCAGAAATGAGACACAACTGCAGGAGGCAAGAAATAAAGGATATGAGACCATTCGGCTTTCCACGCTGAAAAATAAGAATCTGCAGGAAATGAACTCGATTCGTGAAGCAGATTATCTGTTTAACACCATTCCTGCCCCTGTGATCACACGGGAAGTATTGGGATTGTTGAATTCAGACACATTCATTATAGATATTGCATCAAAACCGGGAGGAACAGATTTTGCGGCATGTAAACATCTTGGAATTCATGCAAAACTGTCATTGGGTATTCCCGGAAGATATGCAGCCAGGACATCTGCACAGATCCTGTTACGAGCCGTACGTCACATGCTTTTTCCTTCTCCTGAATAGGTAAAGGAGAGTCCGTAATATGCAATTAGACGGAATTAATATCGGAGTTGCCATCACCGGTTCTTTTTGCACATTCGATAAAATAAAAGCTGAGATCATAAATCTGGTAGAAAAGGGAGCAAATGTGCTCCCAATTTTTTCTTTCAATGCAGCATCGATTAATACACGATTTGGAAATGCGGGAGAATTCGTTCAGGAGATTGAAAAAATCACGCAGAATACGGCAGTCAAAACAATTGAAGATGCAGAACCGCTCGGCCCGAAAGGACTCGTGGATATTCTACTGATCGCTCCATGCTCGGGAAATACACTTGCGAAACTCAGCAATGGAATTACAGATACACCGGTACTCATGGCAGCCAAAGCCCATATTCGCAACAATAAGCCGCTTGTAATCGCAGTATCCACAAATGATGCTCTGGGGCTGAATCTAAAAAATATCGGTACACTGTTGAATTCCAAAGGCATCTATTTTGTTCCCTTTGGGCAGGACAACAGCAGCGGAAAACCGAAATCAATGATCTCGGCGACCGATATGATTGCATCAACGATCAAGCTTGCCCTGGATGGCATCCAGATCCAGCCGGTCATCCGTTGTCCCAATCTGAAATAGTGGATCTCAATGTCTGAAATCCCTGTCTGTATCATATAATGAGGTAAATGATGCAGACAGGGGTTTTTGCACATATGGAACAGAATAATCAGAGACAGGTGGATTCTAAGACACAGGAAACGGAACAGGTATGGACACGTCATGATAAATGTAAGGTTGCATTGATATTGGTCTGCGGTCTGCTGGCTGTAATGGGTGCATCCAAACTACTTCCCCCGTCAGTGACTGTCAGCAATCAGGTAGATGGTCGTGAACTTCCGATATACTGCGTAGAGACCGACCAGAAGGTAGTCGGTCTCAGTTTTGATGCAGCATGGG
>CAZVYQ010000019.1:0-48512 GCA_964631375.1 uncultured Lachnospiraceae bacterium | reverse complement strand
GAATGTATGGCTGCAGGTCAGCCGGGCTGGTGGGTGTCAAATGTGACAAATTTCGAATTTTATAATGACGTAAATTAAAATATTTGTTATAATACAATACCGTAGTGTGAAAAGTAATCAACGATTGTAATATACTGGGAGGCAATTATCTTGGATGATCATATGATGGAACCACAACAGATAAAGAGAAGAAAACCCTCAAATAAAAAGAAGAAACGCAGACGCAGACGTATGCTGCAGAAACTGATTCCGATCTGTGTCGCATTGGCATTGATCGCAATCGTGGTGGTCGTAAGCTGGTCCACAGGTCTGCTTCAACAGTTCGCATATTCGACAGAACGGGCAGATCAATTTGAGTATTTCTCCATAACAGGAACGGATGATGTAGCAGTCATCTCAAATGATGAGTTGACAGAACGTAAGGCAAAGCTTTATGACGGTAGGTGTTACTTTGATTATGATACGGTAGAAGAATTGATTTTTGATCGTTTCTATTATGATGAACATGCTGATCAAATACTCTATACGACGGCGACTGATATCATCAGTATCCCGATGGAAAGTACACAGTATATGACTGGCGATGTACCCACTGATCTGGGGTATGTCATTGCTCATCGCGATGGTGATCAGATTTATCTGGCTTTGGACTACTTGCAACAGTATGCAAACTTTTCCTATCATTTATATGAAGGTGAACCCTATCATATGGATTTTGATATGGAATGGAATACCAATCAGATCGCAGATATTACAAAAAAGGATCATATCAGGACGTTGGGTGGGGTAAAAAGCCCGATTTTAGCCGATGTTGCAAAGGGCGATACGGTCATCATCTTGAATAAGATGGAAGAATGGTGTGAGGTTAAGACTACAGATGGATATATCGGGTATATCGAGAACAAACGTCTGGATAATTTCCGCGAAGAAGCCGAGACACCTGTGACAACAGCAGTTGAGGAGGTATATCAGAGCATTCACAAGGATTACCCGATCAACCTTGTATGGCATCAGGTGACGAATCCGGATGCAAATAACAAGTTGGAAGAGATGTTAGAGGGTACCAGTGGTATTACAACCATATCACCGACATGGTTCTTTTTGAAGGACAATGAAGGGAATTTTGATACACTGGCTGACCGCGGTTATGTAGACAGGGTTCATGCTATGGGAATGGAAGTGTGGGCGTTGGTAGATGACTTTACCAATTCTGTTGATACATATGAGATTTTCTCTTATTCAGAGAAACGTGCGAAGCTGATCGAAGGACTGATATCTGCTGCAGAAGAGTATGATCTGGATGGTCTTAATATTGATTTTGAAAAGATTTCAGCAGAAGCAGGTCCACATTATGTACAGTTTTTAAGAGAATTATCCATTCAGTGTCGGAGTCACCAGATTGTGTTGTCAGTTGATAATTACGTACCAAGAGAGTATACCAGTCATTACAATCGTGAGGAACAGGGCAGAGTTGTAGATTATGTAATCATAATGGGATATGATGAGCATTACAGTGGTTCGACTGAGAGTGGATCGGTTGCATCACTTGGATTTGTGACGGACGGAATTGAGCAGACACTAGCAGTGGTTCCGGCAGAGAAGATCATCAACGCACTGCCGTTTTACACACGTATTTGGATTGAAACGCCTAAAACAGAAGCGGAAGCCGCAATGGAGGATCCGGCAAGTACGGAGTATATACCTTATAAACTGTCGAGCGAGAATATGTCCATGCAGGGAGCAAAGGATGCTGTTGACAAAGCCGGTGTGACGGCACAGTGGGATGAGGTGACGATGCAGAATTATGCCCAATATGAACGTGACGGTTCTACCTATAAGGTGTGGCTGGAAGATCTGGATTCTATAACAGCCAAAATGCAGGCGATTCAGAGTTATCATATAGCCGGTGTGGCTGGCTGGAAACTGGGACTGGAGGACAAGGGAGTCTGGAGTATCATTTCACAGTATCTGGTTCCGTAAGTTTTATCAATATATAGTGCGACTGGACAGAATAAATATCCTGTTCAGTCGTATTTTTTATGCTAATTAAGTTGTTTCATTCATATGATGATAAAAAGTGCAGAGAGAAAATCATTGAAAAAGGCTAAGTGGATCGAAATTATTATGACGATAGTATTGATTGCGGCCGTATTGATCCTTTCTAAGAAAACTGCAATCGATGTTATGAAACAACAGGAGGCTCCGGAACAAAATGTGATTGCACAGCCCGAGCAACAGGGAATGGAATCGACTAAGAAGAAAATTGTGGTAGATGTTGGACATGGAGGAACTGATCCCGGCAAGGTCGGAATTAATCAGGCGTTGGAAAAGGATATTAATCTTGCGATTGGAATCAAATTAAAGAAGTACATGGAAGCAGCAGGCATTGAGGTGATCATGACACGTGAGACTGATGTCGGGTTGTATAGTGAAGACGCAGATCATAAAAAAAGTCAGGATATGAAACGCCGATGCGAGTTGATTGATAACACCGAACCTGTTTTTACAGTCAGTATTCATCAAAACAGTTATCACGAAGAGTATGTCAGAGGGGCACAGGTGTTTTACTATTCTCATTCTGAGGAAGGAAGAGAGCTTGCTGAGATACTTCAGTCATGTCTGATTGAAGGCCTCGATCCAAAGAATACAAGAAAACCAAAAGCAAATGATAGTTACTATCTTCTTGTACATACAAAAAGACCTACGGTCATTGTGGAATGTGGTTTTTTATCAAACAGAGAGGAAGCACAATTATTGACACAGGAGGAGTATCAGGAGAAGGCTGCAAAGGCAATCTGCAAGGGAGTTTTGGAGTATCTTGACAATTAAGACTGGGGTATTTTATTCAAACTAAAGATGTGGTATAATATCGAAAGGTGTGATACAGGCATTTATTTTAAGAATGCATATGATACCAATAGGGACGGTTATGATTACAGTAGAAGCAACAATGGATGAACAGCATATCGATCAAACGGCCATTCAAAGAGCCGGAGAGATCATACAAAAGGGAGGTTTGGTGGCCTTCCCGACTGAGACTGTTTATGGACTTGGCGGGGATGCACTGAATCCTCAATCCTCAGCGAAGATCTATGCGGCAAAAGGCAGACCCTCCGATAATCCGCTGATTGTCCATATTGCCGATCTCAAGTCGTTGTATCCGATTGTTGAAATTGTTCCGGATGCAGCTGTCATGCTTGCGAACCGGTTCTGGCCGGGTCCTTTGACCATGGTATTTCATAAGAAAAAAATCGTTCCGGGAGAGACAACCGGAGGATTGGATACAGTAGCAGTCAGGATGCCCAGCCATAAAGTAGCACTTGCGTTGATTCGGGCATCAGGTGGCTACATTGCTGCGCCAAGTGCTAATCTGTCAGGAAGACCGAGTCCGACATTGGCTGATCATGTCAAGGAAGATATGAATGGTAGAATTGATATGATTATAGATGGCGGAGCTGTAGAGATAGGTCTGGAATCCACGATTGTGGATATGACGGCAGAGATGCCATTGATCCTGAGACCGGGATATATCACAAAAGAAATGATAGAAGATGTACTGAAAACAGAGACAGCTTATGACAAGGCAGTATTGGGCGTTACCGGGCAGGACGAACATCCGCGGGCTCCGGGGATGAAATACAAGCATTATGCTCCGGCTGGGGAAATGATAATTGTCAAAGGAAATCCGGAGATGGTCGTTTCCTATATTAATCAACAGACAGAAGAAAAAAGGGCACAGGGAGAAACGGTTGGAGTCATAGCAACACAGGAGACATGTTCGAGTTATCGTGCTCAGAAGGTAGTCAATATCGGTGCCAGAGCAGATGAGGAATCGATTGCTGCACACCTGTATGCAGCTTTGCGGGAGTTTGATGAAGCCGGAGTGACTCGTATCTATTCGGAGGAATTCGATACTCCAAGAATCGGACAAGCAATCATGAACCGCCTGATCAGGGCAGCAGGACACAGAATGGTGAATGTTTAAATATTTTATAAACAATATAAATGATCAAATATGATTAGAAAGAAGGACAGGTTATGTTAGCAATCGGATGTGATCATGGTGGATTTGATTTAAAGGAACTGATCAAATATCACCTGGACGAGAAGGGAATCGAGTATATGGATTTTGGCTGCAACTCTTATGATTCGGTAGATTATCCCGAATATGGGAAAGCTGTGGCAAATGCAGTGGCAAAGGGTGAGTGCGAACAGGGGATTGTTATATGTACGACCGGAATCGGGATCTCCATCGTAGCAAATAAGGTACCGGGTATCCGCTGTGCATTATGCACGGATACGACAAGTGCAAGGCTGACTCGTGCACATAACGATGCAAATGTACTTGCATTGGGCGGTGGTATCATTGGTGGTAATGTAGCACTGGAGGTAGTAGATACGTTTTTGGAAACGCCGTTCTCTAATGAAGAGAAGCATATCAGAAGAATTGGAAAAATTGAATAATATCATCACATTACGGAGGACAAGACAATGGGAGAAGCTTTTATTATGGATCATCCACTGATCCAGCACAAAATCGGTTATATCAGAAGAAAGGATACGGGAACCAAGGATTTCAGACAGACGATTGGTGAGATCGCTATGCTGATCTGCTATGAAGCAACCAGACACCTACAGTTGGCTGAGGTTGAGGTCGAGACTCCGATCTGCCGAACAAAGGTCAAGGAGTTAAAGGGAAAGAAGATGGCGATCATTCCTATCCTGCGGGCTGGACTTGGTATGGTGGATGGAATGCTGACAATGATTCCAGCAGCAAAGGTCGGACATATCGGATTATACAGAGATCCAAAGACTCTGGATCCGGTAGAGTATTATTGTAAGATTCCAGCTGATTGTGCAGAAAGAGAAGTGTTTGTTGTTGATCCGATGTTGGCTACAGGCGGATCCTCTGTGGCAGCCATACAGATGCTTAAGGATAAAGGCTGTAAAAATATACACTTTATGTGTATCATTGCAGCACCCGAAGGAATCAAAAAGATGCAGGAGGTTCATCCAGATGTGGATTTATACATCGGAGCACTAGATGAGAGGTTGAATGAACATGGTTATATCGTGCCGGGTCTCGGTGATGCCGGTGACCGTATATTCGGAACCAAATAACCGGGTGAAATTATAGCTCACCAAAGAGTAACAAACCTAATAACTCTATTTTGGCTAACAGGAGGATTAAACACATGAGTGACAAGCGTACTGATTATATTTCCTGGGACGAGTATTTCATGGGAGTGGCAATGCTCTCGGGTATGCGTTCCAAGGATCCAAGCACGCAGGTAGGGGCCTGCATTGTCAGCAGTGACAACAAGATATTGTCTATGGGCTATAACGGATTCCCCAATGGTTGTTCTGATGATGAGTTTCCTTGGTGCCGAGAGGGCGAACCTTTAGAGAGCAAATATTTTTATTCAACACATAGCGAACTGAATGCGATTTTAAATTATCGCGGAGGTTCTCTGGAGGGAGCAAAGATATATGTATCACTGTTCCCTTGTAATGAGTGTGCAAAAGCAATCATTCAAAGTGGTATTAAAACAATTGTATACGATTGTGACAAATATGCAGATACTCCAGCAGTGATCGCATCCAAAAAAATGCTGGATGCGGCGGGTGTCAGGTATATTCAATATAAGCGGACTAACCGCGAGATTCAGATTACATTGTAGTATCGTGTTATGAGGTGTTATGTAGTGAAGGGCAGAAGGATACACAAATGGATAGCGTCGGTGCTCGCAGCAGTTTTTCTGGTTGAGAGCATCGTTTCTTTCCCGTTTGATCAGACGGGGTTATTTTCGTATACCGTTTATGCTAAAACAACTGCAGAGAAGATCAAAGATGCCGAAGCCGCCAAGCAACAGACAGAAGCAGCCAAGCAGCAGACAGAAGCTCTGAAGGAACAGACAGAAGAAAAAAAAGAGGGTCTCGAGGAGACCAAGGAGCAGATGGAAGGCTACCTGAACAAACTGAACGCAGATCTGACCGAGATCAGTGAGAACCTCAGTAATCTGGAGATAGAGGTGGCAAATAAAGAAGAAGAAATCCGAGTTACCCAAGCAGACTTAAAGGATGCGAAGGAACAGGAAGAAACGCAGTATGATCTGATGAAACGCCGCATCAAGTTCATGTACGAGAAGGGTGAGACTACCTATCTGGAAGCGTTGTTTACAGCTGCGGATTATGCGGATTTTCTCAACAAAGCTGAGTACATGGAAAAAGTGGAAGAATACGACCAGAAGATGCTAAAGAACCTGATCGCTCTCAAAGAAAGCATTATGAAAAAGGAAGAAAAGCTGCAGGTTGAGATGAAGGAGTTGGAAGCTCTGCAGGTGAAGGTAGCGGATGAAAAGGGAAAGGTTGTGAAACTGGTCAACTCGACTTCCGGTGAAATTGCTTCTACAAATGGCCAAATCGTTGCGGCAGAAGCAGAAGCAACGGCATATGAAATGGAGATTGCTACGAGAGAAGCAGAATTGGCGGCTCAAGAGGCTAATCTGTCAGCACTTAGGAAACAGCTGGCAGAAGAGCAGGCGATGACGAAAAAGGCGGCAAGTATGGCATGGAGAGATGTCTCGGAATTGACGTATGAACCGACTGATCGTGAATTGTTAGCATGTCTGATTTACTGTGAGGCGGGAAATCAGCCATACGAGGGACAGGTTGCGGTAGGTGCTGTCGTTATCAATAGAATGAGAAGTGCTGCGTATCCGAATACAATGGTTGGGGTAATCTATGCAAACAGACAGTTTTCTCCTGTCGGAAGCGGAAGACTCGCAGCAAGACTGGCTCAGGGAGCGAATGCCTCCTGTTATTCGGCTGCTGATGATGCAATGAACGGTTCCACACCTGTAGGCAATTGTCTCTATTTTAGAACCGTCATTCCGGAGATTAATGGACAGATTATAGGAGATCATGTTTTTTATTAGGGAACATCCTGTGAGATGAGTACACTCCAAGCAACAATTATGGGCAAAATAGTTATTCGACGCGAATTAACCTACAGTTCTCTGCTTTCAATTTCGCTTTGAAGTTTTTCAAATTTGTCGGCATAAATCAGGTCTAGTAGATTGTTCAGTCGTACAAGTGCAAGCTTTAATGTTTCAATGCTCAACTTGTCTGTATCCAGAGCTTCGACAAACTCGTCTAGATCGACTACTTTCACAAATCCATCCGGATAAATGATCACGTCTGCCAGCAAATCTGTAAATACATAAGTGTTATCAATTTCCGAATAAATATAATCCACGATATCACAATACCAATATAGTAATTTGTTATCCTGTGTATAGAACTTACTGATCTTATAACCCTCTTTTAGAAAGTAACAGGAGAGTCCGTGATGAAGGTCTTTTTTTGGTTTGAGGGCATGCCATTTGGTTACGATGATATTTTCATCCATATAGATAATGATATCATCCTTCAATTCGATACATTCTTCCGGGATTAAACGCTTACGAAATAACTGCGGTCTGATCATGATACCCTCCTATGCAGAAATGATTATACTGAGCATAACAAAATTTACGAAAAAAGTCTATAAGAGCCGCTGAAAATCAACTTAAATCTTAACATCTTTTTTGCGATATATTTTGACATTAACGCAAAAAATGATATAATAGTTACGAATGTCCTATAAAAGGGGGAAACGCAATGAAATATAAGCGCACCGTGTATCATTCCCTTGCCCTGATTACGCAATTCGGAATCAATATGCTCGTCCCCATTTTTTTATGCACTTTTTTAGGCATTTTTTTAGACAGGTTGTGTCATACCACATTTATTGCGATCATCCTGTTCTTTTTAGGTGCAGCGGCCGGGTTTCGGAATGTCTATATTTTCGCAAAGAAGATATATGAGAGGCCTTCTGAGAGAGATGACGCAGTTGCTTCCGGAAGGGAGAACCGTTCAAAGGATGAAAGATAAATTGTTTGGAAAAGACAGTGTACTGGGTGAATTAATACTTGGGATTATTGCATTTGGTATTCTGGTACAGGTTATAGGGCTCATTTTTTTTCATGAGAAGGTACTCTATGCGACAGGTCTATGGATTGGAACAGCAACGGCGATTGTTATGGCAGTACATATGGCATATACGTTAGGAATTGTATTGTGCCTCGGAGAAGAAAAAGCTCCGGGAAAACAACGTTATTATGCAATGATTCGCTACTTACTTGCTGTCTTGGCTGTTCTTGCAGTGTTCTATTTTAAAATCGGCAATCCGCTGACATGTATAGCGGGTATTATGGGCCTCAAGGCAGGGGCTTATCTACAGCCGTTGACACATAAATTATTAAGGAGGTGAATCAATGAGATGTTATGCTTTGTTATCCGAAGGCGGAAATGTTGACTTTATGATCAAAGGTCTGTTTTCCTATAACTTCTTTGGACATACCGTATGGATAACAACAAGTCATGTCTGCATACTGATCGTTTTGTTATTGATTATCACGTTCGGTATTTTTGCAAACCGATCTATTAGAAAAGCGGCAAATGTACCGGTTTCGGAGATGAAGGCACCCGGCACATTCCAGAATATAGCCGAGATGGTCGTCGAGATGCTGGATCATATGATCACTAACGTTATGGGGAAGAATGCCCCTAAGTTTGCAAATTATGTAGGAACTATTTTTATCTTTATTTTAATCAGCAATCTGTCCGGATTATTGGGACTCAGACCTCCAACAGCTGATTATGGAACAACATTACCATTGGGATTGATTACATTTTGCCTGATCTTCTTTAATAAGATCAAGTACCAGAAGGTGAGCGGATTCTTGAAGGGTCTATGTGATCCATGGCCGATCTGGGCTCCCATTAATGTAATAGGTGATGTGGCGGTTCCGATTTCATTATCCTTGCGTCTTTTCGCAAATGTTCTCTCAGGAACGGTAATGATGGCACTTTTTTATGGATTACTTCCGATCTTTGTCAAGATTGGTATTCCGGCAGCACTGCATCTGTATTTCGATGTGTTTTCCGGAGCGATTCAGACATATGTATTCTGTATGCTGACGATGACATATATCACAGATGCAATCGGAGAGTCATAGGAATGCATCAATCAATATGATGCATTCGGTTAAATGACAATGAAGGTTTTAAGAGGGTTATATTGAATTACAATATTAAATACAAAGACTTTTAAGGAGGATTTATCATGAATCAAATTTCAGGAGAACAGTTTATATTAGGATGTTCCGCAATTGGTGCAGGTCTTGCATTGATCGCAGGTATCGGCCCCGGTGTAGGTCAGGGTATTGCAGCAGGTCATGCAGCAGCTGCTGTAGGAAGAAATCCGGGTGCAAAGTCCGATATTACTTCTACGATGCTTTTAGGACAGGCCGTAGCAGAGACAACAGGTCTGTATGGTCTGTTGATCGGTATGATCCTGTTATTCGTACATCCGCTCAGCAATCTCGGATTTTAACTTCTGAGGAGTGAAAGAATTATACCGAAAGGAGGCAAAATCTTGGAGACATTATGGAATGCCGCATTATTGTCGGCAGAACCCGGAATGGAACGATTGTTCAATCTGGATTTTCAACTGTTGCATGATGCGATTTTGGTTGCACTTGCAGTATTCGTTCTGTTTTTGGTTATGTCTTATCTGTTGTTTAATCCAGCTAGGGATTTACTGAAAAAGAGACAGGAAAAGATCCAGAATGATATTGATACGGCAGAGGCTGATAAAAAGGAAGCTCTAGCTGTTAAGGCTGAATATGAATCTAAAATGAAGTCAGTGGATCATGAGGCAGAGGAGATCCTGTCAGCAGCACGCAAGAAGGCTCTTGCCAATGAGGCACAGATCGTTGCGGATGCCAAGGAAGAGGCAGCACGGATCATTAAGCAGGCAAATGCCGAAGCAGAGCTGGAACGTAAGAAGGCAGCAGATGATATGAAGAAGGAAATGATAGAAATAGCATCATTGATGGCCGGAAAGGTCGTTGCTGCGTCTATTGATACTACGATTCAAAACACTTTGGTGGAGGAAACATTAAGAGAAGTAGGTGATCAGACATGGCTAAGCTGATATCAAAGACATACGGTGATGCATTGTATGAACTGGCGATCGAGCGAAACATGGTTGATACCCTGATGGAAGAAGTGCAGACACTTGAAGAGGTTCTGAAAAGCAATACTGACTTCGCCAGATTAATGAACCATCCTAAGATCGTACGTGAAGAAAAAGAAGAGATCATGGAGCATGTGTTCAAGGGCAGAGTGACCGATGAATTGGTCGGATTTCTCAAGATCATGATATCAAATGACCGATATGCACAAGTGATACCGACGTTAGAGTATTACATAGCACGTGTGAAGGAATACAAGCACATCGGTATTGCATATGTAACAACGGCAATTGAATTGAGTGATCAGCAGAAGGCTGATGTCAGAAATCGTCTGATCGAAACGACGAAGTATGTTGAGATGGAAATGAATTATATTGTTGATACTGCTATCATCGGTGGAATTATAATTCGTATCGGTGACAGAGTAGTAGACAGCAGTGTTCGTACAAAGTTATATGAACTATCCAAGGATCTGTTAAAGATTCAATTAAACTGAAAGCAGAAAGGTGCGTAAGATCCATGAATTTAAGACCAGAAGAAATTAGTTCGGTAATAAAGGATCAGATCAAGAGATATGCCGACCAACTTGAGGTATCCGATGTGGGTACGGTCATTCAGGTTGCTGACGGTATCGCACGTGTACATGGCTTGGAAAACGCAATGCAGGGAGAGCTTCTGGAGTTTCCCGGCGAAGTGTTCGGAATGGTACTTAACCTCGAAGAGGATAATGTAGGTGCTGTATTGCTAGGTGATCACAAGAACATCAATGAAGGCGATATGGTTAAGACAACCGGCAGGGTTGTTGAGGTTCCGGTAGGCGATGTGATGTTAGGACGTGTTGTAAATGCTCTTGGTCAACCCATCGATGGTAAGGGTCCTATTCAGACAGATAGGTTCCGTCAGATCGAAAGGGTTGCTTCCGGCGTTATCACGAGAAAATCCGTTGATACTCCGTTGCAGACAGGTATCAAAGCGATTGACTCTATGGTACCCATCGGTAGAGGACAGAGAGAGCTGATCATCGGTGACAGACAGACAGGTAAAACTGCGATTGCCATTGACACGATTATCAATCAAAAGGGACAAAATGTAAAATGTATCTATGTAGCAATTGGTCAGAAGGCTTCTACCGTTGCTTCAATTGTAAAGACTTTGGAAGAGTATGGAGCAATGGCATATACAACAGTTGTTGCAGCAACAGCCAGTGAATTGGCACCTCTTCAGTATATTGCACCATATTCAGGGTGTGCGATCGGTGAAGAATGGATGGAGAACGGAGAGGATGTATTGGTCATCTACGACGATTTGTCGAAGCATGCTACGGCATACCGTACACTTTCCTTGCTTCTGAGACGTCCGCCAGGGCGTGAGGCATATCCCGGAGATGTATTCTATCTGCATTCCAGATTGCTTGAAAGAGCAGCCAGAATGAGTGAGGAATATGGTGGAGGCTCATTGACAGCCCTTCCTATCATTGAAACACAGGCAGGCGATGTATCAGCTTACATTCCGACGAATGTAATTTCCATTACAGACGGACAGATCTATCTGGAGACAGAAATGTTTAACTCCGGCTTCAGACCGGCTGTTAATGCAGGTCTTTCTGTATCACGTGTAGGTGGTGCAGCACAGATCAAGGCTATGAAAAAGATCGCAGCTCCGATTCGTGTGGAATTGGCTCAGTACCGTGAGTTGGCAGCATTTGCACAGTTTGGTTCCGAACTGGATGCTGATACAAAGGAGAAACTGGCACAGGGCGAGCGTATTAAGGAAGTATTAAAGCAGCCTCAGTACAAACCAATGCCGGTAGAGTATCAGGTAATCATCATTTTCGTGGCAACCAATAAATATCTGCTGGATGTACCGACTGACAAAATCACAACGTTTGAGGACAAATTCCTGGAATTTGTTAAGACAAAATACAATGAGATTCCGGAAGCAATCAGAACGAAAAAGGAGATCTCAGACGAAACTGCAGAGACATTAAAGAAGGCTATCACAGAATTTAAAGCTGATTTTTTGAAATAGGAACGATTCATGACGAAGCGTAAAAGTAAAGGTAGGGAAATATCATGGCCTCAATGAGAGATATCAAAAGACGTAAGGTCAGTATACAGAGTACTCAGCAGATTACCAAAGCCATGAAGCTCGTTTCTACTGTAAAGCTGCAGCGTGCAAAGACCAGAGCAGAGCGTTCAAAGACTTATTTTGAGTGTATGTACGAAACAGTTACATCAATGCTTGGAAAATCAGGGAATATTGATCATCCGTATTTAGTTCCCGGAGCATCCAAGAAGAAGGCTGTGATTGTGATAACCTCAAACCGTGGTCTGGCAGGTGGGTACAATTCCAATGTGGTGAAACTGATCACAAGAGGAGATCTGCCAAAGGATGATGTAGTAGTATATGCAATCGGAAAAAAGGGAAGAGATGCCCTGAAACGTTATGGCTATGAAATCAAAGAGGATTATCCCGAGGTAATCAACGAGCCCCTCTATTCTGATGCAGCGACGATTGGACAGACTGTATTGCAGGCTTTTGCAGATGGAGAGGTTGGAGAGATCTATCTGGCATACACGGCTTTTAAGAATACCGTAAGCCATATTCCGACATTGCTGAAACTGTTGCCGGTGGATATGGAAGCAACAGCACCGGAAGGCAGACAGAAATCAGAAGAAGTCAAGGTACCGATGAACTACGAACCGGAAGAGGAAGAGGCATTGAATCTGATTATTCCGAAGTATGTTACCAGTCTGATCTATGGTGCACTTGTAGAAGCAGTGGCCAGTGAAAATGGTGCCAGAATGCAGGCAATGGATTCCGCAACGAGCAATGCTGAAGAAATGATAGACCATTTATCATTAATGTATAATAGAGCAAGACAAGGCTCCATCACACAGGAATTAACAGAAATTATTGGTGGAGCAGAGGCAATTAGCTAAAATAATAAAGGAGTGGTAAACGATAATGCCAAATCAGAACATAGGTAAGATTACCCAGATCGTTGGTGCAGTACTGGACATTAAGTTTTCGGACGGACATCTTCCGGAGATTAATGAAGCCATCAATATTACGACGAAAAACGGCGGATTATTGGTAGTTGAAGTATCGCAGCATTTAGGTGACGATACAGTCAGATGTATTGCCATGGGACCGACGGATGGATTGGTCAGAGGAATGGAAGCACAAGCAACCGGTTCTGCGATCAAGGTTCCGGTAGGTGAGAATACGCTTGGACGTATTTTCAACGTTCTCGGACAGCCCATTGATAATAAACCGGCACCTGAGAATGTGGAGTATGCTCCGATTCACAGAAAGGCACCGGAATTTGAGGAACAGTCAACATCAGCTGAGTTATTGGAGACAGGTATCAAGGTAGTCGATCTACTCTGCCCTTATCAGAAGGGTGGTAAGATCGGACTGTTTGGCGGTGCCGGAGTAGGTAAGACGGTATTGATCCAGGAGCTGATCCGTAATATTGCTACCGAGCATGGTGGATATTCTGTATTTACCGGTGTAGGCGAGCGTACCAGAGAAGGAAATGATCTCTATCATGAGATGCAGGAGTCAGGCGTTATCGACAAGACAACCATGGTATTTGGTCAGATGAACGAGCCCCCCGGAGCCAGAATGAGAGTTGGTCTGTCAGGACTGACTATGGCAGAGTATTTCCGTGACAAGGGCGGCAAGGATGTACTGTTATTTATTGATAATATCTTCCGTTTTACACAGGCGGGTTCTGAGGTATCAGCACTTCTTGGACGTATGCCTTCCGCAGTTGGTTATCAGCCGACACTGCAGACAGAAATGGGAGCATTGCAGGAACGTATCACATCAACCAAGAATGGTTCCATTACATCAGTACAGGCTGTCTATGTACCTGCGGATGACTTGACAGATCCAGCACCAGCAACGACATTTGCCCATCTGGATGCAACAACCGTATTATCACGTTCAATCGTAGAGCTTGGTATTTATCCGGCAGTAGATCCGCTGGAATCTACCTCCAGAATTCTGGATCCGAGAATTGTCGGAGAAGAGCATTACAAGGTGGCACGTGGAGTACAGGAGATTCTACAGAAGTATAAGGAACTACAGGATATCATCGCAATTCTTGGTATGGATGAGTTGTCAGAAGAAGATAAGATTGTCGTATCCAGAGCAAGAAAGATCCAGAGATTCCTGTCACAGCCTTTCTTCGTTGCAGGGCAATTCACAGGTCTGGAGGGTCGTTATGTACCGATTTCAGAGACCATTCAGGGCTTCAAGGAGATTCTGGAAGGTAAGCATGATGATGTTCCGGAAAGCTATTTCCTGAATGCCGGCAATATTGATGATGTACTTGCCAAGATAAAGGAGTAGGGTGATCTGATGGCAGATGAGAGAGCATTTAGAGTAGAAGTGATTGCTCCGGATCGGGTTTTTTATGAAGGAGAAGCAATTCTGCTGGAGTTGTATACAACAGAAGGGGAAATCGGTATTCTAAAGGGTCACATTCCCTTAACAGCCGTGGTTGCCCCCGGATTGCTCCGTATCAGAGAATCCGAGTCAGATGTTAAGGTGGCGGCATTACATGCAGGATTTATCGAAATATTGCAGGATAGTGTCAGAATCCTGGCTGAAGTTGTAGAATGGCCGGATGAGATCGACTTAAATCGTGCCGAAGAAGCAAGAATCCGTGCGGAACGCAGACTAAGTGAAAAAGCAACCGAAACCAATTTGGCAAGAGCAGAGCTTGCACTTCGTAAATCTATTGTACGTATTGAAGCAACAAAAAAATAGTAATGATAGGGCATGTATGATTCAGGTGGATAACCGGAATCAGACATGTCCTTTTTATTAACTTCATTTTCAATCAAGCATATAGTATATTATAGTATTTATGGAAATGAAGGGAAACAGTATATGGAAAAGGTGATTCCATTTTATATGGCGTATCCGCTGTCACAGTATTTTGAAAATGAGGAGAATGGAAGTAAAGATCTGATTTACATGAAATCACTCTATCCTGTAGCAGCACAAAGGATACAGAAACTGATCGAGGAAGAACTGGTTTTACGGGATTATGAAAGTAGTGGAATCTACGATGAGTATCCTGACAAATTGATGCTTCGTCTGATTGTTCGAAAGGTGTACGAAAGAGCAGGAGATATTGAACATATTGAAAATCTTACGGATCTGATCGAGGTACTACTCTATGAGGAACTGATCAGAAGGCGTCAGGAGAGACGACAGGGGAGATTTCAAGGTCAATATTTTAGATAATTTTTAGTTGAGGTTTTTCAGTAAAAACAGTACAATAGGCGTATGGATAATCAGAACCAACTAATTACAATCCTGAATGAGTATGTCACTTCTGAACTGCTACAGGTGATATTAAGTAATTCAAAGGATAAAGAGAATATCAGTAAGATCAAGATTCGACCGGTTATGCTCAAAGACCGGTTGTTCTTTCAGTGTACAAGCTATGTAAAAACCAAGGTACTGCACAGTAATCGAACCAAAGAAGAGGTCATTCGGTATATTTTGCAGCAATTTGGTGAGACTTTTAAACAAATGGAACTGTCGGCACCGGGAGTACAGATCACAGCCTTGTGTAGCAAGCGTGATCATATCATGATCAAGAAAAAGCATATGGTACAGTATGGTGAAGATAGGGTAAAGACTGACCTTTCTCATAACCGTAAGAAGCAATACCTAATCGAGGAGGGAACCTGCGTTCCGTTTATGGTAGATCTGGGAGTCATGACAAAGGATGGAAAAGTCGTCAAAGCCAAGTACGATAAATACAAACAGATCAATCGTTTTCTCGAGTTTATAGAAGATATTGTTCCAAGGCTTCCAACCGATCATCAGCTTCAAATCATTGATTTTGGATGTGGAAAATCATACCTAACCTTTGCGTTGTATTATTACCTGAAGATTTTGAAACAGTATGATATTTCTGTTGTAGGACTGGATTTGAAGGACGACGTGATTGAACACTGTAATCAGCTCAAGGATCAGTATGGATATGATCAGTTAAAATTCATCTGCGGTGATATCAGTACATATAATGAAACGAATTGTGTAGATATGGTAGTGACGCTTCATGCCTGTGATACAGCGACAGATTATGCACTGGCAAAAGCAATCTCCTGGAATGCGTCTGTGATTCTGTCTGTGCCATGTTGCCAACATGAACTGAACGGACAGCTTTCGAATGAACTGTTGGAACCGGTTTTGAAATATGGTCTGATCAGGGAGAGAATGTCAGCACTGTTCACTGATGGGATTCGGGCAAATCTACTGGAGCAAATGGGATATGATGTACAGATTCTTGAGTTTATCGACATGCAGCATACTCCTAAGAATATTCTGATCAGGGCAGTCCGAAATAACCGTGCAGTCAAGAGAGATCATCAGACAGGAGCATTAATTGAAGCTCTACATGTAAAGCCTATGTTAAGTGAATTACTGAAAACTATTCAATAGAAAGAGCAATCTATGAAAAAAGCATTGTTGAAATTAGGAGTCAGTATTGCAGTTTTTATCTTATCAGCAATCATCATCAGTTCCATCATGAACCGTGGAAATACTGATCTGACGGCTGAGATGAGACCTGCAACATTTCCCCTTGTATACATGGAAGTGAATAATCAGTATATCAATTGCCTTCGCGGCTATACCGTGGATATGGAAGGCAATTATTTACGTGATTCCATCACGCCGCTTCAGGAAAGCAGGAGTCTTCCGATTAAGATCAGAACATTTGGCCCTGCCATCAAAGGGATTTCTTATGAAGTCCGCAGTATGGATATGACGCGTTTGGTGGAAGATACGGAGGTAACTGATTATACACAGGAGGATGCAAATGGATATGTATCAGCGACGCTGTATCTAAAGGATTTGATTGAGCCGGAAACAGAATATCTGCTTGTGTTGAAACTAAATGTCGGAAGTGGTCAGGAAATCAAATACTATACCAGAGTGATTAATCCGGGAGAGCTATATCTGACAGAAAAACTGGATTTTGTGAATGATTTTCATGAGAAAACCTTTGATAAAGAACAGGCTAAGGATCTGGTTAAAAATATGGAGACAAATGCCGATGGAGATAATTCCAGCTTTGGGCATGTGGATATACACTCCAATCTTGAACAATTGACCTGGGGAGATCTAAAACCACAGGTATTGGAAGATCCGGATCTAAAGATTAAAGAAATGGATCCGGAGTATGCGACAATCGAGATGACCTATCGTGTAGCCGTGGAGGAGGATTTGTTTAATATCAAGGAGTTTTACCGAATCCGACGCGGTGAGGAGAGAATATATCTGATGGAGTTTGAGAGAACCATGGATCAGATATTCGATCCTGAGCAGACGATACTGGTCAAGGACCAGTTGTTGCTTGGCATTACAAGTGAGGAGCCAATACTAAAGGAAAGTGTGGATGGAGGGATTCTGTGCTTTATAAAAAACCACACACTATACAGTTATAATAATGCTACTGGTTATTTAGCGAGATTGTTCTCTTTTTGGGATCAAGAGCATGATGATGTGAGAACACGCTTTTCGGAACATGATCTAAAGGTGCTCTCGATTGATGAGGCAGGAAATGTCAGGTTTATGGTCTATGGTTATATGAACAGAGGACAGCATGAGGGTGAAGTTGGTGTTGCAGTTTATTATTACGATACCATACTGAATTCAATTGAGGAAGAGATATACATCCCTTACCAAAAATCCTTTGAACTTTTGAAGCAGGACGTGAATTATCTTTCTTATTCTAATGCCAGAAATTTTCTATATCTGTTAATGGATGGTACGATATATGGCATTGATTTGTCGGTGGGAAGTTACCAGACAATCGTATCAGGACTTACGGAAAACAGATATGTTGTATCAGCAGATAACAGTGTTGTTGCATGGCAGACCGGTGACAGTATTTACAGCTCTGATACGATTTTGTTGATGAATCTCAATACGATGCAGTCTGTTGAGGTCAAGGCCGGTGCAGGAGAAACAGTGGTGCCGTTAGGTTTTATGGATGAAGATTTTATCTATGGAATTGCCAGACAAAGTGATATCGCCAGAGATTCCATGGGCAGGACTGTCTTGCCGATGTATACGGTCAGGATAGAAGACAGAGAACGGACAATACTAAAAGAATATAAGCAAAATCAAATCTATGTGACAAACATTACGATAACGGATAATGTCATTAATCTGGAGCGATTGCAGAAGGATTCCGAAACAGGAAATTATACCATTATAGCAAATGATCAGATTATGAACAATCTGATTGAAACAACCGGAAAAAATGTGGCAAAAAAAGTGGTTACGGCAGAAAGAGAGACGACAAGACAGGTTACGCTGACAAGAGAATCGTCCTATAAAATGTCGAAGCTACTGACTCCACGGCAGGTACTGTATGAAGGAAACCACAATGTCATTCTCGAGAATAATGAGAATCCGATTGCCAGATACTATGTATATGCACACGGTGGAATCACAGGTGTATATACTGATGCAGCAGATGCGGTCAATGAGGCTGTCAGAAAGAATGGTGTTGTCGTAGATGATCAATGTGCATATGTGTGGGCATATGGAAACAGAGCCTCTTCCATGGAAATAGAGGGAATCGAGGCAGAACAGGCATCAGAAGAAAAGAGTTCATTGGCAATATGTCTGGACAGAATGCTGAAATGTGCAGGTACCTATAAGGAAACATCAGAGCTTTTGGCATCGGGGAAAAATGCGATGGAAATTCTCAATGAAAACATAGATGCACATGTTCTGGAATTGACCGGCTGTTCGCTCAATTCGGTATTGTACTATGTTAACAGAGGTTTTCCTGTCATGGTAACACTGGGTGACGAGGAAAGTGTTTTGATTGTTGGATACGATGAAAAGAATACCATTCTTCTTAATCCTACAGAAGGAACGGTTGCAAAGATGGGAATGAATGATACCGGCCAGTTATTCACCGAATATGGCAATAAATATATTACTTTTATCAAATAACGTTCGAAAGTGTGAACGAAGCAGAAAGGAAACAATATGGACGAGAGAATCAAAACATTGGCACACAATCTTGTAAATTATTCCTGTAAGGTCAAGCAGGGAGATAAGGTCTATGTGCATTATATCGGAGAAGCAACGGAGGATCTGGCAAAGCAGCTGGTAAAGGAAATCTATCAGGCAGGCGGACAAGCCTTTCCTCACTATACAAGCCAGAAGGTACAGAGAGAGATGCTGCTTCATTGTAACGAGGAACAGTTAAAGATTATGGCAGAGGTGGATGCACTGGAGATGTCTAAGATGGACTGTTATATTGGTGTACGTGGTACAAACAATGTATCAGAGTTATCTGACGTGCCGCCGGAGAAACTGTCATTATATGAAAGACTCTATTCTACGCCGGTACATCACAAGATTCGTGTACCGAAGACACGCTGGGTGGTACTTCGTTATCCAAATGAAGCAATGGCACAGTTATGTGGAACCAGTACAGAGGAGTTTGAGGATTTCTATTTTAAAGTATGTAATTTGGATTATTCCAAAATGGATGAGGCGATGAAGAATCTGGTTGCCTATATGAACCGAACAGACAAGGTACGTCTGGTGGCTAAGGATACTGATCTGACATTTTCAATCAAGGACATTCCGGCAATTGCGTGTGCAGGAGAACTGAATATACCGGATGGAGAGGTATACACCGCTCCGGTGAGAGATTCCGTTAATGGCGTAATCACTTATAACACACCGTCGTTGTTTCAAGGCTTCACGTATGAGAAGGTTTCTCTGACTTTTGAAAATGGCAAGATTGTGAAAGCGACGGCAAATGATACAGAGAAGATCAACAAGGTGTTTGATACAGATGAGGGAGCTCGCTATGTAGGAGAATTTGCAATTGGTGTGAATCCATATATTACAAAGGCAATGAAGGATATCTTATTTGATGAGAAGATTCGAGGTTCAATTCACTTTACACCTGGCATGTGCTATGATGAGGCTCCAAATGGGAACGAATCGGCGATCCATTGGGATCTTGTGCTGATCATGACGCCGGAGTATGGTGGAGGCGAGATTTATTTTGATGATGTGTTGATTCGCAAGGATGGAGTGTTTGTAGTGCCGGAGCTGGAGTGTCTAAACCCGGAGAATTTAATGTAAAAATAAAGGACTGTATCGTTTCCTCTTATTCTGCGATATGAAATAGAGTGTGTTTGTATTTTCGTAGTGAGAGTTGCAGGAGAATGCCCAGTATCCCACAGGAGATAAGTTCTCCGAGACCTACGGTCAGCATGAAGTAAGGAATGGAGCCTTCAAATTGGTAGACATAGGATAGTATGAAGGGAATGATTAGGGTATTTGCTAGAATCGGTGGTAAGGGGGTCAGCCATGTGAAAACCTTACCTAAGGAGATGCCCTGATGCTTCCTGCAGTAGACTCCGATTATGTAGGTTCCAATTGCACCGAGGAGTGTGGCAAGACTTCCGAAAATTACATCCAAGGGCATACAGCCAGTCAGTAAATTGCTAATGAGACAGCCGATAAACAGTCCGGGGATGGCAATGGGAGTGAAATAGGGAAGGATGGTCAGTGCTTCGGAAAATCGTACTTGGATGACTCCATTTGACAGACCAAGAGTGTTGACAATGAATGTCAGCACTACATAGACGGCAGCAATTGCAGCTGCCTGAGTGAGGTGGTACACTTTGTTCTTTTTCATTTTTGTTCTCCTTTAGTTTTGTTTTACGTCAGGAAGGTTACGAACTGACGTTATATATTCGCTGGATGCCCATAGATAGGGAATACAGCGAATCTTACTATAACTTATTTATAGAGAAAATGCAAGAGGTACTCCATTTTTTATTATTAAAAAGTCTGCATGTCAAAGTGCCAGAGCAGCATCTACTGCTGCAGTAGCGTGAATGATGGTTGTATCAAACAGAGGTGTTTTGGTATCATTCTGGTTGATGAGCAGACCAATTTCTGTACAGCCAAGAATTGCAGCTTCTCCACCCTCCTTTACGAGGCGGTCGATTACAGACAGATAATAAGCTTTTGATTCCGGAAGGATCTTTCCGAGGCATAATTCATTGAAAATAATATCATTGATTTTATAGCGTTCCTCTTCATTTGGAATCAGAACCTCAATCCCGCAGTCACAAATTACATCACGAACAAACTCCTGCTCCATTGTAAACTTCGTTCCCAGTAAGATGGCCGTATGGATATTCTGTGATTTTAATGCTGCAGCAGTTGCCTCTGCAATATGTAGTATCGGAACATGGATATGCTCCTTAATCTGTGGAATCAGCTTGTGCATGGTATTGGTGCAGACAAGGATAAAATCAGCACCTGCCTTTTCAAGATTAGATGCCGCGGTTGACAGAATTTCCGCATTTCCATCCCAGTTTCCTGTCTCCATATTTACTTCCAGTTCATGAAAATCTACACTGTACATCATGATTTTTGCAGAATGAAATCCACCAAGTTTCTCTTTTATCAATGTGTTAATTACTTCATAGTATGTAATGGTACTTTCCCAACTCATACCGCCAATTAATCCAATTGTTTTCATATTATTATGTCCTCCTTTGTAGATATAAAAACTGATTATCGAAATGTGTATGAAAGAAAGTATAGCAATAAAGCATCAAAAAAACAAGTCAGCAGTTTTTCTTCTTTTCTTGGCTGTCACTTTGCTTTCAGATAAAAATAACCTGTTTCAGACTGAAATAATATGCTATACTAGATGCGCAGGGTCTGAGGCTCTGCATGTTGTTGTGTAAAATTAAGGAGAGATGGATCATGCGTTATCATAAATATACGATTAAAACGCTTGCTGAGGTAGAGGATATTGTAATCAGTACAATTTCAGATGTAGGCGTTGAGGGTGTAGAGATTGAGGACAAGATTCCACTAACAGAATCAGATAAGGCACAGATGTTCGTGGACATTCTGCCTGACTGTGGAGAGAATGACGGGATTGCGTACTTGAGTTTCTATCTGGATGCTGAGCAGGATGACGGAACGATACTGGAGGCTGTCAAGCAGGAGCTTGAAGAGCTAAGAGATTTTATGGATATTGGAGAAGGAACCATTACTGCGTCTGAGACAGCAGATGAGGACTATGTGAACAACTGGAAGCAGTATTTTCACCAGTTCTATGTGGATGATATTCTGATCATTCCGTCATGGGAGGATGTTAAGGCTGAGGATTCTGATAAGATGGTCATTCATATTGATCCGGGAACTGCGTTCGGTACAGGAATGCACGAAACGACTCAGTTATGTATCAGACAGTTGAAAAAACATGTAACATCAGAAACAGTATTGCTGGATGTGGGAACGGGCAGTGGTATTTTATCATTACTGGCATTGAAATTTGGAGCAAAATCTGCAATCGGAACAGATCTGGATACATGTACGATTGATGCTGTGAAGGACAATATGACAGGCAATGGTCTGGGAGATGCAGACTTTGAACTACTCATCGGAAATATCATTGATGATAAGGCCATTCAAGACAGAGTTGGATATGAAAAATATGATATTGTAGTTGCAAATATACTTGCTGAGGTGTTGGTACCCCTGACTCCGGTCATCATACATCAGTTGAAGCCGGGTGGAATCTATATTACCTCTGGAATCATTGATGATAAGGAAGAAACAGTAGTGAATGCCGTGAAGGCTGCCGGTCTGAAGGTGCTTGAGGTAACCTATCAGGGAGAATGGGTATCTGTAACGGCACAGAAAGTTTAGATAGAGCGGAGAATCAGTATGTATCAGTTTTTTATCAGCTCCTGTCAGGTTACGGAGCATGAGGTTGTGATCATCGGCGATGATGTCAATCATATCAAAAATGTGTTGCGAATGAAGCCAGGAGAAGAAATAGCCGCCATTGATCAGGAAAACGGAAACGAGTACAGAAGTGAGATTGTATCCTTTGAAGAGGATACAGTCAGGTGTAAATTACTGTTTGTGAAAGAAAATGGGGTTGAACTTCCCTCCCAGGTTTATTTATTTCAGGGCTTACCTAAGAATGATAAAATGGAGCTGATCATACAGAAGGCGGTTGAATTAGGCGTATATCAGATCATTCCGCTTGCCACAAAGCGTTCAGTCGTAAAACTGGATGCAAAAAAGGAAGCATCTAAGCTTTCAAGGTGGAATGCCATTTCTGAAGCTGCCGCAAAGCAATCCAAACGTCGTATTGTTCCAAAGATCAACGAGGTCATGACTGTGAAAGAAGCAATTGAGTTTTGTCGCAACTTCGATGTAAAGCTGATTCCATATGAATTGGCTGATCAGGAGAACATGTCACAGACCAGACGGATCATAGATGGTCTGCAGCCGGGTCAGGCAATTGCAGTTTTTATTGGTCCGGAAGGCGGTTTTGAGGAAACAGAGGTGGAACTTTCCGTCTCGGCGGGATTTACTCCGATCACACTCGGAAGGCGTATTCTTCGTACAGAAACTGCAGGCTTTACCGTCCTTTCATGGATCATGTATCACCTGGAACTATAATTACAATGAAATGTTAAAGGAAGTTTTAATATGCAGGTTTATTTAGACAATTCAGCTACAACAAGATGTTTCGATTCCGTTCGTGAAGCGATGTCTGTTACTATGGACAAGATTTATGGAAATCCATCCAGCATGCATATGGTAGGAATTGAGGCAGAAAACAAGATCAAAGAAGCAAAAAAGATCTTAGCCGATACAATGAAGGTAACAGAACAGGAGATTTTCTTTACCTCTGGAGGAACGGAATCAGATAATCTGGCACTCATCGGTTGTGCAATGGCAAATAAACGAGCCGGAATGCATTTGATCACGAGCAGAATTGAACATCCGGCGATTCTGGAAACAATGAAGTATCTGGAGGAGCAGGGATTTACAGTGACCTATCTGGATACAGATGCTTATGGCATAGTCAGATTAGATCAACTAGAAGCGGCGATTACCAATGAGACGATTCTCGTATCAATCATGCATGTGAACAATGAGATAGGTTCGCTGCAGCCGATCGAAGAGATTGCAAAGTTGATTCATGCAAAAAATCCCAAGACATTGTTCCACGTAGACGGGGTACAGGGTTTTGGCAAGTATCGTGTCTACCCGAAGAGAATGGGAATTGACCTCTATTCCATCAGCGGTCATAAGATACATGGACCAAAAGGAATGGGTGTCCTATACATCAATAGCAAGGTAAAGATACATCCAATCATCTTTGGTGGTGGACAGCAAAAGGGGCTTCGTTCCGGTACAGAGAATGTTCCCGGTATTGTTGGAATAGGGAAGGCTACGCAGGAAATCTACACCGACTTTGAGATGAAGATGGACAGGCTCTATGAGCAGAAGTTATTTTTTGTCTCCGAGTTACAAAAACTTGAGGATGTGACAGTGAATGGGATCGAGCTTGCCTCAGAAGAAAAAGAAACGGGTGTTATCATTCCTGAAGCTGCGATTCGTAAAACAGCTCCGCATGTGATCAGTGCCTCATTCAAGGGAATTCGCAGCGAAGTGTTACTGCATTCTCTGGAGGATAAGGGGATCTATGTATCAGCCGGTTCTGCCTGTGCCTCAAATAAGCCTGCAATCAGTGAGACCTTGAAGGCAATTGGGGTTCAAAAGGAATTGCTGGATGCTACAATTCGATTTAGCATGTCTGTAGAGACGACTACGGAAGAACTGGAATATACAATTGAAGTACTGAAGGGTTTATTACCCATGCTGCGAAAATATACAAGACATTGAAAGTAAGGCAGAGTAAGGTAAAGTAAGCTAAAGCGGAGAAGAGAGGAGTACAAGCAATGACATTTACGGCATTTCTCATTAAATATGCAGAGATTGCACTCAAAGGAAAGAATCGGTATTTGTTCGAGGATGCACTTGTTAAGCAGATTCGCATTGCACTTAAAAAAGTCGACGGAAAATACGAAATTACAAAATCTCAGGGCAGGATCTATATTGAATGTCTGGAAGATTATGATTTCGATGAAACCGTTGGAGGATTGCAGAAGGTATTTGGAATTACCGGAATCTGTCCGGTTGTCCATGTGGAAGATCAGGGCTTTGAGGAACTACAGAACGTAATTGTCCATTATATGGATGAAGTATATCCCGAAAAGAATAAAACCTTTAAAGTAAATGCCAGAAGGGCAAGAAAGAATTATCCACTTACGTCCATGGAGATCAACAGTGAACTTGGCGGGACAATTCTGGATGCATTTCCGGAAATGAAGGTAGATGTTCATACTCCGGAGATTGAGTTGTTTGTAGAAATTCGTGAGAAGATCTATATCTATTCCAGAGTTATTCCGGGTGCAGGCGGTATGCCGATCGGCAGCAACGGAAAAGCCATGTTGTTACTGTCAGGCGGAATTGATTCTCCGGTAGCAGGATATATGATTGCAAAACGAGGAGTAAAAATTGATGCCGTGTATTTTCATGCGCCACCGTATACGAGTGAACGGGCAAAGCAAAAGGTTGTGGACCTGGCGAGAATTGTTTCTGCCTATACCGGTCCGATCTATCTGCATGTGATCAATTTTACGGATATCCAGCTTTATATTTATGAGAAGTGTCCTCATGAGGAATTAACCATTATTATGCGTCGCTATATGATGAAGATCGCAGAGCATATTGCAAAGGAAACAGAATGTGCAGGACTGATTACAGGTGAGAGTATCGGTCAGGTAGCCAGTCAGACATTGAAGTCGCTTGCAGCAACAAATGAGGTCTGCACGATGCCAGTTTATCGACCGGTGATCGGATTTGATAAACAGGAGATTATAGAGATCGCAAATAGGATCGGGACATTTGAAACCTCCATTCAACCCTTTGAGGATTGCTGTACGATCTTTGTTGCAAAGCATCCTGTTACAAAACCAAATCTGAACATCATCAAACGTTCAGAACGTAATCTGGAAGAGAAAATAGACGAACTGTTCCAGAAGGCAATTGAAACAAAGGAACTGATTATTGTCGAATAATGATAGGATATTAAATATGGATTTAATAAATAAGAAGATATTGAACTCTAGGAAAAATGAATACCGCATGTTATTTATAATCGGCTGTTTGATCGGAATCCTGTGCTTTCTTTGTATTTATGGCACTAAGATACTGGATTTTACCTACACCGGCTGGCTCATGAACGGAGATATGGATCTGCGTCAGCATTTTTTGGGATGGTGCCATTTCAGAACAAGTGACTGGCATATACCGATTGGTTTGATTGATTCTCTTTCCTACCCAACCAATGTTTCTATTATATGGACAGATTCGATTCCTCTGTTTGCAGTAATCTTCAAACTGTTCAGAGGTGTTTTGCCGGAGGCATTCCAATATTTTGGTTTGTTTGGCATCCTGTGTTTTGCATTACAGGGAGGGATATCAATCCTGATCATCAGACGTTTTACGGAGAATCGTACGGTTTGTATTGTTTCGGTTCCCTTCTTTACACTGAGTTTTACACTGCTCCAGAGAATGTATTATCACACAGCTCTGGCAGCTCAGTGGCTGATCCTGCTGGCTGTACTGTTGTGGATTTATGATGAATGGATGGATTCCATATGGAAAAAGTGTCTGATTTGGTTTGGTATGGGATTCCTATGTGTATCGATTCATTCCTATTTTGTACCAATGGTAGGAATGATTATGTTGGGTTCCTTGGTAGATTCATTTTGGAAGAAAAGGATGACTCAGACAGGGAGTAAATTAAGTCAAGATTTAATTTACGAGATTTTTGCTCCAACAGGTGTCTTTTGTTTAGCGGTTTTATTGAATCTGTTTCTTCTTGGAGCATTTTATCAAAGTGCTTCTCCGGTGGGAGAAGGCATCGGAGCCTTTTGTAGTAACCTGAATACGTTCTTTAACTCCATGGGGCACTCTACCATGCTGAAAGGGCTTCCAGTTTATGGCGAATTCCAATATGAAGGCTTTGCATATCTTGGCGCAGGTATGTTGATGTTGGCGATTAGAGTTCTTGTTTTGGTAATCAGATATTTTGTAAAGCATCACACTAGGATTAACAAAGATTTTATCCGTCAACACAGAAGAAACTTTTTGTTTGTAATGACAGCAGTAATTTCAATGATACTGGCTGTATTTCCGACTGTTTCATTTGGAGCTGAAAGACTGTTTGGCGTTCCTTACTTCGGGCCGTTTAAGACGTTGATGAATATCTTCCGCTCAAATGGAAGATTTATCTGGGTAGCTATGTATCTGTTGATGATCTGTGTGCTAGTACTTATCATCAGAGAACAGCAGTATTTTCCGTTTGATGATCGGAAAGGGAGAAGTCAGAGCGTCAAAAAAAATGATGGCGGTTCCATGGTGTTACTCCTTGTGATGGCACTTCTCCTGCAATTTGCTGATGCTTCAGGCTGGATGGTTGAAAAGCGAGTCTATTTTGCAAAGGATACTCACTCCTTTGAGTCTGTTTGGGAAAAGGCTGAAGACAAGATTGCAGGTAAAAAGCAGTTCGTATTTATGTATGATGAGAATGACTGGATCATGGATACGGCATACTATGCATACGAACATGATATGACGCAGAATAATTACTATTATGCCAGAAGCTATGCCGATCAGATCAATGCAACGATTGATCAATACAGAAAAGAATTGGAACAGGGCAAAGTAAGAGAAGACACTGTATACGTATTTCGAAAGAGTGATCTCAAGAATGTACAATATCAGGGAATCAAGATAGAAGCATTAGGGGATCATATGATAGGAATAGCGAGTCCATAAACGAAACATAAAAAAGGACAGCTGCAACACCCCCGCAAATGCCCTTTGATAAAACCCTTATTAAAATAAATGAACTAGATGATGTAAGGCTTAATTACTGCTAACACATCATCAGCATTATCTTCTGCATGAATGTTTAAGTCTATAGGCTTAGACAGATCCAAACTGAAGATACCCATGATAGATTTTGCATCAATTACATATCTGCCTGATACTAAATCAAAATCATAGTCAAACTTTGTAATATCATTTACAAATGATTTTACCTTATCAATTGAGTTTAAAGAAATCTGTACTGTCTTCATTTTAATGACCTCCTTTTTGTTTTCTTACATCTCTAATATTAAGTGGAAGAGATATAAAAGTCAATATCAAAACAGTACAAAAAAACGGAGAGAATCTTATGAAAAAGGTAGCATTACACAATCTTGGGTGTAAGGTAAATGCCTATGAACTGGAAGTTGTGCAACAAATATTAGAAAAAAACGGGTATGAAATTGTGCCGTTTGCTACAGAGGCCGATATTTATATCATTAACACATGTAGTGTTACAAACATAGCGGATCGAAAATCAAGGCAGATGCTGCACAGGGCGAAGAAGCAGAACCCTGCTGCAATTGTAGTGGCTATGGGATGCTATGCACAGACTGATACAGATGGTGCAGGAGCAGATGAGAGTGTTGACTTGATTATAGGTAACAATCATAAGAAGGACTTAATACAAATCCTACAGGAATATGAAACGGATCGTGATCAAACACTGCACAACAGAACGATAACAGACATTTCCAAGGAATCGGATTATGAGGAGATGCAGCTGACAAAGACATCCGAACACACCAGAGCCTACATTAAGGTTCAGGACGGGTGTAATCAATTTTGTAGTTATTGTATCATTCCATATGCAAGGGGGAGAGTCAGGAGCAGAGAACTGTCAAATGTACTGCATGAAATAGAAGGCTTGGCGGCTTTGGGGTATCGGGAGATTGTTCTGACTGGAATTCATTTGAGTTCATATGGAATTGACTTTTCAGACGGAAAGCCACAGCTGCTCAGACTGATTCAAGAGGTGCATAAAATCGAAGGAATTGAGCGGATACGGATGGGGTCATTGGAGCCACGTATCATTACGGAAGAGTTTGTGCGTGAATTATCTCAGATGAGTAAACTATGTCCACATTTTCATCTGTCATTGCAGAGCGGCTGCGATGAGACCCTGAAAAGAATGAATAGACGCTATGATACAAGTGAATACTATGAAAAGACAGAATTATTGAGGAAATATTTTCATAATCCGGCGCTGACTACAGATGTAATCGTTGGGTTTCCGGGTGAGACTGATGAAGAGTTTGAACTAACACGTCAGTATCTGCAAAAAGTACATTTTTATGAAATACATGTATTTAAGTATTCACGAAGAAAGGGAACCAGGGCTGATCAAATGCCTGATCAGATATCAGAATCGATTAAGCAGCAGAGAAGTATGCTTCTCATAGCGGACAGTAGCACTGAGGCTAAGCAGTATCGAGAATCCTTTATTGGAAAGCCTGTTGAAGTGCTGATCGAAGAGCAGCAGAAAATAGATGGACATGCTTATCAGATTGGGCACACCAGAGAATACATCAAGGTAGCATGTTCTTCTGGGAAAGATTTATCAAATCAGATCATTCATGGATTACCGAGCAGGCTGATTACAGACGAAATCCTTGAACTTTAGCCTGATATGGGTTAGAATATGAGATAAGCAGAGTCAAACAGACAATATCTGCTATGAGCAGTCAGGCAGTATAAACAGCACGATGAATGGGGTGACAATATGCAGGACTTAGGAAATACTCAATATTTTAAAGTGGCAACCGAACCAGAGACAGGTGTGAAGGTCGTTTTGTCTACAGTATACGAGGCATTAACAGAGAAGGGCTATAATCCGGTCAATCAGATTGTAGGTTATATCATGTCGGGAGATCCGACCTATATTACGAGTCATAATAATGCAAGAAGCCTTGTGATGAAGGTCGAAAGAGATGAACTGGTAGAGGAATTGCTGACGGAATACATTAAGAACAGTGGATGGAAGTAGAATATGCGAATTATGGGTTTGGATTTCGGATCTAAAACCGTAGGGGTAGCGATTAGTGATGAACTGTTGATTACCGCACAGGGAATTGAGATCGTCAGAAGAGAATCTGAGAATAAACTCAGGCGCACACTGGCACGGATAGAAGAGTTGATCGCAGAATACCAGGTAGAGAAAATTGTACTTGGATTACCTAAGAATATGAATGCCACGATCGGCGAACGCGGAGAGAAAACGATGGAATTTCAAGAGATGCTTGTGCGACGCACAGGTCTTGAAGTTGTCCTCTGGGACGAGCGTTTGACTACGGTTGCTGCTGACAGGGCAATGATAGAAGCTAATATACGCAGAGAGAATAGGGGCAAGTATGTAGATAAAATTGCTGCTATTTTCATTTTGCAGGGTTATTTGGATTATATAGGGAGGATGGCTGAATAAGTGGCAGCAGAAAAAATTGAATTTACGATCAGAACAGATGATGGTGTTGAGGAACAGGTGTTTTTTTATGTGTTGGATCAAACCAGAATCAGCGGCATGAACTATCTGCTTGTAACAGATGTCGAAGAGGGTGACGGAGAGGCTTTGATACTCAAGGACATTGCACCGGCAGAAGAAACTGAGAGTGTTTATGAGGTTGTCTCAGAGGAGACGGAACTAATGGCGGTAGCCAAAGTATTTGAGGAAACAATGGAGGATATAGAGTTTGAAAAATAGGGGAAGTAATGAAAAATGGGAGCAAAGGGAGAATCTGTCTAAATTAAAAATCATACCATTAGGCGGACTGGAGCAGATCGGACTGAATATTACAGCGATCGAATATGAAGATACGATTGTAGTCATTGACTGCGGACTGGCATTTCCGGAGGATGACATGTTGGGAATAGACATGGTCATACCGGATGTTACATATCTGAAGGAAAATATCGAAAAGGTAAAGGGCTTTGTGATCACTCACGGACACGAGGATCATATCGGTGCATTGCCATATGTATTGAGGGATATCAATGTTCCTGTATATGCAACAAAGCTCACCATTGCCCTGATTGAAACGAAACTGAAGGAACATAATCTGACAAAGCTTGTGAAACGCAAGGTAGTCAAGTATGGTCAATCCATCAATATGGGACAGTTACGTGTGGAATTTATCAAGACCAATCATTCAATTGCGGATGCAGCAGCATTGGCAATCTATTCGCCTGCAGGTATTATCATGCATACAGGAGATTTTAAGGTGGATTATACACCGGTATTTGGAGATCCGATTGATTTGCAGAGATTCGCTGAGATCGGAAAGAAGGGTGTACTTGCCTTGATGTGTGACAGTACCAATGCGGAACGGCTCGGTTTTACCAATTCTGAGAAAACAGTAGGAAAGACATTTGATTCTATTTTCGCAGACCATAAAAATACAAGAATATTTGTGGCGACATTTGCATCTAATATTGATCGAGTACAGCAGATCATAGATTCTGCATACAAGTACGGCCGTAAGGTTGTAGTAGAAGGCAGAAGTATGGTCAATGTCATACAGACAGCGAGTGAGATTGGGTATATTTCCATTCCGGAGGGAACCTTGATTGATATCGAACAATTAAAGAACTATCCGGATGAAAAAACAGTGATTATAACGACCGGAAGTCAGGGTGAGTCCATGGCGGCACTCAGTCGTATGGCAAGCAATATTCATAAAAAGGTTACAATTAAACCGAGCGATACTGTGATATTCAGTTCCAGTCCGATTCCGGGGAATGAAAAGGCAATCTCAAAGGTGATCAATGAATTATCCATGAATGGAGCTGATGTCATATTCCAGGATACACATGTATCGGGACATGCCTGTCAGGAAGAGATCAAATTGATCTATTCGCTGGTTCAGCCGAAATATGCCATTCCGGTACATGGCGAGTATAAGCATTTAAAGGCACAGGCGAACCTTGTAAAGGGGCTTGGCATTCCAAAGGAAAATATATTTATCTTAACAAGTGGAGATATCTTAGAACTGAATGAAAATTCTGCAAAGGTGACAGGACAGGTGCATGCCGGTGCGATCTTTGTAGATGGACTTGGTGTTGGAGATGTCGGAAATATTGTGCTGCGTGATAGACAGCATCTTGCAGAGGACGGCATTCTGATCGTTGCACTGACACTTGAAAAGGGTACCAGTCGTTTGGTTGCTGGACCTGATATTGTTTCCAGAGGATTTGTATATGTGAGAGAATCAGATGAACTGATGGAAGAAGCCCATGTTGTGGTGGAGGATGCTCTGATGGATATACTGGATCGCAACATCACGGATTGGGGCAAAATGAAAAATACCATGAAGGATGCCTTGAGTTCCTATGTATGGAAGAAGACAAAACGCAGACCTATGATTCTTCCGATTATTATGGAAGTAAGCTAGCAGAAGCAGGATGGACGAAGGGGTGTATCGCATGGATGGTATGAATCAGGATCTGGATGCGGCAGTTAAAAAGCTGATTGAGGAAATCAAACGAACAGATATATATGAGCAATACCTGAGACAAAAGGAATTCATTCATACAGATGCAGATGTAAAAGCAAAGGTTGACGAGCTTCGCACCATCAATTTTCAGATTCAAAATGCTCCTGGGGAAATGGATGTTATGGAAGAATCCGAGCGTATTGAGGAGAAACTTGAAGAACTTTGTGAGGATTACCGGGTGAATGATTTTATGCAGGCTGAGTTAGATTTTTGTAGAATGTTTCAGGATATATTAACACAGATCGCACAGGGGATCGACTTTGAATAATATAGTAGATATAATACCCAGGAGGAAATATAGTGAAGATCAAGCAATTAACGTTTTCATTTATAGGAACAATCATCAGAATCGTAATCGTGATTCTGTTGGCACTGCTGATATACAAGGCTGGGCTAAAGGCTTATGATTTTGGCTTTCGGATATTTACAGAGGAGCCTATGTCGACAGAACCGGGTCGTGACGTGGAGGTAACAATCACTCAGGGCAAGGGAGTAATGGATATCGGAAAAATGCTTCAGGAAAAGGGTTTGGTACGTGATGCACAGTTGTTTTTTGTACAAGAGAAGCTGTCCAGCCATAAGGGAAAGATCCAGCCGGGTATCTATACATTGAATACATCCATGTCCACTGAAGATATGTTAAAGATTATGTCTGCGAATGCACCCGAAGAGGACGAGGACTCTGGATCTGCAGATGATGCAACAGCCGATACACCGGAACCCGTAGTGGATACCCCGGAGTCTACAGAAGAAACACCAGTGATAGATACACCCACAGAAGGTGCAGATGAATGATAGCAGATGAACGGATTGTTTCATATATCAACTCTTTGGATCAGGGGAATACTGAATTTCTAAATGAAATCGAAGCAGAAGCACTGAAGACAAGGATACCGATCATTCGAAGAGAAACACAGAATCTGTTAAAGCTTTTGTTACAGATCAAAAAGCCGGGTAGAATACTGGAAGTGGGAACTGCAACAGGGTTTTCTGCTCTATTGATGGCAGAGTATGCACCAAAAGGATGTAAGATCACCACCATAGAAAAATATGAGAAACGGATCCCGATAGCAAGAGAAAATATACGAAGAGGCAATTGTGAACAAATCATTGAGCTGATCGAGGGTGATGCACTTCAGGTACTGCATGATCTGGCCGGACAACATATGGGTGAGTATGATTTGATATTTATGGACGCGGCAAAGGGACAGTATTTGCATTTTTTACCTGATATCAAGATGCTCTTATCGGCCGGAGGAATTTTAATTTCAGACAATGTGTTGCAGGACGGAGATATTATTGAATCCAGATTTGCAGTCACCAGAAGAAATCGGACGATACATGCGAGAATGAGGGATTATCTGTACGAGTTGATGCATTCTGATCAGTTCACAACATCAATATTACCGATGGGTGATGGGATTACGATCAGTGTAAAGAAACAGGATTGAAAGTAGAGAGTCATGATGGAACAGAAGAACCATTTCGATAGAAAAAGACCGGAGCTTCTCGTACCGGCAAGTAGTCTCGAGGTACTCAAGACAGCGGTAAATTATGGAGCAGATGCGGTCTATATAGGCGGAGAAGCCTTCGGGCTCAGGGCAAAAGCAAAGAACTTTTCAATGGAGGAATTAGAGAAAGGTATCCTATATGCCCATTCCTTTCATAAAAAGGTGTACATCACAGCAAATATTCTTGCACATAATGATGATCTGCAGGGTGCAGAGGAATACTTTCAGGAATTAAAGACACTTGCCCCTGACGCTTTGATTATTTCTGATCCGGGTATGTTTACGCTGGCTCGTAGCATATGTCCGGAAATAGACATCCATATCAGTACACAGGCAAATAATACAAATTATATGACATACCGGTTTTGGTATCAGCAGGGTGCAAAACGTGTAGTATCCGCCAGAGAATTATCCTTGAACGAGATCAAAGAAATCCGGGAACATATTCCACAGGATATGGAGATTGAAAGCTTTATGCATGGTGCAATGTGTATTTCCTACTCCGGACGCTGCCTGCTCAGTAATTATTTTACCGGTCGTGATGCCAATCAAGGGGCTTGTACACATCCGTGCCGTTGGAAATATGCGATCATGGAGGAGACCAGACCGGGTGAATATCTGCCGGTATATGAAAATGAGAGGGGCACCTTCTTATTCAACTCCAAGGATTTGTGTATGATAGAGCATATACCGGAAATGATTGAGGCTGGTATTGATTCCTTTAAGATTGAGGGAAGAATGAAAACGGCACTCTATGTAGCGGCAGTAGCCAGAACCTATCGTAAAGCCATAGATGATTACTATCTTTCTGAAGAGACCTATCGGGAACACATGCCATGGTATCTTGAAGAAATCTCAAAATGCACCTATCGTCAGTTTACAACAGGCTTCTATTTTGGAAAGCCGGACGCAGATGCCCAGATATACGATAACAATACCTATATTAAGGAATATACCTATCTTGGAATTGTCGGAGAGGTAGGAGAAAATGGATTATTTGTTCTAGAACAAAAAAATAAATTCTCTGTTGGTGACGAGATTGAGATCATGAGAGTCAACGGTGACAATACACCGGTAAAGGTCTTGACGATTCAGGCAGAAGACGGCAGTATGCAGGAAAGTGCTCCGCATCCTCAGCAAAAACTGTTTGTTCAACTGAGTATTACACCCGAGCAGGGAGAATTATTAAGAGTGAAATGTCAGTGATCTTAGGAGAAGACAAATGAAACTGATTACGGCAATTGTACCCTGTTATAATGAAGAACAGGCTGTACCATTTTTTTATGAAGAAATGTTGAAAAACATCATGGTTTTTCAAAAGCAATATGCAGATGTGGAGTTTGAACTACTGTTTATTGATGATGGTTCTTCGGATCGCACACTTGAGGTGGTCAAGGAGCTGAGAAACTCCGATGCGCGTGTTCGCTATGTATCCTTTTCCAGAAATTTTGGAAAAGAAGCAGCAATCTATGCAGGCATTGAAAAATCTAAGGGTGATTATGTGGTTATCATGGATGCTGACCTACAGGACCCGCCGTCATTATTGCCCGAGATGTATGGTGCAATTGTAAATGAGGGATATGACTCTGCAGCAACACGAAGAACAACGCGTAAGGGCGAGCCACCGATCCGATCCTTTTTTGCAAGATGCTTTTATAAACTGATGGCCAAGCTTTCAAGAACGGAGATCGTAGACGGTGCAAGAGATTACCGTATCATGACAAGGAGAATGGCAGATGCAATTCTCTCTATGGGTGAGTATAACCGTTTTACCAAGGGTATTTACGGCTGGGTTGGATTTAAGACCAAGTGGCTGGAGTATGAAAATATTGAACGCGTTGCAGGTGAGACCAAATGGTCCTTCTGGAAACTGTTTCTATATTCCCTGGAAGGAATTGTGGCATTCTCGACGACACCATTGGCACTTGCCATGGGCTTTGGACTGCTATTCTGTGTGGTAGCTTTTATTATGATTGTAGTCATTGTAATTCGTGCAGCACTTTTCGGAGATCCTACAAGCGGCTGGCCTTCAATGGTTTGTATCATTTTACTGTTAGGCGGTATACAGCTTTTTTGCATTGGTATCATGGGACAATATCTGTCAAAGACATACCTGGAGACAAAAAACCGTCCGATTTATATATCCAGAGAGGAAGTATAGAAGATGAAACTGATCATACAGATTCCCTGCCTGAATGAGGCAGAGACATTGGAAATTGCATTAAATGATCTGCCAAAGCACATAGAAGGAATTGATACGATTGAGTATCTGATTATTAATGACGGCAGCGTGGATAATACAGTGGAGGTCGCTAAGAACTGGGGTGTTCACTATGTTGTTAGCTTCCGTAGGAATAAGGGTCTGGCAAAGGGATTTATGGCAGGAATCGATGCCTGTCTCCGTAATGGAGCGGATATCATTGTCAATACTGATGCAGACAATCAGTATTGCGGCGCAGATATCGAGAAGCTGGTGCGTCCGATTCTTGAAAAAAAGGCTGAGATTGTAGTTGGTGAGCGTCCGATTGATGATACGGCACATTTTTCACCTCTCAAGAAAAAGCTGCAGCATTTTGGAAGCTATGTAGTCAGAAAGGCATCCAAAACGGATATTCCGGATGCTCCGAGTGGTTTTCGTGCCTATTCCAGAGAGGCAGCACTGCATATTAATGTTATGAATAATTACACCTATACATTGGAAACGATCGTTCAGGCCGGCAGAAACAGTATGGCCATTACTTCGGTTCCGATTCGTACCAATCCTGAACTTCGAAAATCCAGACTGTTTCACAGCATGTTTTCTTATGTCAAGAAATCAATGCTAACAATTATGCGTGCATATATGATGTACAGACCATTAACATTTTTCAGCGTTCTTGGTATGATACCGTTTCTGTGTGGTGTGGCAGTATCCATACGATTCCTGATTTATTTCTTCTCAGGTACAGGAAACGGTCATATTCAGTCACTTGTACTTGCAAGTACATTGATGCTGTTGGGATTTATGACCTTTATCGTAGGCTTACAGGCAGACGTGATTGCCTCCAACAGAAAGATATTGGAGGACATCCAGTATCGTGTTCGCAAGATGCAGTATGATGAGGAAAAGAATGAAAATGACCAGGAGTAAAATCGCACTGATTGGGCCGGTCTATCCATATAAGGGTGGAATTGCACACTATACAGGACTTTTATACCGGGCTCTATGCAGGACACATGATGTCGTCATGATATCGTATAAAATGCAGTATCCAAAGCTGTTACTCAAGAGAGAACAAAAGGATTATTCCAACGACAGTTTTCAGGTAGAGGGTACAAACTATATGATTCACACAGCCAATCCATTTAATTGGCTGCATACAGCGGGGCAGATTAAGAAGATGTCAATAGACACAGTGATTATCGAATGGTGGCATCCGTATTTTGCTCCCTGTTATTATGTTCTGGCAAAGCTGTTAAGTCGTAAGAGGCTAATCTTTATCTGTCATAATGTATTTCCGCATGAACGGTTTCCGCTTGATCGAAAATTGACACGTCTTGTATTAAAACAGGGTAATGGATTTATACTGCATTCACAGACAGAGGCAGAGGATTTGTTATCAATCAAGCCCGATGCGGATTATCGTGTTCAGGTACATCCAACCTACAATGCGTTTCAGTTTGAGAATATGACGCAAAAGGAAGCCCGCAAACTATTGGAGTTATCAGAAACAGAGAGGGTTCTGCTGTTTTTCGGATATGTTCGTCCGTATAAAGGATTGAAGTATCTGATCGAGGCATTACCACAGATCTGTGCCGGTTTATCGGATGTAAAATTATTAGTGGTCGGTGATTTTGGATCAGACCGTGATACCTATCTACAGCAGATCGAGGAACTTGGAGTGGGCGAACACATTCAGATCAAGGACGGCTATACGCCGGACAGAGAAGTAGAGCGATATTTTGCGGCAGCAGATTTGGTCGTTTTGCCCTATGAATCAGCGACACAGAGTGGAATTGTACAGATCGCCTATGGATTTACAAAACCTGTAGTGGTTACGAATGTAGGCGGACTACCGGAGGTAGTCACAGAAGGCAAGACAGGTTATATTGTGGAACCTAAGGATGTCACGGGTCTTGCTGATGCCATCATTCGTTTTTTCACTGATGGTATGGCAGAAGAATTTAGAAAGCACATCTCAGAAGAAGCCTATCGTTTTTCATGGGATCGTATGGTAGAGACGATAGAGGAACTTCAGGATGTTCAATCATGATGTAACAACCATATATACAAACAATGAAATGAGACAGGTGATCAAGTGGCAAAGGTAGCAGTAGCAGTTCCGGCATTTAAAATTGAAGAGAGGTACCTTCGAATCTGTCTGGACAGCATCCTGCAGCAGACTCTTACGGATATAGAGGTACTGCTGATTGTGGATCCGGTAGATGAGATCTGCAATAGAGTGTGTGTGGAATACGCCAAAAGAGATGAACGCATACTACTTATGCAGGAGAAGGATGAAGGTTACTGTGTCTGGAGAAACTATGCGATTGAGAGAGCATCTGCCAAATGGCTGATGTACGTGGACGGAGATGATTACATTGCTTCGGATAACTGCGAGATCGTCTACCAAAAGGCAGAGAAGGATCAGCCGGATATTCTGTTCTGGGGAGCCATGAAGGTTTATGAGGGTTCCGATAAACAAGTACCTTATATATCCTTTCAGGAAGATATCGAGGAGTTCACACCGGAGCTTAAGGAACTATTGCAGATGAAGCTGCTTGTCGGTGATCTGAACTTCTATCCACCAATTAGTGCAAAGGCAGCGACCGGTGTTATCTGGAACAAGCTATATAACAGAGAATTTCTGTTACGAGAGAGGCTCCGTCTCAATCCTGCGGTAGATCGTGCAGAGGATGTCGTATTTAACATGAATGCCTATGAAAGGGCTGACCGTATCATCTTCATGAATCGATGCTTTTATTACTACAGACAGCACGCAACCTCCGGTGTACATCGATATCATGAACATGGTATTGATGTATTTGAAGGAGCGCTTCGGGAGTTTAAGAATTTTCTGACTACACATCAAAAGTCGGAGAAATTCATGCAGATTTATTATATGCGCTGTATTTTCTTTTTCCTGGATGATATGAAGATCGATTTTCTGCATCCGGATAATCCAAAATCCTTTGGAACCAAGATCAGGGAAATGAAGGAGATTGTTGCCGCCGATCCTTATCGGGAGGCAATTGACAGGATTGATCTGTCTATGGTAGGTGGGGCAAAGAAGGTTCCCTTCTGGCTGCTTAGACACGGAAACTTAAGATTATTGTATCTCTTTTTCGCACTATACTGTAAATTAGGAGACTGATGCTATGGGAGCAGATACAAGGCCGGTTGTCTCGGTGATTACGGTCTGTTACAATGCAGAAAAATACATTCAGGGCGTTCTGGAAACCGTATTGAACCAGACCTATACACAGTATGAGTATGTGATTAAGGATGGTAGTTCAACAGACAGAACCAATGAAATCATCGAGGAATACAAGCAGAGATTTCTCGCAAAAGGAATTCCAGTGAAGCATATTATTACAAAGGATCACGGCATCTACGATGCTATGAATGAAGCTGTCGGACACTGTAATGGTATGTGGGTGAACTTTATGAATGCAGATGATCGTTATTTTACAGAGGATGTTCTGCATCATATCTTTGAGAAGAACCATTATGAGGATGCAGATATTCTCTATGGAGATGCGGTGGAAGCGGAGTTTGGAAATTACTATCCATATCCGAAGCACATGGATGAGATAGAACACAAGATGCCTTTCAGCCACCAGTCCTGCTTTATCAAAACAAAGCTCATGCAGGAGGTTCCGTATAACCTTGCCTATAAGATCGGTGCAGATTATGATTTTCTTTTAAAATCCTATCTGGCAGGAAAAAAATTCGTACATGTAGATGAAATCGTGTGTATTGTATGCAGAGAAGGAGTATCAACTATCAATCTAAAGGATGCATTTATTGAGGGAAGATGCATTCGCGAGAAATATGGTATTATAGAAATGACGGAAAAGCAGTTTCGGCGTAAGATGATCGTCGTGAACATCAAGCAATTTGGAATGCATCATTTTCCGCAGTGGCTGATCAATCTGATCCGTAGATATCAGCGAGTAACCAGAGGGCAGAATCAAAAAATCATAAGGGGTTGATGAAATTGCCAAAAAAGAAAAGGGCAGACATTGCAATTGTGGTCGTTGCGTATAACAGGCCACGTTCTCTGAACCGGATCTTAAATTCACTCAGCACGGCGAATTATCCGGATGCAGAGATTCCACTTTTAATCAGCATTGATCATGGAGACAATCAAGAGGTGCTGGATGTTGCCAATGCTTATCAGTGGGAGTATGGCGAGAAAATCGTCATCTATCAGGAGGAGAATCTCGGTCTTCGTGCTCATGTATTAAAATGCGGGGATCTGACAGAGGATTTTGATAATATCATTATGCTTGAGGATGATTTGTTCGTATCTCCGGCATTCTTTTTATACAGTGCAGAAGCACTGGCATTTACAAAGGATCAGGAAAAGATCGCTGGCATTTCGCTATATAAGCACATGCTGAATGTCAATGTGCGTGAACCATTTGAACCACTACAGGACGGTTATGATAACTGGTATATGCAGATGGCATCCTCCTGGGGGCAGGCCTGGAGTAAAAAACAATGGAAGGGCTTTCGTGAGTGGTATGACAAGCATCATGAGGAGCCGATCGAGGCAGAGACGATTCCTTCCTTTGTATCTTCGTGGCCGGAACGTTCATGGCTCAAGTATTTTAATAAATATCTGGTAGAGACAAATCAGTATTTCTTCTATCCGCAACAGTCCTTAACCACCAATTTTTCGGATGAGGGTTCCAATGTCATGAAGGCAGGCAACGATTATCAGGTTCCGCTGCTGATGGCATTTGATAAGATTTACTATTTTTCAGATATGGAACAGTCACTTGCTGTTTATGATATTTTCTTTGAGAATCAGAAACTTCTTGCAGTTTTGCAAGAGTTTTGTTCAGGGATAGAGAAGGAAACGCTGACCATTGATCTCTATGGAGGCAAGCCGTGTCATACCAAATATCTGCTGACATCGCTGTCACTGCCCTACAGAGTGATTGCAAGCTGCGGTAGGATGTTAAGACCAATTGATGCCAATATTGTCAAGAAGGTTGTCGGAAACGGATTCTTTCTATATGATACAGAGAAGAGTGTAAAGGAGCCTAAGGTAGATCCGGCTGAGAAATATCTCTATAATTATAAAGCCATCCGTGTAAAGTATGGGTTTGCGATTATGAAATATCGTATCATGGAGAAACTTCGCAGGAAGAAATACTAGAGGGCAAAGCTGGAATGATTTGTTGAGATGAAAGTCTTCGTTCATTTCAAGGGAGACAGTTATGTGTGGAATTTTTGGAGCAGTCAATGCAAATATAGACAGAGAACTTGCCAAGACCTGTACAGAGCGGCTGTATCACAGAGGGCCTGACGGCAGCGGTCTCTGGCAGGAGGATGGTGTTACGCTTGGACACAGGCGACTCGCCATCTTAGATCTGTCAGATAAGGGTTTGCAGCCGATGGCTTATGCTGACGGTAGATATATGCTCGTGTTTAACGGTGAGATTTATAACTTCATAGAGGTTCGTGAAGAGTTGCAGAAGAAGGGCTATACCTTTGACAGTGATTCTGATTCGGAGGTGCTGCTTGCTGCTTTTGTGGAATGGAAGGAAGCTTGTATCACAAAATTCAACGGTATGTGGGCATTTGCCATCTGGGACAGACAGGAGAAAAGGTTGTTTCTGTGCAGAGACCGCTTTGGGGTAAAGCCACTTTATTATACCTATTTGAATGACCGGAAGGATTCTATTGCCTTTGCTTCAGAGATGAAGGCGTTGATGCCATTACGAAAGGAATTGAAGCCGAATCGGAAACTGATCATGAATCCAAAACAGATCATGTGGTATGAATCAACGGAGGAATGTGTGATTGAGGGGTTAAAACATTTTCCTGCGGGTTCCTATGCCTATTTTGATGAGAATGGGATGCAAATCACTCAGTATTGGAATACACTGGAGCATCTGCCGGAGGTTCCGGAGCGTTACGAGGAGCAGGTTGAGATGTTTCGTGCCTTGTTTTTGGATGCCTGTAAGCTGCGTATGCGAAGTGATGTGACGATTGGTACGGCGTTGTCAGGGGGTCTGGATTCTTCTGCTACGATCTGTGCAATGTCGCACCTTTCAAAAAATGATCAGGATGTTCGTATGAACAGGGACTGGCAGCATGCTTTTGTTGCGACCTTCCCGGGCACTACGATGGACGAGAGTGTATATGCGAGAAAGGTTACGGACTATCTGGGCATTCAGTCCACCTTTGTGGAGATTGATCCCTTAAAGGCAGTACAGGATCTGGATGAATATTTCTATCTCTTTGAGGATCTCTATCTGACCAGTCCAATCCCAATGATGATGCTTTATCGTGAGTTGCGAAATCATGGAACACTTGTTACAATAGACGGACATGGTGCAGACGAGCTGTTTGGCGGTTACACCTTTGATTTTATTAATGCACTGAAGGACGCAGGGACGAATCGCAGAGACATCAACACCATCCTGACGGCTTATATGGACAGCTTTCCAAAGGATGGCTCCAATATGGCACTGGCTACGCAGTCCAAACGCAGTATTTATCTGAATTACTTCAAGCATGATATCATACGTAATACACTACATCGCAGTGAAAAATATATACCAAGGGCAAAAAATGAGGAACATTATAGAAGATTAGATACCTTGAACCGAATTTTGTATGTTTCCTCACATGAAACGATACTACCGACGTTACTTCGTAATTATGATCGTTACAGTATGGCAAGCGGTGTTGAGATCCGTATGCCGTTTATGGATTACCGCATTGTTACATTTGCATTTTCGCTTGGCTGGAGATCGAAGCTGCATGGGGGTTATTCCAAGTCAATCATTCGTGATGCCATGGCACCCTATATGCCACAGGAGATTGCTTATCGGAAAACCAAGATTGGTTTTAATACACCGATTGTGGAATGGATGCAGGGACCAATGAGGAAATATTTTGAGGATGTGATCAGTTCGAGTTCCTTTAAAAGCTGTGATCTGATTCAACCGGAACGGGTGAAGAGTCAGGTGGAGCAGGTAATCCACAATGATAAAGCATCCTTTATTATGGGTGAGGAAGCGTGGAGTGCATTGTATCCCTATTTGTGGGAACAGGCAGTACTAAAACATAAAGAGTAGGTTGAGAAGTCAGTCTGAAAAAGAGTATTTTGATCATGAGGAATCATATGAATATAGCGAGTAAGTTGAATTACATATTTTCGAAGAAGCAGAAAGTACAGTCGGTATTTTTGTTTCTGGCATTGTTTATTGGGGCTTTGATGGAACTTGTTGGAGTGTCGTTTATTACGCAGTTAGTGACGTTGGTGACGGATTCGAGCAAGATTCATTCGGGGATGATGAGCAGGCTTTATGATTTGACAGGAGCGGATTCTGACAGGCAGTTTTTGTTGTATGTGGTCATTGCATTGATTATCGTGTATGTTGTGAAGAATGCTTATCTGTTGTGGATTAATTATATTCAGTGTACTTTTATTTATAATAATCAACTTAGACTTTCCGGCAGGCTGATTGACTGCTATCTGAAAAAGCCCTATACCTATCATCTGGACAAGAATTCAGCAGAGATGGTACGTAATGTTATGTTGGATTCGGAGCGACTATTTCAGATGCTGTTGACTTCCTTTACACTGTTTTCAGAGATTCTGATCTCTGTTCTGTTGTGCGTCTATCTTCTGGTCATGGATCCGTTTATTACGATTACGGTAGTTGTGATCTTGGGCGTGTTTACTTTTTTATATCTTTTGTTATTCCGTAACAAGGCGAAGGAATACGGTAAGACGAACCAGACCTATGATGGTAAGATGCATCAATCCATTAATCAGGCTCTTGGTGCAGTGAAGGATATCAAGATTTTGCATCGGGAAAAATATTTTGTGGATGCCTTTACAAACTGCGGCAGTAAAAAGATGCGTGCAGTCAGAAACAATAATGTTCTTGGAAATGCACCTAAGTATGTGATTGAGACAGTCTGTATCGGAGCAATCCTCTTAGTATTGATGTTTAAACTGTATCAGGGTGAGGATCTGAACAATATGATTCCTCAGCTGGCAGCATTTGCAGTTGCTGCTTTTAAGCTGTTGCCTTCGGTCAGCAAGATTAATAATTACATTAATCTGGTCTCTTTCTTAAAGCCCTCTGTTGACCTGATTTATCGTGATATCAGAGATACAGAGGATATGGAGAATTACGAGATTAGGGACAGAGAGCAGTCAGATGCTGTCTATGCAGACAATCATCCAAGGTCAATCGAGGTTTCACATGTTTCTTATCGTTATCCGCATACAGAGAAGGACGTTGTCAGTGATGTGTCCTTTGAGATCCCGCTTGGGGCAGCAGTTGGACTGATCGGACCCTCCGGTGCCGGAAAATCCACGATTGCGGATGTCATCCTTGGCATTCTGACACCGACAACAGGAGCTGTCAATTATGGAATCATGAATGTACATGAGCATCCGATCAAATGGTCGAAGAAGCTTGCATATATCCCACAGGCCATTTTCTTAGCCGATGAGAGTATTCGTGCCAATGTTGCATTTGGAATCGATGAGGATCAGATCGATGACGCCAAGGTATGGGCAGCTCTGGAGGAAGCTCAGCTCAAGGGATTTGTAGAGAAGCTTCCCGAAGGACTTGATACAATGACCGGAGAACGTGGAGTCAGATTATCAGGCGGACAGCGTCAGAGAATCGGTATTGCACGAGCACTATATGACAACCCGGAGATCCTTGTGCTGGATGAAGCAACCTCTGCACTGGATTCTGAGACAGAATCTGCAGTTATGGAGGCAATCGACAGGCTGCAGGGGCGAAAGACTCTGATTATCATTGCACACAGGCTGACCACCATCAGAAACTGTCAGGTGGTATTTAAGGTAGATGGCGGCAGAATCGAGCGTGTTGAAAAACCGGAAGAACTGCAGCAGCAATAAGGAGCAGATATGACAGAGATAATGGTCAGCGTGGTATTTATCACCTACAACCATGAAAAATATGTGCGAAAGGCACTTTTAAGTGTGTTACAGCAAGAAACAGACTTTTCCTTCGAGGTGGTTGTGGGAGAAGACTGCTCGACTGACAGTACACGTGCTATATTACAGGAAATCAAGGAGCAGTATCCGGATCAGGTAAGGCTTTTGTTTCGGGAGAAGAATCTGGGCAGACCTACCCTGAATGTCTATCAGACCTCAATGGAATGTACCGGGAAATATGTAGCCTATCTCGAGGGTGATGATTTCTGGACCGATATGAAAAAGCTGCAAAAGCAGGTAGATTTTCTGGAGGCACATCCGGAATATATTGCAGTGACACACACCTGTCAGATGGTAGACGAGACAGACGAACCGATTACAGATCCGGAGATTTTAAGAATCGGCAGTATGTATGACTGGGATGGACGATTTACCTTTGAGGATTACAAGCATCAACCAAACTGGGCAGGGCATTATGGAACAGTGCTTTGCAGGAATATCTACAGAGAAGGAAAGTATGATTATTCTGTATTGTACAAGGCACATGATTTTTTTGATGATGGTGTGATTCTGATGTTTCTCCTGGTTCAGGGTGATATCTGGCGTATGCAGGATACAATGAGTGCCTGGCGTTATGTGAGAAAGCAGGGTGGTGGTAATTGGAATTCCATCGCCATGCAGCGGGATACGATCCGTGAAGATTGTTACCTGACACAGCATCTGTTAAAATGGTGTATCGGATATTTTGGATTGACCGAGGATGGTGTCAGGATCGCAAACAGGGATTTTGAGACAGCACTGAATGCCTTTGTACACAAGCCAAACGGAACAAATTATACATTTGTAAAGGATATGTTCTATTATAATATCAAGGAAGTTGTCATGCAGGGAAAGAAAACGACGCTGCTTGGATACTCACTGAAAGCAATTGTTCAAAGACTGCAAAGGGGCAAAGCAAAACAGTCTGTCTAGAAGCAGATTTGGAGGTATGTAGTTTGGAAGAAAAGAAAATACTGGTGACAAGATCATCTATGCCACCGTTTGAGGAATATGTGGAAGCCATCAAACCATTATGGGATTCGTGTTGGCTGACAAATATGGGACCGAACCATGAGTTGTTGATGAAGAAACTTGCAGAGTATCTGCAAGTTTTGAATCTTTCACTTTTTGTAAATGGACATATGGCATTGGAATTGTGTATTCAGGCGATGGGTTTGACAGGAGAGGTTATTACAACCCCTTTTACCTTTGTATCAACGACACATGCAATCATCAGGAATGGTTTGACACCTGTTTTTTGTGATATTGATCCTGATGATTATACAATGGATGCAGATAAGATCGAAGCTCTGATCACAGATAAGACTACAGCAATCATTCCGGTTCACGTCTATGGCAATGTATGCAATGTTGAGAAGATTGATGCAATTGCAAAGAAACACGGCTTAAAGGTGCTTTATGATGCAGCACATGCCTTTGGAGAGAAAGTAAATGGAGTCGGAGTTGGAAATTTTGGAGATGCATCAATGTTCAGCTTTCATGCAACCAAGGTTTATAATACCATTGAGGGCGGGGCGATTGTAACAGCTGACAATCATTTGGATGCAGAGCTATATAAATTAAAAGATTTTGGTATTCGAGATGAAGAGGTCATTGACGGAATCGGAGCAAATGCAAAGATGAATGAATTTGCTGCGATTATGGGTCTCTGTAATCTAAAACATTTAGATGAGGAAATCGCAAAACGAAAAGTGGTTGTTGAACGTTACAGAGAAAGACTGGGGATTATTCCAGGATTGAAAATCATGTATGATATTCCGGGTGTGGAATCAAACTATGCATATTTCCCTGTGGTATTTGATGAAAAGGTGTTTGGAGAATCCAGAGATGATGTATTTGCAAGATTAAGAGAACACAACATCTTCTCGAGGAAATATTTTTATCCTTTGACTACAGATCTGGAATGCTTTGGAGATCGTTTTGCAACGGCGGACATTCCTGTTGCACGCTATATCTCAGACAGAGTATTGACACTGCCGATGGCAGCAGGACTTCTGTTGGCGGATGTAGACAGAATTTGCGATGTGATTTTAGAGCATAAATGAGAAGGAGCAACATGATTATAGTCAGAATTACCAGTGGTCTTGGCAATCAGATGTTTCAGTATGCTTTTTACAGACTCATGCAGGAACGATATCCCAAGACTGAGGTCAGGGCAGATCTTACATGGTTTCATGCGAATAACGATCATCATGGTTTTGAACTGGAACGCATCTTTGCAGGTGTCTCCGGTTCTGATTTTATGCTACAAAAGGCTTCCATGAGACAATTATTTCATGTGACCGGTCTGATCCCGAATCTGGTATCCGGTAAGGGAGGAAAAGCCTTTGAACGGTTCAGACGATATCCTAACCGTATTCTTCGAGAATTTACACAGAAAAAATGTGCGCCACAGCGTATTGATGAGCTGGAGCTATGCTTTGGAAATGGGCAGATGTCCGCCGAGGAGCTATATACAAGGGTTATGAATCTGGATACTACAAAGGACTGGTATCTGGCAGGTTTCTGGATTGAGGAGATGTATTATAAGGAGCGTCTGATGAGTGGGAAGCTGCAGAAAGAGCTTGTGTTTCCTGCTCTTGGGGAACGATCAGCTACAGAAATACAGAAGAGAACAAATGTCAGTCTGGCGGAGAAAATCAGCAGGCAGAACGCAGTCAGTATTCACGTTAGACGAGGTGACTATCTGACAACTTATTCCTCGGATTTTATAGCTCTTGGGAGAGAATACTATGAGCAGGCTGTCAGATATATCGAACAATATGTAGAATCGCCGGTATTCTATATATTTTCAGATGACAGTGCATTTGTCAGAGAGGAATTTGGATGGATCGACAACTACGTCGTTGTAACCGGCAATGAGGGCAATGATAGCTTCCGAGATATGCAACTGATGTCTCTATGCAAACACAATATCATTGCGAACTCTACCTTTAGCCAGTGGGGAGCATTTCTAAATCAAAATGACGGACATACTACGATTTATCCCCGTTCTTATATGCGAACAAAGGACAACGAAAGCAAGACTTTACCGGGCTGGATCATGTTATAAAATCAGACACAAAAAAAGTGAAAATTCTACTTGAAATCTATCATGACATCATGTATAATATCGTTTGTCGACGTGATAGGCGATTTATAGGGCTATCGCCAAACGGTAAGGCAACGGACTCTGACTCCGTCATCTGGAGGTTCGAATCCTCCTAGCCCTGCTAAGACACTATATAGGAATTATATAGTGTCTTTTTACTTTTTATAATACAATATCGTGTATAGTTAATAGTGCATTTTAATCAAAATAGTGCTTTTATAGTACTTGCAATCCTTCTAAAATTGACTTTTTATCCTGTTCGTGCTATACTCATATTACAA
>CAZVYQ010000018.1:0-48912 GCA_964631375.1 uncultured Lachnospiraceae bacterium | reverse complement strand
GCGATAACCGGGATAGCTGCTTCTTTAGCCTGCTCTAAAACTGTTCCAAGAGCACTACCATCGATAGAAGCTACAACGAGCAACTGGCATCCGTTTGCGATCATGTTCTCAAGAATTGATACCTGCTGTGCTACGTCATTGTTTGCATACTGAAGATCAACTGTGTATCCAGCTGCTTCCAACTGTGTCTTCATGTTTTCACCATCTTGGTTCCAACGCTGTAAATCTTTTGTAGGCATTGCTACACCAACGAGTCCGCCGCCTTCTGTTGTTGCTGCAGGAGCTTCTGCTTCTGCGTCTGCTGCAGGTGCTTCTGCCTCTGCTGCAGGTGCTTCTGCCTCTGCTGCAGGTGCTGCTGTTTCTGCTGCTGGTTTGCTTCCGCATCCTGCAAGCAATGTAGCTACCATTGCTACGCTAAGGATTGCGCTAAGTAATTTTTTCTTCATTTCAAAATCCTCCCTTTGAATTGGACTGTTACTTGTTACAATATGAACTATAACACACATCCAATAGTACATATTTGTCAACTTCTTCATATTTTCACTTTATCCATGAATTTTTCAAAAAATGCTAGCACATTTTTGTTTTCTGTCCTAGCATTTTTTTGTTTTCTATTCTGCGATATTCATATATACGTCTTCTCGAAGGTGAAATCCGCTGTTTATGATCACTTCGTCCATATTTTTCTTAGTCACCTCAATCGGCTCCAAAGTCACACATGGAATTTTATAGGCACCCTCCATATAGGTATCCTCTACACCTATATCTTCTCCCTTCGCGAGCTTAACTGCATATTCAGCAGCAGCCTTTGCAAGTTTCTCAACCGGTTTGTAGACTGTCATCAACTGTGTTCCCTCTACGATTCTCTGGCACGCCTCCAATTCGGCATCCTGTCCGACTACCGGAATCTTTCCTGCCAGACGTCTCTCGGACAATGCCTTTACTGCCTGTCCGGCAAGATTATCATTTCCACACATAATTGCATCTGCATCCTCCACGATGGAGACATGATCATTAATATAGTTGTATGCTTCCTCTGCCTTCCAGCCTTCAGCATAAATAATATCAACAATTTCATTCCTGTTCAGTTTTACAACATTCTCAAATCCTGTATTTACCATCGCAACGTTTGAATCCGAAGTCGGTCCACTGATCATAATGATCTTGGAACCTCCGGGTATTGCATTACATAATGATCTCGCCATCATCCTGCCTACAGCTTCATTGTCAAATGATATGTACAGATCTGAATCTGCATATTTAATCGGACGATCATATGCGATTACTTTGATTCCGGCCTTTTTGGCCTTTGCTACCGCAGAAACCAGTTTTTCACCATCTATTGAGATGATAACAATTACATCTACCTTGCGATCAATAAAATACTCAATCTGTGCAATCTGTTCCTCTACTTCACCATTGGCATTTTGCACGTTTACCTCTGCCCCAAGTTCTTTCGCCGTAGCCACAAATACATCTCGGTCTCTCTGCCATCTCTCGATCACAAAGGAATCAAAGCTCATGCCAATTTGAAATTTATCTTCGTCTTCTACAACATTTTCTTCACTGACTACCTCTTTCTTACCGCAGCCTGCCAAGGATGTCATCATGCTCAGAACCATTACAACACTGACACATCGCCATAGTTTCATCCGTTACTCCCCTCCTTGTACTCTGTAGGTGTTACTCCTACATTTTTCTTAAAAATACGGCTGAAATAATTTGGATCTGCATACCCTATCTCGCTGCAGATTTCTTTCATGCTGTATTCAGTCTTTGCCAACAATTCTTTTGCTTTTTCAATACGAATCCCGGTTACATATTCAATAAAATTCTCTCCTGTCTCCTCTTTAAAAAGTTTACTGAAATAATAGGGGCTGATCTCCACCTCTCTGGACACATCATCCAGAGAAATATCTTTATTATAATGCGAGTCGATGTAATTCTTTGCTTTTGTAATCACACCGCTTGATTGTTCCTCTTTCTTGGAGGTAACGTTTCGACTCGCCTCTCCGACCTTGGAAACAAACCAAGTTCGTAATTCTTCATAGTTTTGTATTGCCATGATCGTCGGCAGATAATCCTGTCTGGATCTAAAATGATAGGTCATACCACCTGTTTCATATGCGACATGCTCCGCCCATAATACAAATTCCAAGCATTTCAGTTTGACATCGGTCATATAATCACTATAGGTTTCCAGCATCCAGTCAAAAAACTGATTGGCATATGTAATCGCACCATCTACATCGCCCTTTTCTGTTCTTTCAAACAGGATCTTCTCTGTATCGATTGGGTAATCTGCCTCGTAGTCACATACCAGAGGCAAATCCTCTACATGAGCAACCGTTCCGGTGGTATTAACCAAAGAAGTGAGTGCCTCCTGATAGGACGTCATTGCTTGATTCAGGCGTCTGACAGATCCGATTCCGACTCTGAAATGTATGTCCAGTCGTCTTTTCAGCTTGCGTGACATTTCTCTCGCTCGTTCAATGACCTCAATACGTTCGTTGTAATCCAGAGAACGCTCTGCTTTACAAGGAACAAATACTGCTATTTTATTTGCCATAACAGAACTGATGATACAGGAAAAGAATTCACGAATAATCTCTCTGACCTCGTGATATTCATTTTGAGCCCGTATTCCACTTCCTACAGCATTGGTCATATAATTGCCTTCCTGACTTTCTCCGCAGACCAACACTGCCATATATCCATAATCCTCCTCCAGTCCGAGCAGATGTTTGAAGTTATCAATATCCTCCTCAAAATGCTCCTGAAACAAGACCGAATAGATCAAACCATTTTCTATAATCGGAACAACGGTCTCCATCTTTTCACGTATTAACAAATCCTCGCTTCTCTTTTCACGTTCATCATCAATCATTTTCATTGCGCGCTTCAAGACTTCGACGATCTTGGTCTGCTCGACCGGTTTATTCAGGTACTCCAATACGCCAAGATTGATTGCTTCCTTGGCATAATCAAATTTATCATAAGCTGACATAACAATAAAAATAGTAGAAGGACTAACCTTGCCGATTTCTCTCATGGCATCGATTCCGTTAATTCCCGGCATCTGAATATCCATAAAGGCGATATCCGGACGAAATCTTTCTGCCAATTCAATGACACTTCTTCCTGTCTTTGCCGACTCAATGATGCAGTCCTGGTCAAAATGCTTCTCGATGATGAACTTCAAAGAATCAATCACGATTCCTTCGTCATCTGCTAACATGATTCTGTACATTATAAATCCTCTTTCTTATTTTTTGGAAGTCGTATGATCACTTCTGAACCTTTGTTTTCACCTTCACTGGCAATTGTAAAGATATCATCATCATTATAATACATTTGCAAACGCGAAATTACGTTTTCCAGACCTACTCCATTTGAATGGTCTGCCTCGTCTGATTTTTTTACTTCCTTTGCCATGATCTGGCTGATCTTTTCTGATGAAATTCCTACTCCGTTGTCACGGATACTAACGCATATTTTATGATCCTCACTATAAACTGAGAGTGTGATTAATCCCTCCCAATCTATATTACGAATGCCATAATTAACACTGTTTTCAACAATTGGCTGCAGAATCATACTTGGCATTTTGATGTCGAGGAGATCACGATCTACCTTCTTCTCAAAGTGGATGTCTCCTGAAAAGCGAACATTCAATATATAGATATAACTGTCTATCAGTTCAATTTCCTCACGAAGTGTTACACTGTCGTTATTCTTCTTTACGTTATATCTGAAAAACTCTGCCATATTTTGAATATACACATACGTTTTATCAGCATCCTCCATCATGGCAAGCTGAGCACCCGCATTTAATGTGTTAAACAGAAAGTGGGGATTGATCTGTGCCTGAAGGTATTTTAACTGTGCATCCTTCAGATGAGTCTCCATCATAAGTTCTCGCTCCTTCATAGCACTTTCCATTTCCATTCGAACACGAATCTGTTCAATATATTCTCTGACGCTTAGGATCATTTTATTAAATGCCTTAGCCACAACGCCGACTTCATCATTGGATTTAATCTTTAAAAGTTCTACATCCAGTCGTCCGCCCGCGACCTCATTGGCAATCTTGGCCAACTCTTTAAGAGGATTTGTGATGCTTCTGGTCATCAGAATAATGATCATTGTATTACAGAGAGCTACTGCCAGAAGAATGGATAAACTGACTACCTCAGAGTATCTGAGTGAGCTGAGCAGCACTTCGTAATTACCTGAATTATACTTAAACTGTTCATTGTTTAAGCTGTAAATATAAGTATTGATATAAGAATACAGCGTGTAAGCCTCTTCATAGCTGTTTTTATACTTTTCAATATTACGGCCTCGCTTACTTTGGACGGTTTCATTCGTGATCTCCAAATAAGTATCCGACATGTTTTTAATGCCCTTTTCCATCAGTTTCATATCACTGTTGGTTGTCTTTACATTCAGATCACTTAAAAGATTGGCATAATCCTGTTCACTTCTGTAATACTGTTCAATGGCATCTGAACTTTTTGTATTTAAGTATCCAGTCATACCATTCTGCACATCCGTCAGAGCCTCTGCCAGTTCGTTCAAATTCACATTGCTGGCATAGATTTCTTCAATCTTGCTGATCATCTGATTTAAATTAACATAAACAAAGAGATTCACGGCAAAGACAATCAGTGAAGTCAGGATAAAGACAAATATTAACTTTGTCTGAATATTCAGATGCAGTCTGCGTTTAGTCATCTTCTGTTCCATCCGTATCTTCACTCTTTAAATATTCGTTGACGTTATCAATCGTAATCTGAGAAATATCAACTGAAAAATACTCACTGACATGATCAGTAGCCAGATACTCATCTAGTGCCTGAACACAGCGTCTTCCCATTTGCTCGGTGTCGACCGAGATGGTAGCCTGAATGACATTGCGATCAATTGCTTTCAAAATCGTATCCGAACTGTAGTAACCAATGATATTAATCACACCAACCTTATTGTAGTCAACCACTGCCTGATAGACACTCGTCGTATTTAATTCATTCAGGCAGATCATAATGTCAGGAAGATGTTCTGAATCCATAAAAATATCTCGAATAGATTCCTCTGCACTAAATGCACCATCAGCACTGATGACCGCTGTATCGAGATCAATATGGCTCATATCAGCCCCTTCTCTGATCAAAGTTTCTTTAATAGCCGAGTATATAATATTTTGTGGTGAATTCTCATTGTTCATATTCATTAAGATCAAAACCTTCTGATTGTTTCCGTTCAGAAGCTTCATGATCTGTCGGCCATATACACCTCCCAAATCATAACTGCTGATTCCCACATAACTCTTTCTTTCACTATTGGCGCAATCACTTAACACCGTTACAACCGGAATTCCCTTATCAGTTGCTTTTTTAATCAGATTTCTTGTTTCCTCGTTGTCATCTGCTTCTAATATAATCCCATCTACATGTGAATCAATGGCAATTTCCAATAACTCTTTCTTTGTATAAGAAACAGCCAGATTTGCTCCCAAGCGTTCTATATAGGAGCCACTCTGATCGCCCTCATCTCTTGTTCCTTTATATACAGAGTCCCAAAAGGATTTTTCCATATCATCCGTAATCAAGGCGTAATGACGATCATACTCATTATAATTAATCTCTTCAAGTGTATTTAGATTTGTTACCTGTACTCGGAAATAAAACAGGCTGAATACTGTCAGAAGTAGCATAATTGAAGAAATGACAATCAAAAGCACTGTCAATGCCTTGTCCTTGTCATGTATCAGATGGTTGCCGTTTCCGTTATCGATAGTTTCCATTATCATTCTCCGGGTTGGTAATGTTAAGAAATCAGAACGAAAGACTTGAGCAGATAAATGACTCAAGTCTTTCTTATTATACAACATTATGCTTCTTTTTCAAAGAATAAATCTAATCCTGTGATTCAGTCTCCTGTGATTCAATCTCCTTTGATTCAGTCTCCTTTGAATCACTCTGCTGCTCCTGTGTACTCTCCTCAGTCTCAACCGGATCCGGCAGACCCTTTTCCTGGCGGAAGATCTTCATAAACTCCTTGCCGGTAATGGTTTCCTTTTCAATCAGATAATCTGCGAGCTTATGCAGCAGATCCATGTTATCTTTTAATAACTCTTTTGCTTTTTGATAAGATACATCTAACATCCTCATGATTTCGGAATCTATCTCGGAGGCTGTTGTATCAGAGCAATCCATAACTGTTCGACCACTTAAATATTTATCCTCAACGGATTCCAACTTTACCAGTCCGAATTTATCTGACATACCATACTGCGTCACCATAGATCTGGCCATATTGGTTGCCTGTTCAATATCATTTGAAGCACCGGTGGTTACAGAATCAAAGATCAATTCCTCCGCTGCACGACCTGCTAAAAAGGTTACCAGACGTTCCTCTAACTCTTTTTTGTTATGCAGATGTTTTTCTTCCTCAGGTACATGCCATACATACCCCAGTGCGCCCATTGTGCGAGGTACGATCGTAATCTTCTGTACCGGTTCCGTATTTTTTTGCAGTGCACTTGCAAGTGCATGACCGATCTCGTGGTAGGAAACAATCCGTCTTTCTTCCTTTGTCATGATGCTGTCTTTCTTCTCCTTGCCCATCATAACAAGTTCTATTGATTCGATCAGATCCGCCTGTGTGACTGCCTGTCTTCCACATTTTACAGCGTTGATGGCTGCTTCGTTAATCATATTGGCGAGATCCGAGCCCACTGCTCCGGCTGTTGCAAGTGCAATCTCATCCAAATCCACTGTATCATCCATCAGCACATCCTTGGAATGTACCTTTAGCGTATCACGCCTACCCTTTAGATCCGGCTTGTCAACAATGATTCGTCGGTCAAAACGACCCGGTCGAAGCAATGCCTTGTCCAATATCTCCGGTCTGTTGGTTGCTGCCAGAATCAAAAGACCTTTTGAGGTATCAAATCCATCCATCTCAGACAATAATTGATTCAATGTCTGTTCACGTTCATCATTGCCTCCACCATATCTACTGTCGCGACTTTTACCAATTGCATCAATCTCATCAATAAAGATAATACAGGGCGCATTTTTCTGTGCTTCTTTAAACAGATCACGAACTCTGGATGCTCCGACGCCTACATACATTTCAACAAAATCGGAACCTGCCAACGAAAAGAAAGGTACGTGTGCCTCTCCTGCAACAGCTTTGGCAAGCAAGGTCTTACCTGTTCCCGGAGGTCCTACCAAAAGAGCTCCTTTGGGTAGTTTTGCACCGATCTGAACATATTTACCCGGATTATGCAAGAAGTCCACAACCTCCTGCAAGGATTCCTTCGCTTCATCCTGTCCTGCAACATCTCTAAAAGTAACGCCGGTTTCCTTTTCTACATAAACCTTTGCGTTACTCTTACCGACGCCCATCATGCCGCCGCCCTTATTCATACGTTTCATAAGGAAGCTAAGAGCGATCCACACAAGTGCGATCGGAAGTACATAACTGACCAGAATATATACGATCGTACCGGAGGAATCCGGTATTTTCTGCGAAAATGTCACTCCTGCCTTTAACAATCTGTCTGATAGACCAGGATCGTCGATCACGCCTGTATAATAGGTTAGAGGCATCAGAGGATTATCCTGCTTCTTAGGAGTAATCGTGATCTGATCTGTATCAATCCTGACACTTTCTATCTCACCTGCGTCTACCATAGTTAAAAACCGATCATATGTGATTTCTTGTGAAGACGCATCAGATAATACTGTCCTAATATAGGAAAGAAACAAAAGTGTAATCAGTGAAGCGATCAGCAGGATCAGTAGTGTCTGTTTATTCTTTGGCGGTTGATTTTTATTGTTGTTATTGTGATTATCTCCGCCGTTTCCGTTATCATGATTTCCCGGAATGTTGGGATTGTCGTTATCCATTTATTATTCTCCATTTTCTTATATATACAATATCTCTTTTATTATAGGTATTCTTTCCGTATAAATCAATAAGTAGTTTGTAAACGAATTCTAAAGTTTTAGAAAAGACTGGATTTTTAGAGAGCAATTCTCTATAATGACTATGTACATCATCCAGGAAAAAATCTGGCTTCCACGGAGAGAAAAATGATATTTAATTCTTTTTTGTTTATATTAATCTTCTTACCAATCTCCATAATCGGTTATTATGCAATCAATCGCACAAAACACTATGACCTTGCGAAGATGTTCTTATTAGGAATGTCTCTGTGGTTTTATTCATATGCCAACATCGCTTTTCTTCCTGTGATGATCATCAGCATCCTGATTAATTATGGCCTTGTTTTGTTGTTTGATAAGGTTCCCTCATTACCGCTCAGAAAAGCCTTGCTGATTTTTGGTGTATTGATCAATCTCGGTGCCTTGCTGATTTTTAAATACCTTGATTTTTTCTCGGCTACCATGAATCAATACCTTGGAACCTCTCTGCTAATTCGTAATCTGCTGCTCCCATTAGGGATCAGCTTCTTTACCTTTCAACAGATCGCTTTCATTATAGACAGTTATCGCGATGCGTCAGTTCGTTATCATATCCTTGACTATGCACTTTTTGTTTCTTTTTTCCCAAAAATTACACAAGGTCCAATTGCCTTTCATAATGAACTGATCCCTCAATTTAATGACCTTCAGAGAAAAAATGTCGATTATGAATGTATGTCCAAAGGTTTGTTGGCTTTTTCATTTGGACTTGCAAAAAAAATGCTGTTAGCAGACAATCTGGGTTCCATCGTAGATTGGGGTTATATTAATATTCCCTCTCTTGGAACGGTTAATGCATTCATCATCATTCTTGCATATACCTTACAGATTTATTTTGATTTCAGCGGATATTGTGATATGGCGTCCGGCGTCTGTCTAATGCTTAGATTAGACTTAGTAGACAACTTTGACTCTCCCTATCAGTCAAAATCTATAAATGAATTCTGGAAACGTTGGCATATTACATTAACAAGATTCTTCCGTACCTATGTATATTTTCCTTTGGGTGGAAACCGTAAGGGAACAGGAAGGACCTATCTGAATATGTTCATCATATTTTTTCTCAGTGGATTGTGGCATGGTGCTGCCTTTACTTTTATTTTCTGGGGTATCCTGCACGGTATCGGTATCTGTCTCAGCAAGCTCTGTTCAGGCTTTATGAAAAAAGTTCCTTCTCCAATTAGATGGCTTGGAACATTTTTGTTTGTCAATATCGCTTGGGTTTATTTCAGGGCTGAGACCATCACCTATGCAAATATGATGCTGCAACAATTGATATCGTTTCAATTTAAGCCACTGTCTGCCGATATGATCGCAACTGTCCTTCCAAGTGAATTTAATATGATCCAAAAAGTAGTCCTTCACTACAGTCCTCTGACTGTATATTATTCCGGAAGTGTACTATTAATCATATTTCTGTTGTTTGCACTGTTTGCCGGAACTTGTATGCGAAATACAAGACAACGTATCACTACATTCAAACCGAATAAACGTACCATGTTTATCACAATATTACTTCTGATCTGGTCGATCTTGTCCTTCTCAGAAGTAGGTACTTTCCTATATGTTAATTTTTAACAGGATATAATACCGGAGAAATTTAAGATGAAAAAATACTTTCTAACCACAATTACATGTATCCTCTCAATCCTTCTGATCATTGCTGCTGTAGTGATCATTATTGACCCGTTTATTCATTATCATGCGCCCATCGGTAAACTGGCAGCTGTGGAAACAGAGGAACGATATGCTTTGATTGGAGTCGCCCGTAATATGAGGTACGATACTGCCCTAATCGGATCCTCCATGAGTGAGAATTTTAAAGAATCTTGGTTTGAAGATGGTGTGTTTGGTGATCAATGTGTCAAACTGTGTCTGCAGGGTGCTCATTTTGATGATTACAATATTATGTTCCGTGAAGTCTTGCAGCATAATGATGTGAAGAATATACTTTTTTCCATGGATACTTATTTATTAACGAATGTACCCGGAGATTATCCGACCACCATTCCCGAATATCTCTACGACCACAATCCCATCAATGATGTATATTATTTATGGAACAAAGATGTTCTGTTTGAATATCTGCCTGAGTTTCTGATCAATAATAAATGGGAGCACTATAATGCCGATAATGCTTACTCATGGGCTCATAAATATCAATTTAACAAATCTACGGTACTTGGAATTTACAACACACAACGAAGTCTTCAGACGCTCCCGGAAAAGAACTATGATACCTACATGGATTACAGCAACCATTTCATAGAAAATATCACTCCTTATATAGCAGCACATCCGGATGTGGAATTCTATTTTTACTGCCCTCCATACAGCATCCTGTTTTGGGATGACAGCACCAGACGTGGAGAAACAGCAGCAGAGATTTCTGCAATGATCAATGTATTCGAACATTTACTGGAATATAAAAATGTCCGTATCTTCTATTTTCAAGATGATACAGACATCATTACAAATCTGGATAATTATCGTGATTATTCCCACTTTTCGCAGGAGATCAGTTATCAATTATATGAATCCATGCGAGATGGAAAACACGAACTGACCAAGGATAATTATTATGATACATTGATTAATATGTATGACTATGCAATGCAGTATGATTATGAGACAATCTTTCATTAAAAAAACAAAAATTCTTTAGTCCCATAACCGATTCGGATAGACACCTTTTTTCTTGAGTGCCGCAATCGATTCCATAACAAATGGCTTATCCTCTTTATAGGTTACACCAAACCATCTGTCATGAGAATGCAACACTTTAACAGTCGCCTTATCTGCTTTAATCAATCCGTCTACTACCGATGGAAGATAGCATTCTGCTTTCAAAGGGTTTTCCGGAACTGTATTTTCAAAGAAGTTTTGAAATGCAATTGCTGCCTCACGAAGAAAGCTTTTTGAAAATCCCCACATATTCATGGATACAGGACTATGAACTGAAATGCTGGTATAATGTACTCCATCTTCTGTATATGCTGCTCCGTCTGTTGTCTTCTCTATATGAGTTCTTTCTACAATATCTGTCAGATAGGAATCTGTATCAGTTTCGCATACGCCTCTGGACACATAACCATTCTCAGTCAGAGTATTTCCAAGCTCATATCCCACCATGGCATATCTGTACAGTTCATCATCCTCTGTTGCAGTCAGGTAATCATAAATCACCTGAAAAGCCTCTTTTCCGTAATAATCATCCGCATTAATCACTACAAAAGGCCCATCTATCACGTTTATACAGCTTAACACAGCATGAGCAGTTCCCCACGGCTTCACACGTCCTTCCGGTATGCTACAGCCCTCCGGAATATTTTGAAGTTCCTGATAGACATAATCTACTTCTATATGACCCTTTACCACATCTCCGATACAGGTTCGAAAATCAGCTTCGTTTTCCTTCTTAATAATGAATATTACCCTTTCAAACCCTGCTCTGACAGCATCATAAATCGAAAAATCAATGATCTTATTTCCTTCCTGATCCACAGGGTCAATCTGTTTTAAGCCGCCGTATCGGCTTCCCATTCCTGCTGCCATAATTACGAGTACCGGTTTCTTCATAATTCCGCCTCCAAACTTATCGCATCTGACCTTTCACTATCTGATAACTCAATTAGCCCGATGCAATAGTTCATGTTCCTTTCCACATATGATATCTTCATAGACCTGCGAAAGTACAGGATTATCATCTGTAAATCTTATTTGAGACTGTTTATCAACACGATAAATACCCTCAGTACGTCCCGATCTGGTACGAGGACCCATAGGCAATGGCTGTCCTCCTCCTAATATACAGCCTCGACGACAAGCCATAACCTCAACAAAATCATAATACACTTCACCGGCTTTGATACGATCTAAAAGTCTTCCTGCATTTGCAAGTCCATGGATGACAGCAATCTTAACCTCTCTGTCTCCAAGCATGACTGTTGCTTCCTTGAAATTCTCAGTTCCTCTGATTCCGCTGTACCTAATCTCAGATAATGTACTATGTATATGTTTCTCTGACAGATGCCGAAGCACTGCTTCTGTTACACCTCCGGTTACTCCAAAGATGGCTGCTCCGCCTGAAGCCATACCAAATGGCATATCGGGAGCCTCTCCATCCAGTTCTTCAAACTTGATTCCAACCTGACGAATCATACGGATGATCTCGACTGTCGTCAACACGATGTCTGTATCCTGTACGCCATCGGTATGATTATCCGGTCTGAGTATCTCCGCTTTCTTTGCTGTACATGGCATGATAGATACCACATAGGTTGTCTTACCCTCATCCTGATCCTTTTGCTTAAAGTACTGTTTTACAACAGCAGAAAACATACCTTGAGGTGATCGACAGGAAGAAACATTTTCTGAAAACTCAGGATGCTTTGTTTCGCAATATTTCACCCAAGCAGGACAGCAGGACGTGAACAATGGGAGTTTTTCGTTCTTCTCCAGTCTTTCGGCCAACTCCTTTGACTCTTCAATAACCGTCAAATCCGCTCCGAAATTTGTATCATAAACTGCATCAAATCCCATAACACGAAGGGCTGATACCAATTTCCCCATGCTGTTTTCACCCTTAGGTAAACCAAATCGATCCCCTACCGCAACTCTTACAGCCGGAGCAATCTGTGCAACTACACGTACATTAGGATCCGCTATGGCATCCCAAACTTCCGTTACATTGGTTCGAATCGAAATCGCTGCTGTCGGACATACCGATCGACATTGACCACATCCCACACAGTCTGTCTCTGAAAGGGTCTTTCCAAAGGCTGGTGTGACCTCCATTTTAGATCCTCGATATGCAAAATCCAAAGCTCCGATTCCCTGAATCTCTGAACACGTTCTGACACAGTCACCACATAGAATACATTTATTGGGATCTCTTACGATACACGGAGAACTCATGTCAATTGGTTTTTCTTTTCTGTTATTTAAAAACCTGACTGCATGAACACCTACACGATAAGCCAAACTCTGCAAATCACACATACCGTTTTTGGTACACACCGTACAATCTCTACAATGCGTTGATAACAATAATTCTATGATCAACTTGCGATATTGCTGTATTTTCTTTGTATTCGTCTGTATGACCATGCCGGGTCTAGGCTGTTCTGAGCAGGATGCAAAGATACGTCCTCTGTCATCCTCAACAACACACATACGACATGCACCATAGATGGACAGCTCTGAATGATAACAAAAGGTTGGTAAATCAATGCCCGCCTTACGAATCACAGACAGAATATTTTTTTCTCCTTCAATAGGTACCGTAATGGAATCTATTGTCATATAATCCATTGTATTACCTCCAACTTGTAGTAAGCATATGTTATATAATCATTATGATGCAGAGATTGCCTTAAATGGACAAGAGCTCTCACATGCACCACATTTGATACATCTGCCTGTATCTATTGTGAACGGATTCTTAATCTCTCCGCTGATTGCACCAACCGGACAGTTTCTGGCACACTTTGAACAGCCCTTACATTTCTCAGGATCGATTCTATATGTACGCAACGCCTGACATGTCCCTGTTTTGCACTTCTTCTGAAGGACATGCTCCTCGTATTCATCCCTGAACAGACGGAGCGTCGAAAGCACAGGCAGAGCCGCACTCTTTCCAAGCCCACACAATGCCGTATCCGTGATTGCTTCACCTAACTCCTGCAAAATATCCAACTGTTCCATTGTACCTTTTCCTGCCACAATATCCTCAAGGATCTCCAGCATACGTTTTGTACCCTCACGACACGGAACACATTTTCCACAGCTTTCATTTTGAGTAAAATTCATAAAGAATCGAGCCACCTCAACCATACAGGTGTCCTCATCCATAATTACAAGACCACCGGATCCTATCATTGCTCCCATTTTCTTCAAAGAGTCAAAATCAAGTGGAAGATCAAGATGTGTTTCCATCAGACAACCACCGGATGGACCGCCGATCTGAACGGCTTTGAACTTCTTGCCATTCTTGATACCACCGCCAATATCATATACGATTTCCTGCAATGTCGTTCCCATGGGAACTTCAATCAGTCCGGTATTGTTAATGCTTCCTGTAACCGCAAATGCTTTGGTTCCCGGACTCTTCTCTGTTCCGATAGAATGATACCATGTGGCACCATTGGTAATGATCATAGGAACATTTGCATATGTTTCTACATTATTAAGTACGGTCGGTTTGCCAAACAATCCCTGTTCCACGGTACGTGGTGGCTTTGTCCTTGGCATACCCCGTTCACCCTCAATGGAAGCCGTAAGTGCACTGCCCTCTCCACAGACGAAAGCACCTGCCCCTCGATTGATATGTAGCTTGAAGCTATAATCAGATCCCATGATCTGTTCGCCAAGCAAACCAGCTTCCTCAGCCTGTACGATTGCCAGTTTCAAACGGCTGATTGCCAGCGGATACTCTGCACGTACATATATATATCCTTCCTGTGCACCAACTGCATATCCTGCAATGATCATTCCCTCGATCATTTTATGCGGATCGCCTTCCATGACACTTCTGTCCATGAATGCACCGGGGTCCCCTTCATCACCATTGCAGACAATATAACGTGTCTTTTCCTCCTGCTTTGCAACCTGTTTCCATTTATAACCCGTCTGAAATCCCCCGCCTCCTCTGCCTCGCAGATTTGATTCGAGTATCTCATCGATGACCTCCTGAGGAGTCATTTCAAATAAAGCCTTTTTTAGTGCCTGATATCCTCCAAATGCGATGGCTTCATCTATGTGTTCTGCATCTATATGTCCGCAGTTCTTCAGTACGAGCCTTGTTTGTTTTGCATAGAAAGGAATATCCTCCTGTGCCTGATATCGAACTCCATCAGATTCGTACAGCAATCGTTCAATCGCTTCACCTCTTAGAATCGTTTTCTCATAGATTTCCTTGCAGTCCTCTTCCTTGACTTTGATATATAGAATGTTATATGGTTCGATGCGTACCAATGGACCCATTTCACAAAATCCGTGACATCCGCTTTTTTTGATTCCGACCTGCTTGATGTCCTCCAGTCTGTGGGCAATCTCTGCACCAAATTCTATACTGACTCCCGCCGTATCCTTTGTCATCTCACGAAGTTTATCATAAATAGCAGCTGAACCGCCAGCCAGACAGCCGGTTCCTGCACAGATCAATATCCTGACATCATCACCCTTTACGACAGAAAGCGCATGTTCTCTTGCAAGGTCAAGTCCTTCACCAGTATGTATTTTCATACGTTTTCACCTCTCAGATTTTCCAATAATTCTGATACCTTATCCGGTGTCATAGAGGGATGTACCTTGTCATTTACTGTTAATACCGGAGCCAGACCGCATGCTCCGAGACATGAAACTGTCTCAACTGTAAAGAGCATGTCGTCTGTTGTATGTTTGGATGTCGACAGGTCAAGTTCCTGATACAGTCTCTCCAAAAGTGGAATTGATTTCCTCACATGACAGGCTGTTCCATCACACACCTTGATGATGTATTTCCCTTTCTTCTCAAATGAGAAATTCTCATAAAAGGTAGCTACGCTATATGCCTTTGCCTCTGTAATCCCCAATTTCTCAGCCACATAGATGAGAAGCTCAGGTGGCAAATAGCGATATTCATTCTGTATGTCCTGCATGATCGGAATGAGATATTTCGCTTCTGTTCCATGTCCCGAAATAATCTCATCAGTCTTATCATAATAGGATTGTTCCAACATACTGTTTCCTCCCTGAAAAAGTTCCTTATATATTCTAAACTATTTATCATTTTCTGTTGATACAGTTTCTGCTTTGCTCTGTGTGACCTTGGTCAGCAGCATAACAATCAACATAATCAGAACGATCACCACAAAAATTCCAAGCATTCCTTTCCACATCATATTCAAAGCAATCATTACATTCGCAATATTCATATTCTCATCCTCCTATAGAACATTAGAAACAAGACTCATCAATAAACCACCGGCTACAACTGATGCAATCTGACCCGATACATTTGCTCCTGCTGCGTGCATAATCAATATGTTACTCGGATCCTCTTTCAGTGCCATTTTCTGTACAACACGTGATGACATCGGAAATGCAGAAATCCCTGCTGCACCGATCATCGGATTAATCTTTTCTTTTCTAAACAGATTAATGAACTTGGCAAATAAAACACCACCAATCGTATCAAAAACAAATGCCAGCAATCCAATACCCATAATCATGATTGTATTAATATTCACAAATGCTTCTGCCCGCATACTGAATGCAATTGTAATGCCCAACAACAACGTAATCAGATTTGCCAGCTGATTCTGAGCTGAATCTGAGAGAGAACCAAGTACTCCACACTCTCTGATCAGATTGCCAAACATCAGAAAACCAACTAAGGCAACCGATGTAGGTGCTACCAGCCCTGCTACAAAAGTAACAGCAATTGGGAATACGATACGCGTTGTTTTTGTGACATTCTTAGGATTATATGGCATCTTGATCTGACGTTCCTTCTTGGTCGTCACCAGTTTGATTGCAAACGGCTGTACAACAGGCACAAGTGCCATATAAGAATAGGCAGCTACAGCAATAGCTCCTACATAATTCGATTTCAACATCTGGGAAACCAGAATAGATGTCGGACCATCTGCTGCCCCGATAATACCGATGGAGGCGGCATCCTTGATATCAAATCCAACCATGGTTGCGAATACCACTGCGGCAAATATTCCGAATTGTGCTGCTGCTCCAAACAGAAACATGATCGGTTGTGAAAGAAGTGGGCCAAAATCAATCATAGCACCGATACCGATGAATAACAAAATCGGCAGAGCCTCAGATGCCTCAATTCCGATTTCAAACAACCACTGAATGATTCCATTTGTTTCTCCAATTCCTGCGAGGGTCTGATTGATGACACCTGTATTAGGCAAATTCACAAGAATTGCTCCAAATCCCATCGGTAGTAGCAAAGACGGCTCATATTCCTTCTTGACAGCCAGATAAATCAAAACAATACCAACTGCATACATTACGATTTGCTGCCAGGTAATTGCCAGCACATTTGACATTAAAAAGTCCATTTACGTTCCTCCTACATTAAATTATGATTAGTCGCTTACCTATATTATCAGAAATGTCCGCCACCACCGCCATGTGATCGTCCACTACTGCTCCTGTGAGTAGAGCTTCCTCCGCCGCTTCGGCCTCCGGAACTGCTCTGTGTCTGTATTTTAACAGATGTCGTATGTGTTCTTAGGAACACATCCTCCTTCTTTCTGATTGCTGTCTGATTTTGATCCAGATAATCATTTGCCAGTGCCGGTGGTACAGCTGTACGGCATACCTTAATCAGGTATATGATGATAATCACTGCCAATATCAGCCCAATAAACAATGCTTTTGGAAGTATAAAAAGAGCATTTATAAATGGATTATTCTCTATGATATAACCGGAACCATCATCATTCTCCAACTCATACTCGACATCATCAAGCCATGACAGCACACCCGTTCCATAATTCCCGGAGGATAAAGCTGATTGTACTGTAGACTTCATTCCCTCGATTTCGTTGTCTGAAAACCAGAGGATTGCCTGTCCGTATGTAGACATCCAGTACTCTCTGATATCCATGTTGATGGATAAAAGGATACCGTCATCTCCGTCACCCATACCAAATCCATTATAATCGTAATAATCATCCGCATAGGCCATTGCGCTCTTACCTTCACTGTCATTTGTGGTGACCACTACAACATCACAATTATATGTATTTCTGATGTAATCAATCTGTTCATTAATCTGCGTGATCTCTTCGGCACTCAGCAATCCTGCATCATCAAACACTCTTTCCTCATATGCAAATGCAGGAATACTCATCAGAACTGTGAGCAACATCAATAAAACAACTGCTGCGATTTTCTTTTTCATCTTACATACCCCCCACTATATTCATAACGACAGAGGCAAGATATCCGATCAGCGTCGTTCCGCCCATGATTCCAAAAAATGTTGCAACTGTTCTGCCAATGGAAATCGGCAGATTACCTACCATTTTTCCTGTCTGACCATTCATTGCAAACATATAGTCCTTACCCTTATATTTACTTGCCAGCATCCAGACCGGAAGTAGCACGTAATGTGTTTTCCCATAGTTTAGATTGGTTACATTCTGTGCCACACTGACAGAGGAGTAACCAGTAACGGTATCCTGAAGTACTCTGACAGCAGAATTTCGCATTCTTGTATCTACACGTGGCTTCACATCATCTGCAACCTGATCATATTTTTCTGCCAGATAGCCAGATAAATACGCTGTAGAAAACGGTGCAGTTTCTGAATAATTGTATGGTTCGATTGCACTCATCAGATTATCATCCATTTTTGTAGAACCGTCAGCCGGCACCTGACGAAAAGCCATTTTACCGGCACGCTTTACAGAATAATAATCCGTCTTTGTATATTGATAATCACCCTGTCTCCAGCTTTTTACCTTTGTCGCATGGAAAGATATATCTGCATCTGCATCACAGTCATATAGCCAAAATGGTACGTAGACACCTGTAATCTCATTGATTTTATTCTCAGTGGTAAAATCTCTCGGAACAAGCCATTTCCCTTTACAGAACAACTTAAAAGCTTCCTTTGCCTGTTTTTTGTCTTTCTTAAACGGAACTACGGATTCTGGTCTGTAGGCACCCTCAAACTGCTTTGAGAAGATAGCGGTATTACCACAATACGGACAAAATGAAGCAGATGTCGTCTCATCTGCAATAATCTCGCCCCCACACTGTTGGCAGGAGTATACCTTCATTCCCTGTAATTCTTCTTCTCTCCATTCATTTTCCTTGGCATCATATTCTCCGCCGGAAACAGTGCCCTCTCCCTTCGCTTCCTGTCCCTTAAGTTCATCCAGTCCGAAGCTGCTGCCACAGAACTCGCAATCCCACTTCTGACTATTGCTGCTGAATTTAAGCGGTGCATCACAATTTGGACACTGATAATTCACTACATCCATAGTTCATTTTCTCCTTCGTATCATACGTATTCTAGCTTATTCCAAAAAAGACTATCGATAACATAGTAACATTTGTATGGGGGGTTTTCAATATTTTTAAAAAAGATTAACAAGATTTGAATGAAGGTAAATATTAAGTAAAAGGATGGGTATGCGTGGTGCAAAACCCATCCTTGATATATTACAATACTATATTTTATGCTTCTATATAGAAGATGCCGACAGCATCCGGTCCACTGTAGGTACCGACTACAGGACCCATACATACATTGTCCTCGATTTCGTTGATTCCCTGATCCTGTAACAGACCTCGTAACTCCTCACCTTTTTCCGGAGCATTGGCATGACCTACAAGTATAGGCAGATCAGCGATATTCGGAACCTCTGCTAATTTTTTGGTCATCCACTTGACAGAAGACTTCTTTCCTTTCGCCTTATCAACTACTTCAATCCTTCCATCTATCAATGAAACGATTGGATGCAGTCCCAAAGCACTGCCTACAAATGCGACAGTCGGAGAAATTCTCCCGCCCTTTTTTACGTAATCAAGTGTCTCAAGTGCAACAAAAAGGTGTAGCTTTGGTATGTAGGATTGGATCGTCTGCGTAATCTCAGCAACAGAGGCTCCGCCGTCACGCATCCTTCCGGCTATGATAACAAGCAGCCCCAAAGCACTGCACACATTTCTAGAATCAATGACTGTCACCTGATCTGTCTCCAGATTGTCCTTCGCAATAGATGCTGACTGACAGGTTCCACTCAGTTCACCGGATAAATGGATACTGATAATCTCATCACCACGATCAAGCAGCTCCCTGTATTTTTCTTCAAATTCAAACGGGTTCACCTGTGCTGTGGAGGGTAACTCCTTTGCATTTACAAGCTTTTGGTAATACTCCTCGTTCGTGATATCAATTCCACTCTTATATACGTCCTCACCAAAACGAACAGTAAGCGGCATCACGATCAAATTCAATCTTTCGGCTTTCTCCTGTGAGATATCACTGGAACTGTCTGTTACAATCTGTATCATAATATCGACCTCTCTTGCTGTATTCTGTGTACAGTTTACAGAGATTCGGTCGTTTTGTCAACCCCGTAATGTGGTTTTTAATACTATATCTATTCTGCCGAAGGATCTGTCATATTGATCAACGAAGTCTGCAGCTGATCCCACTCCGACATAAGATTTAACAGTAATTCTTCCTGTTGGTTAATGCTCTCCTGTATCTCCTGAAGTCGTATATAATCACTTGCCAATTCTGGGTTCTGCAGTTCATCCTTTTGTCTTTGCAGTTCTGTTTCACATTCCTCAAGTTGTATTTCTATCTTTTTAATCTTTCGCTCGAGTTTTGATTGTTCTCTACCGGGATTATAATATTTTGAATCAGTATCTGATGTCTCTGTGGCACTGCCTGACTTCGCTGTTGTCTTTCCTGCAACCCCATCTGATCCCTGCTTCATCAAAGATTTGTCCAATGTTTCAGCTTTCTTTGAGGATGCTTCTGTCTCTTCAGCATATTGCTCATAACCAAAAGGATACAATTTATATACCCCGACATTTTGATCCGCAGCATCCTTTTCCATGACAAGCAATATATCGGAAACCTGTTTGATAAAGTAACGATCGTGAGATACAAATATCACTGTTCCCGAAAAATCCTTCAACATAGATTCCAATGTTTCTTTCCCTACAATATCCATATGGTTTGTTGGTTCATCTAAGATCAGGAAATTTGGTCTTCGTTTGAATATCTTTGCCAATGCCAGACGGACTCGTTCCCCTCCGGATAACATACTGACCTTTTTAAACACGTCCTCCCCACTAAACAAAAAGGCACCCAGACAGTTACGTACCTCTGTCTGCATCAATGTCGGGAACTCGTCCCAAAATTCATCCAACACGGTCTTCTCACTCGAATACTGTGCCATTTGCTGATCAAAGTACCCTATTTCAACGTTATTTCCATAAGAAAAGGAGCCTGATATTGGATCAATCATGCCAACCAGAGTTTTCAGAAGTGTTGATTTTCCGATTCCATTTCCACCAATGATCCCCAGCTTCTGTCCTCGTTTGACATCCAATGATATCTTCGCTAACGGCTGATCATACCCAATCACAAGATCATTTAGATACAGTACATCCTTACCGGTTTCCTTTCCTGGCTCAAAACTTGCATGAAATGTCTTATTATCATATCGATCAGGTGCCTCAATGATATCCATGTGTTCAATCTGTTTCAGCTTAGATCTTGTCATTGCAACCTTTGTCGGCTTGTTTTTAAACTTCTCTACAATTGCTTCCAGTCTGGCTATTTCCTTCTGCTGAGCAATGTGATCCTTCATCTGTTTCTCATAGTTTTGTCGTTTCTGCTTTATAAAAGCAGTATAATTCCCTGTGTACCGCCTGACCTTCTGATGTTCGATCTCATATACCACATCAACAATCTTATCTAAAAACATACGATCATGAGATACAATCACAACTGCCCGATTATAGTTAATCAGATACTTTTCCAACCATTCAATTGTCGATATATCCAGATGATTGGTTGGTTCATCTAACAGCAGGATATCCGGTTTGCTTAACAGGAGCTTGATAAAGGCCAGTTTTGTTCTTTGTCCGCCTGAGAACTCACTGAGCTTCTTCTCTTTATCCGACATCTCAAATCGGAAACTACGGAGCATTGTGTCATATTCCTTTTCATAATAATAACCACCCAGATCCTTAAATCTCTCCTCAAGTGCTGTATATTCCTCGACACATTTTGGAGTGGCGGCTGTCTGCATCTGCTCTACAAGCTCCGATAATCTCTCCTTCATACTGAGAATCGGAGCAAATACCTTCCTGATCTCTGCGTCCAAGGTCAGATTCTCATCCTCAAATGTCAGCTGTTTCAGGTAACCAATTGTCGGATTGCCTGCACATGCTATACTGACACCCTCGTCAGAATCCCGTTTACTCAGATCTACCTCACCTGCAATCAATTTCAACAATGTAGTCTTACCGCATCCGTTTCTTCCAACGACTGCGATCTTCTCTGTATGACGTATTTCAAAATTAATACTCTCTAATATGGTATCAGCACCAAAACGTACTGCACCATTACAAATCTGATATAACATCTGTCTTTCCTCTGCTTACCTGTCTCAAACGTCTTTTATCTGTAGTCTCGAATTGCATAGGTTGGATACTCGCGTTCAAACTCATAACCCAGTTTTTCTGCTATTCTACGTGACTGCAGATTTGCTGCGTCCCAACTCGGATACAATTCTCTGTCAAGGCACTCCAGTATGAGTCTGGATGCTGCAGCTATTCCCAGACCCTTCCTGCGATGTTCTTCTTTGGTTACAAACTCCACCTCAATCCCCTCTGTGAATACAGAATAAGAGGATGCACCTGCAACCGGCTTACCATTGTATAATATCATATAACCAAGTCCTCTTTTCATAAAATCATCACAATCCTTGAATTGAGAACAGAAATCTTTTGAAAACTCTTCTCTGACTGCCTGATGATACAGTTCTTCATCAATCTGTCTGATCGTATAGTCCTTCGGAAGTGCATCGATGTAAGACTGGAGCTTCTTCGGATCAAAAATCGTGGGGGCTTTCTTCATCGCATAACGTGTCAGTCTTGTAAAACGACCTGCATACACACGTTCAATGACGCTCGCCCAGTCTTCATTTTGCGGTACTAAAAGAGGTTCCCATGAAGTACGGTAATCCTCAGGAATATTTCCGACCAATTGCTCTGCCCCTGCTGCATTATGATCTCCTGCAAAGTAGAAGAAATCTCCTAATAAAATTTCTGCTGCTGTCGGTTTCTCAATATCATCCGCCCATGCATAACCCATATGACCTTGAATACAGGACCAAAGCAGAGTCTCATCCCATCCCCGGAAAAGCGGTTCAATCTTCACCATATCTTCCTGTCCTAACTGCATGATCGATGCCAAATTGATCTGTTTGTTCTTCATTTCTGATTACCTCTTTCCTGACATATGGGTATCGTGACACCCTTCACCAGTATATCAAAAAAAATCTACTAATACTATATGATTTCCATGTAACTTCCCAAGTAACTGAATTTCTCACTCATTTCATCCAGTTCACATATGAGCTGTGTGAAACGTGGAGAATAGACCGATGTTTCCAAGTCAAAGTAAAACATGAATTCAAAATCCCGATCTGGAAGCGGACGGCTCTCCAGCTTAACAAGATTTATACCCAAAGCATAGAATCTCGCAAGAACCTTATAAAGTGTGCCGGGTTTGTTTCCAATGGTCATCATGATCGAAGTTCTGTTTGCTCCTGCATAAATCTCCAGATTTTTTGCAATACAGATAAAACGAGTATAATTATTATCAGTATTCTGGATCGAATCTCCGACTGACTGCAGACCGTATAAATCAGCACAATCTCTGGATGCTATAGCTGCGACATCCTTTCTTCCTGATTCTGCTACCATTTTAGCTGCACTGGCCGTATTCTCACATGCCGTTATTTTTATATTTTCTAATTTTTTCAAATAATCGGAACATTGACCAATCGCCTGTTCATGCGTATAGATCTCTCGTATATCCTCCAGTCTCGTCTCCGGCAGGACAAGCAGTGAATGATCAACCTTGAGCCGAATACTTCGTACAATGCAGAAATGATATTTCATCATCAGATCATAAATCGCATTGACCGAACCCGCGGTACTGTTCTCAACCGGCAGCACACCATACTGGCAGAGCCCTTTATCAATCGCTGTAAAAACACCCTCAAAGTGATTGAAGTACATAATATTAGGCATTTCAAAAATTCGATTGCAGGCGTGTTGTGAAAAAGCACCTGCTACACCCTGACAGGCAACCACCCCATAAGACGGGAACACCTTGTCTGTATCTTCGATTGCCCTCGAAATCTTATCCATCAGATCAGAGGACGGATGCATCAGTCCATTTTCATAAGAACGACTGACATCCGAAAGGAAAGAATACATCATATATACATAGGATCTGATTGAATCATCTGTATGTTCCATGATGTCTTTTAGTTTTTCCTGTGTATAACCACCATCATAAGACGGCAAACCATTTTTCTGTCTGTATTGTGCAATTTCAGTACATTTCCCAATTCTGGTATTGATCAGTTCGATCATCTCGTTATCAATCTTTGCTATTTCTTCTTTCATATCCTTGATATCCATTGTTTCATCCTCCATTTTTCTGTTATGCCAGTGCCTGCTGTATCTTGTGAACCTTTTCGGCTACCCGAGCAAACTGCTCCGGCGTCAGCGATTGTGCTCCATCGCAGAGGGCTTTGGATGGATTGTTATGTACCTCGATCATCAATCCATCAGCACCGGCTGCCACTGCTGCAAGTGCCATTGGCTCTACCATTCTGGCAATTCCTGTTGCATGACTTGGATCTACTACGATCGGGAGATGTGTCATTTCCCGTAAAGCAGGTACTGCAGAGAGATCCAAGGTATTTCTTGTGTAAGTCTCAAATGTACGAATACCTCTTTCACACAGAATCACCTGCTCATTTCCGCCCGCCATGATATACTCTGCACTCATCAAAAGTTCCTTTAGTGTATTGGCAAGACCCCTTTTTAATAGAATCGGTTTTCTGATTTTACCAAGTTCCTTTAACATTTCATGATTTTGCATATTGCGTGCACCGACCTGAATAATGTCCACATGTTCAAATTTTGGTAAATGATTAATATTCATGATCTCCGTAATAATAGGCATTCCGGTCTCTTTTTTTGCACCCAGCAACAACTCCAAACCTTCTGATCGAAGTCCCTGAAAATCATAGGGCGAGGTTCGTGGTTTATATGCACCACCTCTCAAAATTGTTGCTCCTGCCGACTGAACAGCCTTAGCCACCTCACAGATCTGTTCATGAGATTCCACAGAACACGGTCCTGCAATCATTTGAAAATGTCCCTTTCCAAGCTTCAGATCTCCGATTTGAATCATCGTATCCTCTGGATGAAACTTACGGTTTGCACTCTTAAACGGATCACTCACTCTCTTAACGGATTCTACAATATCCATTCCTTCAATCAGTTCCATGTCGATCTTACCAGTATCTCCGATCAATCCCAGGATGGAACAGTATTCGCCTTCTGATTCATGAATACTGATTCCCTGATCCTCGATCCATTCCTTTAAATGTGTTTTCTGACCTTCCTCAATTCCTTTTTTTAGTACAATGATCATGTATGTTTCCTCCTTCTGTTCGTCTGTGGGGTATTAAAAAAGCCCCACAGTGATTTCCACTGTGAGGCTCTATAAACAATGATTACTTCATTTCTATACAGACGCTCCTTTTTCCACAGCAAAAATCACCTTTTCGTTAAATCCGCCAAAACGGAAACCGAAAAAGTAAAAGAAAAAGTATGCTACTGCAGAATATAGAACTGTTTTCATTGTTGTCCTCCAAAGTTTATGGTACTCATCTTAGCATCTGACATTTCTGATGTCAATGTTAAGATTACTTGTATTTCATTTTGTACACTAAATATTAATCTTAAAAGCTCCTGATTTCGTCCTGTGAGCCATCATCTGTTTTGTCAATCGATTTGATCGTAACATCGTAGCCATACTGATCATTGACCTGAATATGTACACAATCACCAACCTTATGATGCAGAAGCGCCTTGCCCATCGGTGACTCTACACTGATCAGATTCTTGAGCGAATTCTGCCTCATTGTTGTCACAATCCTGAACGTTTCTGTTGTCTTGTCCTCTTCAAAATACACTTCAACAGTATTGTTCATACCAACCTCATCTGCATCAGAGTCATCCTCTACCACAATGGCTGTCTTGATCATTCTTTCCAAAAATCTGATCCTGCTCTCATTCTGGTTTTTCTCTTTTTTTGCAGCATGATATTCAAAGTTCTCGCTCAAATCTCCCTGTGCCCTGGCTGTCTTTACATGTTCCAGCAGTTCATGACGTACGACAACCTTACGATGTTCGATCTCCTCCTCCATTTTCTGAATATCACTGCGTGTTAATTTATCATACATATAATTAACCCCCATTTTTTTGGTATGATCTTCCGAAAAGCTACACATACTATAACCAAAGCATTCAATATTGACAAAGTAACCATTGTTTGATAACATAGTAATGAAAACTATGTTATGTATTATTCTATAATTTTACATGAAGTGAGGTCATCAATATGAAAAAAGAATTGGTATCTAAAATAATCCGTATCCTAACCGTACCACCTATATTAGCGCTTTTGGTTTTCACCTATCTGCTGATTTGTGTTCCCGGTATCTTTTTGCATATCTCAGACTATATCATGGCAGTCTCATTTATCAGTATATTTCCATCTCTTGCTTATATCCTGCAAATACCATTAAAGAAGTGGTTCCCGGAACGAGATGGTCAGCGTACTCTTGCGATGATTCTGTCAGTGACCGGATATATCTGTGGCCTTACTACCAGTCTGCTTTTACACCAATCTCAACAGTTGATCTTCATCTATATGACTTATTTCCTTTGTGGACTATGCATTTTGATCAGCAGTAAAGTCTTTCATTTCAAACTGAGCGGCCATGCAGTAGGATCAGCTGGTCCTGTTGCCATACTGATCCTGTTCCGCCAATGGGTATTCTTATTCGGAATCCCCATTCTAATATGTGTATACCTCTCAAGCTATCGATTAAAAAGACATACTGCCGCACAGATAATATCCGGTATCATTCTTCCGTTTATTGTTGGATTTGCACTTTTACCTGCATTCCTATGATGCATCTGTTTCGGAAACAACTGTAGCCTGTTTATCTGATGGTGTTTCAGGTTTTTTTCCAAGAGTTTTGATCTGTTCATAACACTTCTGAATAAAATATCCAAGGATATAGAGCATACTTAAAAACTTCACAAGATCCTCAATAAAAGGAATCGCGAGGGCAAATGTCAGAATTGCTACACCGATAATTGATGACAGCCATACATTCATCTTAGGAAATACAAGTCTCCCGGCAGAAGCTCCTGCAAACGGAACTGCAAATATCAGCATCGTTGCATACAATAATGCTACCAAGCCAGCCAATGGAAGTCCGATTATTGTAACACACAGAAAGATGAAGGCCAATGGAATAGCAAATAATGCTACCAAACCTGAAACAGACATTGCAACCGGTCTGGTTACCAGCATTTTACCTGATCCGTTTACTGCTCCTGGCATCACCAGACAGAAAAATAATGCAACAATGATCATAGCAGGAATCCAATATACACGATTAAATATCTTATGTACAAATTCTGCTCCCTTTGATACTGTCTCTACAGTATCTTCATCCGGTATGTTCGGGCTATCATGATATTCGAATGAGTTAATCTTAGCACCCTCAGGTATCTCTGGCTCATATGCACCATATACGATCAGTTTTCCTGTTACGACAGCATCCGAACCAATGGTGATCTCAGAGCCGTCTATTCTGGCATCGCCATTAACAATACCGTTTAATACAATCGTATTTCCACCTGCATTGATAGAATCACACTCACCATTGAAAACGATGTCATTACCTGCAGCATAGATTCCTTTTGCCTTTGTTTCATCATCAAAATAGAGACGATTTCCGGCTACAGTCATATTATGCGCAACATCAACACCTCTAAGACTCAAATCATATGTACAGGTTCGAATGCTTCCTTTGATCACTGCCTGATTGACAGTCAGCATGTAGCCTGCACCAATCAGATCATTACCAATTGTAATATCATTCATGCTGTTGGTATTACCGAACCAATATACATCCTGCTGATAATCTTCTCCTGTCGTTGAAGTTTCAACCAAAAATGAATTCTCTGCAGAATCCTTCTCTTTTATCGGAGTTACATCCACGGATTCCGAACCGGATAGGTTGATTGTGTCATCTGCAAAAACAGCGACATTGCCTGCTAATAATGAAATCATCATTATCACCAGTAAACTAATACTCATTTTTTTCATTCTCTTTACTCTTCTCATTTTCCTCTTCCTTTCAAAAAACGTTGTTTGTATTCTCATTATTTATATTCATTTCATCTGAGGCTTCACAAACCATCCTTGCGATTTTGATGGCAACAGATGAACAATTCTCCTTCCCAAGATAATACTGATCTTCTCTTGTGGTTTCACCGTCGCGCTCACGTAATACTGCTGCATTTAATCTCGAAAAATACTTCATCAATTCTCTAAAGTCCGTTATTCTGTCTAGAATACACGTCCCTGTTTCCTGTAATTCGAGATCACAGGTACTGATGACTTGCATGGATAGTTTCAGTTCTCCATAGATATCAGAAGCTTCCATTAACACATCCGGCCGTTTATCGAGCACTTTTAAAAAGTATTCTTTTGCCCCGGCAACATCCTTATTATGAAAATAGCCAGCCAGCTTCTGTTTCATTTCAATCGTTTCCTTTTTTTCACCCAACATGCCCACTTTACATTCATAGAAACGCAGATGGTTCTGTGTGATCCATACCAATAATAAAATCTCTGATATAAATCCAAACACCCTTTTATGATAGTCATCATAAGAATCAATATCAATCCGTTTCTGTACTTCAAAGAATATATCAAACAGCCAAGCAGCATACTCGTCAAACAGTTTCTTTGACGTTACCATGATATTTCCAAACAGCGTTCTGTTTGAGTGTATGATTTTCTGATAAGTATCATAGTATTCGGGATACTTTTCCAAAATAACTCGTTCTGTTTCGATCAGATCCTTGATATGATGATTTGCAGCATAGCCGTCATAATAGGCACAATTGAGTCGCAATACTTTTGTTGTAATAATATCATAGTGCTGAAGCAGAGACTCATATGCCTTCTCGTTCAGGATCACATCATGATCATCCACGAGATATCGTCTGTAGTGACATACACCCACATAATCTCTGGTGTGAATATTCTTCCAAATCCAATATATTCCCGTCAACTCACCATAATAGCAGTTTTGCTCAGAAATGTGATCTCCTGTATTATCACCCAGATAACCCAAATCTGTGGCTCCTGCTCTGCCAACATGAAGCGGTATATAAATTCCATCCTTAGGCTCATCAAATTGTTTATGCGTTAATGTAAAAATCGTAACCGACATAATTCATTTCCTGTTCTGTATTAAAATGACTTTACCTTTATGATTGAACGATACAATCCTGCTGCTGCCAAAAGTACCAGTGCAGTTGCAATTGCAGCTGCCAATACGGATAATCCAATAAAGCCAAATAGGAGTACGACAATACCGACTACAATGCCCAAAATCATACCACCAAAGATACTGAATGCAGATGCTGCACTCTGTTTGATGATGATCATCTCATTCTCCCACTCATAATTAGGCAGCTTCACATTGAGGAACATACCCCATACACTGGAAAGCAATGCAAATGCTACCGGTGTAACCAAATACCACACAGCCTCAAAGAAATTAACCGGTTTAATCGAAATTAACAGCAAGATACCACAGAGCAGGGACAGCGGAATTCCCAACAGTAAATCAAATAAAATCTTGCTCTGCAGGATTGTCTTAGGTTCCAGTGGGAGAGATCTTGCGATCCAAATATTCTTACCCTCCAGAGACAGCGATACCGATGATGTACAAGTCATACTTAATAGTGCCGAAGCAAAAAATGGAATGGCACATATTATCCCGGATGTAAAGCCCTTAAAATCATCGGCAGCAAAAATGCGAATGACCTCTTCCGGACCCTTGATGACACAAAATACAGCAAAAATAATTGCCATTGCAGACCCAACTGTACAATTTACTATATAACCGGGCGATGATAAAAATCTTGCAAGCTCTTTTTTCACCAATGCAGTCAAAGGTGAGGATGTCTTCAGTTCTTTCATCCTGTAATTTGCCTTTGATTGACGAGATTTCAGTCTTGTATTGATTCGGTTAAAGCTGATTGCCGTAGTATAGATAAAGATCAGATACCATATAACCGAAATCGCAATCAACAAAAGAACCGGTAGTAAACTATGCTGTGTTAAGCTTCCCTGAAACAGACGTACCGGTGGATACATACGGTTCATTTTGTCTGTCAGCAGGGTACTCAGCTGTTCTATTCTGAGATAGAACTCTGCATCACTGTCATTGGATGAATTCAATCGAATATTGAACATCATTACAGCAAATATCATAGTAAACGACATGATTACAGAAATCAGATTTTTATGCTTCACCCTTGAAGTGACTGCTGCGATCAACGCTCCAAGAATCGTAGCGATCGTCATCGGAATCAAGGGAGCAGTCGGAATCGCAAGTACCCAGATCAGAACATCAATCCAGGACATTGGCGTCCATTGTCCATACGCGATTGCCATCGGCAACAGAATACCCAATACTAAAAGCTCATTTGTCACATACATATAGAGAAACTTTGCAGTAATCACTACTTTATTACTGACCGGTAAACTCATCAACATATCATAATCCTTAAATCCAAACAGTGTTGCCACCGATTTAAGCATTGTAAAGAACAATGTCATAATACAACAAATAGCAAATGCCATCGTCGGAATCACATTGGACATTCCGATAAAGCCCATCCCTGAGCCAATCAGATAACTGTATCCGGCTAACATCAGAAAAAGAAATGAGAGTGCTACCAATTTGGTGACATATCTGCCGTGTTTCTTTCTATCCTTCTCATGAATAACATGATTAATACCAAAGCTGGTAAGAAGCTGTACCTTTAAGAGCGTCCATAATCCATGAATCGCTCCTGTCTTTTTGGAATCTGAGTTACTCATTTTCCACCACCTCCATGAAGACCTCTTCCAGAGATTGATTTTTAATAACAGTTTCCATCTCGCCCGATTCTACCAGTTTGCCTTCATTGATGATCGCTATTTTATTACAAAGCTTCTCTGCTACCTCCAGTACATGTGTGGAAAAGAAAATTGCACTGCCTTCTGCACACATTTCATGCATAATGTTTTTCAGATCCAAAGTTGCCTTTGGATCCAGACCGACAAACGGCTCGTCTAACAGCATAACCTTTGGTTTATGGATCAATGCTGAAATGATTGCCAGTTTTTGTTTCATTCCATGTGAATAAGATGAGATCAGATCCCCAAAAGATGCTGTGATCCCAAACAAATCACCATATCTTTTAATTCGTTCCTCACGTTTTGCCTTAGGAACGCTGAAGATGTCCCCAATAAAATTCAGATATTGAATACCTGTCAGATGCTCGTATAGATCCGGGTTATCCGGAATATAAGCCATAATCTGCTTGCATGCGATAGGATCAGCTGTAATGGAGTGACCATCGATCATGATAGAACCCTCCTCAAAGTCCAGCACACCTGCTATGGCTTTGATTGTAGTAGATTTACCCGCTCCGTTATGTCCAATAAATCCGTAAATATCACCTGCTTCAATCGTAAGCGTCAGGTGATCCACTGCTCGCTTTCCGTTTCCATACTGTTTAGAAAAATTCTTAATCTCTATCATTTTTAAGTCCTCCCTCACACTACAATAGACGTACATATATTTAAACTCGAATTCATAGATTCAATACTATAATATCTTACATTGTATTATTGTAATAATACAGTGCATCAATGTCAACTGACATCTGTCACATTTGTTTGCGTACGACCTTATATTCGTCATTAAACTGATAATAAGGACACTGATAGAACGAGTTTGTCAGAAATCTTCCCATCTCATCCTCATCCATATCTACCTCACATACATACTCCTCAAATTCTTCATCATAAATATAGTTATTGCAGTTGTCACAGCTTGTATTCATATCCGTCCTCCTATTTTAGATTCATTTTCATTCAACACTTATGCTAAAAAAGCGGAACGAGTTCCCCCGCTCCGCCATGCTTAATACTGTTTTTTCTGCTTTTTGATTGGTTCACTGGTTAAATCAACGCCTAATCTTTTGAATGTCTTCATATCCACCTCTGACAGCATGACAGAAGTATGAACCTGACATCCCCGTAGCTTTGGCAGTTGCTCCAGTGCAACTCTGGCTTTCGCATCTGTGAGTCCGGACATACTAAGTGCAACCAGCACTTCGTCAGTATGCAGACGCGGATTCTTCCCTCCCAGATACTTTACCTTTAGCTCTTGAATCGGTTCTATCGCAGTCGCAGGTATTAAATGTGTATCGTGCTCTACATTTCCCAAATACTTTAGTGCATTCAATAATAATGCTGCAGATGCTCCCAGCAGATCTGTTGTCTTTGATGTAATGATGTGACCATCCTGCAATTCTATTGCTGCAGTCGGCACACCCAACTTTGCTGCACGCTCCTTAGCAGCAACAGTAACCTTACGATCATCCGTCGTGATCTTTGCCTGGTTCATGAGAAGCTCAATCTTGTAAATCTCACTTTCATCAGCATCTTCATTTGCCAGCTTTTCCAATGTTGTATAATAACGTCTGATAATCTCCATCTTTGAGGCCTGACAACATACTTCATCGTCAATAATGCAATTTCCAGCCATATTGACACCCATGTCAGTAGGAGATTTATATGGGTTCTCCCCGTATATCCCGTCAAAGATTGCATTCAGTACAGGGAAAATCTCGATATCTCTGTTATAATTTACCGTTGTCTCCCCATATGCTTCTAAATGAAAAGGATCAATCATATTAACATCATTCAAATCTGCAGTGGCAGCTTCATATGCCAGATTAATCGGATGCTTCAGTGGTATGTTCCAGATCGGAAATGTCTCATATTTTGCATATCCGGCTTTGATTCCTCTTTTATTATCATGATAAAGCTGCGACAAGCAGGTCGCCATCTTCCCGCTGCCCGGTCCCGGAGCCGTTACAACAACTAACGGTCTGGTTGTTTCAATGTACTCATTTTTTCCGTATCCCTCATCACTGACAATCAACGGTACATTGGAAGGATAGCCCTCAATCGCATAATGCAGATACACCTTCTTTTTCATCTTTTTCAGTTTTTTCTTAAACTGATCAGCCGCCGCCTGTCCTGCATAATGAGTGATTACGACACTGCTGACATACAGCCCTCTTTCTGTAAACTCATCCATCAAACGAAGCACGTCTACATCATAGGTGATACCAAGATCCCCTCTAATCTTATTTTTCTCAATGTCTGTTGCACTGATGACAATGACGATCTCTGCATCGTCTGCAAGCTGTAATAGCATCTTCATCTTGGAATCGGGTTCAAAACCAGGAAGAACGCGTGATGCATGAAAATCATCAAATAACTTTCCTCCAAACTCCAAATACAACTTGTCTCCAAACTTGCCGATACGTTCTTTAATATGCTCTGACTGCATCTTCACATATTTTTCATTGTCAAAACCCAACTTCATTTCCTTCTCCTCCGGTGTCTGATCATGCAATTCTACTGATATTTATTATTGTAACTATTTTTTGTTTTAGTTTCAATATACAGTCACAAATTATAACAAATTTTCTTCTCTTTCATACTGCATATTCTCTAAAAGTTGATCATAAACCGCTCTGTTAGATTTCATATCTGATGGCATGGAGGTAAACATGACCCAAGCAAATTGATCAGCAGTTTCTCCAAATTCCACCAGATTGGCGTAATAATAATTTTTAGATCCGTCCCTTTCGGCAGAAAGAAGTTTTGATGTGATGGTTTTATCACCAATTTTTCTGATAGACTCTTCTTCGATGGTTTCCACATGATCACGTTTATCCATGATATCCTTTATCTGTGTCTGAAAGATATCATATGGGGTAGTCTCCATCGGCAGATCTATATAATAATAGTAAAAAAAGCTTGCGTATGCTTCATCACCATTATATATACACTGCAAATCATATGGTGTATCTTCATCAGGTCGGCGTTCCCATGCATCGTCTGCCACAACATGGATATCATAACCGTCTACTGCCAAATCTGTTTTCTGATAGTCTGTGTCCGCCTCTTTGTTCAATGCGCGTGCCGTACGATATCCTGTCAGAAAAGATGAGCAACCGGTTATCAATAATAGGACTACATTGATCGTAATCAATAATGTCCTTTTTTTCATCAGTTATATCTCCATAATATCGTAAGGTGTGGTCTGGTATACGTAATAATTCAGCCAATTGGAATAGAGTAGTTGTCCGGTAGAACGCCAGTTGACAACCGGCTTCTTTGTTGGATCATCGTCCGGGAAATAGTTACATGGTACATGTGGATTCAGACCCTTCTCTACATCTCTGTAATATTCCAGTGACAATGTGTCTTCATCATATTCCGGGTGGCAGGATACAAAGAAATGACGACTATCGGTTGTCTTCACAATGGTCACACCTGCTTCATCTGATACAGCCATCAATTCCAACTCTGGAACCTTTGCAATCTCCGCCTCACTGATTCCCATTGCTCGGGACTGTGGTGCATAAAAAATATCATCAAACCCACGAAATAACGGTGATGTCTTCTTGATTACTCTATGAGCATACACACCTGATAATTTTTCATCCATATCATATCTTTGCAGCCCATAAAAATAGTACAATGCTGCATACATACCCCAGCAGAGGTGGAAGGTAGAATGCACATGTGTCTTGCCCCACTCCATGATGGTGCATAGTTCATCCCAGTAATTCACATCCTCGAATTTCACATAGTCAAGAGGAGCTCCTGTAATGATCATTCCGTCAAATTTCTGATCCTTAATCTGATCAAATGTCGTATAGAAGGATTCCAGGTGATTGGAATCTACATGCTGCGGAATATAACTTGCTGTCTGCAGCAGATTGACATTTACCTGCAGCGGTGTATTAGAGAGCTTGCGTAACAGCTGGGTTTCGGTAACGATCTTTGTCGGCATCAGGTTCAGGATCAGCATCTTTAACGGTCTGATATCCTGATGCATGGCACGTTTCTCGGTCATGACAAAAATGTTCTCACTTTCGAGTGTGGCACATGCTGGTAACTGGTCTTGAATCTTAATCGGCATAAAATCACTTCCCTTTTCTTATTTTTTATTAATTGTTTTACAATATCATACTCACGCAGTTTCTGCAACCGCCAACCTTAACCATTCGTTTGAATCACCAACAGTTTTCCTTTTCTGACAGATATGTCAGAAATGATGCCTGTAAATTCATTGCTGACTCCAATTGGAAAATCTGTTGTCAACACTGCATTTTCCAATGGGTATTTAAGACCTGTTAGGTATACACCTTCCGCGTTGCCTCCATACGCAAATATAGAAATAATACCTTTGACGCCCGCCTCAAAGGAAAGGCTTTCATCCTGAATGAGAAACACTTTTTCATTCCTGCCTATCAGGCATCCCCTCGCTCCATGATTTACGAGGTACTCGAGTACATGTATATTGGCAATCGTATGATCAAGTCGACCTCCCAGCCCTCCATATATAATGAAATTACTAAAGTCCTTTTTTAATCCAAGCTTTACTGCAATCATCATATCTGTATCATCTTTTTCTGAAGGGAACTTAAGAACCTGATCCTGATCAGGAATGAATCCCAGAGAATCGAAGTCTCCTATAATCTGATCCGGTTTGATACCCCACTGCTCTACAGTTTTATATCCTCCGTCTGCAGCGATTACATAGTCATCATCTCTCAAAGTAGACGGATCTAAAAATGTGCCTGATGCATCCGCAGCTCCTATGATATAACAGACTCTCATCGTATCGATCCTCCTTCCATCTCAGACAATTATTCTCTTGATCACATTGATTTTGCTTCTGCTGTCACCGGACGATCCTTTGGAAGTGCACGTAAAAACAAAACTACAAACGGCAAAGTAATCAAAGCAGAAATCAAGTCTGCAATGGGTTGTGCCAGCTGAATCCCCATGATACCGATCCATGATGGTAATAACAGTACCAATGGAATAAAGCATATTCCACCTCGAAGACTCGCTAAAAATGTTGCCGTACCGCCCTTACCTACACTCTGAAACAGCATATTACCACAGACAGACATCGGAACAACAAAAAGAGATGCACATTGCGCCTGTAACGCAAGAACTCCTATTGCTATAACCTGTGGATCATCCCTGAACCATGCGATAATTTCCGATGCATTGATCAGACCAACAACGGCAAAGATCCCTAAAAAACAGGTTCCAAAGCCTAACGCAAAGGAGACTCCCTTCTTAACACGTGTATAAAGCCCGGCTCCATAATTAAATGCACAGACCGGTTGAAACCCTTGACCGATACCAAGTCCCACACAAAACAGGAAGTTGATGACTCTTGATACAATACTCATTGCTGCAATTGCAGCATCTCCATAGATGGCTGCCTGCTGATTCAAAACCATAACCGATATACTCTGTAAACCCTGTCGCATCATACTTGGAAATCCGACAAAAATAATATTCTTTATGACATAAATGTCATGTGCAAAGTATCTGATTGAAAATTTGCTCTGAGTCTTTCCTGTGAGGAACGGGATCAACAGTATGATTGCACTGATATATTGTGATATCGCTGTTGCAAGACCTGCTCCCCTGATTCCCATATGGCAACCGAAGATCAACAGCATATCGCCAAATATATTAATGATCCCTCCTGATGTCAGACCGATCATGGCAAAAAATGCTTTTCCCTCATAGCGTAATATATTGTTCATAACGCAACTGGTGGCCATAGCCGGTGCAGCGATCAGAATAAAGACAGCATAATCTCTGGCATAGGGAAGGATCGTATCTGTACTTCCTAATAAACGCATCAAAGGATTACAAAAAATCAATCCAAGTGTCATGATCATAAATCCACAGAATAGAGCCAGAAAAAGACTTGTGGAGGCAAATATTCTTGCCTCCTCCACATGCTTTGCACCTAATTTTCTGCTGATATTGCTCCCGGCACCATGTCCCAGCATAAAGCCAAATGCCTGTATGATTGCCATTAGTGCAAATACAATTCCGGTTGCACCGCTTGCACTGGTGCCCAAACTACTGACAAAGTACGTATCTGCTACATTATAAATATTTGTAACCAGCATACTGACTGTTGTCGGTACACTCAGGCTCAATATCAGTTTCTGAACCGGCATCTGCGTCATCTTTTCATAGTCAGTTCGATATACTGCATGACTCATGTTCTCACCTGATTCTCTTGATCCTCTATTATTATCTATTCTTCTGTCCTGTCGATTGGTTTCTGTGTTTTGATGTTATATATGAAAAAACCAACGGCAAACAGGAACATAAATATTGAAATAAACTGTGACGTTGAAATCGTTCCGACTGCACCTCTGTCATCTGCTCTAAAGGATTCGATAATTGGACGTCCGATACTGTATAACAGCAAATACAAGGCAGCTACATTTCCTTTATACTTCGTCTTCCTTGCATATATTATCAGTATGAAAGCAAGCAGGAAATCTGCACCTGAAGAAAATAACTGTGTCGGCAAGAGCTTGACTCCGGCAGGAGCAAGCGAGCCCTCCGGAAATACAACACCAATAGATGAATGGGTCTCACGTCCATAACAACAGCCTGCCAAGAAACATCCAATCCTTCCAAATGCCTGATTAATGGCAACTGCCGGAGCTAATATATCGAAATATTGCAGAAAATTCAGTTTCTTGATTTTGCAGTAAATATAGATTGTTAGAATACCTGTAATAATCCCGCCATAAACGACAAATCCCTCTGAACCGATCACAGCTAACGGAGACTGGAGAAAACTCTTAAATTCCACGAGAATGAATAACAACTTACCACCCAAAAAACCAAACAGTAATACACAGATTGCTATATTGGTAGCATGATCTGCACTCAGCTTATATTTCTTTGCCCAATATCCTAACAGCAAATATGCTACTAAAAATCCCAGTCCGATCATCAATCCATATCCATGCACTGTAAAATGTCCTATTGTAAATAAATCAATTTTCATAAGATGATCCTTTCATTTTGTAATACGCTCATGCAACAAATCATATCATAAATAACTGATAAATGCAAAATCTCATAGCCGCAAAATCAATCGCCAAAATCAGTTGTCGTACATCCATAACCGGTTTCTAATTCTGTACAGAGATCCTTTATGGCATATTTAAGATAATCCAGCAATTCTCCATTTTCATCATAATGCTCCCATATCAGTTTTTTCAACATGGAGGTCAGTTGATTTACCAGTTCATGATGAAACGCCTCTGACTGCATTTGCTCCGGTTGCATTTTCTGTTCCATCATGATTCTGATGCGGTTTCTCCCAAGTAGTTCTCTAAGTACAATTCCACATAGATTGTAAAACTGTTTTCGATAATCAGAATGATCATTTGTTAAGATCTCTATTACTCGGTTTTCAGGCAGTCTGCCCATAAATTCCTCTTCCAACAGTATATATTTCAAATACTGCTCAATTGCATCTACTCCCTGCAAGCCTCTGATTGGACGAATGGTTGGATAGTCCAGTGTTAGAATCGTGTCCTGCGGTGCAAATCTCGGATCATATAATTTCAAAAAACCCGGGATGCCTTTTTCAACTGTATCACGATAGTTTTCATTTCCATAAGCATTAAAATGAAGAATCATTTCATTATATAAAGTTCGTACATGCTCCACCTTGTCTTTCACCATCCGGTAACCGATTTCATATGCTTCCTTTGCAGAAATATCATTGATCGCAATCAGATCACTTTTTGATGTAGCATATGATCTCTTTATACCACGATCAGGATCACGTGATAACTCATACTCATGAATACAGTATAGTACTGCTCCCATTAACTGTTCCGCTTTTTCATAGGAAACTGATGAACTTTCATTTCGTGTATATTTCTTTGTAAGCATAGCTACAATCGGTAATAACTCTGTCGGCTCATAATGATTCATCATCATCACCCTGCTTCCATTTGTTTGGTGTATTTTGCGCAGACATGAAACCTTGCGTATGCATACGAATCTCGCGAGCAAATCGCTCCAATGCCGTATCCTCCAGATGATCCAGGGAACCCTCACACTCTCCATCAAATGCTGCCTTCATATAGTCGATCAACTCATCATCCGTTGCTTCATCCATGGATTCATTTTTATATAGATAAAAAATATCCTGCAGTCGTCCTATCATATCCACATATTGATCCTGAATGATATAGGGCGAATCACAAAAGGCAAAGATCAGTTTTGGCAGGATGCCCTCTCCGAATTCCACCCGCCTTTGTTCCTGCAGACTTTCACGTCTTTCTGCGACAAGAAGTTCGGCTTGCTCCTCTGTCAGAGTCAGTCCGAACTTCTTTGTGTATTCATTGGTTTGAATTACCTTAGCCAATTGATTTTGCTCATTCATCAACTGTAGCCAGTTTTGCTTTTCCATGATATCCACTCCCTTCCGTATCCTGTCTTCTCGGTAATGTTTGCCCATTATACAACTGCCGTACTTCCTGTACAAGACTTGAATTTTTTATAATTTTGTGGTATATCATGAATCGTAAATCTCTTATATTCTCTTGCCTTTTCTGATAAATGCAATCACCAAAAATACAAGAGCACCAGCACAATAGGAAAGCGTATTGATCATAGTGTCTAGAGATTGCATCCGTTCCGAAACCGTTGCTGAGCTCGCCACAAGATTTGTGTAAAAGTTAGCCGGTATCGCTAAAACCAGTATCACACAGATAGCCGCCCAAAAATTCCATTTTAAAATCCGATATGCAAATACACCCGCCCATAAGACACCGATCCAGATCAGTGCAATCGGTGCAGCAACTGCCTCGAACCAACTATTATCATAACCAGAAGCATAACAAAATACAGAAATAGTATAAAGAACCAGAAATGTTAAAACAGAAAAGCAGGCCAATGCCCGGATAAATCTGTTCTTTCCACCCCAGATCAGAATGGCTGTAACACACATCACAAGTACCACACCCGCAATCACAATCATTGACCATGTGATTCTATGGTTAATGGCCAGATCCACAATCACATTCACGACAATTCCAAGAATCAGCATCACCATCAGCCCGGATTTCAAAGCTGAGATCACCTTGGTTTTACGCAGAAACTTGGAAAGATTCTTTGCTTCTGTCATCAGATCTTCAGATGGAACCTCTGTCTGCATCTCCTCATATACTTTGGTACAGGATTCACATTCGCTCAGATGCTGATCGATCTCCTGATTGGTTTCTTCACTTGTCAGTTTTTCAATATAATTCGGTAATAAATCCTTTACAACCGAACATGTTAATTTTTGTTCCATACGATTCTCCTTTGCATACCTGTCAGTCAGAATGGGTCCGACTGGCTAATAGTTTCTGTTTTCCACGATAAAACGTTACTCTGGCCCAGTTTTCCGTATTGCCTAAGATCTCACCGATCTCGCCAAAGCTAAGTTCTCCGGTCAGTCTCAGATACATGACCTCTCTCGTTTGATCATCCAGATTATGCAGTAATCGAAACAGTTCCACCTTTTCAACATTCAGGAGATAATTCTCTTCAATATCCTGTGTCGAAAACAGGCTTCCCTCCATATCCTCGATCGGCACATCGATTCTGTGCTTCTTTTTCTCCAGTTCTCTGTACCACAAGCGTTTTGCGATCGTACAAAGCCACACTGAAATCTTACACTCACCTCGAAATGTTCCGATGCTTTTCGTTGCCTGATAAAATGTCTCCTGTGTCAGTTCCTCGGAAATGTCACTGTTATTTGTCAAACATAATAAATACTTATACACTGCCATGGCGTTTTCTTCATAGATTCTGGTCAAATCATGCTTGTCCAACAGTACATCCTCCAATCCCTGCATCTTTTGTTTGATCTGTTACATCTATTAGTGCATACATATTTCATTTCGTTACAAATTGAAAAAATATTTTTAAATATTTTAATAAAAAACAATTTTCCCAAAAAGTTCTCCAATCAAACCGCTCTGTCTCGGTAATCGAACTTCTCAGGAAAATCGGTATGTATCAATATATTATGACTGTGAATCAAACAAAGATCCACTAAGTCCATAGGAGCCCTTTAGTGCATTGTAGGTGCCTCCATTATAGTAATCCACATATGCCTGTGCATTGGACTCAATCTTTTCACTGGTATCTTTAATCGATGATAAATAGGATTTCTCACTTCCAAAGAGAGCCTTGAGAGAAGCCAATGGTGCTGACTTCAATGTATCTGATTTGATGCTCAGCGTCCCGTTTTCATTCTGTGTGATTCCTATTGCATTCAGAGCATCCTTATTCTCTGTGAAGTACTGATTCAACATTTTTGCATATGCTTTGTTCACCTCACCGCCCTGATTGTTCATCGCAGTCAGCATATCATTATAATGAAGGACAAATGCTTCAACGTTTTTTACAACGTCGTCTGTACTGCCTGATGCCTCTGCCTTAACAAACAATGACATTTCCGTACTGCCTAATAATGCTGTTGCTGTCTCCTGCAGACTGTTTGTTTTCTCTATGACATTTGCATAGCCTGCCTTTGCCTTATCTGACGCAGTAGAGTCGGATGAAGATTTGTCAGTTGCTCCTATTGTGTTCAACATGCTGCTTGATGCATTATGCTGTCTGATCAGATCTATCAGTTCATTGCCTGATGACTGTTGTGTCGACTTATTCAGATAATCCAGTAATGTTGTGTTATCACTGTTTACTACACGCATATAATACCTCCTTCATACTGTCTACCTTATTATCGACATATTATCGTTATTTTTCAATATCTTTTTACGAAATGATCTCTATTTCTGTCAATTGACAAAGTATTTGCATCTACTTATAGTTAGAGTGAATGGAGGAATTGTTATGGATAAAAAGAATGAAAATAAAAATCAGAAAAAAGATGATGTGGAAGAAATCGTACATATGCTGGATTCCTTTGCCCAGTCCGAAACAGCCCGTATGAAGCTAAAGGTCAGTGAAGAAATCGATGAAGGTAAGGTAGAAAAGGTATACCATCATGGAAGGTGCGATGTCGGTAGTCCCTGGGCGAAGGGACAGGCATGTGATGTGTTGGAAGAAGACATCAAGGAATTCCGTAAAAAACAGCGTGATGATCGTATTACTCATTTAATCGTATTAGAATGGAATGCATTTGATAAAGCTAAAAATGTTGGTGGCAGAGCCGCCTGTCAGGATGACTGGGCAACCTTTCAGTTGATGCGGAGAAGCCAGTATATGACCTGGACAGATGATATGTTAAAAAGCTTTACAGCAGATTTCCAAGCAGCCAACGCAGTCGGAAGGAATCTGATCGCAGAAAAATATGGCTGGATGATGGAAACTACATCTCCTAATGAATTTGCAAAGATCCAATCTCTGCTTCCCTGTGTATCTCCTGAAAAGAGAGCAATTGTCAATGAAATTGTTAATATCCAGGTTGGTTGGATGGAGGATCTGGCAAGAGAACAGCCGGATATATCCGATCGTATGCGAACCATCCATACAAAAGACGATACTCCTTTTAATACATCGTATGAAACCTATCTGCGTGGTGAACTACTAACCTATTCCGATCAAACATTGATGCTCTATGGCAGATGGATCTCCAAGCTTGCCACAGATGGTAAAAACCTCGCTCAGATGACCATCGAGAATACAGAGGCATTGATCCGAAAATCATAAATTGTAAGAAACTTGTAAGAAATCCATCCACGATTTTGTAATAATTATCAATTAATATAAGCATAGTTCCAAAGAACTGATGAAGAGAGAATGCAAATGAAAGAACGTATTTTGGTAGTCGATGATGACAGAGAGATCGTAGAAGCAATATCAACGCTACTGTTGCGAGAGGATTATGAAGTGTTAAAGGCCTATGATGGATTACAGGCATTGGATATGATCACCTCCAATCAGATCCAGATGGTTCTGATCGATGTCATGATGCCCAAACTGGACGGGTTGTCTGCAGTCATGAAGATCCGCGAAAGTAAAAACATACCTATTATCGTCTTGAGCGCTAAAAGTGAGGACTCAGATAAGGTACTCGGTCTTTCCATGGGTGCAGATGATTACATTGCCAAACCATTTAATACTCAGGAACTTGTGGCACGCGTCAACAGCCAGTTACGGAGGTATATGCGGCTTGGTGGAGTGAATACATCCTCATCATGTGAACTGTCAAATGGACGTCTCTGTTACAAAGAAAGTGAAAAAATTCTGTATGCAGATGGTGAACCGGTACACCTGACTGCAACCGAAACAAAAATCATTGACTTGTTTATGCATAATCTCGGACGTATATTCCCGGCAGAAGAAATTTACAGTCGTGTATGGGAGGGAGAAAACTTTTCTTCCGAAAATACTGTGATGGTACATATTCGTCGTATCCGGGAAAAGATTGAAATCAATTCAAAGGAACCAGAATATATTAAGGTGGTGTGGGGCATTGGATACAAAATGGAAAAAATGGAAAAATAGAATTGGATGTTTATTATTTTTAGTTGGATTATCTTCTCTCTTATTATGTGCTGCTATGACAGTACAGCATATGATTAGAAGCAAGGCTATGTATGGAAATGTACAGTTTGGGATACACGATGATTATCAGGACTCCGTCCTATTTCGTGAAAGTATAGCCGATGAACTGGATACAGCTCTACAGATTGCAGCCGGAACATTCCTTGATTGGAATTATATTGATGAACACTATCGTTACGAGAATTCCTCAACATCGACTGCTTCTGATGAGGTAACAGAATCAGTCGCATATGAAATGAATCCCGAGGGATATAATGCTTATCAGAACGAAGAGTACTACGACAATGGGTATGATTATTATGACAGAGAATACTCCAAGGAAGAAACAGATAAAATGATCGAGCATTATCTGAAGGATCAGAAGAATGATCGAAATCTGCTATATCAGATCGTAAAAAATGGTGAGACGCTGTACTCAAATATGGAATTTGATTACCACTATGGTGATGTGCTTCCGGAAGGATATAACTATCTCATGTTCTTTGACGGAAAGAAAGTATCCGTTGAAAAGAACGGTAAAAAAGAAGAGATATATGGCGATGGTATATTTGAAGGCAATAATCAATACTCTGTTCCTGGCTATTCTAATTATATAGCAGATGAGAATCTAGAGAATGTTACGGTTGCACTGATTGCGATCAAAACTCCTCTACAGTATCGCGTCGTCGGAAGAGATGATGGTACCTATTATTATGGAAGTTCCTATTCCATCTATCAGGATATGATCAATATGAATCATGATTTTCAAAAAATCATAACATCTGGTATGATCGGTATTATTTGTTTATTACTATCAATATTGTTATATCGCAGAACGGATGAATCCCAAAAAAACCTTGCCAATCTACTACATAAAATATGGATTGAACCAAAAATACTCATTCTTCTGCTTTTGGCCTGTGGGTTTATCCATAACATATATAGTTGGGATGGTGGTTATTATACAAGAGAAGTACTGCAGACCATAGTTTCCTCTGACTATGATCCGGGTATGACTTATGAAATCGTGCAGGATTGCCCTCGTATGCTCTTTGATAACCCTCTACAATTACTCATTTTGTTTTGGGTTCTATACCTGTTGATCTATGACATTATACATAATCATAATAAGCCGATACAGGGGTTTATTCCCATGCTGTTTCGCGGATTCAATGACAAAACCTTAAAAATGGATTATAGCCGTAGACAGGTCAGAAGGATGAGTGTTCTGGTCATCTGTATAATGATTGTTTTTCTGCTGTTTATACTCAGTACTTATCTGTTTGCTATACCGCGGTACTATCGCGGAAATATGATGATTGTTTTTTCTGTATTTGCATTGATACTACTTGTTTTCATCTTTCTGATATACTATCGGCTGATCCATTCACAAGCGAATGATTTGGAATTGCTGGATCATCAGATCGAACTGATTTCTTCCGGTCATTATGAACCACAAAAAGTAACCTTTGCAGGGAAAGATTTCGTGAAAACAGAGGAAAACCTTCTTCAGATTCAAAATGGTATTAAAACTGCTGTTGATGAACAGTTAAGCAGCGAACGTATGAAGGTTGATCTCGTGGCAAATGTGTCTCATGATCTGAAAACACCTCTCACATCCATCATCAGTTATGTTCAGTTTTTGAAGGATGAGACTGAACTACCGGATCATGTAAAAGATTATATACGGATTTTGGATGAAAAATCTCAACGACTAAATGAAATGGTACAGGATGTCTTTTCCATCAGCAAAGCAACCTCCGGACAGCTTCCGATCAATATCGAGATACTGGATTTTGGAAAACTTTTGAATCAAACACTTGCCGATATGGAAGAAACCATTTCTCATAGTAGTATTCTGATTAAATCAGATATTCGGGAACATGAATTTTTCATATCAGCAGACGGACAGAAAATGTATCGCGTTTGTCAGAATCTGATCCAGAACGCATTGAAATATTCACTTGAAGGTTCTCGTATGTTTATTACTCTCGAGCAGAGACAGAATCAGGCTGTTGCCACTTTTAAAAATACATCAAAAGCGGAACTAAACCAGTCTACGGATTTCTCCGAACGCTTTGTACGAGGAGATCGAAGTCGTACTGATGGTGGCAGTGGATTGGGTCTGTCAATCGCAAAAAGTTTTACAGAAGCCTGCGGTGGTACCTTCACGCTCGAGATCAATGGAGACATGTTTATTGTTACCATAGCATTTATTAGAAAATCGGAACAAATAATAGATTAAATAGATATTTTCACCATTAGGAGTGATATACACCTCTTACGAACCAGAATTACGTAGACAATGCCTTCGTAAATTCTGGTTCTTCGTATATGGAAAAGATGTTTCAAAAATTATGATTCTTTTCTTCCTTCCAGAATCATGGACAGAGGAAACCCCTGTCCATTCATGTGCACTGAGGAACCCTCAATATCATAATCAAATTCCTGTAAACCTGTGATTACAATACCATTCTCACACATACCTCCTATAAAGTCTGATAAAGGATGTGTATAATCAGTAAATGGTTTTGACTGATATTCTCTTCCTGTTATATATTCCATTCCACTCGTACCAATCCATTCATGTTCAAAGTATGAATTCACACAATTAAACGGATATTTCTCGTCATAGGTATCGTCACCTTCAATCGCAAGCATATTCCAGACAGGATGTGTCTCATTGATAACAATACAACCACCCTTCTTCATACATTTTGCTATAACTGCAAAATATTCCTTCAGATCTTTAAACCAGCAGGTTGCTCCGATTGTAAGAAAGACAAAATCAAACCGATTACAATAAGTATCGTCCAAATCTAAAATATTAGCCGCAACAAATGAACAGGGAAGTTCCAGTCTTTTAGCCGTATCATTTGCAAATGCCACCATATTTTCGGCGATATCAAAACCAATGCCCTCCTTTGCTCCTGTCGATTTCACCAATGATAGCAGTTCGCGTCCGTTATTGCAGCAGAACTGTGCAATTGATTTATCGCGAAGGTCATACTGCTTCATCGTTTTAACCATATCCTCAACAAAAAATACATATGGTTCCTGTCTTACCTTCTCCTCAATATTGGCTCCCCATGATTGATCTCGAAGCTCAAATGCTTCCTCCCAGGCTTCCTTATTTCCTTTAATATATTGATCCATCTCTTTCTCCCCTCTTTTTCGGAACAATGTAAGTCCACATCTCTTGTAGTTAATCTACAAGCACTCTCGCATTTCGCTATTATACTTTGACTATATCATAAGGTCAACAAACGCAAACCAGATCAATAATATCAATAATATCCAAATGATTACTATAGGAATTGCATAATACCACTTCTTTGGTTTACCATCCTTCCATAGATCAACGGCTTGGTCTCGACTCCTTTTCCATATATGTTCCGGTATACATTTGATCGTCAGCACCACTAGCATAGGCAAGATAATCACATCATCCAAGTAACCCAATATCGGAATAAAGTCAGGGATTAGATCAATTGGTGACAACGCATATCCGATTGTTATACCCGCAAAAAACTTAGCAATGAAAGGGGTTTCTTTATCCTTCAATGCAATAAACACAGCCGGAATATCAGATTTCAATTGTTTTGCACGTTCTTTTAGCGTCATGATTCTTCCTTAATTATTATGTTTATATAACTATTTGTACCAAAAAGAGCATTGACAGACAAGCATGAATTTAAATATAGTGATATTATGACACTTGTATCATTATAATATATTTCAAGTCATTTATTACATACGGAAGGAAAATTTGTGATGGAATGGAACTTAATGTACTCAAACGGAAAAAAGCCCACTTGGAATCAAATTAATGAATTTATTAACAACACGTTATGGACTGATTTAAATAGTCGCATACAGATGAATTATCAAATTGAGCCAATTATTGAATATAGTCGATGTTCCATGCAATCCGGATGGAATATCAAGTATAAAAAGAGTGGAAAGTCACTATGTACCCTTTACCCGATGTCAGGGTACTTCATTGTCCTCATAGTCATCGGAAATAGAGAAATGCAAGAAGCAGAATTTCTAATACCACAGTGTTCCAGTTATGTACAGGATATGTTTAAAAACACCAAAACAGGACAAGGGCAAAAATGGTTAATGCTCGATGTCAGAGATCAAGAAACAATTGATGATGTTTTCGCACTAATTAGTTTAAGAAAGAAACCCTCCAGAATTAATTGAACCTTCAATAAATAAGCGATTCCAACGCATGTAGGTTTTTAATTATATATGTAGGTGTCAACAAACTGTCATTTGGAGTATCATATGGATTATACCAGCAGGTATCAATTCCGGCATTATATCCACCCTGTATATCGCTTGTCAGTGAGTCTCCGATTATAAGTGCCTGGCTTAAATCAGAGATTCCTGCTTCAGCAATCACTTTCTCAAAGAATTGGCTGCTTGGTTTCTCAAAACCCACCATTTCTGAAATAAAGATGTGGTCTGCAACATGATTGAGTCCTGAACGCTCCAATTTCTTTTTTTGTGCGATTGCTGTACCATTTGTCACAATGATAATCTTACAAGTCCTTTTTTGTGCCTTAATAATCTCTATCGCATCATCGCGAAAAACAATTGTATCTCCTAATGCAAGTTGGTATTCTTTATTAAATTCCTGTGCAATATCAGGATCCAATCCTTCCCCCGAAAAGAATTCTACAAATCTATTTAATAAGATTTCATCCTTTTTCATTTCCCCACGTTCTAGTCTTCTCCAATACTTCTTATTGATCTCAGAATACCGTGCGAGCATTTCTTCAGAGCATACCCCTAACTGAAACTGCGCAAACAAACTCCTGATAGATGCTTTTTCCGCTGCATCAAAATCAAGAATTGTACCATCGACATCCCACAATAGATATTTGTATTTTGACATGATTTTTAATTCCTTTCACTTTATCACTGTTTTTTATAAATAGCCATATTCATCATAATCGAAGTGAAGATTACACTCACTATTTTCGTGCTGACTTTGAATGCAGTAGGGTTACGTATTAACAAATCTTCATAGAAGGAATTGTCTTGATCACAGTTAAACCATTATATTTTGGTGGCTTCATAGTAATGCGAAAATTCGGTAGAAGTTTCAAAACCCAATTCACAGATTTTGAAACATTGTAGGGATAGCCAATACCACTGGTGTTTTTATAATCTACACACGCATTTGAAATCCAGATATGTGTCCAATCCATTTGATTCCTCCATCACAAAAATAATCTAGTTGAATTTCTTTACCTACGTTGTAGCCTACCTTGTGAATACGCATAATTTCATTGTCATTTCAGTCATAGATTGTATATATTCCTGCAATTAATGTTTTTTCTTATTTCGTAATTTCTACTCAGTCGAAAAACATTCCTTGTCTCTGTAGGAAATACACGATTTCTCGTATAGATGTTACTCAACAACCTCTAATCTTAATCTACTTACCTAGAATCCCTTTATTTCAAGTTTTCATGGCTTTTACTTCTGAACCTTTGACATCAATACAACCGTCTC
>CAZVYQ010000017.1:0-50974 GCA_964631375.1 uncultured Lachnospiraceae bacterium | reverse complement strand
TGGGCTTATCAAGCAGCATTAATGTGGCATTTTGTAGGATTGATGGGTGTGAGTGATCTGAGATTCTGATTTTTAGATTGTTCATATAATTTCTGGTTGTAACAAAAACATCCTCGATCTCACCGGTTTTCACAAAGTTCAGATGCTTCATAGACTCTTTGATATCTTTTGGTATGCCGACAAACCCGATATCTATCTTTCCATCCTCTAATAAATGAAGGGTATGGTAGGTAGACTGGCAGTTGATCGTAATTTTCACATGAGGGTTTTGGGCAATAAATTCTTGTAGGTATGGAAGCAGTACATATTTACAAAGGGTGGTGCTGACACCAATCTTGATGTGTCCGCCGCCGAGCTCTGTTGTTCTGCGGATCTGTTCTTCCCCAAGTTCTATGGAATCAAAAGCGATTCTAATCTTATCAAACAGCAATTCTCCCTCATAGGTGAGCTGTACACCCTTTGGGCTGCGTGTAAACAGTACTACATTTAGATTTTGCTCCAGTTTTGAGATAGCCTTGCTGACGGCAGGCTGACTGATGTATAATGACTTTGCGGCATTAGAGATGTTTCCGCTTTGTGCCGTCGCATAAAAGATTCTGTATAATGATAAATTGTTTTCCATAATTGTCCTCCTGTTTCAATATGATATGAATCATTATGAATGTGTTATCATTGAAATATATTTATTTTAACATAACACCAAGTTATAGTAAACATGAAAAAATAGCATTTTAATTATAATAATTAATATGCTACACTACATAATATCAAATGAAACAAGAGGATAGATCCAATTGTCTATCAAATGACAATAAATAACGAATAAGGAGGTTATACAAATGGGAATGACAATGACGCAAAAAATTTTAGCTGCACATGCTGGCTTAGAACAGGTATCAGCAGGACAGCTAATCGAGGCAAACTTAGATCTTGTGCTCGGCAATGATATTACGACACCGGTCGCAGTACGTGAAATGGATAAAATGAAACATGATCAGGTATTTGCAAAGGATAAGATAGCACTGGTTATGGACCATTTTATTCCGAATAAGGATATCAAATCAGCAGAGAACTGTAAATGTGTCAGAGAATTTGCATGTAAAAATGAGATTACTAATTACTTTGATGTGGGACAGATGGGGATTGAGCATGCACTGCTTCCGGAAAAAGGTCTGACAGTTGCAGGAGACGCAATCATTGGTGCGGATTCTCATACTTGTACCTATGGAGCCCTCGGAGCCTTTTCAACAGGCGTAGGAAGCACTGATATGGCCGCTGGGATGGTAACCGGTAAGGCATGGTTCAAGGTACCTTCCGCGATCAGATTTAACATTGTAGGTAAACCTGAAAAGTGGGTCAGTGGAAAAGATGTGATCTTACATATCATTGGAATGTTAGGTGTAGATGGGGCATTGTATAAATCCATGGAGTTTGTTGGAGAAGGAATTCAATATCTGACAATGGATGACAGATTTACCATTGCCAATATGGCAATTGAGGCAGGTGCAAAGAATGGTATCTTCCCAGTAGATGAATTAACCGAAGCCTATATGAAAGAACATAGCAAACGCCCTTACAAAGTGTATGAGGCCGATGAGGATGCAGAATATGACTATGAGTATACAATCGATCTGAGTATTTTGAGACCGACGGTAGCATTTCCGCATCTTCCGGAGAATACAAAAACAATTGATGAGATTGATCAGCCCATCAAAGTCGATCAGGCAGTCATCGGTTCCTGTACAAACGGAAGAATTGATGATCTTCGGATCGCCGCATCTATTCTGAAAGGCAAGAAGGTTGCAGACCACGTACGTTGTATCATTATTCCGGCAACACAGGCAATTTATTTACAGGCGATGGAAGAAGGATTGTTAAAAATCTTTATTGAATCAGGTGCAGTTGTATCTACACCGACCTGTGGACCGTGTCTTGGAGGATATATGGGTATTCTTGCGGCTGGTGAACGCTGTATCTCAACCACCAATCGTAATTTTGTTGGCAGAATGGGACATGTAGATTCTGAAGTATATCTTGCAAGTCCTGCAGTTGCAGCAGCAAGTGCGATAACTGGTCAGATATCAGGCCCTGATGAAATAGTATAGAGGAGGAAATTAAGATGAATGCAAAAGGAAATGCTTTTAAATATGGAGACAATGTGGATACAGATGTGATTATTCCTGCCAGATATCTTGCCATTCAGGATCAAAAGGAGTTGGCGGAGCATTGTATGGAGGATATTGATCAAAGTTTTGTAAAGCAAGTCAAGGCGGGTGACATTATGGTCGCAGGGAAAAATTTTGGATGTGGTTCCTCAAGAGAGCATGCACCGCTTACCATAAAGGTGGCAGGTATCAGTTGTGTGATCGCTGAGACTTTTGCCAGAATCTTTTACCGGAATGCAATCAATATCGGTCTTCCGATCATTGAATGTCCAGATGCGGCAAAGGGAATTGAAGCGGGAGATGAGGTGGAAGTGGATTTTGACAGCGGAATGATTTATAACCGTACACGAAATACAAAGTTTAAGGGACAGCCGTTTCCTGCATTTATGCAAAAAATCATAAAAGCGGAAGGACTTGTAAATTACATCAATCAAACTGAGTAAAAAGCAAAAATGTGCTAAAGAATTGCAAAATTATCACTTGAGACATGTGATTACCTATGATAAAATTATATGTATGCTGTTGGGGCAACACAGAATGGGGGACAATCATGAAGGTAAACACGAAAGAGAAGAAGGTAAAAAAGGCTAAGATCAACAAAAAAAGGAAGTATCATACTCCGAAACTGATACAGAAGATATTCTTGACCAGTATCGGACGACGTATCACGATCATGTTTATCGGTATCATCATTATTATGTTGGTATTACTTGGATTTATGGCTTCAAAGTCAAATGAGTACAATCAACAATATGTAGCGGTATTGGATAATCTCACGAAGATCAATTATATTAATACCAATACAGCAAAACAATCCAAAGCACTGACCAATATTTGTGGTGTGGGTGACAAGGATGAGGATCCTGCTGAAAGGGAGATTATTAATAATCTGACTCCTTACATAGAAGAGATCAGAAGTAATATCGGTGATGATCCGATCTACAAGCAAAATCATACACAGTTAGATTTTGTTGAGAGATATGTCAATGAGTATATTACTGCCTATCAGGAAATGCTTAAGGCCGGCAATGGAAGGTATATGCCTGCCGGTGTTGAGAGCGCAAAGAAGATGCAGGCTCAGACAGGCTTTATCACATCCTATTGTAATGCCTTGATGCAGTTAGAGCTAAACAGAAGCAAGGCTTTACAGGAGGAGATCAACAGTAACTTTACAAAGACAATCAGTACCATTGTCATTATTGTGATTCTTGCAATTGTTTTTGCCGTACTGATGATGTTCATAGTTATCAAGGGAACAATCGTTAAGCCGATCGGTCTGTTAAAAAAGAATATTTCGGTTGTTGCCGATGGTGACTTGACCGGTGAAGAAATCGTTGTGAACTCTGAGGATGAGTTGAAGGATCTGGCTGTAGTATTTAATTATATGAGTACCAGCTTGAAGGATATTATCAAGAAGGTATTGGGTGTCAGTGAGCAAATGGAAGCATCCATACATGCAGTCAGTGAAAGTGCAACTCAGAATGCATCAGGAAGTGTTGAGATTACAAAAGCCATTGACAATATGTCTGAGAGGATGAATGATCAAAAGAAGGAAGCAGGAAATATTATGCTTCAGGTTGATGAGATGGGAATGATCTCAGGGCATATTTCGGAAAAAGTAGATCGTATTGCCGGTAATGCTGATCAGGCAATGCAAAATGCGATGGATGGAAATGATGCAATTGAGACCTATATGAGACAGCTTGCAAGCCTCAATGATGTGATGAAGGAAGTATCGGGAATTGCAGGTATCCTCAGTCAAAATGCAGAGGAAATGAATAATATTTTGAATACCATCACATCTATATCGTCACAAACGAACCTGTTATCGCTGAATGCCTCAATAGAAGCAGCTCGTGCGGGAGAAGCAGGAAAGGGATTTGCTGTTGTTGCTATGGAGATCAGAAAACTGGCAGAGGATACACATGAATCTGCCGGAAAGATCGGAACCATTATCGAGGGAGTACAAAACAACGCAATCAATATGTCCAAGAAAATGGAAGAGGGATTGAATCAGCTGGAAAAGGGCAACGCAATCGCAGAATCCACCAGAGACAGTTTTATAGAGATCAAGGATGGTACGCATGTTGTAAATAATGATATCAAGAGTATGCTGGAAGATCTGAAGAATCTGGCTGATGTTACAAAGCAGGTAGGTCTCAATATCGAAAGAATACATGATACCATTGATGAAAACGCTGATGGTACTGAAAGTATCGCTGCAACAGTAACAGAGCAGTCAGCCAATCTGCAGGAGGTATCTGAGGTGGCTGAGAATCTTGCGAAAATGTCAACAGATATGCGAAAGCTGGTAGAGGAATTCAAGTTATAAACCAAAGTATGAAAAAGTGGGATTGGATTATTTTATGTACAACAGTCTGTACTGCTATGATATTATTACTGGCAGTCAGACTGTTTCGTGAAGATGGAGCATACGTGGTGGTTTCAGTAGACGGAGAAGAAACAGCCAGATATGCTTTATCGGAAGAAATAGACGAAGATATTCAGGGCGTGGAAACAGGTCATATTCATCTGGTCATTCATAACAAAATGGCTGATGTAACGGAGGCTTCCTGCCCTGATCATCTTTGTGTACATCAGGCAAGTATTTCTAAGTCGGGTGAGACTATCGTATGCCTTCCAAATCGCGTTGTGGTTAGAGTAATGAGCCAAGAGGAGTCACCTTATGATGCAATTGCGAATTAAGTTCTAACGATATGGACGAGGTAGTCAAAGTGAAGCACAATCAAAAGAGGAACAGAACAATTGCATATATCGGAATGTTTACAGCACTTGCAATTATACTGGGTTATCTGGAACTATTGATTCCGTTCTCCTTTGGCATACCGGGAGTTAAGCTGGGACTTGCAAACATTATGACCGTCATTGTATTGTATTTATTGGGAACAAAGGAAGCCACGGCCGTCTCTTTGATTAGAATTGTTGTGGTTAATCTTCTGTTTGGAGGACTATATGGTATGCTGTACAGTATGGCAGGTGGTATTCTAAGCCTGGTCTGTATGGCTTTACTAAAGAAAACAGATCGTTTTAGCATCATGGGAATCAGCATGGTTGGCGGAATCATGCATAATGTCGGACAAATGATCATTGCCATATTTGTTGTCGAAGAATTACGGCTGATCTATTATTTACCGGTGCTGTTATTCTCAGGTGTGATAACCGGATTGATCAACGGGATTATTTCTATGAAAGTGTGTAGAAGACTTTCTTTATTTTTTACCAAAAGAGAGTGCATTTCAGCTATAGGAGAATGAGAACAGATGATTGGTTATTTAAGAGGTGAAGTTGCAGGAATTTATGAAGAACAGATCGTTCTGGATGTGAATGGTGTCGGATATAACATTAAGATGTCCGGCAGTACGATTGCATGTATACAAGGACTTGGTGAAGAACTAAAGGTTTATACTTACCTTGCGGTTCGTGAAGATGCAATGTTATTATATGGATTTTTGACAAAGGATGATTTGGATTTCTTTAAATTGTTAATTCAGGTTAACGGGATAGGTCCTAAGGGAGCATTGGCTATTCTGTCGGTTATGACTACAGATGATCTGAGATTTGCCATTTTATCAGCAGACTCCAAAACAATCTCAAAAGCACCGGGAATCGGCGCCAAGACAGCACAGAGACTCATTATAGATCTGAAAGATAAGGTGTCCTTGGAAGATGCCTTTGAAGAAAGACGAGCAAATACAAAAGAAAATATCAACAGAGCATCTTCTGATGCAAAAAATGAGGCAGTAGAAGCATTGACGGCATTGGGATATTCAGCAACTGATGCACTGCGTGCAGTCAAGAGCGTTGATGTATCTGAAGATTCTGATGTTGAAGATATATTAAAACTGGCATTGAAGAATATCAATTATTTTTAGAAAGTAAAGGACAGCGATATGCAGAAGCGTTCGATTGAAACAGCCCTAACAGAAGAAGATATTAAGATCGAAGGAAGTTTGAGACCGCAATATCTGTCTGAATACATTGGTCAAAAGAAGGCAAAGGAAAATCTAAAGATCTATATTGATGCAGCTAAGAAAAGAAATGAATCTTTAGATCATGTTTTGTTTTATGGGCCTCCCGGACTTGGAAAAACAACTCTTGCGGGAATCATTGCAAATGAGATGGGGGTTAATATCAAAACAACATCTGGACCGGCCATTGAAAAACCGGGAGAGATGGCTGCAATCCTGAACAATCTGCAGGAGGGAGATATTCTTTTTGTAGACGAAATTCATAGATTAAACAGACAGGTGGAGGAAGTATTATATCCTGCAATGGAAGATTATGCAATTGATATCATGATAGGAAAGGGAGCATCTGCACGCTCTATCAGGCTTGAACTGCCGAAGTTTACGCTTGTAGGAGCGACAACAAGAGCAGGATTGCTGACGGCACCGTTAAGAGACAGGTTTGGCGTGATCAATCGTCTGGAGTTTTATACAAATGAAGAGCTTAGCACAATTATCAGGCATTCAGCAAAGGTATTGGATGTAGAAATCGATGATTCAGGAGCAATGGAACTGGCTCGCAGGAGCCGTGGGACTCCGAGACTGGCTAACCGTTTTCTCAAGAGAGTCAGAGATTTTGCACAGGTACGATACGATGGCATCATTACATGTGAGGTTGCCACAAAGGCTCTTGATATGATGGAAGTGGATCGTTACGGACTGGATCATTTAGATCGTAATATTCTGATGACCATGATCGAGAAGTTTGGCGGAGGCCCTGTAGGGCTTGATACATTAGCAGCAGCGATTGGTGAGGATGCTGGAACGATTGAGGATGTATACGAACCGTTTCTTTTAAAAAATGGCTTTATCAATCGAACACCAAGAGGTCGAATTGTCACACAATTAGCATATCAGCACTTTGGTATTCCGGAGCCATAATTTGGGGTTGTATTATTTCATTTTTTTGATATAATTTGTATTGTGGTATTTCTTATTGTGTAAGCATAGTGGGGTATGAGATATGTCTTCTAAGATTGATACAGAGGTATTGATAGGTGGGAAGGTATTTACATTAAGTGGCTATGAGAGCGAAGAGTACTTACAAAAAGTCGCTACATATATTAATAATAAGATTGCTGAATACAGTAAAATGGAATCTTTCCGCAGGCAGCCGGTAGATATGCAAAATACTTTATTACAGTTAAACATGGCAGATGACTATTTTAAGGCAAAAAAACAGATTAATCATCTTGAGGAAGAACTGGATGCCAGAGATAAGGAATTATACGATTTGAAGCATGAATTGATTTCCACGCAGATCAAACTCGAAAACGCTGAGAAATCAATTATGAAAAAGTAGGTGTATTGGGAGAGGGGCTGTCGAAAGACAGCCTTTCCGCTTTTATAAACACAGAAAATGTAAAGGAAACAAAATGGATCAAGGGAAAATAGAATTATTAGCACCTGCAGGAAGTTATGAGGCATTTCTTGCGGCAATGGAAGCAGGAGCCGATGCTGTTTATGTAGGCGGAAATCGATTTGGTGCACGTGCATATGCTAAAAATTTTACAAAAGAAGAACTTCTTTTGGCAATTGATTATGCTCATTTAATGAAGAAAAAGGTCTATATGACTGTCAATACTTTAATGAAGGATGAGGAATTAAAGGAGTTACCTGCTTTTTTAGAACCGTACTATCTGGCAGGCTTGGATGCTGTTATCGTGCAGGATCTGGGTGCGATTTCAGTAATTAAAAACAGTTTTCCTTTGTTGGAGATTCACGCAAGTACTCAGATGACGATTACATCCATAGAAGGTGTCAGATTGATGGAAGGAATGGGGATCACACAGGTAGTACCAGCAAGAGAGCTGTCACTTGTAGAAATCAGAAATATAACAAAGCAATCAGATATCAAAATTGAATGTTTTGTACATGGAGCAATCTGCTACTGTTATTCGGGAAAGTGTTTCTTTTCCAGCTTGATTGGAGGCCGGAGCGGTAATCGAGGGAGATGTGCACAGCCTTGTAGACTTCCTTATCATGTAATCAATGATCATCAAGAAATGAATACAAAAGATGAACAATATATACTAAGTCTCAAGGATATGTGTACCATAGAACTGATTCCTCAATTGATTGAGGCAGGTATCGCTTCCTTTAAGATTGAAGGGAGAATGAAGCGACCGGAATATGTTGCAGGCGTGACGAGTATGTATCGGAAGTATATTGACTTGTATGAAACGCTTCAGGATAAAAAGGATTATCGAGTAGATCCAAAGGATTTAAAGGAACTCGAAAATCTGTATACAAGAAGTGGAAGCTCTAAAGGGTATTATCTCCAAAAAAACGGAAGATCTATGATAACATTGCATAAACCAAATTATGAAACAGAAGCAGAACAGCTTCAGGAATTGGGTGAGCAGTATCTGAACCGTGTTCATAGACTCCCAATTAGAGCAGTCATTACATTAAAAAGCAAACAGCCGACAAAACTGGAACTATTCTGTGGAAAAATTCATACAGAAACAATAGGCGATATCGCCCAACCGGCTTTGAAACGTCCACTGGAAAAGGAACAGGTAATCAAACAACTCAAAAAAACAGGTAATACCTTTTTTGAGTTGAATGATGTTCAGGTGATATGCAACGATACAGTTTTTATGCCTGTCAGCTCACTGAATGAATTAAGGAGAATGGCAATTGAAGAACTGTCAGAGGAACTTTTAAAGACTTATCGTAGAAATCAGAACAAATCAACTTCAACAGTTGTTTACCTTGATGAAAAGAAAAATAACAATACCAAAACTTCGCCCTGTAAGGTGACAGCCTATGCTGAAACAATTGAAAACGTAAGATCGTTATCTATGATAGAAGGACTTGACAGACTATATCTTTCCTATGCCGATCTTGAGGAACTAGACCAGGCAATCAAAATTGCCGTTCAGTATGGAAAAGAAATCTATTTGACACTTCCAAGTATTTATCGGGAAAACTATTTGGGAAAGAAGGACAGGCTGAAAAGATTTTTACAATGCCCTGAAATCAGCGGTGTAGCTGTTCCAAATTATGAATGGCTGCATATTTTACAGGAAGCATCCTATCAAGGAGAAATCCTGTCAGATTATGATCTGTATATGATGAATCAAAAGGCCAGAGAGGAATTATCTGATCTTGGGTGCTCACAGTTCACAATGCCATTAGAATTGAACGAAAAAGAAATGTGGAAGATGGATCGAAGTCATTGTGAATTAATTATTTATGGATATCTTCCAATGATGGTTACTTCACAGTGTATCACAAAAACGATACAGGAATGCAGAAAACAAGAACAAAAGAATATATCATTAATTGACCGCTATCATAAGAAACTACATGTTAAGAACTGCTGTAGTGAATGCTATAATGTGATTTATAACAGTGTACCGTTGTCATTGCTTCATGAATTGGATACCATCAAAAGTATGGGCTTTGAGAGCCTAAGACTTCAATTTACAAATGAATCTCCGGAGGATGTAAAGAGAATTACAGAATACTTGATTACTATGCTTCATCAACCGGATCATGGGCAAACACTACCATTTGTTGAATATACGAAAGGTCATTTTTCAAGGGGAGTAGAGTAATTATGGCCAATATTATCATTGAGTTTTCTAAATATGCCATTATCTTGTTTATGGCATTTTATACGCTTGAGTGCTTTACTGTATTCCGCTACTCAACGGAGGAGGATCGAAATGGTATCTACATTAGGCAGAATATTCTAATGTTCTTGATACATTTTGTATCCTTTGTTGTGTTGTGTCTGGAAACCAAGAATCCGATGTTGATTATATTTTATGCGTTTCAACAGATCACCCTGTTTGCAACCATCGCACTCTATCGTGTGATTTATCCTAAGGCCAACCGACTGATTATTAATAATATGTGCCTATTACTGACTGTCAGCTTCATTATTTTGACAAGGCTATCGTATGACCGTTCAGTGAAGCAATTTAAGATCGTTGTTGTATCTACGATTCTGACGATGTTCATTCCATATCTGGTAAAAAAGATAAAAATAGTATCGAGATTTCCTTGGATATATGCTCTGGTAGGAATTGCTGCATTGGGCATTGTTATGCTGTTAGGCAAGGTGACGAATGGATCTAAAATATCATATTCACTGGGCGGATACTCCTTTCAGCCGTCTGAGTTTGTGAAAATCTTGTTTGTATTTGCGATTGCAGGGATGCTGGCAAAATCTTCGGATTTTATTCATATTATTTTGACGGCCGCTGTAGCTGCAGCTCATGTGTTAATCTTAGTTCTTTCGAAGGATTTGGGCAGTGCATTGATCTTCTTCATTGTGTATATATTTATGATATATGTAGCTACCAGGAATCCATTGTGCCTACTGGCGGGATTGGCTGGAGGAATCGTGGCATCTCTTGTAGGATATCGATTGTTTTCGCATGTTCGTGTGCGTGTACAGGCATGGAGAGATCCGCTTGGAACGATTGAGAGTGCAGGCTATCAGATCGCACAATCCTTGTTTGCAATCGGAACGGGTGGTTGGTTTGGAATGGGATTGGATCAGGGAGCCCCTGATAAGATCCCTGTAGTGGAAGCAGATTTTGTGTTTGCTGCTGTTTCTGAAGAGCTTGGAGGTATTTTCGGAGCCTGTTTGATTTTAGTTTGTGTCAGCTGTTTCGTGATGTTTATGAATATTTCCATGAAACTCAAGGATGAATTTTATAAATACATAGCAGTTGGACTGGCTGTCATGTACGCGTTTCAGGTATTCCTGACCATTGGAGGAGTTACAAAATTCATACCATTAACAGGAGTCACGCTGCCACTTGTAAGTTATGGGGGCACTTCAGTTCTGACAACACTGATTATGTTTGCAATCATTCAGGGATTATATATTTTAAGGACGGACGAATATGTTCAGACGAACAGGAAAAGAAAAAATAAACAAAGGAAAACTGAATCAGAGAAAATCGAGCAGAAATAAAGGAAATCGTGAAATTGCCAATATCACCTATATTTTTGTAGCTCTTTTCATTGTAATGCTAGGTTATATGATGTATTTTATCGCCATTGACAGTGATGAAGTGATTAATAATTCCTATAATTCAAGACAGGAGCTGATGGCACAGAAGGTGGTTCGCGGGAAGATCTATTCTGCCAAGAGGGAAGTACTTGCAGAAACTAAGGTTGATGCGAATAAAAAGGAAACCAGAAATTATCCGTTTGGTTCCTTGTTTGCACATGTTGTGGGATTTTCGACTCATGGTAAGATGGGGATTGAATCCATGGAGAATTTCAGCCTTTTAACTTCTAATGCGTTTGTAAAGGAACGATTACAAAATACCATTACCGACCAAAAAAATATCGGAGATAATGTAATCACGACATTGGACACAGACCTGCAAAAAACAGCAAGTGATGCATTAGGCGTATATAAAGGTTCTATCGTTGTGATAGAGCCTGAAACAGGACGAATTCTTTCTATGGTATCTAAGCCTGATTATGATCCTAATACGGTTGATGCTGACTGGGAGGAGGTAACAGCTGATGCGGAATCAGGAGCACTTGTAAATCGTGCGACAAATGGATTGTACCCTGGGGGATCTACCTTTAAAATCATTACTACATTAGAATATCTACGAGAACACATGGAGGATTATCAGGATTATCAGTTTCAATGTAATGGTCATTTTGAAAAAGACGGACAAGTGATCAATTGCTATCATGGAATCAGTCATGGACAGGTGGATCTGAAGCAATCCTTTGCTGACTCCTGTAATTCTTCTTTTGCCAACATCAGTACTCAGCTGAATAAGAAGAAATTTGAAAGTACTTGTGATGAACTACTGTTTAATAAGGAATTGCCACTTGATTTCAGTTATAAAAAAAGCTATGTTCCGATTAATCCAAAGTCAGATCTGGATGAAGTGATGCAGACAGCTATAGGTCAAGGAAAAACACAGATTACACCGATGCATATGGCCATGATTACATCAGCAATCGCAAAGGATGGTGTATTAATGAAACCATATCTGGTGGAAAGCATAGAGAATTACAATCAAGATGTGATTCGAGAAACGAAGCCGGAGCCCTATGGGAGATTGATGACAGCAGAAGAAGCAAAACTACTGCAGACCTTTATGAAAGAGGTGGTACAATCAGGAACAGGAACCAAATTAAAAGGGACTGCATATGAAGCCGCAGGAAAAACAGGCTCTGCGGAGTATACGACAGATAAAAGCGAAAGTCATGCATGGTTTACCGGGTATGCCAAAATGAATGAAAAATCAGTCGTTGTTACAATTGTGATCGAAGGTGCTGGCTCCGGTGGTGAATATGCTGTACCAATGGCAAAGCGAATCTTTGATCGATATTTTCAATTATAGAAGTGCAACGATTGAAATAGAACGGTTTTGTGAGAGATCCACATAGTCCTCCCCACAATGTACCATGGGACGGGAGAGCGACTGTTTATTGATAAAGACTACCACACCTTCACGACCATCGCTGAGTCGAACCTGTTTGTTCATATACTCCTGAACCATACGCTCAAGAAATGTCATAATAAATCCGGCATCATACTTCTGCAGACCTTCATCTTCAAAGATGCTGATAACCTTAAACGGACACATTGGTTCACGATAAGAACGAAATGAAGTCATTGCTTCGTAGGAATCCAAAATGGCAATCATTTTTGCATAAGGGTCAATATCAGATAATACAAGTCTTTGCGGATATCCTGAGCCATCACATCGTTCGTGATGCATCAGAGCGGCCCGTTTGATGTGATCATCGATATCCAAATCCTTAATAATGTGATAACCGTGGAATGCGTGTGTTTTTACAAGATCAAATTCCAATTGATTGAGTTTCCCTTTTTTCCAAATGATATCGTTGGGAAGTAAGAACTTTCCGATATCATAATAAAAACCGCTGAGAATCAGAGTAGTGATCTGTTCATCCGTAAATCTCAGCCAATGCCCAAAAGTATTACACAGTAAAGCTACATTCAAACAATGAGCATAGGTCATATCAGTTTCATCATGCTGAAGTACATAAAGCATATCAAGAATTGAGGATTTCTGATTTGTAAACGGTTTGATGATATTATCAGTCAGTTTTAGTAAATCAAAATTATTCATGGGAACTTTCTTGAATATAAATGAATCTACGGCGACCTTCCATGCCATTAGATTGGCAGAATAAACATCTTCGAACTGTTTTAACAGCTTGGAAACCTTGAGCTTTTCAAAATAGGTGGGGAGATAGTCTTCATCTTCTTTGATGTTAACACTGGTGATAGAATGTGCCTGAATCTTTTTGATCATATGAATATCCAGAACGGTATTTTTTTTCATGATGACTTTGCCTTGATAATCAACAACATCTTCTGCCAATTCCATATTAGGCTTTAGTGCGATTGCGGCGATCATTTCCATATTCATTTCCTCCCCCAAATTACTTTCACTTTCAGTATAGAAACTTTTGGGAATATTGTCAACGCAATAATTATTGGAAAGTTTACAGAATTCATGCTATAATGAGCAAAGTTGAAACACAAAATCAGAAATGTTTGTACGAGGTCTGTTATGTTGCATTTTTACCGGAATCTATATACAACAGAAAAGCTGAGTGATCAAAAGAATACGGTGATATGGAAACTCAAGCATCGTGCAGGAATGGTCAGTACATATGTCATTATGCTTGCAACAAACGGCCAAGATGTATTTGATATATGTCATAGTGCAGTATTGATGCAGGATTATTATAGCAAATTGGATTTATATATTATAGGAATCGCAAATGGAAAAAGAGAAGCAATGCAGCTTGTTTCGCAGATTGTGGAGGATATTCACGTCAAAACAGGAAGCTATGAGAATATGAGAGCATATCTGGAGGACAAGAAATGCTACAAGTAATATTATTCATACTTAAAATGATCGGATGGATTCTGCTTTCAATCATTTCACTATTCTTGCTGATACTTTTGTGTGTGATGTTTGTTCCTGTTCGATATCGGGGTATTTTACATTATCATGATGATCTGAATGCAAAAGTGTGTATATCCTGGCTGCTTCATATCATTCATCTGACAGTCAGTCTGGAAAACGGAGAGTTGATTCAGACGCTCAGAATTTTTGGAATCAAATTTCATAAAAAGGCTCCAAAAGAACCGACGAGTCCAAAGAACACTGAAAATGAAAAGGATCTGTTGGATATACCAGAAACAGTAATATCAGAAGAAACGATAGACACAGATGAAAGAAGCAGTATTAATCAAATCAAAGAGACGGTAGACGCGGATGAAAGAAGTAGTGTTAATCAAATCAAAGAGACTGCTCCAGAGAAACAAAAGGAAAGCCTGATTGATAAATGGAAGCGTTTCATCAAAATGTTGTATGATAAAATACGCAATATACAATATACATTTGAAACCATATGTGATAAAATAAAAAATATTATGAAAAAAATGGATTCTTATATCGAGTTCATACAGGATGAGCAAAATCAATCCGTATTTCGTCTGTTAATGGGGGAGCTTGGATCATTGTTCAAGCATATCAAGCCACGCAGATTTCGTATGGAACTGGAGATTGGTTCTGAGGATCCGTCTGTGACAGGCGCTATTCTTGCAGTGTTAGGGATTATCTATCCGATCTTTGAAGGTGGACTACATGTAAATCCACACTTCGATGAAGCAGTATTTGAAACGGATATTGATTTTCGTGGACATATGACGGCTTTTGTTTTTCTTAAAACAGCATGGAAGGTATATTTTGATAAAGATGTAAAGAGATTGTTAAAGACTTTGAAAAACAGGGAGGAACAGTAATGGCAAACAACAACAATAATATTTCCGAAGTAGTAAACGCACTAATCAAGGGTATGGACGGATTTCTGTCCTCCAAGACTGTTGTAGGTGAAGCAACAAAGGTAAATGACACGATCATTTTACCGTTTGTAGATGTTTCATTTGGTGTAGGAGCAGGAGAATTTAATAATGACAAAAAGAGTAATGGTGGTGGTGGACTGACCGGAAAGATGTCTCCGAGTGCGGTACTTGTGATTCAAAACGGAACCACTCGCCTTGTTAATATTAAGAATCAGGACAGTATGACAAAGATTCTTGATATGGTGCCTGATCTGGTTAATAAATTTGCTTCCCAAAAGAATGATGCAGATGTATCAGATGATGAAGCTGTCAAGATGGCTTTTGAAGAGGAATAAATTACATTTTACACAGGAGGAAGATTTCAATGGGAAATATGAACGAGGGGTTGATTTTCACTAATGAGAAGTGTCAAGGCTGTAACAGATGTATCTCGGTTTGTCCGGTATTGTCAGCCAATCACTCAACATCTGTGAATGGGACGAATGTCATTAATGTGGATGGTGATGCATGTATACACTGCGGTAACTGTATCAGAGAATGTACACACGATGCCAGAAGCTATAAGGATGATACCGATCGCTTTTTTGAAGATCTGAAGAGAGGTGTTTCCATCAGCGTTTTGGTAGCTCCCGCATTTATCGCAAATTATCCGAATGAATATAAAAAAGTACTTGGATACTTGAAAAATCAGGGGATCAATCGCATCATAAGCATCAGTTATGGAGCAGATATTACGACATGGGCATATCTGAATTATATTACGAAGAATCATTTTGTGGGTGGAATTTCACAGCCCTGTCCCGCCATCGTGGATTATATTGAAATGTATGTACCGGAATTGGTTCCCAAACTGGTTCCTATACATAGTCCAATGATGTGTGGAGCGATCTATGCGAAGAAGTATATGAACATTTCAGACAAATTGGCCTTTATCAGTCCATGTATCGCAAAGAAATCGGAGATAGACCGTCCTCAGAATCAGGGTTATATTTCATATAATGTAACATTTAATCATCTGATGGATAAACTGAAAGGTGTATCAATAGGCAGCTATGATGCAACGGATGAGATCGAATATGGCTTGGGTTCGGTATATCCCATGCCGGGTGGTCTGAAAGAAAATGTAGAACACTTTATCGGAAAAGATATGTTTGTACGCCAAATCGAAAGTCCTGATCATGCATATCATTTTATGAAAGCTTATGAAAAACGTGTGAAATCAGGAAAAGAACTGCCGTTTATGGTGGATGCTTTAAACTGTACAAAAGGATGTATCTATGGTACGGCAACTGACCACAGCCGCGAGGATGATGAGGATATTCTGTTGGAGATTCATACACAACGAACGGCAGAAAACTGCAATGCTAAAAAGACAGCATGGGATAAATCTCTTTCCTATTCAGAAAGGCTTGCAAAACTAAACGAACAGTTCAAGAGTCTGAGGTTAGAAGACTTTATATGTACTTATAATACGAACATCGGGAAAAATGAACTGACAGCAACCACATCACAGTTGGATGATGTGTTTAACAGTATGCAAAAGCATACAAGAGAGTCCAGAAAGATTAACTGTGGAGCATGTGGTTATAATTCCTGTGAAGAAATGGCTACGGCTATTGCAAACGGAATCAATCAAAAGGATAGTTGTATTCATTATGTGAAAGATTCTCTGCAAGAAGAGATGGATGTCATCAATCAATTAAAAGAAGATGTACAATCCAAACATGAAGAACAGGTCAGCATGTATCAAAATATTCTGGTTGAGTTTGAACAGATTAAGAGTTCCATGGGTGAAGTGACAAGTGGTAATCAGGCATCTGCCGAAGAAACAACACAGATGGCACATGCCATCAATTTACTTTCAGAATATGGAGAAAAGCTCAAAGAATCACTGACACAAGTCGAAGCATCCGTGAAAGGTTATAGTGATGTGAATGATTCGATTATTAAGATTTCCAATCAGACCAGCATGCTGGCACTAAATGCAGGAATCGAGGCGGCAAGAAGTGGAGAGGCCGGTAGAGGCTTTACTGTCATTGCAAATCGCGTCAGAGACTTGTCAGAACAGACAAAAAATGCAGTGAATTATGGCAAACAGCAAAGTGATCTGCTTGTTCCTGCAATCAGAGCTTTGACAGAGGAGACAAAGGAATTCTTAAATAATGTCAATGAATTAAATGAAAAATGTGCAAATTTAGCGGCAAGTTCCGAGGAGATTTCTGCACAATCAACTGTCGTAGGAGATGTAGTCGATAAGATTGCGGCTCAAATGAATGAGATTGTTAATAATGAGTAAACACATTGGTTCCACATAGTGTATAAAAGAAACAGTCATTTTTTACAAAATGGCTGTTTTTTGTTGAAACAATTTGCTCATATATGCATATTCTATTAATAGAATCTATCAGGGAGAAATGGTGCATATGAGACGTACAATCGGGTATTCATTATTTTTACTGGCCATAGGAATGATGCTCATGATGTTTATTTCCAATAACCTGATTGGAGTTGTAATCATCATTTTGCTGCTGATATTGGGTTATAATCTATATTGCTGGTAGTAATATAAAAATTCACAAATAAAAGGTTGAAAAAAATCGAATAACAAAATATAATAGTACTAAATGATGTGGTAGAATAATTAGTATCCGCTATAAATTGTATTTTGCTTAGGAGATTCGTATGGTCGCTTGTAAAAAGGCTGATGTGGAAAATGCATCCTTTGAAGAACTGATGCAGATGAGATCGTGGCTGTTTCGTGAGAACATTCGTATTGAGGATGAAAAGGAGCAGTTAAGGCAGCGTATGAAGGATTTCGAACGAGAGAAATCAGGCATGCTTAGAAAACTGACGGAACAAAATAGTCGAAATGAACTGGAAAGCAGACAGTTGGAGAGCGAAAAAATACTGTTCAGACATAAATGGGAAATACTTGAGAGTGCATATCGTGATCTGCATGAGGAACAAAAGAAGTTTGAAATAGAAAAACAACAATTGATTGGAAAACGAAATGACAACGTGAATCTCGGCCATAGTACCATTTCATCAGGTGTATTCTTTAGAGGGGTCAATAATTCTCTTGCGTTGAAAAAGAGATATAAGGATCTGATTAAGATCTTTCATCCTGACAATGTAGCGGGAGACCATGATACGGTTCAGCTGATTAATCAGGAATATAGCATGTTAAAGGAAGTTTACTAGATTACAATAAAAAAACAACCTCGCGGTTGTTTTTTGTTTTATGCTCTTTCTACTCTGTTTGATTTTAAACAGTCTGTGCAAACATGAAGTCTTCTTGGTGTACCGTTTACCATGCATTTTACACGCTTCACATTTGAATTAAAAATTCTATTTGATCTTCTATGAGAATGGCTTACGTTATTACCAAAATGAACGCCTTTTCCACAAATATCACACTTAGCCATTATTGCACCTCCTCTGATAATTCTATTCTCGCAACAAAAATTATTCTATCAGATGTTTCACAGAATTGCAAGTAAAAGATGAAAGAAAATACAAGGATATGAAAATATATCTATTTTTGTATTTCATTTTTAATACAAAGCGGTTATAATAGGATAGGATTATTAAGAACATAGATTATGGAGGTAAAGTATATGAAGGGTCACATGAACACTCAGGTAGGTAACATTGTGATTGATACTGAAGTAATTGCACAATATGCCGGAACAGTTGCGGTTGAGTGCTTTGGGATAGTAGGAATGGCTGCTGTCAGTGTTAAGGATGGATTGGTCAAGCTGTTAAAAAAAGAAAGCATCACTCATGGTATCAGTGTTTCTATAGAGGATAACAAGCTGATATTGGATTTTCATGTCATTGTATCATATGGAGTCAGTATTCTTGCGGTTTCAGATAATCTAATCAGCAATGTAAAATATAAAGTAGAAGAGTTTACGGGACTTAGTATTGAAAAGATTAATATATATGTTGAAGGAGTTCGCGTGATTGATTGATCGGCGAAGGAATACGGCTGGTATAATGAAGGAGGATATGGCAGTGGCAATAAAAACAATCGATGCAAAGACATTTGCAAAAATGTTTTTGGCAGGAGCGAACCGATTAGAAGCAAAAAAAGAATGGATTAATGAATTGAATGTATTTCCGGTTCCAGATGGGGATACCGGTACAAATATGACACTTACAATTATGTCTGCATCTAAAGAAGTGTCCAATCTTGAGGATGTTACGATGGAAAGTCTGTCAAAGGCTATTTCCTCGGGATCTTTACGTGGTGCAAGGGGCAATTCCGGTGTAATACTATCACAGTTATTCCGTGGATTCACAAAAATCATCAAGGAAGAAGAAGTGATTGACTGCATTATCCTTGCAAATGCAATGCAAAAGGCAACAGAAACGGCATATAAGGCTGTTATGAAGCCAAAGGAGGGAACCATTCTGACTGTAGCCAAGGGAGCAGCAGACAAAGCTTCTGAACTTGTCTCAGAGACAGATGATCTGGCTGTGATGATTGATGAGATTATCAAGCATGCCGATTTGGTTCTCAGTAAGACTCCGGATATGCTTCCTGTCTTAAAGCAGGCAGGTGTCGTGGATTCAGGCGGACAGGGTCTGGTTGAAGTATTAAAAGGTGGATATGACGCTTTTCTTGGCAAAGATGTAGACGTTACCTATACAGGTGATGCTGTGAAAAAAAGCAATGCCAAAGAGCGTGTCGGTACAGGAACGGATTCTCTTGAGGTTCAGGCGGCAATTGATATAAAATTTGGCTATTGTACTGAGTTTATCATTATGATAGATCGTGTCTTTAATATGAAAAATGAAATTGATTTCAAGTCTTATCTTGAATCAATAGGTGATTCAATCGTGGTTGTAGCAGATGATGACATTGTCAAGGTTCATGTTCACACAAATGATCCAGGCCTTGCAATTCAAAAGGCACTGACCTATGGTTCACTTACAAACATGAAGATTGATAACATGAGAGAGGAGCATCAGGAAAAACTATTCAAACTCTCTGAAAAAGAAGCGGCAAAGAATGAACAGCCTGTGAAGAAGGAAATCAAACAGGAGCCGAAGATGAAACAGTCTGAAAAAGAGACCAAAACAGAAAATCAACCTTCAGAAGCAGAAGTATCTGTATCAAATGAACCACTCAAGAAGTATGGTTTTGTAGCTGTTTCCATTGGTGAGGGAATGAATTCGATCTTCAAAGGTCTGGGTGTTGATTATGTAATTGAGGGCGGTCAAACAATGAATCCAAGTACAGAGGACATGTTGAACGCAATCAATGCGGTTCCAGCTGAAAATATATTCATTCTTCCCAATAATAAAAATATCATTCTGGCAGCAAATCAGGCTAAGTATCTGGTAGAAGGTAAAAATATCATTGTCATCCCGACAAAGACAGCACCTCAGGGAATTACGGCATTGATTAATTTTATCCCTGAGCAATCGGTAGAGGATAATGAAGAACTAATGACTGAGGAGATTAAAAAAGTCAAGACCGGTCAGGTTACTTATGCAGTCAGAGATACGGTTATCAATGATATCGAGATCAAGCAGGGCAATATTATGGGAATCGGAGATCATGATATTTTGGCCGTGGGCAATATTGTTGAAGATACTGCAGGTGAAATGATTTCAAAGCTTGTAGACGATGAATCTGAACTAATCAGCATTTATTATGGTGAGGAAGTAGAAGAAGAAATTGCAGAGGAATTCGCAGCAGAAATCGAGAAGAAATATCCATCCTGTGATATAGAAGTTCATTCAGGAGGACAACCGATTTATTACTATATTGTTTCTGTAGAATAGAATGTGATTATGAAATGACTTGCATATACATTCAATATGCAAGTCATATTCTTTCAGTGAGCAATTATGCTGAATACCAGGTAATCAATTGACTCAGATTTATGGAGAGGTTGTATGGAACAACAGACAGAAAGCCTTGAAGGATTAAAAGGAATCGGCGAAAAGACATCTGAACTTTTTCATAAGCTCGGAATCAGTACAGTACGTGATTTGATCTGGCATTTTCCACGTAATTATGATCATTTAGAGGAACCGGAAACAGTTTCTCAGGAAAAGAAAGGTCAGATTGTAGCTGTAAAGGCATTATTACTACAGAATCCCGTACTAAAAAAGACTCGAAATCTTCAAATCATTTCAACAATAGCCTTGACGGAATCTAAAAAACTGAGGTTGACATGGTTTAATATGCCTTTTTTGAAAAAGAGTCTAAAAAAAGGACAAGTATATATATTTCGTGGTGTACTACAGGAGAATGACTCAGCATGGCTGATGGAACAGCCAAAATATTATACACAGGAAGCCTATCACGAATTACTCAATACATTACAGCCACAATATCCTCTGACTGCAAAACTGTCGAATCAAAGTGTAATCAAGGCAGTACGACAGGCATTGGAGATTGATGCCTATACCGAGGAATATCTTCCACAATTGATCAGACAGAATCATGAGCTTTGTGAGATCAAGGATGCATTAAAGGGAATACATTTTCCACACGATATGGAGGAACTGATCAAAGCCAGAAGGCGTTTGGTATTTGACGAATTTTTGATCTTTATTCTTCAGTTAAGAATTCTAAAGGAACAAACCGATACGGTAAAGAGTGAATTTCAGATGATAGAAGTTGCTCAGACAAAACGCCTGATAGAATCTCTGCCATATCGCCTGACAGAGGCACAAAAAAAGGTGTGGGAGGAGATCAAACAGGATCTACAGGGAGAGAAGATCATGAACAGGCTTGTACAGGGTGATGTTGGCAGTGGAAAGACGATTATTGCCGTACTTGCCGCAATGATGACAGGCTTCAATGGATATCAGACTGCATTCATGGCTCCCACCGAGGTGCTCGCCACACAACATTTTGAATCCATTACTTCCTTATTTTCTAAATATGCAATTACATTGAAGCCGGTACTGCTGACGGGTTCAATGAATGCTAAGAGAAAAGCAGAAGTTTATCAACAGATCATAGATGGCGAAGCCGACATAATCATCGGGACACATGCTTTGATTCAAGAGAAGGTGCAATACAAAAAACTGGCTCTTGCGATTACTGATGAGCAGCATAGATTCGGTGTCAGACAACGAGAGATTTTATCAGAGAAAGCAAATGGATTGATTCCACATGTGCTTGTTATGAGTGCAACTCCGATACCAAGGACATTGGGCATTATTTTGTATGGAGATCTGGATGTATCAGTGATTGATGAATTGCCGGCTGAGAGACTGCCAATAAAAAATTGTGTAGTCAATACAGGGTATCGTAAAAAAGCCTATGAATTTATACAAAGTGAGATCAATGAAGGCAGACAGGCTTATGTGATCTGTCCTATGGTAGAAGAAAGTGAAGCATTGGATGCTGAGGATGTGATATCCTATACCAGAAAGTTGAAAGATTATTTTCCACCATCTGTTGAAATATCCTATTTACATGGAAAAATGAAGCCACAGGAAAAGAATCGAATCATGGATGCTTTTTCAAAGAATCATATCCATATCCTTGTTTCGACGACAGTGGTAGAAGTGGGTGTGAATGTACCGAATGCAAGTGTGATGCTGATCGAGAATGCTGATCGGTTTGGCCTGTCACAGCTACATCAGTTAAGAGGTCGTATTGGGAGAGGAAAAGCACAATCCTATTGTATCTTTATGAGTGGCTCACAGACAAAACAGACGATGGAAAGGCTGGAAGTATTGAATCGATCCAATGATGGCTTCTATATTGCATCGGAGGATCTTAAAACAAGAGGACCAGGCGATTTCTTTGGTATCAGACAGAGCGGAGCGATTGCCTTCAGAGTGGCAGATATCTTCACAGATGCAACAGTTTTAAAGCAAGCCGGAGATGCCGCAGATGCTATATTGGCTGAGGATCCGACACTGGAGCATGCAGATCATGCGGGATTGAAAAAACGCTTAATTTTGTTTACACAAGAGCAATTAAATGGTAGAATGGTAACAGTCTGAATACGGAGGATTATGAATTGAACAAGATAGCAATTGTTACGGATACCAATAGCGGTATCACCTCGGAACAAGCAGAGGGTCTTGGCGTTTATGTGATTGCCATGCCTTTTACGATAGAAAATGAGATGTTTCACGAAGGAATTGACCTTTCTAAAGAAGAGTTTTATACAAGAATGGCATCTGATGCCAATATATCAACTTCACAGCCATCCCCTCATGATGTTCTTTCCCTGTGGGATCAGTTGTTACAGGAGAATGATTCTGTTATCTATATTCCTATGTCAAGCGGTCTGAGTGGTTCCTGTCAGACGGCAAAAATGCTTTCAGCAGATTATGAAGGAAAAGTATTTGTTGTTGATAATCAAAGAATCTCAGTTACACAAAGACAATCTGTACTGGATGCCATCAAGCTTCGTGAATGTGGAAAAAGTGTACAGGAGATTGTTGATGAATTAATGAGAACCAAGTTGGATGCAAGTATTTATATCATGCTTGACACCTTGTACTACCTGAAAAAGGGTGGACGGATTACACCAGCAGCAGCTGCTCTTGGTACTGTTTTAAGATTGAAGCCGGTTTTACAGATACAGGGTGATAAGTTAGATGAATTTGCGAAGGCAAGGACAATCAATCAGGCTAAGACCATTATGATAGCTGCTATTAAGAATGATATTATAAAGCGTTTTGGCGGACTAGATGGTGATCAGAAGGTTTGGCTTCATATTGCACATACAGAAAATGAAGAAGCGGCAGAAGTACTCAAAGAGGAACTGTGTACGGCGCTTCCCGGATATGATATATATGTTGATCATCTACCACTAAGCATTGCCTGTCATATCGGACCGGGTTCTCTTGCTGTAGCATGTTCAACCAAATTGCCGATCTATTCGTAAAGTGTCTTCTATATTTTAATTTGTTTCACAAAAGCTTACACGATATTGTATGTAGGCTTTTTTTATGCTCAATAAATTGTGTTTTCTATTTGAAAAAGCTAGAATTTATGATATAATGTACACGGCGAAGCAAAGGTGAGTTTTCTAGGCTCTGCTGGGGTTTGCTCAAGAAATGATAAGGGGTAGGAAGTATGACAAAAAAGACATCAGGATCATATGAGGCTGACAGTATTACCGTACTGGAGGGGCTGGAAGCCGTCAGAATGCGTCCGGGAATGTATATAGGAAGTGTAACAACCAAAGGATTAAATCATCTGGTCTATGAAATAGTAGATAATTCTGTCGATGAACATCTGGCTGGTTTTTGTGATAAAATATGGGTTACCTTAGAAAAGGATGGCTCGGCAACAGTTGAGGACAACGGCCGAGGTATCCCTGTTGGTATGCATGAAAAAGGTATGAGTGCGGAACGACTTGTGTTTACCACACTACATGCAGGCGGTAAATTTGATGAGTCTGTTTATAAAACGAGTGGTGGTTTACATGGAGTAGGTTCATCGGTTGTTAACGCACTGTCAAATTATCTGGATATTCAGATTAAACGTGACGGACTTATTTATCATGATCGATATAACAAGGGAATCCCTGTGATTGATCTTGAGCAAGGATTGCTTCCTGTCATTGGAAAAAGTAAGGAGACAGGTACACTGATCAACTTTTTACCAGATGATACGATTTTTGAAAAGACAAGATTTAAGGAGGAAGATATAAAAAGCAGACTGCATGAAACGGCTTATCTGAATCCTAAATTAACAATTGTATTTCAGGATAATCGTCCGGAGGTTCCGGAATATGAAGAGTTTCACGAACCTGAGGGTATCATTGGATTTGTCACGGAGATGAATAAAAACAAGGAAACCGTTCATGAGGTGGTTTATTTTAGTGGCGAATGTGATGGGATTACGGTTGAAGCGGCATTTCAGTATGTCAACGAATTTCATGAAAATGTATTGGGCTTCTGTAATAACATATATAATGCAGAGGGCGGTACTCATCTGACCGGATTCAAAACAATGTTTACAAATGTCATGAATACATATGCGAGAGAACTTAATATATTGAAGGATAAGGATGCCAATTTTACAGGAGCAGATATCAGAAATGGTATGACAGCAGTTGTATCCATCAAACATCCTGCTCCCAGATTTGAAGGACAAACCAAGACAAAGCTAGACAATCAGGATGCAGCCAGAGCTGTCAGCAAGGTAACTGGTGATGAAATCGTACTGTATTTTGATCGTAGTCTGGAGTCATTAAAGGCAGTATTAGGATGTGCTGAAAAGGCAGCAAAAATCAGAAAAACAGAAGAAAAAGCAAAAACCAACCTGCTTACAAAGCAGAAATTCTCGTTTGATTCAAATGGAAAGCTCGCAAACTGTGAGAGCAGAGATGCTCAAAAATGTGAAATCTTTATCGTAGAGGGAGATTCTGCGGGAGGTTCGGCAAAAACCGCAAGAGATCGAAATTATCAAGCAATTCTTCCAATCAGAGGTAAAATTCTAAACGTAGAAAAGGCCAGTATAGATAAGGTTTTGGCAAATGCTGAGATTAAAACAATGATCAATGCGTTTGGTTGTGGATTTTCTGAAGGTTATGGAAATGATTTTGATATCACAAAGCTGCGTTATGATAAGATCATCATTATGGCGGATGCCGATGTGGATGGTGCCCATATCTGTACGTTGTTACTGACCTTGTATTATCGCTTTATGCCGGAACTGATCTATGAGGGACATGTATATATCGCCATGCCTCCTCTTTACAAAGCAATGCCTCAAAGAGGAACAGAAGAATATCTGTATGATGATAAAGCTCTGGCAAAATACAGAAAGACACATAAGGATTTTTCACTGCAAAGATATAAGGGACTTGGAGAAATGGATGCTAACCAGTTATGGGAAACGACATTGAATCCTGAAACACGTATCTTGAAAAAGGTAGAGATTGAGGATGCCAGACTTGCATCAACTACCACTGAAATGCTGATGGGGACAGAGGTGCCTCCAAGAAAAGAATTTATCTACAGGCATGCACAGGATGCAGAACTGGATATATAGGGGAGGACTCAGTCAACATGGCTAAGACAGTCAAAGTGAAAGAAGAACAGATTATCAGAACAGAATTTTCAGAAGTGATGGAGAAATCATATATTGATTATGCAATGAGTGTTATCATCGCAAGAGCACTTCCCGATGTCAGGGACGGATTGAAGCCTGTACAACGAAGAACCTTGTATGATATGCATGAACTAGGCATCAAGTATGACAAGCCATACAGGAAAAGTGCAAGAATTGTCGGCGATACGATGGGTAAATATCATCCACACGGTGACAGTTCCATTTATGATGCATTGGTTGTAATGTCACAGGATTTTAAAAAGGGATTGCCATTGGTTGACGGACATGGTAATTTTGGCTCGATTGAGGGTGACGGAGCGGCTGCAATGCGTTATACCGAAGCACGTCTTGAAAAGGTCACACAAATAGCATATCTGGCTGATTTGGACAAGAATGTTGTGGATTTTATCCCTAATTTTGATGAGACAGAAAAAGAACCGGAGGTACTTCCTGCCAAAATACCAAACCTGCTCGTAAACGGAGCAGAAGGAATTGCAGTAGGAATGGCAACCAGCATTCCACCTCATAATGTGGCTGAGGTGATTGATGCAGTAGAAGCATATATGAAAAATCCTAAAATCACGACTGAAGAACTGATGCAGTATGTGCCGGGACCGGACTTTCCAACAGGTGGAATTGTGACCAATCAGGATGAACTGCTTCAGATCTATGAGACCGGTGTGGGAAAGATTAAAGTGAGAGGCAAGGTAGAGACAGAAGCGATCAAAGGTGGGAAGACGAGACTGATCATCACAGAGATTCCATATCCTATGATTGGTGCGAATATCGGGAAATTTTTGTTGGATATCTGTTCGCTTGTAGAAACAAAGAAGACAAATGATATTGTTGATATATCCAATCAGTCCTCTAAGGAAGGTATCAGGATTGTAATCGAACTTCGTAAGGATGCAGATGTCGAGAATATTAAGAATATGCTGTATAAAAAGACGAGACTGGAGGATACCTTCGGTGTCAATATGCTCGCTGTCGCTGACCAAAGACCGGAAACTATGGGCATTAAGGAAATCATCAGACATCATGTGAATTTTCAGCACGAGATCGCAACCAGAAAATATAGAACGCTGTTGGCAAAGGAATTAGATAAAAAAGAGATTCAGGAGGGCTTAATCAAAGCGTGTGATGTAATAGATGTCATTATTGCTATTCTAAGAGGCTCCAAAAATATCAATGAGGCAAGGTTGTGTCTTACAACAGGGAATACAGAAGGAATTCAATTCAAGTCCAGACTGTTCAAAAATATGGCGGAAAAGTTACGTTTTACAGAAAGACAGGCAAATGCAATACTGGAAATGCGTTTGTATAAACTGATCGGTCTGGAAATAGAGGCGTTGATGAAGGAGCATGATACGACTCTGAAAAATATTGAACAATATAAGAAACTTTTGACAGATGAGAAAGCTCTGGATCAATCAATCATAGCTGAACTGAAGGCACTGAAGAAAGAATTCGGACGTCCAAGAAGAACATCTATTGAAAATGCAGAAGAGGTTGTATTTGAGGAAAAGAAACAGGAAGAAATGGAAGTTGTATTCCTAATGGATCGGTTTGGATATGCTAAAACAATAGATCTTGCAACCTATGAAAGAAATCAAGAAACGGCTGATATGGAGTATAAATATGTATTTAAATGTATGAATACCGGGAAGGTATGTGTTTTTACCGATCAGGGACAGATGCATACAATAAAGGTTATGGATCTGCCGACATCCAAGCTGCGGGATAAAGGAACTCCGATTGATAATATCAGTAATTTTAACTCGAAAACAGAACGATTGTTGTATATTGATGATATGCAGGCACTGACGGGCAAGACATTATTGTTTGCAACGGAAAAAGCTATGCTCAAGCAAGTGCTTGGAAATGAGTATGATGTATCTAAACGAACCGTTGCAGCCACAAATCTGATGGATGGTGATCACCTATTATTAGTTGAACCTGTAGAAGAACAAAAGAATATCGTGTTACAGACTGAGGATGGTATCTTCTTAAAATTCAACATTGAAGAGATCCCAGAAAAGAAGAAGGGTGCAGTTGGAGTCCGTGGTATAAAGCTTGTAGATCATGACAGAATCACACATGTATATCTGTTGCATAACGGTGGAGAACAAAGCACAGAATATAAAAACAAAAAAATTGAACTGAATAAATTAAAACTCGGTAAGAGGGATACAAAGGGAGTTAAAATACGCGTATGAGAGTCATAGCAGGTTCAGCGAGAAGTCTTCCTCTGAAGACACCGGCAGGAATGGATACAAGACCAACATCGGATAAGATTAAGGAAACCCTATTCAATGTACTCATGCCGGATCTATATGATGCTTCTTTTTTGGATTTATTTGCAGGCAGTGGTGGGATCGGTATCGAAGCTCTAAGCCGAGGAGCTAGATATGCATGCTTTGTAGAGAAGGGAAGAGAAGCCATCGGCTGTATTGACGCAAACCTTAGGTTTACAAAATTCACTGATAAAGCTCAGATTATGAAAAGTGATGTCATGATGGCACTTCGGCAGCTGGAGGGAAAAGGAGCCTTTGATATCATTTTTATGGATCCGCCATATCAGCAACAGCTTGAGGAAAAGGTACTTCAATATCTGGCACATTCTTCACTGCTTCATGAAGACACAATCATTGTTGTCGAAGCATCAAAAGAAACAGATTTTGACTATTTGGAGAATTTAGGATATTATATAATCAAGCAAAAGAAATATAAGACCAATCAACATGTCTGGATCGGAAAGGAACATTCCATATGAAAACAGCTATTTATCCCGGAAGCTTTGATCCGGTCACTTACGGACATTTGGACATCATCAAAAGAGCCTCCAGAATATTTGATGAACTGACTGTCAGCGTCTTGAATAACAAAGCAAAATCTCCATTGTTTTCCGTAGAGGAACGTGTTAATATATTAAAGGAAGTCACAAAGGACATTCCGAACCTTAGGATTGCTTCTTATCAGGGACTTCTTGTTGATTATGCACAACAGTCTGGAGCTTCTGTTATTATCCGTGGTTTACGTGCAATCACAGATTTTGAATATGAATTACAGCTTGCTCAGACAAATCATAAGCTTTCCCCTAATGTAGACACAATCTTTTTGACCACCGGACTGGAATATGCTTATTTGAGTTCTCATACAGTAAAGGAAGTTGCAGCATTTGGCGGTGACATTTCACAGTTCGTTCCGGATTATGTGGCAGACAGAATCTTTGAGAAATATAAAAGGAGATAACATTATGAGCAGTAGAATCGAACAGATCATTGAAGAGATGGAAGAGTATATTGACAGTTGTAAATACCAGCCTCTTTCCAATACCAAGATTGTGGTCGAGAAGGAACAGATTGATGAACTCCTTCGTGAACTTCGAATGAAAACGCCCGATGAAATAAAACGCTACCAGAAGATCATCAGTAACAAAGAGGCGATATTAAAAGATGCAAAAGAAAAAGCAGATGCTTTAATTAATACTGCACAGATTCAGACGGATCATATGATCAATGAACATGAAATCATGCAACAGGCATATGAGCAGGCAAATGAGGTTGTAGTTCAGGCTGCTGCTCAGGCACAACAGATCATCGACAATGCCACGATCGAAGCAAATGAAGTGAAAGCAGCTGCTATGAAATACATGGATGACATGCTGGCAGAGCTGCAAAATATTATTACGCATGCGATTGATACTGCCGAAGCCAAATATGGTGGTCTGGTTACACAACTGAAGGAATGTGATTCCGTTATTTCTGCAAATCGATCAGAACTATATCCGCAGGTGGGGCTTGAACAGGATCTTGCAGAGACAGGACTTCCGGGTACAGAAGGAATGAAATTAAATCCGGATGCAAAAACTGCTGCTTCAGGAGATGGTATTAATCTGGATATGCTTTCAAAATAGTAGCATAGCCATCAGACAGGATAATAAAGTAATCACGATTTTCGCACAAATATAGTACCGGATTGAAATACCGGAGTCATGGATCATAGATTTGGTTTGAAACAGACATGATAGCCCTCCGAAGTGAAGAAATACTAAGGAGATTATGATTTTATACTTATCGAGTAAAATGGAATCAGCTAACAGGTTGATTCCATTTGTTATTTCAAGGATTCCGGTTATGAGAAGCAGTACTGTATTATCGAGATGATGAAACAGTTTATTGATCAGACTTGAAAGGATGGAAAACAAGATGATATATCCACCGAGACAGGTTATTGCAAGAAAAGAATTCATGATTGCTTCATCAAAGGATCGTATTGTAGAAGAAGGAGAATCATCAACTAATTTATGTGAATGAAATGTTGTTCTAAGTATTTTGTATGAGAACAGTGCATAAATCATAATCGGCAGATAAATACATAGAATATACAGATGTCTTCCTTTTGTCAGTGCAAGTGACTGTTGCATTATAAAGCCGCTGATAAAGGCAGGACCCGCGAGATTGCATAATGGAAGCAGGAATTGACCTGTTGCTACGTTAATCTGTTGATACCGTACCATATCTGCACAGATCTTAGCACCAACCGGATAACCGCTGATGAGACCAATGAATGCAAAACAGGCTGGGAGACGTTGCTTGCCACTGCGCTTTTGTAAAAATGACATCAAGACATTTGAACATATCATGTATGGAAGTAATGTGGGAAGGACTGTTTGAAACCATAGCAAAAGTCCCGTTTTGGCTCCATCAAAAGAAACTCCGGGAAAGAGCGTTATGATCAACATGGATATTATCGGTAATAGAATTGAAATGACTTTTTTCATATTATATTCTATGGGTAACGTACAGAATCATAACTTGATTTTTATGGTTAACTATGACAAAATAAAGATAGAAAAAAATGAGGAGAATGATTATGTCAGTACTTGAAGGACTGGAACCCAAAGTGGTTTTTCAATATTTCGAAGATATTTGTGCAATTCCGCATGGCTCCGGAAACACCAAAGCCATCAGTGATTACTGTGTAGATTTTGCGACAAAACATCAGCTTGATTATATTCAGGATGAGTTAGGAAACGTAATTATTAAAAAGGCAGCAAGTCCGGGATATGAGAATTCTGAACCGCTAATCCTACAAGGTCATATGGATATGGTATGTGAGAAGAATTTTGATTATGATGCAAGATTTGATTTTTCAAAGGACGGACTGAAACTTGCAGTTATGGATGATTATATATATGCCAAGGGTACAACGCTTGGTGCTGACGATGGAATTGCAGTAGCCTATTGTTTGGCGATACTTGCTGATCCGTCTATAAAGCATCCACCACTGGAGGTCGTTTTTACAGTTGATGAAGAAATAGGAATGATAGGAGCCTCAGGCGTTGATGTATCTCAATTGAAGGGCAAGAGACTGATAAATATAGACAACGAAAATGAAGGTGAGATACTGATCAGTTCGGCAGGTGGAATGGGTGTGAGATGCTCAGTTCCGGTTAGATATGTCACTAAAAAAGGCAGTAAATATACGATTGTACTATGCGGACTTTCGGGTGGGCATTCCGGTACCGATATCGATAAGTATCGAGGCAATGCAAATCTGTTAATGGGAAGACTGCTACACTTCATAGGTAGAAATATCAAATTTGACCTGATTTACCTCAAAGGCGGACTTCAGGATAATGCTATTTCAAGAGAAGCAAAGGCAGAGATACTTGTACATGAGAAGGATGCCTACCAGTTTGAAGAATTGATTGGACAGTTTGAGGATACGATTCAAAAGGAATACCGTATTATTGAAAAGAATATTAATATATACTGTGAGGACAAAGGAATCTCAGAAGAAAAGGTGTTGACACCAAAAACAAAAGAGAGAGTTATCTTTTTACTGATGACAATGCCGGATGGGGTACAAAAAATGAGTCCCGAAACAGAAAATATGGTTCAGACTTCGTTAAACGCCGGTATTATGCGTTTGCGGGATGAATATTTTGTGTTGCAGGTTAATGTTCGCAGTTCTGTTTCCTCTGAAAAATATGCTCTGGGAGATAAACTTAGATATTTAACAGAGACAATTGGAGGCGAGTGTTATTTTGAAGGAGATTTTCCGGCATGGGAGTATATGCCAAAGTCAGAACTAAGAGATATTATGTTCAAAACTTATCAAAATACATTTGGCTGCAATCCCAGATTATCCGGGATACATGCCGGATTGGAATGTGGTACTTTTTATGAGAAGATCAAAGGGATTGATATCGTATCCTTTGGACCGGAAATATTAAATATTCATACGCCCAAAGAAAAACTTAGCATTTCTTCAACCAAGAGAACGTGGGATTATTTACTGGCTGTTCTTGAAAACTGTAAATAGTCGTCTGTCATACAGCATATGTATTATTAAAGATATGTAAGGGTATGTACAGGAATGAAGCGATCTCAATATATCATCATGATGTTATTAATACTGCTCGTGCTGTGTGTTCTGGTAGTTCTCCTGACGGATGCTCTCAGAACCAAAGCAGGAGCAATTTTCTTATATAAAATGACTGATCCGTATACAGATACATACCGGGAAGGTGAATATTACGAAGATCAGGATATGAAGCTTGTGATTGATGATCTGAGATATTTCCCGATACCGGAGTCAACCTGTACTCCTGATGCAACGGTATCCTATGAAAACTCATGGATGTTTGAGAGAACCTATGGCGGCAAGAGAGGGCATGAGGGCTGTGACATTATGGCAGGGATTAATGAAAGAGGACTGTATCCTGTAGTCAGTATGAGTGATGGTGTGGTTGAAAAGCTTGGGTGGCTACGTCAGGGCGGTTATCGAATCGGCATTCGGACGACTCACGGAGGATATTGTTATTATGCACATTTGTATTCCTATGCAGAGGGGCTTATGGAAGGAGATTTGGTGAAAGCCGGACAATTGATTGGATATATGGGTGACAGTGGGTATAGTGATACGGTTGGAGCCGTCGGAAACTTTGCAGTACATCTACATGTGGGCTTTTATATTTCAGATCAAAAATCGGGAGAAATCAGTCTCAATCCATATCCGTTACTCAAGGGATTGGAGGATAAAAAACTGAAGTATTACTACTAAATCATTCATAAATATGATACAATGAAACAAGAGTTCTTACCAGTTTGAACAATGAGGTGTATCTATGTTGAATCTGCCGGAAAGCTTTCAGGAGTCAATGCAGGAGCTGCTTTCAGATGAGTATCATGATTATTTGAAATCATTTCAGGAAAAACGTCTATTTGGTCTTCGTGTGAATACCTCCAAGATATCAATCGCTGATTTCGAGAAAATCTCACCGTTTCAAATCAGGAAGATCCCATATATTACAAACGGTTATTTTTATGAAGGTACAGAAGAACCGGCTAAACACCCTTATTATTATGCCGGACTGTATTACTTACAGGAACCAAGTGCAATGCTGCCGGCTGACTGTACAGAAATTAAGGGACATGAGAAGATATTGGATCTATGTGCAGCTCCAGGAGGAAAATCAACTGAACTGGGTGCAAGATTAAATGGATCGGGTGTGTTAATGGCAAATGATATCAGTGCATCAAGAGCCAAGGCACTGTTGAAAAACATAGAAATTCAAGGAATTTCGAATTGTTATGTCACAGCTGAAGCACCTGAAAAACTGGCACAATTTTATCCGGAGACTTTTGATATTATATTGGTGGATGCGCCATGTTCCGGTGAAGGAATGTTCAGAAAGGACCCAAACCTCATCAAAAGCTGGGTAGAAAAAGGACCTGCAGAGTATCATATTTTACAGGAATCAATTGTGGATGCTGCTGTTAAAATGCTAAAACCGGGTGGGAAAGTCATGTATTCTACCTGTACCTTTTCTAAATGTGAGGATGAGGAAACCATTGCAGATTCGATTAATAGAAATCCATCTATGGAATTATGTGATATGGAACAACGAGAGGGATTTCAAAAAGGGATTCCTCCCTATGAAAAATGCATTCGTATATATCCGCATAAACTGGAAGGTGAAGGACATTTTCTCGCACTGCTTAAAAAGAAAGATTCCCTCATATCACAAAGTCATAATTCATTGATTAACAAACCCAAGCTGTCGGCTACAGAACTCAAATTAATGACTGATTTTTTTGATGCGGTTCATTCGGATACATTAAATGCAATGATACATCAGGATCGACTGTTGTATAAGGATCATTCGATTTATCTGTTACCTGATTCGTTCTCTTATCATTCCTCGATTCGATATTTGCGGACAGGACTGCTGCTTGGGACACTTGAGAACGGAAAACGATTTGAACCCTCTCAGGCATTTGCAATGTGTTTAAAAAGTAGTGAATATCAGTATTGTCTTAATATGAAGGCAGATGATCCGTTTGTTACGAAATATATCAAAGGTGAAACCATACCATTGCCGGAGGATTGGAATCAATCCACTAAAGCTCCAATCTTGGTATGTGTAGACGGCTATCCACTAGGATGGGGCAGACAGAATGGTTTTCAATTGAAAAATAAGTATCAGACCGGCTGGCGTATGCAGGCATAACGATGAGGAGAATAACAGAGGATGTTAACAAATATAAAGGCAGTTATTTTTGATCTGGATGGAACACTTGTAGATTCAATGTGGATGTGGAAAAGAATTGATATTGAGTATCTTGGTTTATTTCAAATACCACTGCCGGAGACGTTGCAAAATGAAATAGAGGGAATGAGTTTTTCGGAAACCGCAGCATATTTTAAGAAGCGTTTTCAATTGGAACAGTCGGTTGATGAAATCAAGAGTACTTGGAATGAAATGGCTTATGACCAATATCACAACCATGTTCCATTAAAAAGAGGTGTACAGGATTTCTTAAATGTATGTAAATCGAAAGGAATCAAACTTGGAATTGCGACAAGTAACTCCTTTCATCTGGCAGAGACCGTATTGAAAAAGCATCATATCTTTTCAATGTTTGATGCTATATCAACCGGATGTGACGTATGTGCAGGTAAACCGGCTCCGGATGTTTATTTGAAGGTAGCTGGTGATTTACAGGTGGATCCTATCGATTGTCTTGTGTTTGAGGATTTGAAGGCTGGAATTATGGCAGGCAAAAATGCAGGTATGAAGGTATGTGCTGTAGAGGATTCCTATTCAGAATATCAGAGAGATGAGAAACGGGCTTTAGCAGATTATTATATCAATGATTATTATGAGGTAATGTCATGACTGACGGATTTTTACCAATCTGTAGAGAAGATATGCTGTCTCGTAAGATCGAACAGTTTGATTTTGTATATGTAATAGGAGATGCCTATGTAGATCACCCATCATTTGGACCGGCCATTATCAGTCGTTTACTTGAAGCACACGGATATTCAGTCGGAATCATTTCACAGCCAGACTGGAAACAGGATGACAGTATAACGATCTACGGAGAGCCCAGACTTGCGTTTTTAGTGAGCAGTGGTAACATGGATTCTATGGTCAATCATTACTATGTTTCCAAAAAGCCAAGAACAACCGATGCGTATACTCCTGGTGGAAAAACGCACAAAAGACCTGATTATGCAACGATTGTTTATGGCAATCTGATTCGAAGAAGTTACAAACATATTCCGATGATACTCGGGGGGATCGAAGCGAGTCTGAGGAGACTGGCACACTATGATTATTGGTCCAATAAAATCAAACGCTCAATATTACTGGATTCCGGTGCTGATATGATCTCCTACGGGATGGGAGAGCATTCAATTATAGAAATTGCTGATGCACTTAATTCAGGAATTCAGATTCGGGATATCACTTTTATTCGTGGTACTGTTTATCATGCTAAAAGCATTGATCATATTTATGAACCGGTTATCCTGCCTGATTTTGAACAGGTATGCAACCAGAAAAAAGAATATGCTAAAAGTTTTATGATACAATATGATAACACGGATGCAGTAACCGGTAAAACACTTGTTGAACCATATGGAATCCATCAATATATTGTTCAGAATCCACCGGCTGTTCCACTGACTACTCTTGAGATGGACGATGTCTACGATCTGCCATATCAGAGAACCTTTCATCCGTCTTATCAAGAACTTGGTGGTGTGCCGGCCATTCAGGAAGTGAAATTTTCACTGATCAGCAGTAGAGGATGCTTTGGCGGATGCAATTTCTGTTCACTGACCTTTCATCAGGGCAGAACCATACAGAGCAGAAGTCATGACTCTATCCTCCAAGAGGCAGAAACATTTCAATATGATCCGGATTTCAAGGGTTATATTCATGATGTGGGAGGTCCAACGGCTAATTTCAGAAAGCCATCCTGTGAAAAACAACTTAGGATGGGAGTATGCAGCAAGAAACAATGCCTTTTCCCAAAGCCCTGTAAAAATCTTGAGGTAGATCACTCAGATTATACAGAATTGTTGCGAAAGCTTCGAAGAGTACCAAAGGTGAAGAAGGTATTTATACGCTCCGGAATAAGATATGATTATTTAATTTTTGATCAGGACAAGACCTTCATGAAGGAACTAATCAATTATCATATCAGTGGTCAGCTAAAGGTTGCACCGGAGCATATCTCTGAGCGTGTTTTGTACTATATGGGTAAACCGGGAAGAGATGTTTATGATCAATTCTGCTCAGTATATCAGAAAATGAATGAAAAAGCAGGAAAAAAGCAGTATCTGGTACCTTATCTGATGTCTTCACATCCGGGTTCCACACTCAGGGATGCAGTGGAGTTGGCAGAGTATTTAAGAGATCTTGGCTATATGCCTGAACAGGTACAGGATTTTTATCCCACCCCCTCCACAATGTCTACAGTGATGTATTATACCGAATTGGATCCACGTACCGGAGAGAGTGTTTATATAGCAAGGAATCCACATGAAAAAGCATTACAGCGGGCATTGATCCAATATAGGGATCCCAAGAACCGTACGCTTGTCATCGAAGCTTTGGAAAAGACGCATCGAAGGGATTTGATTGGCTACACACCGCACTGTCTCATAAGACCCGAGAAGAAGTCTGCTAATGATATGAAACGACGAAAGAAATAGGAGGGATTCTCGTGAATATTGCAATTGTAACAGGTGCATCTTCAGGTATAGGGAGAGAATTTGTCAGACAGATTGACAGAGCCTATACAAGATTAAATGAGATCTGGGTAGTATCGAGAAGACAAGACAGACTGATAGAATTGCAAAGCAGTGTGAAAACGCCGCTCAAGATCATTTCGATTGACCTGACTGTTCCGACCCAAATTAAGGTGTTGGAGAATCTGTTAGCCGAGAACAGACCAACAATTAAAATGCTTGTTAATTCTGCAGGTGTTGGAATTATGGGGAAATTTTCAGAGAGTAGTATGATTGACGTAGAAGGGATGATCGATCTGAATTGTACTGCATTGACTTTAGTAACACATATGTGTCTTCCCTATATGAGTAGCGGAAGCAGAATCATTCAAATGGCTTCTGCAGCAGCTTTATTGCCACAGCCTGGATTTGCAGTTTATGCTGCCAGCAAGGCATTTGTCTTAAACTTTTCAAAAGCACTTGGTTATGAATTGGAGGATCGAGGAATCTATGTTACAGCGGTATGTCCGGGACCTGTGAGGACGGAATTCTTGGAGATTGCGCAGAAAAATGTTGCAATTCCAAGATATAAAAAAAGAGCATTGGTTAATGCACAGGATGTCGTTAAGGCTGCTTTAAAAGCATCATCGGATAAAAAAGAAGTGTCCATATACGGAAAGAAAATGAAAGCATTTGCATGTATGACAAAAATGTTCAATCACAAATGGATACTTGCATTTGTAAAGAAAGGCTAGGAAAGACAATATGAGAAAAGTACAAAAGGGTCAATATGGTTATATCAGCTATCAGAGATGGGTAACTGTATTAAGGACCATAGGCTTGTTTGCCATTGCCTTTGCTATTTTGATATTTGGTATCTGTCAAACAGGCACCAAATCAAACGCATTTACAATCATAGCAATCCTCGGTATGCTGCCTGCCAGCAAAAGTGCTGTTAATATGATTATGTTTCTTCGATATCACAACAGTAATCGCGAACAATATGAACAGATTCTAAAAGAAGCAAATGGACTCCCCATGAATTTTGACCTGATAATCACCATGTCAGATCGTTCCTACCAGATCAATCAGATTGCATACTGTCAGGGAACAATATGTGGTTTCAGAGAAGGTGATGAAAAAGAATCTGGAAAGATAGAAGCGCATATAAAAGGTATGCTGAATAAAAACAATTTAAAGCATATTGAGGTAAAGATCTGGAATGAATATGATGCATTCGAGAATAGAATCACACAGCTGCAGAATAAATATGATACCGATCAGGATTCGCAAAGTGATGCGGTCTTTTCTCTCCTTCAGGCAATATCGCTATGATTTTGTGGGGTAGATCATGAGAATAATCAATGTAACCAATCAGGAAGCAGGACAACGTCTTGATAAATTGTTATTTAAATATTTGAATCAGGCTTCCATGAGTTTTATATTCAAAATGTTACGAAAGAAAAACATCACATTGAATGGAAAGAAAGCTGACGGAAGTGAAAAACTCAAATACGGAGATGAGATCAAATTATTCCTGTCAGATGAAACCTTTGAAAAATTCAGTGAAATGAAAGAATATCGGATGCACCATGATGTGGTACTGGATATTATTTATGAGGATACGGATATTTTGCTGATTAATAAACCTGTCGGCATGCTTTCGCAGAAGGCACAATCAGATGATGTATCACTGAATGAATACTGTATTGATTATTTATTAAAAAATGGTTCGATTACAGACGAAGTGTTAAGAACCTTCAAACCGGCTGTCTGCAATCGTCTGGATCGTAACACAAGCGGAATTGTAATCTGTGGGAAATCATTAATCGGTTTACAGAGCATGTCTGAGATGCTGAAGAATCGAAGTATTCAAAAGTTTTATCAGTGTCTTGTAAAGGGTACAGTAGAGACATCATGCAACATACAGGGATATCTGGTCAAGGATCATGACAAGAACCATGTGAGCATTTCAACTGATCCACAACCGAATGGAACATTTATCGAAACACGATATCATCCGATTCAAACGATGAAACAGGTGACATTACTAGAGGTCGAATTAATCACCGGAAAATCTCATCAGATTAGGGCGCATCTTGCCTCAATCGGACATCCGATCATAGGTGACCAAAAGTATGGAGATCCAGGGTTAAATAAGATATACCGAAGTCAATACCATGTGAAATCACAATTGCTGCATGCACAAAGATTGGTTATGCCATTGTTGGATGAGCCGCTAGCAGCCTTGTCTGGACGTGAATTCAAAGCAAGTCTGCCGGAATTGTTTCAAAGAGTACTTGATGATATGTGAAAGGATCAGTCTATATGGCAACATGGAATTCCAGAGGGTTAAGAGGTTCTGTATTGGAGGAACTGATCAACCGTACAAATGAAAAATACAGAGAAAATGGACTGGCTTTGATCCAAAAGGTTCCGACTCCGATTACGCCGATTAAAATGGATAAGAATACACGACACATTACTCTGGCTTATTTTGAACAAAAAAGTACTGTTGACTATATTGGAGTGGTACAAGGTATTCCTGTTTGCTTTGATGCGAAAGAATGTGCAACAGACACATTTGCACTGGCCAACATTCATGAACATCAGGTAAACTTTATGGATGAATTTGAAAAGCAGGGTGGGATTGCGTTTTTTCTGATTCATTATACAGCACGAGACTTTTTTTATTATCTTCCTTTTCAGACTCTGAAGATTTTTTGGACACGTGCAAACGAAGGTGGAAGAAAAAGTTTTCGATTTGAGGAACTGGATCTTACATATGAAATTCATCATAAACAGGGCATCATGGTACCATATCTGGATACACTGCAGATAGATCTGGATCACAGAACAGAATTAGAAGAAGATATTTCATCTGATATTTGATGGATCGAATGGATTATCGAAAATTAGGATATTGACAATATGGTTGTCATAACATATAATATGATTTGCCGTGCTACCATGGTAGCACGTTAGCACGATAAAGCATATTGGAAAGAGGTACTTATGAAAGGAAAGTTATTACATACACCTGAGGGTGTCAGAGATATCTACGGAATGGAGTATGAAAAGAAATTATGTATTCAGGATAGACTTCAGCATGAACTCAAGCTATATGGCTATCACGATATTCAGACACCAACCTTTGAATTTTTTGAGATATTCTCAAATAAAATAGGGACCATTCCTTCAAAGGAATTATATAAGTTTTTTGATAAAGAAGGCAATACACTTGTTCTAAGACCTGATTTTACCCCTTCCATTGCAAGAGCAACAGCCAAGTATTTTATGGATGAAAAGATGCCCTTAAGATTTTGTTATATGGGAAATACCTTTATCAATACAGATGACCTACAGGGCAGACTCAAGGAAACAACACAAATTGGTGCAGAGCTGATTGGAGATCCTTCTGTAGAAGCGGATGCAGAAATCATTGCATTGGTGGTATCCTGTATGAAAACAGCAGGTATCCATGATTTTCAGATCAGTATCGGAAATGTAGATTTTTTCAAGGGAATGTGTGCAGAGTACGGAATTGATGAAGAAACCGAGTTGGTTCTCCGCGACTATATTTCTAATAAAAATTATTTTGGGACAGTTGATCTGCTGGATTCCTTAAGTCTCTCTGCAGATGCGAAGGATGCCATTCTGAAGATTTCTGAGCTTTTTGGAACAGTAGAAACGATCACATCAGCGAAAAAACTGGTTGAAAACAATCGCTCCATCAATGCCATTGAGCGCCTGGAGCAGCTGTATGAACTGTTATGCAGTTATGAAATAGAGCAATATGTTACATTTGATCTCGGAATGTTGAGTAAATATCATTATTATACAGGAATGATCTTCAGAGCATATACATATGGAAGTGGAGATGCAATTATTAAGGGAGGAAGGTATGATTCTCTGTTACATGAATTTGACCGGGATTCTGCTGCGGTTGGTTTTGCAGTCACAGTTGATCAGTTGCTGTCGGCGTTGTCCAGACAAAATATTGATGTTGTTTTACAAAATCCCCAAACCCTTCTTTTATTCTCACATGAAGAACGCGATGTGGCAATTCGGTTTGCGAACAAACAGAGAAGTTTGGGGAAAAGTATTGCTTTATTCTGTGATGAGATTGAAAACAAAGATCATTATATAACTTATGCAAAGAACAATCAGTATCAGGAACTGATTTTTGTGAAAAGCGATCATCATGCCATACAATATCATCTAAACAATGGTGCACAGACAGAGATAACATTATAATAGAAATGAGGAAATAACATGAGATATATCACATTTGCACTTGGAAAGGGCAGACTTGCAGAGAAGGCATTGGAGTTACTGGAATCCATCGGTATCACATGCGAGGAAATGAAAGACAAGCATTCACGCAAACTGATTTTTGTAAATGAAGAATTAAAGTTGAAATTCTTTTTAGCAAAAGCACCGGATGTTCCCACCTATGTCGAATATGGTGCCGCCGATATCGGAATTGTAGGCAAGGATACCATTATGGAAGAGAGTAGGAAAAATTATGAGGTTCTGGATCTTGGCTTCGGAAAGTGTCGGATGTGTGTATGTGGTCCTGCAGAAGCCAAGGAACTGCTCCTGCATCATGAAATGATACGTGTTGCAACCAAATATCCAAGGATTGCAAAGGATTATTTCTTTGAACAGAAGCATCAGACAGTTGATATTATTAAATTGAACGGCTCCATTGAACTGGCACCTATTGTGGGCCTATCAGAGGTGATTGTAGATATTGTCGAGACAGGTTCAACTTTACGAGAAAACGGATTAGAGGTACTGGAAGAGATCTGTCCGTTATCTGCCAGAATGATTGTAAACCAGGTCAGTATGAAGATGGAATCAGAACGAATCAACCAAATCATAAAGAATTTGAGGGAGAAATTATGAGAATTGTACGATTAACCAAAGAAACAAAACAGGATTTATTAAGGAATCTGCTAAAAAGAAGTCCGGCACAATATCCAGAATATGAGGCGACGGTACGGGAGATTATTAATACTGTTAGAAAAGACGGTGATCAGGCACTGTTTTATTACAGTAAGAAATTCGATGGCTGTGAATTAAATGAATCAAATCTAAAAGTCTCCGAGTCGGAAATAGAGGAAGCATACCAAAATTGCGATCCAAAACTAATCGAAGTCATGAAAAAGGCACATGCAAATATTGAGGATTATCACAAAAAGCAAATACGGTACAGTTGGATTGATACGCGTGATGATGGTACAATATTGGGACAGAAGATCACTCCCTTAGAAAGAGTAGGCGTCTATGTGCCGGGTGGAAAGGCTGCATATCCATCTTCTGCAATGATGTGTATCATACCGGCGATTGTTGCAGGCGTTGACCGTGTGATCATGATGACACCACCCGGCAAGGATGGTAAGGTCAGCCCGGGAATACTTACCGCCGCCAAAATATGTGGAGTCACTGAGATTTATAAAACAGGAGGAGCACAGGCAATTGCTGCAATGGCATATGGTACACAAACGATTCCTAAGGTAGATAAGATCGTAGGCCCGGGAAATATCTATGTAGCCCTTGCAAAAAAAGCAGTTTTTGGTAATGTCAGCATTGATTCAATTGCTGGACCGAGTGAGATCTTGGTGCTTGCAGATGAAACCGCAAATCCAAGATATGTTGCAGCAGATCTGCTGTCTCAGGCAGAGCATGATGAACTGTCATCAGCAATTTTAGTTACGACTTCTGAAGAACTGGCAAAGAAGGTATCTGATGAGGCAGATAGATTGATACAAAAGCTGTCTCGTTCCTCGATTATCAGTCAATCATTAGATCATTATGGATATATACTGGTAGCTGATCATATGGAGGATGCAATTACGGCAGCAAACGATATAGCCTCTGAGCATCTGGAAATCATGACAGCTGATCCATATGAAGTAATGACCAAAATAAGAAATGCCGGTGCAATTTTTATCGGCGAAAATTCATCAGAGCCGTTGGGAGATTACTTTGCAGGACCCAATCATGTACTGCCTACAAATGGAACTGCAAGATTCTTTTCACCGCTTGGAGTAGATGAATACATTAAGAAATCAAGTATCATCTCATATTCTCGCAATGCTCTGCAACAGGTACATAGTGATATAGAAAGATTTGCTGAATCAGAAGGCTTGACGGCTCACGCAAATTCTATTAAAGTTAGATTTGAGGAGGAAGTCTGATGGGAAGAAGTGCAGATTTAATCAGGAAAACGAACGAAACAGATATCCATATGAAATTTGATATAGACGGAAACGGAACTGGTGAAATCAAAACGGGAATCGGTTTTTTTGATCATATGCTGGAGGGCTTTACAAAGCATGGTTTGTTTCATATGGAACTGCAGGTGACAGGTGATCTGGATGTAGACGGACACCACACGGTTGAGGATACCGGAATCGTATTAGGACAGGCAATCAAAGAGGCCGTAGGCGATAAAAAGGGAATCAGACGTTATGGTCACTTCATTCTTCCGATGGATGATGCTTTGGTACTTTGTGCACTGGATTTGTCAGGAAGGCCATATCTGACATATGACGGAGAATTTCAGACAGATCGGGTGGGTTGCCTCGATACAGAACTTGTTAAGGAGTTCTTTTATGCAATTTCATATTCTGCAGGCATGAACCTTCACATAAAGGTATTATCAGGCTCCAACGGACATCATATTATTGAAGCAATGTTTAAGGCATTTGCTAAGGCTTTGGACGAAGCAACCTCGATTGATCCAAGGATTGAGGATGTATTATCAACAAAGGGCACATTAGAGTAGGAGACGTAAATGAGTTATAAGAAAATAGTCACAAGCATATATTTAAAGGACGGGAAAGCAATCAATGGTTTTTCGGATACAACTGTTGTTTCAGAGAATCCTGTTGAATTAGCTGTCCAATACAGTCATCTCGGAGCGGATGAATTGATCCTGTTTGATTTGTCAGACACGGATGTTGAACATGATCAGGCACTGGGGATTATTAAAGAAATAAACAGAAATATAGACATTCCGGTAATTGGTGCAGGGAATATTAAGCGTACAGAGGATGTCAAAAAGTTGTTGTATGCAGGTTGTAAAATGACAGCCATGAATCTGGCAAAACAAGCCAATATTGATCTGATTGAGGAGGTCAGTAAACGGTTTGGAAAAGAAAAGATTATTGTATGTGCTGACGCAGAAGAACAAATCCTGGAACACTTTGAATTGTTAGAGCAATTCTGTAATGGTATTATTTTGCTGAATCATGCTGCCTGCAGAGGCTATAAGTCATTATCTGTCATTCCTGTACGAAATGATATTACAATTGATGTCATTCCGGAGATATTAAGTAATGTAGGTGTATCAGGAGTTGCCGGAGATGTGATCAACCATCATACAGATGAGATTATCAGGATTAAGAAGAACTGTCGTGATGCAGGAATTGAAGTCAATACATATGAGTGTCAGGTAAAATGGAGTGATTTTAAGCAAAATTCGGATGGACATGTTGCAGTTGTGGTACAGGATTATCAAACTGCACAGGTACTAATGGTTGCTTACATGAATGAAGAAGCCTATTGTAAGACGATCGAGACAGGACGTATGACTTATTACAGCAGAAGTCGAAATGAACTCTGGGTAAAGGGCGAAACAAGCGGACATTTTCAATATGTCAAGGAATTAACAGCAGACTGTGACATGGATACAATTCTTGCAAAGGTTGCACAGATCGGTCCTGCATGTCATACAGGAAGTACCAGCTGCTTTTTCAATGAAATTATGAAAAAGGACTATAAAGACCAGAATCCATTGAAGGTGTTTGAAGATGTATATGCAGTGATACAGGATCGTAAAATACATCCCAAAGAGGGTTCCTATACCAATTATCTGTTTGATAAGGGAATTGATAAGATTTTGAAAAAGGTAGGAGAGGAAGCGACTGAAATTGTAATAGCCGCCAAGAATCCGGATAAGGAAGAAATTAAATACGAGTTGTCAGATTTCTTATATCATGCAATGGTTTTAATGGTTGAGAATGGTATCACCTGGCAGGATATTACCCGTGAACTTGCGAATCGATAAAGATGAAGGAGGTTTTATTATGGGGAGAACCAAAAGAATGATCAAAAGCGGTCTGTTGGCTGTGGCGTCTGTTTTACTGGTTTTGTTGATGTTTCCAACAAAAGTAGAGGCCGCTCCTAAAAAGTATACTGTCACTTTTATCTATGGAGACAGAATCAGTCAGCAAAAGATAGCTGAAGGAGGCTATGCCGAAATACCCGAAGATACATCCATACCAGGGTTTACTTTTTTAGGCTGGTCAGACAGTGCTGTGGACGTCAGACAGGATCGGATCATTCTTGGTATCTATGCAAATAATACCCCATATGCTCCTTTGACAAACTCCTTCAGTGCTGTAAAAAAGGTAAACGAAAATATGTCAGCTCCTTTTTTGCCTGAATGGTCTCTAGAGTCACCGGAGACCGGAATCCCCGGAGTGACATGTATTGTAAGATGGTATCATAGTTGGGATATGAAGCTTTTCAAAACAGATGTGGTGAAGTATGGCGAATCCTTGCCGACACCTTCAGATCCTGTTGTTGAGGGAATCGAGTTTGTCGGATGGGAAGGCAACTGGACTAATATCACAGAGGATCGGGCGATTAAAGCTTGGGGCAATGTGGTTCCTGCAAAAGAAGAGGAATAAGAGATACAAAATGAAACGAGTGGCGAATCGCTGCTCGTTTTTATGTTATCAAGAAAGGGGGCCAAATATGGCGAATCGGTCAACTGATAAAAAGCTGGAACTGATCCGAAGGATCAGAGAGGAGTCCAATCATAATCAGACTATCATTACAGGAAGAGAGGATATCTTGAAGGATCCTGTAGAACATGGACAAAATCATAAGAAAGGATTCTTACTTAAACTAAGATCCATTGTTGCAATGATGCTTTTTTTACTCTGTTTCTGGTGTCAAAAGGTTGATACCAATCTGGATTTTTTTGATTATGAGCAGATTACCACCTATTTATCAGAGGAAATCAATTTGAATTCAATTGATTTTATGGAGGATATCCCGTATACTCTAGATAATGCAAAATCAATGGAGTTGGATTTTGGAAAAATAATCAATGAGGAAGGTCTGTAAACAATGAGCAAACTTGCTTTGCCTGAAGAAATACTAATGAAGATCGAGAAACCTGCACGATATATCGGTCATGAGGTCAATGCGATCATCAAAAATCCTGATCATGTAGCGATTCGTTTTGCCATGTGCTTTCCGGATGTATATGAAATCGGAATGTCTCATTTAGGTATTCAGATTTTATATGATATGCTGAATCAACGAGAGGATGTATGGTGTGAACGTGTCTATTCACCATGGGTTGATCTGCATCAAATTATGAAAGAATTCAATATTCCGTTATTTGCCCTGGAATCACAGGACCCGATAAAAAGTTTTGATTTTCTTGGTATAACCATTCAGTATGAGATGTGTTATACCAACATTCTTCAGATCCTTGATCTGAGCCAGATTCCTTTTCATGCAACAGACAGAACATGGGATGATCCTATCGTAATCGGTGGAGGTCCTTGTACATATAATCCGGAACCATTGGCGGATTTCTTTGACTTATTTTACATCGGCGAAGGCGAAGCCTCATATGATCAGCTATTGAATACTTATCAGTCATGTAAAGAGAAAGGGTGTACCAGAGAAGAGTTTCTGTTATTAGCCTCAAAGATTCCGGGGATCTATGCCCCTATGTTTTATCAGCCTGAGTATTATGAGGATGGAACGATTGCTGAGATTCATACATCAGAAGACGTTCCCCGAATAATCCGAAAAGTAATCGTGGATGATGTAAGTCATACCTATTATCCTAAGAAGCCCGTTGTACCGTTTATCAAGGTTACGCAGGATAGAGTTGTATTGGAGATACAGCGCGGATGTATCAGAGGATGCAGGTTCTGTCAAGCCGGTATGGTATACAGACCGGTCAGAGAACGAAATCTCGATATGCTCAAACAATATGCACGTGACATGTTAAACAATACAGGACATGAGGAAATATCACTCAGTTCACTTAGTTCCAGTGATTACTCAAAGCTGGGAGAACTGGTTGATTTTCTGATTGAGGAATTTGCCGGACAAGGTATCAATATTTCACTTCCATCTCTTAGAATTGATGCTTTTTTTCTGGATATTATGAGCAAGATACAGGATATCAGAAAGAGCTCTCTTACATTTGCTCCGGAGGCTGGTTCTCAAAGACTGCGAAACGTCATTAACAAAGGCCTGACCGAAGAAAACATTTTACATGGAGCATCACTTGCATTTCAAGGTGGCTGGAATAAAGTCAAGCTTTATTTCATGCTTGGACTTCCAACAGAAACTGAAGATGATATGCGTGGAATCATGGAATTGTCGGATAAAATTGCACGTTTGTATTATGAACTGATTCCAAAGGATCAAAGAAACGGAAAGGTACAGATCACATCAAGTACATCCTTCTTTATTCCAAAACCATTCACTCCCTTTCAGTGGGCAACAATGTATACTGCTGAGGAATACATGGACAAGGCAAGATTTGTGAATCAGGTCATGCATGAGCAGTTAAACCAGAAAAGTATTAAGTATAATTGGCATGAAGCACATTTGAGTGTTTTGGAAGGGGTTCTGGCAAGAGGTGACAGAAGAATCGGAAAGGTGCTGCTAACAGCATATCAAAAGGGATGTCTGTTTGATTCATGGTCAGATTACTTTAAAAATGATCTATGGCTTGAAGCCTTTCAGGAAAATGAAATCTCCATTGATTTTTATAATAGAAGGAAGCGTGAAATGAATGAGATCCTGCCATGGGATTTCATTGATGCCGGCGTAACTAAGGAATTTCTGAAACGTGAATGGATACATGCATTGGCAGGTGAGGTTACTCCGAACTGTCGTAGTGCCTGTTCCGGATGCGGAGCGAGTCGATTTGGAGGAGGGGTCTGTTATGAAAATCAGAATTAAATTTTGTAAGCACGGAGCCATTCGCTATATTGGCCATCTGGATGTAATGCGTTATTTTCAAAAAGCTGTCCGCAGGGCCGGAATAGATATTAAGTATTCCGGAGGTATGAGTCCTCATCAGATTATGTCGTTTGCACAGCCACTTGGGGTTGGATATGAAAGTGATGGAGAATATCTGGACATTGAAGTAAACAGTTCGTTATCTTCCGAGGAATCCGTTGAGAAGTTAAATGCTGTTATGTCTGAAGGAATTACTGTAATGGAGTATAAAGAGCTGCCTGAGCAGGCAAAGAATGCAATGTCTTGTATCACAGCAGCTGATTATCATGTGGGAATCAGAAAGGAATACATTCCTCAGTTTGACATCCAATCGATCCTGACAGAGTTCATGAAACAAGAACAAATACTCATACAGAAAAAATCGAAGAGAGGCGAAAGAGAAATCGATCTGAAGCCTTATCTATATCAGATTTACATTCATCAACCTCAACAGTTCGATGATTTTATTGAGAAAGATACACCTGTGTTATTTATGCAGCTATCTGCAGGAAGTGAATTAAACATTAAGCCGAGACTTGTGATGGAGGCGATTTATGAATCGGCGGGTATGGAACTTCCAGAGTATGCCCTTCATATTATAAGAAAAGAATTGTACACAACAGTGGATGGTGTATTTGTACCACTTGGGAGTATTGGTACTGATATTAGCAAATGACAGGCTACATGGTCAAGGAGAAACTGATCAATGGATACAACAAATAAACTGATTATCACCAAATGGAAACAGGGTATCCTATCCATGCTGATGGAAAATGATCATGAGATAGAATTGCAATATGAAATATCCTCTAATAAAATCATCGGTAATATCTATATTGCAAAGGTTCATAAGATCATCAAAAATATTCAGGCAGCATTTGTAGAAATCACACCGGGAACAATGTGCTATTTGTCTATGAAAGATGCAGGACAGCCGATTTATCTCAACAGAGTCAATCAAAATATTAAGGACAGGCTGGTACAGGGTGATGAGATTCTTGTACAGGTCATCAAAGATAAGATCAAGACAAAAGAAGCAGTCGTCACAACCAATCTCTCTCTGGCCGGCCGATATGTGGTTTTGACTACCGGTAATCAGAGGGTTGGCATATCTACAAAGATAGAAGAAGATAAACGTGAAGCAATGAGAACAGAACTGGATCTTAAAATCCCTAAAGATACAGGAGTGGTGATCAGAACCAATGCACAATATGCGACAAAGGAAGAGATTCAGACGGAGTTAAACAGCTTAAGTGAACGGCTCTTTCATGTACTGGAAATGGCAAAGCACAGAACCTGTTACAGTATGATGTATCGAACACAAAATCAGTATCTGAATCTGCTCAGAGATATTGATTCTGAAAAAATCGACGAGATTGTGACAGATGATGAGGAGATATTTCATGCTGTAACGGAACAGTTAGTAAAATTAGACGGACAATCAAAACCTGCAATCAGACATTATCAAGATGAATTACTTCCTCTTGAAAAATTATATAGTATTGAAACACGTATACAGAAGGCTCTGAACAAGCGTGTGTGGCTCAAATCGGGAGGATATCTGGTCATTGAACCGACAGAAGCCTTGACTGTGATAGACGTCAATACGGGCAAATATGACGGCAAAAAGAACCTTCGTGATACTTTTATGAAGATCAATATGGAAGCCGCAATGGAAGCTGCAAGGCAAATCAGACTTCGAAACATTTCAGGGATCATTATCATAGATTTTATCAATCTACGTTCCAAACAAGAACGGGATCTATTAATGGAAACCATGAGAAATCATGTCAGTACTGATAAGATTCAGACAGAAGTGCATGATCTGACAGCTCTTTCTTTGATGGAACTTACCAGAAAAAAGGTCAACAAACCTCTATGTGACCTGCTCAATGAGCAAGATACTGAGTGATACCTACCACAAGCGTCATAGTGATTATGGAAATTAGGGTGGAAACAGCAACCGTACCTGCAGACAGTTCCGGATCCAAATGAAATTTGACCGAAAACATGGTGGAGGATGCCGCAACCGGTGCACTGGCAGATATGATACAGGCAACCAGTAACGATCCACGAAATCCAAAACCATATAAAAATCCCAGCATCAGCAATGGAGAAATGATTAGGCGAAGTAATAACATGAGAAATTCATCCGCTTTTCTGAATATTCTTGCAAAATTCAGTCTGGAGATGTAAAAACCAATGATCAACATCGGAACCGGTGTATTGAGAGCAGCGAGATAAGTAACCGGAGTGTCGATCATAGATGGCAGTCTGATTGAGAAGAAGAAAAGAATTAATCCAATTACCACCGGAAGTGTTCCGGGATTCAGAATAATTTTTTTGACAGACAATTTTGCGTGTTCCTTATCCATAAGAAGCAATCCATAAGACCAGAGCAAAAGGTTAAACACAGCAATATATGCTGCACCATAGAAAACACCTTCCTGTCCAAGCAATGCGTCCAGAAGCGGAAGCGACATAAAACCACAATTAGAAAAGATTACACCAAATCGAAGAATTCTCTTTCGTGCATCGTCCTTACTTTTGATCAGGAGTTTACTGAGAAGGATACATATTAAATGTGCAAAAACTGCTGCAAGAAAAGACTTCAGAAAACCAATCAACATCATACGATTGAATTCTTGTTGAAAAGCATGAATGATGACACATGGAGTCACAATATATAGCATTATATTGGTAAGACTCGAAATACCATCATCTGTTAGTAATCTCAATTTTCCACACAAAAAGCCGACTGCTATTAAAATAAACAGAATGAAAACCTGTTGAC
>CAZVYQ010000016.1:27151-51290 GCA_964631375.1 uncultured Lachnospiraceae bacterium | reverse complement strand
TTGTACCTGTGGTTCCGGTAGACTCAGTTGTTCCTGTAGTACTGTTCGTTCCTGTGGTACTGTTCGTTCCTGTCTCGGAATCAGGGGTGATTTCTGTTCCACCTTCGGACTCGTTTAAGGTTTGTATACTTCCGGTTGCAGGAGTCCCCACGCTCCGGTTCTGACTATTATCCACTACAATATGAATCGTCTGGGCTGTTGTCGATGCTGACGGTGATGCTGATGTATTGTTTGTTGTTGTATTGGTTGTATGATCCGATGGTGTCGGCGTCACTGACGGCGTCGGTGTGGTAGTGACTTCCGGTGTCGGCGTTGCAGTTGGTGTTGTCGTAGCTGTCGGCGTTACGGTAGCCGTCGGCGTCTGTGTCACGGTAACAGTCGGAGATGGTGTTACGCTAGGTGTCGGAGTCTCAGATGGTGCCACAAGAGATCTCGTACCACCTAATAAACCGTTTGATACAGCATCCAGAGTAACAGCATGATCATCTTTGTCCTTAACCTTGATCTTTGTGGGATCATTATCCTTTGCAATATAACCTTTATACTCATAACTAACCACACCGGTAGCACTATCTACCTTAGCCTGATAGACCTGTTTACCATTGATTTCATCTCTATAGATAGTTTCAGGAGTAATGACTTCTCCCTGCATCGGCACATATCCTCTGTCAAGACGATTTGCCTCCGGATAACCTGTTTGATCGATGACTTTAAAGGTTGCCGCATACTCAGGAGAGGCAGAGCCTGTCGTAAATCCCGGATCAAAATTCCCACTACCATCCGTTTTCTTCTCCAGATATCCTTGACCATCGGAAAAATTGGAGCCCTCACTTCCGCCAAACGCTGCTCTCGCAGGATCCGATGTCGGCAACGGCTGATACATCTGAATGAAATTGCCGGATACAGTAGCCTCTGTCTCCATCTTCATCTCATACCCGGTCAATAGATCTACCTTGTTCTGATAACGTACAACACTTGCATCCGGCAGTACAGACTGAATCGCCCTCCACTTGCCCTCTGTTACATTCTTTTGGAGTTCCTCTTCTGTGCATTCACTTGCATAATGCTCTTTATATTCCTTGAAATAGAGTGGTTTCTGATCGGTCGTTGTCTTGTCTGTTTCTACTTTTTCTGTGATATCTGCCAGAACACCCGGTTTACTGTTCGAGTCATTCTTGTTATAGGCGTAGTTAAACAGTCGATCTACAAACTCTTTTCGTTCCTTAGAGCCAATAAACTGATACAGGTCACGATCTAACTGTATGGGTTCCTGACCACCGATGTAATATCCCAGAGTTCCCATAGACTGCTTGAAGAGATCGGTATCACAAAGTGGTGAAGCTGCCTGATCAAAGGTGGTAGTTGCCACATCCGGTACAATCTCCAGAATACGATACGGCTTTGTTGCATTATTGGAAGCAATGATCTGTTGGATTCCCGGCAACGTATCCTTGGCTGTTACCTCTCCCGGCTGAACCAATACTCCGAGGCATATCAATACAACCGCCATAACGCCTGCAACGATCATCCTAAAACCCTTATGATTCATCTTTCTCATGGTATGCCTCCTTTCTGCTGATTCTATCCGGCATCATTGTTTGATCCACTCTTTTTGTCCTTCTATAATTTTATAGGTTCCACACTTTTTACTTCGGTCTGAATTCCATAGTACCAAGGTGTAGTTCTTCAATCCTGTGGATGTTTCAATATAGTAAGAGAGATCATATTGCAGGGTTTCGCTAAAGTTATAAGCATAATACCAGCTACCCTTCATTTCCATAATGCCTGTTCCGAGATTCTTCGTATAGCTTGAATCGTCTCTGCCCGGGAAATCAGTGATTCCATCAGCACCACTCTTGGGATATGGGAAGAACAATTTCTGTGAAGTACCATCCTTTGTCACGGTTATGTTATGATTGATAAACTTCACATAGGAGTGCCACATCATGTATTCCTTACCGTTCACGATAATCGTCGGTACCAGATACAATTCACTCGGCAGGGAATTTTGCCATTGTGACCTTGTAAACTGTATCTTTACACTTGCGCCCTCCTGCCAGCAGTTGAACATCGAAGTGTTGTAATATCGGGTAAAAGCACTCTCACTGTTCTTTCCTGACAGGTTGGTATAAAAGTACCACTTGATACTGTCTCGATTTAGGTTAAAGCCATCTGCCATACGAAAATGCGATATACCTCCGACAGTAAACATCGTATCGTCTGTTCCGTTCAAATTGATACAATACTTCCTTGGTGTATAATTTTTCTTGATCGTATCCACATTATCAAAGTAAACATCTGAGGCATGAAGTGGAATGGTATCTGTCCAGCTTTCTCCGGTTGCCTTGGAAATGTCATAACCATAACCTGATAAGAATCCATACAACACTTTCCCTGATACACCATACGGGAACTCATAACAACGGATGTCTACCTCATACTCATCATAAGGATCCAAGTCCATAGGAAACTTAATCTTGACATTATTTCCATGTTCAGAACGATCGATAATACTATTTGCATCGACAACTGTATATCCCGTGACTACACCCTCGTCATTATAGATTAACTTACGTATTTCTACCTGAAACAGATAGATGTATCCTTCTCTGGAACCGGAAACAACATTAAATGCATACTCCTGTCCTCTTTCAAAGGTTCCATACGATGTAATAGGAAAGTTAGGCTTTTCTGCATGTGTCTCACCGACCCACTCTCCATAAACACCATCCGGTGCAGCATATACCTTGGAGTGACTGGCAGTGGCACGCACACGCAGTGGCATTTTATCCACAACAACCGTCTTCATCTTGCCGTCCCACTGATAATTGCTTGGAGAGGAGCCCGCTAGATAAGTATCTCCCTCCATGATCTTCCATTCTAATGTCTTCGCCTGTTCGAGCGTATCTCCTGTGGCACCGGTAGTCAATTCCTCTTCAAAATTCATCGTAACGGTCGCATCCAGTCGAAATTCACTGTTCTTGGTCAGTGCCGTTGCAGGGATGAATTTTCCATCCTTGTCTTTAGAGATTGGTGTGAATTTAACTGCAACAGTATCCACCTTGCGTACCTTGATGTCCACATAGCTGACTGCCAGATGATCCGGTGTCTGTACCTTAACACGGAAGGTATCATGTGATTCACTCGGTGACACCATTAATATACCGGTAGTGGAGATACTGGTACCCGGATCAGCAGGATTAGCCGCATCCGGCATCCATCTGACCTCCTGACTCGGAGTCTCTGATGCAACAGAAGACTTCACAACAGGCGCCGGAAATGTAAACTTAGAACCCGGTTCCACAACGACTACTGATAATGTTTCAATCGTGTTGGCAGAAGGTGTGGGAATCGGCTCAGTATAGGTGTCCTTCATATCCTTATTGACTAGGATCTTATTGCGTAACGTAATATTGTAATTGGCATCATACGACTTTCTGTCCTTCTGAAATGCCATATGTACACCTACGATACTTTTTGCCTCTAACTTGGAGATGTCCACATCAAAATCCGTAATGTAGTCAGCCATTCTTGCATTGGTTACGAGTGCAGAACCCAAAACCGGTTCACCTGCACCATTCACAGTTACATTGTATTCCTCATAAAACAGTCTGCTGTCCAGCCTGCTCCATTTAATCACATAGGCAACGCTTTCATTATAGATATAAAGTCGTTTCTCATCTACGGTATCTGCCGGTATGTCTGTGGCAGGAACGGTTGTCTCTGTACCACCCGTCACACTGGTCTGCGTGAGACCCTTTTGCGTATCGACTACCAAATCCTGTAATTGGTTAAATGCAAGCTGGGATTCATATTGTAGATTGACCTCGGAGCTCGTGGAAGAAAAGCTGCGTGCACCGACCACCATAAATCCGGTGATTGCAGTCAATGCAATGCCAAGGATCGCAACTGCTACTAACAGCTCTACCAACGATAAACCTCTGTGATCCCTATGAAATCTGCATCTTTCCATCCTCAAAACTCCTTTCTGCCGTAATTACTTAATCCAGATAGATCTTTCCTGTTGCAGGAACAATCACTACACGTACTGTAACAACTCCGCTTGCTGTGATATCAGTAAAAATATCTGCAACACCTGTCTTGCCAGGTGGCAATGTTGTTACGGCGTCTACATCTCGTTCTTTTCCGGAACCTCTGTCAAATCCGATCCAGATCCCATTTGCATCCAAGGTTCCTGTTGTTCCTCCCTCTGTGGTATAGGTCACATCCACATAGGATTTTCCGATCTGATCGGGATGATCAGAAACCCACGTTTCTGTTTTCGCACCACCGGTCCACGTTACCTCTTTACGCCACTCCTGTTTGTGAATTCCATCCGTGTCTTTGTATATATTCAGAACAGTTTCGTATTTTCCCATTGTATTGATTCTGGTTGCTCCGACTGCACTTTTGATATCATTGGCACAGGATCGAACCGCAGTTCCAAAGATATAATTCAATCCACTAATCGCTGATACAATGAAGATTCCCAGTATCGCAATCACAACAATCAGTTCCAGCAGACTGTAGCCTTTATTATCTTTCATCTGCACAGCCTCCCTACTGCTTCGTCCAGTTTTCATATAGGACAAGCTTTGAAAAATCAATTTCCTTTTGTGCCGAATCCATACCTGTGGTGCTCACCAAAGTTCCGGCTAAAATGTAGTTGCTTCCGTTTCTAAAAAAGTCGATTGGCTTTGTACTGTCCGGATCTGCCGGATCAAACGGCACCTGCAGTACCTTCGTCAGTTCTTCCTTTGCAGTTGCCTCTGAAGCATTTGAGATCTTGACATCCTTGTCGATCAAAATATTACCACCTGAGATGATGAGTCCTGTATAATCTGCTTTGATTGTTACATTTCCCTTAGCGATGATCAAGCGTACCTTTTGGGTGCCGTCAAAGGTATAATCTCCCTTTGTAATGACAGCCTTTGCCGGTGTCGCATCATCTGTCGTCCATACTGCAGTCGGATGAGCAAACATAAATGTATTCAAAGTCGTATTATCTGTAACCACAATGTTCTCATACACACTCTTTGCCTTCTCAGCATTGGAAACCTCATGATAATTCATGATCAACTTAGACTGCAATGAAGCAAACATATCTGCGTATCGTTTGGTTTCTGCTCCTAACTCTGCCGCCGGCATCGGTGTCGGTGTGTTTAGCAGTGTCTGGTCGATCGGTGTCTTTGCCGCAGCATCCGATAACCAGTTGCCCTGTGTATTGATTCTTGTAAAGCCTGCATTGGACTTGATTCCCTTTGCATAGACCTTGAAATATTGATCCAATTTTGCTTTCTTTATATGATAATAGGTTTCAAAATAACGATTTGCATTTGTCTCATCCATCACCAGATAATAATAAACAATCGTCTCGCCATTGCTTGGAACAAATACCTTCTTGATCTCTGTCGTATAGTTACTAAGTGGTGAACCAAGTGCTGTAACGGTTTTGTTAAAATCCACCTCATACAAGGTGTGCTCCTTGCCTTCGTCATCAATGTATTTATTGGTGCCGCCACACTTCTTGAGTTCGGTTTGGAGACTTTCATATTCCTTGGCACTCATTGGATTTTTGCCGTATTTATCTTCTCCATCCAAAACGCCGATACATTGATCCGGAACTAAATAAGCGATCTGGTCACCCTTGATGGCGATTGACTCACCCATCAGCACATTTTTGTTATTCTGATAAATTGCATTGTCTGAGACAGACGGAGCAATATTTCCTACCGCATTTGCCGTGCCGATATAACTGTGCCCAGCGATCAGCATCTCGTCCAATTTACTGAGATCCAGTTCTGTATTCAGTCCATTGATTACGATCGCACTGCTCTTGGTAGAGTCTGTCAGAGAATCTCCATAGCCAAAATACTGTCCCTGGAGCTTCACAACGGTATTTGAGGCACTGATGATCGTGTCATCAGACAGATAGGTTTTTGCATACAGATCGATACCTGTTCCCTTTGTTAATTTCAGATTGTCTGCCCAGACCATCGGCTGATCACTGGTTGCCTTGTCTCCTACCTTTAATGAGGCACCAGCTTTATTGAGTTCAATGTCCTTATCTGTTACGAGAAAACTTCCTTTATTGAATTCCCAATTATGATGTATGGTGATTCCATTTTCGCCACCGTAAACATTTCCGTTGATCACTACCGGATTACCAAAGGTCGCCATCTCCTGATCCTGTAGGGTATCGGTTGCAACCAGTGCATACTCAAAGATATCCGGCATTGTAGAAGACTGGGTAAAACTCGTCTCCGGCAGCACCAGCTGAATATCAGTATTGATGATGGAAACAAATCCGTTCGCATCCACAAACTCCAGATGAATATCTTTTAAAAGGATATAGTTCTTATTAATCACAGCATCACTCGTATATTTCACGAGTTCTCCTGTCTCTGTCGCTACCTTAGGTGTACCCCTGAGTGCCGTCAATGTTCCTGATCCCTCTCCTGTCACGGAAAAGGTTGCCTGTGTAGGATCAGTAAAACCATTTACGTATCCTCGTAGTTTTGATATTTGATAGGTATTCGCCCCACCACCGGCATTAAAGATTTCCTGTAATCTGTTCAAATATGCATCCCGAAATGCCTTCTGACGATCTTCCTCAGACTTGGTTGCATATTTTTGCATAACATCACGATAAGACAGGTCGATTGCAGTCGATACATCGGCCTGCAAGCCTGCCATGATTTCTTCCATAACGTTCTCTGAGGAGTAGAAACTTCTCTTGTTTTTCGTATCGGTTGCTTTCATGTAGAAGTTGTTTAATGCCATCCACATGATCGTTGCTGCCAGTATCCCGACAAAAGCGAGTGCAACGATTACGACTACGATTGAAGAACCGTTATTATTCTTTTTCATGACCTTTCGCAATAACGCAGTCACACAGTTCCTCCCTTTATCTTAATTATCCTTGCTTCCTGTCAGTGTCGTCACCAGACTGGTATTCGGAAAGCCTGCTGCTGCCGCTCCGGGCTCATAGATCCTGATGGTAACATCATAGATACGATCCTTCACTGCAGTACCTGCCAGATTCTTTACACCAAGATCTGTTTCCGATACCAGAAAACCGTTAAATTGATACTTAACATTACCGGATGGCGTATACAACGTCCCCAGTGCTGTAATCGGTGCATTGACCTCATAGAGATTGGTGGTCAGATTGGTGACCAGTTTTGTTGCCGAATCAGCAGCCGATCCAATCCCTGTATCATTGATCTCTACAGCACAGTGGTAACTTGATTCTTTTGCGATCAATGCAGATGTTGCAGATGTAGGCTCCTGCTTGACGATATGCAGCTGTAGCTCGATCGGATTGTTGTTATTAAATATGATCTCGTCCTGATGGGCAGCATCGTTATACATCGGAAAATAAAATAGATATACATTACGTAGCTCCATATCTTCTGTTGTAGTGCCATAGATCTGCTTTCCCGTTGCTCCAAGCGGTTCGTACTCGATGTCTGTACCACCGGTTCCAAAGCCTTCTGCCAGATACTTGATCTTGATGGTGGCCTTTACATCCGTCTTGCCTGCAACTACATTTTGATCCACATCTATGGTAATGGTTCTCTTGACATTCTCTTCCTTGATCTCAGTGGCTGGCGAATAAATGGTATTCATATTCTGAACTGCATTATATACATCATTTTCAGTTGCCACATAAAAAGCATCATAGAGATTGTTCATGGTTTTGATCCCGACGATCTCCTTGGCATTGAGTTCCGGATTCTTGCCTCCTCCGGTTCTGTAGGGAGTCGCATCCAGTTCAACCAGAGCATCAAAGGTGATACTTGCATCGTCCTGCAGAGATACGTCTGCCATCTGAAAGTAATACTTGCCAATATTGACACCTGAAGTCGGATTAGCCGGGTCTCTTGCTCCCAAGAACTCATATGTCTCTCCGGTATCGGTGGAATAGATGCTGGCAGTCGTCAGATTTTTGTTTGGATCCTGTACAACATCTATATAACTGCTTCCGTCAAATTTCAGTTCCTTGATATCCCCATGGATCAGGCTGGGATTGATGACATGAAACTCATTGTTGACATCAATCAAGGGATTTGATGCATGCCTGACTGCCGGGAAGTTAAACTGATATACTAGTTCCTCTATCGTATAGGCCTTCAAGCCCTCCATGATATCCTGAGCTGCTGTGGTCATACGCAATGTCCTTCTCGCCTTCAGGTTCGTCTGCGAAGAAGAAATAAAGGTATGCAAAAGTGGAACAACGATGATTGCCAGAATGACCATGGCAATCAAAACTTCTATCAAAGTAAAGCCATGATCGTCCATATCGGTTCTGTTATGTCTCATCGCAGTTCCTCCTTTCATCTTTTTTGTTTGTTAATTTCAGTCTTCTTCCCCTTCTCCTTCAGCATTTCCTGTACTTCCTGCAAGTGCTGCCGCTGCATCCGGCAATGTATCCAAGGCACCAAATATATCGTCTGTTCCCTGTGGAATAAATGGAATGGATGGCTCTACATATTCCTTGCCTGTGCCTGTTACATAGTACATTGAAGCACCCATCTTGACTGCTACCAGTCCTGTATCCGGCTCATAGGTTGCGTTTACGGCACCGACGATTCGTCTGTCGGTACTTCCATAGATATATTCGATACAGTTTTTCATTGCTTCATAGGTTCCGCGGAAACTGATAACCATCTTGCGTCCATACATGATCTGTTCTGCTTCCGGAACTGCCGGTGCGGGTGCTACTGCCGGGTCTGCTGCGGCAGGATCAACTGCCGTAGGATCTGTCGCTGCCGGGTCTGCTGCGGCTTGTGCTGCCGCCGCCGCTGCCGCTGCTTCCTCTGCTGCCGCCGCTGCCGCTCTTGCCCCAATATGATATAGATCCTCAGGATCCTCCATGGTTGCATCTACAACGATCACTGGTGCTGCGTATCCCATCTGGGTTGCTAACATAATCATATCTTCAGAGCGTACATCTGCTGGAAAACGATTCAGGATTTCATCATTTTCCGCCTTCATTGCAGCTGTATCGGACAGATACTTTTGCTCATTATCCTTTAATACCTGCAATTCATCTACTCTTGTCTGTAATGTGGCATTTTCTGTCTCCATTGCGGCTGTTTTCTCATTTAAGGGCTGATACACCAGAAAATAAGTACAAACAGCAACCAGTACTCCGGCCAAAGCAATCAGAAGCAAAATGTCTTTTTTCGTAACCTTCATCTTCTTCTCCTCCCTAATTGCTGCTTGCCGGGATCATGGTAACTCCCGGAACACTATATTCAACCGGTGTATAGGTACAGTCAACAGTGAAATTCACAGCAATCACACTGTCTGTTTCATCTAATTCCTTTTTTACAGAGGAAATATTTGCCTTGTCAATACAGTCAAACTTTCTGATCTCCATGACCGTCAATGCAGCTGCCTCCATGCTGTCCACCTTCATATTAATCGTAACATCGGTATCACCACAGGTAAATGACAGAACATTTGTTGTAGAAGGCAGTTTTGCCTGCAATTCCTCCAGAAAATCCACCAATGTATCATTTGGTCTTCTGGTGCCCTCATACATGATCTTGATGTCTTCGTTTTTACTCAATGTACTCTTATACTCTGCATAGACCTGTTCTACCGGAGCCAACTCTGCTTCCTTTGCCTTGAGTGCTTTATTTTTCTCACTTGCTCCCAGATAAGGCAGGATTGATACAACTGCTAAAACAATTGCAATCAATACACAACCGCCACATACCAGATATGCAATCATGTTCATGTCCTTATTGACTGCTCCTGTTTTTTCTCCTGCTTCTGCGTCCTTGGCACCTGCTTTGGCTTTTGTCTTTTTCTTTTTCTTATCGCTGTGAGCATCCGGGATAAAATCCATCGGCTCCATGGCAGCACCAATACAGGAGATAAACTCTCCACTGTTCTTGACCTCAGAACCAATCGTCATGGCTCCCAGCTCAGACAGCTTTTCTACAGGTACACCGATCTCGCCAGTCATAAAGTCTGTCAGACCGATAAAGTTCTCTGCGTAACCTGTCAGATACAGATTCTGCAACGGCTTGTCCGAATTTCTTGAGTTGTAATAGTCCACAACACGCAAAATGGCATTGACCAACATGCTCATGGACTCTGTGACATTCAGACGAAACTGTTTGGTTTGTTCATCATCCTCGTCATTCACTTCTTCCTGATCCGGATCTAATGTCTTGCGGATACAAGGTTTTTTACGCAAAAGCTCAGTGACAACTGCGTAGCTAACCCGTTTCCCACTGTCCTTTTCCTCTTCCTCGATGATCGTCTCTACAGCCGCATCGCCACCATAGGGAACGACTCTCTGCAGAACCATCTTGCCTTCATTGAAGATCGTCAGCAGTGATGATCGTCCACTGACCTTGATCACCATCTGGGTTCCTTCATGAAACAGATCCTTGACAACTGAAATAAGACTGTTTCCTGAATAATCCAATGCAGTAACTGTCAAACCTGCTTTCTCAGACAATGTATAGTAGGATTCCAGCATGTCATTGGGTGCAGTCATGACAGAAACCTTATATTGCTTCTTATCGTCCTGTTCTACAACCTCCAGAACCTGATAGGTTACCTTGCAATTGGAGATATCCACCGGAAAATAATCCGGTGCACTTGCCTCTACCAGATCTCCTAATTTATTTTCTTTGACAAACGGCAGTGTCGCATCTCTGTTTGCGATCTTGGTAGATGCAATGGAATACACCGCCTGCTTTGTTTTGATTCCGTTTTTTCGTATTAATTCCTGTATTGCTGTCCCCAGGCTGTCCGGATCCAGGATCATACCATCCTCGATCGCGCCTTCGGGAGTTGGTATTGTGAAACTCCCATATACTTTGGGGTTCTTTGTTTTGTAATCTACTTCACACACCTTGGTCAGAGAATTCCCAACCTCAATACTCAGAACCTTTGCCATGATCTTCCTTTTCCTCTCCGATTTGTTTCACCCATGTTTGTAAACCAATCGTTTAGCCAATATATACACTCGTATACCAATCTATCAATTTTGTCCCCCACATAGCCGCAATAAACACACCAATCGAAAGATACGGTCCCATCGCAAGCACATGCTCTGCATTGCTTAGTTTCATCCGTAACAGATGGACAACCGCTCCGATGATGCATCCAAGAAAAAATGCCAATATGATTAACTTCCATCCAATCAGCAAACCACACGCCGCCATCAGCTTGATGTCTCCTCCACCGATGCCGCGTCCTTTTGTAACAAGATAAATCACATATAAAAATAAACTGACCGCCACTAGGCCGATTACATACTGTAACCAATTCTGATAATCCAGGGCAAGATGAATCAGCCCTAGGGCCAGTATAAACACATTGAATCCGATTGGGATCTCATATGTGCGAAAATCAATTACACTGAGTGCTAACAGTGCTGAAACCAGCAGACAGATCAGTCCGCTATAAATCGTAACTCCTAATACATAGAAAACAAAGCAGTAAAGCAATCCGTTTGCAGCTTCAATGATAGGGTACTGCGGGGATAACTTTGTATGACACTTGCGACACTTCCCTCGAAGTGCGATATAGCTGAGGAGTGGTACGAGGTCGTACCACCTCAGCTGATATCCGCAATTCATGCAGTGCGATCTCACCTTTACGATACTCTCAGCCTTCGGAATTCTGTAAATGCAAACATTTAAGAAGCTCCCGATGACGATTCCATATAGGAATATGATGATGTATAAGAGTATGTATTCAGGTGACATAGAAGAGTCCTTTCAACCTTGAAAACTAGAATGTTCTTGCTGCACGTGTTCCACCAACTTCAGGTAAGAAACTGGCAACTGATACTGTAACAACACCATTACTATTAATTGTAACTGTAAATGCTGGTGCTGTAGCATATGAGTTAGATCGTAATACAACTGAATCACCTAAAGTAGCTGTTAGTTCTGCACGTAACTCAGTAGGTGTAACAGAATCAATATCATAACCTACACCTGTTGTTTCAGCCGGAATTGCTATTGTTCCTGTTCTCATTGCTGTATTAACTCCATCAATAGAAGCAGCGACTTTAATAGCATTTGCTATTTCACCAATAGCTGTATTATCTGATTGTAATCTTGAACGTTCTACGTAACGTAAGAACTGAGGAGCCAGTACTGCAATCAGTACTGCCATAATAGCGATAACGATGATCAATTCGACGAGTGAAAAACCTTTGTTGTTTGTCTTCTTCATAATTCATTTCTCCTTCTTGTTTGTTTTTTATCTTAATCATCCGAGCCCTATTCCCGGATGGTTAATTCACTATAGGCTATCAAGTCCTGAGTACATCTGTGCCATCGGTGCCATAACTGCACCAATCAATGTGCCGACTACTCCTGCTAATACAATGATGATCAACGGCTCCATTGCCGCCATCAATGCCTGTGTCGCCATCTCCACCTCTTCCTCATAATAATCAGCCAGCTTCTCCATCAATCCTTCCAGATCACCGGATTCTTCTCCGATCTTAGCCATATGATAGACCATTGGCGGAAACATCCCACACTTCTGTAGCGGAGTTGACAGCGGAACACCTTGTACGATTTCTTCTTTACAATCGTGTAATGCATCAGCGATCAAACGGTTATCCATGATATTTGCTGTGATCTCGACCCCATCCACCAATGAAATGCCCGCTGCCAACAGTGTGCTCAATGTCCTCGCAAATCTGGCAGATGCTGTTTTGGTCGTTAAGGCTCCAAATAGAGGTAAATGTAAACCAATCTTTGCAAACAAATACTCTCCCGTAAGTGTTGACTTAAACCATTTGAAAAGAATAACTAATGCTACAATCACCGCAACTATGATATACCATCGGGCTACCATGAAATCACTCATCGCCATAACACCCTTAGTGATCGCCGGAAGTTCCATATCCATATCTGCAAACATATCCGTAAAACTTGGAATGACAGTGGTCAACATGATAATTACTACAACAATCGCTACGATACATACAATAACCGGATAGATGGCTGCTTTCTTGACCATGGACTTGATCCGGGCATCCTTTTCGAAATGAGTTGCCATACGGTCAAGTGCCGTATCCAGACTACCGGAAGCCTCTCCTGCTTCTACCATACTGCATAACAGTGATGGCAGGAATTTCTGAGCCTTCATGGAGTTCGTTAGAGATTCTCCCTTTTCTACACTGGTCTGGATCTCCTTGATTGCTGTGGTGAGTTTCTTATTCTCGGTCTGCTCACTCAACATGTTCAGAGCATCAATCAAAGTAACACCGGCCTGTGTCATACTGACAAACTGTCTACAGAATACACTGTAATCTCTGGCTTTGGGTTTGCCACCGATATCAAGATTAATATCCTTGGTCAGAAGAGTCTGTTCCACAATCGATACAGGGATATATCCGTCTGCCTTGAGTGCTGCCATCGCCTTTTCGCGACTGTCAGCTTCGATACTTCCTTTTTTTGTTTTTCCACTCTGGTCTACAACCTCGTACGAATATCCAGGCATCTTCTGCTCCTCCTACATTACTTTGCTGCTTCATAGAATTTTAATATACTAAATTCTTCTTTTTGGTATTGAGCTAGCTTTTTTGCTCTCCAATACCCAAATCGGTTGACATAATTCCCATTCTATTGAACTTGATTATTTAAGGGATTCTTGTTTTTGGTATTGAATTTACATTTTTCCTTCCAATACCCAATTTCACCACATTTTACCATGGAAATTAGGTAAAGAGAGTGATAAGCCAGATTTGGGAGTGCTGTAGGATTGCTCCTACATTATCTTCCGGCTCAAATAATTATAATCCTGTGCAAATGATAAGGCTGTTTCGGCACTGACCTTGCCTGCAACAAATAATTCATATAGTGAATCATCCAAGGTGATCATACCGATCTTGCGGTTGGTCTGCATCATAGATGTGATCTGGAAGGACTTGCCCTCACGGATCAGGTTGCGGATCGCCGGGTTGGCTACCATGACCTCAAATGCAGCACATCTGCCGCCCTCTATGGTTGGAAGTAGTGCCTGTGATACTACACACTCCAGTACGGTTGCTAACTGGATGCGGATCTGTTCCTGCTGATGTGGTGGGAATACATCCACGATACGGTCGATCGTGCTGGCGGCTCCGATGGTATGTAATGTGGAGAATACCAAATGTCCTGTCTCAGCCGCGGTTACGGCAGTTGCGATTGTATCAAGATCACGCATCTCTCCAAGGAGAATGATGTCAGGATCCTGTCTAAGTGCTGCACGAAGTGCTGGTGCATATCCCATCGTGTCCAGTCCGACCTCACGTTGATTGACGATTGCTTTCTGACTTTTATGTAAATACTCGATCGGGTCTTCCAGTGTAATGATGTGACCCGCATATTTTTGATTGATGACATTGATGAGAGAAGCTAGTGTAGTGGATTTACCACTTCCGGTAGGTCCTGTAACGAGTACCAGTCCTCTCTTCTTGTTTGTCATTTCTATCACCGCACTCGGAATGGATAACTGCTCCGGTGATGGAATTGAGAATGGCAATAATCTTAATGCTGCAGCATAGGTGCCACGTTGTTTGAACACATTCAAACGGAAACGTCCGACTCCCTGCAGGGAGTATGCAAAGTCTACCTCGCCTGATTTTGCAATTTCCTCATGCTGGCTCTCACTTAAGAGCGGCATCAGAAATGCTTCGGTATCCATTGGTTTCAAAGTGTTTTCATTTAATGGCAGTAATGTACCGTCCACACGAATCATAATCGGTCTTCCGACTGAAAAATGCACATCGGATGCACCACGTTTCATTGCCTGTTCCAGAGCCACTTCTATTTCCATGCTTGATCTCCTTTATGCGTCAAATGATACCTTGGTCATCTCAGATATTGAGGTTGTCCCGTCTAATACATACTTTGTTGCACTCATACGCAGTGTGTTCATTCCCTGTTTGAGTGCTACCTGTTTGATCTCCTCGGCTGATGCCTTGTGTGAAATCAGAGGCCGCAACTCCTGTGTGATCTCCATGATCTCATAGACACCGATACGTCCCTTGTATCCGGTACTGTCACAGTTCGTACATCCGCAGGGTTCATATATCGTAAGTTCTGTGTTCGGATCGACCATCAGAAGTTCTTTTTGCTCTTTATCTGCAAGCACTGCTTTTTTGCAGGCAGGACACAGGCGGCGTACCAGACGCTGGGCAATAATACCGACAACCGAATCTGCAAGCAGATAAGATTCCACGCCCATATCCACCAGACGTCCGATGGAGGCAGAGGTTGAGTTTGTATGTAGTGTACTGACTACCAGATGTCCTGTGATGGAAGCCTGTACAGCGATTCCTGCTGTCTCTCCGTCACGAATCTCACCGATCATGATGATATCCGGATCCTGTCGCAGTATGGATCGCAGTGCCGTGGCAAAGGTCAGATCTGCTTTCGGATTGACATGTACCTGATTGATTCCGTTGATATTAGCCTCGACGGGATCTTCTACGGTGATGATATTCACGTCCTCTGTGTTCAATTCACTCAGAGCTGTGTACAGAGTCGTGGATTTACCACTTCCGGTAGGTCCTGTTACCAGAATGATGCCATGCGGATTTTTCAAAATATGATCAAATTGTTTTAATTCATTGGGTCTAAAGCCGAGTTGGCTCTTTTCACGTGTCAAACCACTCTTGGAGGTGAGACGCATAACCGTCTTCTCACCATATACGGTTGGAAGAATCGATACACGGATATCAAACTCCTGACGGTCTACCACCTGGGTAATACGTCCGTCCTGTGGTTTACGCTTTTCAGAAATGTCCATACCACCGATAATCTTGATACGGGCTGTGATTGCAGACAAGAGTCGTGGGCTGTAGGTCATCTTTTCATATAAAGCACCGTCGATACGGTACCGGATACGAACCTGATTCTCCAGCGGTTCAATGTGGATATCGCTCGCTCTCTGTCGTACGGCCTGCTCGATCATGGTCTTGACCAACTGTACGATGGGCGAGCTACTGACGTCCTCATTGTATAGCTCTTCATCGTCATCCTTGAATTGGGCTTCCTTTTCCTTGGCATATTCATCTGCCGCGTTTTTAACGTCTGCCGTACTGTAATACCTGTCTATGTAGAGCAGAATCTGGTGGGTTGTCGCCACCACCGGTTCGATCTGCATATTGGTCACGATTGTAAAGTCGTCAATTGCCGCCATATCCATCGGATCCGACATGGCTACTTTTAAGACGTTTGCATTATTTTTATCATACATATAAGGAATTGCTGTATGTTTTTTTACAACAGAAGAACTGACCAACTTAATAATTTCGTCAGGAATCTGAATACCTATCATTTTTACGTACTCAAGATGTAACTGATCGCTTAGTGCATGGGCAATGGCTTCTTCAGATGTAATACCTGCATCTACCATTGTTTCGCCCAATTTTCGTCCGCTGCCTCTTTGTAACTCAAGTGCCTTTTTTAGCTGGTCTTCGGTGATTACCTTTTGATCGATTAATATATCGCCAAGTCTGAGCTTTTTCTTGCTGTGCTCCATTTTGTGATCCATAATCCAACTTCCGCCTTATGCTTTCTATTTGTAAATGGTCAAAATGTGTCTCATGTTGTCAAAAAAAGTGCAAAACCCGCATAACATATATTATACAGAATTTAGGAAATATAGCAATAGCATTTTTTTATGATAATTTAGTATTATTTTAGGCAATTTTAATAAATTTACGTCAACTAAATTTTCTTAACACCTTCTCAATTTTTTTTAGCATCTCATCCTTGCCTGCTGTTTTCACGAGATAACCGGCGGCTCCCTCCTGCATTAACTGCATGACGAGCTGTGGCTCTGCCACTCCGGTCAGGAAGATAACAGGGATCTGTTGATATTTAGGTATGTTACGAAGCTCCTCAAATACCTGCTTACCATTCATGATCGGCATCTCGATATCCAATAATATGAGATCCATATGATAATCTTCAATTTTTTTAATCAATCGATATCCTGCATTCTCGATCTGAACATCATAATACTTTTCCAACTGTTTTTTTAATATCTGCAGGGTCATGATATCATCATCAATGATCAGTATTTCCTTCACTGTCTCCGCCTCCGTTTTATATCAATGTATATTCAGTAGCGACGCTATCGCTGATAATAGAACCTCCTGTGATACCGGTTTGGGAATGATGCCTTGGGCACCGGACTGAATGCATCGCTGTACCGTTTCTGAATCAGCATGTGCCGTCAGAAAAAGAGCCGGGACACGCATTCCATTGGGCTGATACCGAATACTCTGCAGAGTCATTGCACCGTCTAACATCGGCATTCTATAATCAATGATCAGCAGATCTGTCTTGTGTCTGATGATATAATCAATTGCCTGAGTACCAGAATTAACAAGTGTGACATCATATTGATCCTGCAAAAACAATCGAATGGTTTTTAATGTCGTGGCATCATCATCTACAACCAGTATCTTCTTCTGATTTTTTTGCATTTCTTCTTTTCTTCTCATCTTGGCATGCAGAACCATCTCAAGTGCTTTCTGAATCTCCTGCATCTTCTTCTCGCCTCGTGCCAGGCTCTTTGCCAATTGCTTTCTCCTGTAGGCATCATCTATCCTGACAGTATGAGCCGGTGCAGACTTGACTTTGGCACTTTGAACTGCCTCCGCAAAAATCACAGCTTTATTAATCCCCTGTGTATACTCATCAGCATCCTCAGCCTCTCTCATGGCTCTTGCCTTTAAAATATCACGTACCATAGCTGCCGAATCCGCCTGCCATGGTTTTGGTTCAGCAACCACTGCAGCCTTCTTCTCCTTTTCTTCAGCAACAATACTTGCAGCCATTCCCTTACCTGCACTCACCCAGCCTGAGGGCTTTTCATAATCCAGCGCTGCCTGTTCTGCCTGAATTTCCTCACGTGCCATCCTGCCTTCAGCTTCTTCTAACAATTCAGACATCAGTTTGAAGATTTTGAACTGGTCGATCTCTCCTTCATAGAAGGATGCCTCACCCAGTTCCACAAAATCAAGTGAACGTTCTGAAAATTCATCCTTTGTCAGCAGGATGACCGGAATTCTTGCAAAATGTGTATCCTTTTTCAGCCAACCGAACATATACAAGGCATGCCCCTTCGGATCATCTGCATACATGATAATGAGATCAGTGTCTCCCTCAGCAATAATGGCTTTTGCCGCATCTCCGTACAATGCTGATCTGGCAGTGATATAATTTGGCATATAACTCTTCAGCAGGGAGATCCGCTCCTGCTGTTCATCAATGATCAGTATATTCAGTGTTACTTCTGACATTCTTCACCCTCCTTGATCTCGTCCGCAAAATCAATCAACTGTTGATCCATTCCTACCCATTTTTCTTTAGCATGGTCAAATGAAAACTGATTCACATAACCTTTTGTCTCTGTAATGATTTCCAACACATCATCGTTGAATTTGTAGTTCATCAGAGTATCAAGTACCTCTGCGGCTGTGGCTCCGTCAAAATCCTCTATTGCATCCTTGATACACTGAACTGCAACATGAAAGCCCTCCTGTGTAAGTTCAGCAGGATCTTTTTTATCGATTTTCTCAGGCTGATCCAATAGACCTCTGGACGCAAGAACCGGCCTAATATCTGCTACAATCTGACGGTAGTACTCTGCCAAGACCTGATAGTTGCTTAAAATAAACTCATAATTACCATTCTTGCCTGCCATTTCATGTATCTTAGCCATGGTGGAGAGCCTGTGTGCGCCGATATTTGCCGCAACACTCTTGAGCGCATGTACATCAATGGTATAATTCTCGTAGTTACCTTCCAAGGCATATCGTTCCAGCATCTTGCATTTTTCTTCTCCAAATTCCACAACAATCTGAAGGATCTGCAAATATTCATCCACATCGTTACCACATTTCATCAGTCCGGAATAAATATCAATACCCGGAATCTCAAAGTCTGCATCCGGATTGGTTTCGGTCTTGACCTCTACTCCTTCAACGATCTTATTAGCCGGCAGATAATTCTTCAACATATTTTCCAGCACCGGCACTTCTATTGGCTTTGACAGATAATCCTGAAAGCCCTGTTCTATGAATTTATCACGTATACCTCTTAGAGCATTCGCTGATACGGCAATGATATTGACCTTCTGTGCAGATATGGAATTCATGGAACGTATCCGTTTGGTGGTCTCCACGCCATCCATTTCCGGCATCATATGATCCATAAAGATCAGGTCATAATCAGTTTCTCCTACCCGTTCCAGAGCCTCCTGCCCACTGACAGCTGTGTCGGCTTCTATTTGATAATGCTTTAACAAGCCTTTGATGATACGAAGATTGACAGTGTTGTCATCTACGATCAGTATCTTTGCACTCGGAGCATAGAATACCCGGTGCATCACATATTCCTCAACTGCCTTTCTTGCAAGAGAATCTGCCAGTCTCTCACGGCTGAGTACTCTTTGTGTCAGTGTAACTGTAAATGTCGTCCCCACACCATAGGTACTTTCAACACTGATCTCACCACCCATCATATGAACCAGCTCACGTGAAATGGATAGTCCGAGTCCTGTTCCTTCGATTCCTCGATTCACCTTTGCATCTACCTGTTTAAATTTATCAAATATGCTGATTAGATCTTCTTCTTTAATTCCAACACCTGTATCTGTTACCTTGAAAACCAAATTGACCAAATCAATCTTCTCTGCTGTTCCCTCACCTGGAACATCCTCGATCACTTCACCTGTCACACTTAAAACCACACCACCCTCACGGGTAAACTTAATCCCATTATTGATCAGATTAATCAGTACCTGACGGATACGGACAATATCTCCGTACAGCTTGTTCGGCAGATTCTGATCGACATCCAGACGGAAAGTAAGTCCCTTGCTCTGGGCTGGAATGCTGATGACACTTTCTACATCACTGAACAGATAATGCAGATAATAGTTGACCGGTACCAATTCTAGATTGCCTGACTCTATCTTAGAGATATCCAGCAGATCATTGATGATTGCCAGAAGATTATTAGAGGCACGTTTGATATCCTCTGCATCCTCCTTGATTTCCTCAGAAGATTCTGCCTGCAGGATCAGTTCTGAAAATCCCAGAATCGCATTCATCGGAGTTCGAATCTCATGCGAAATATTAGCTAAAAAAGTGCTTTTACTCTCATTGGCATCGACCGCATCATTCAGATGATCTGCCATTTCATTAATGGACTCTGCTAAAAGCCCAATTTCGTCTTCCGTTTTTGTCTCTATTCTGCGATTTGTATGCCCGGCTGTAATCTCCTTCGCAGCAATGACCACATCATAGATTGGACTTAATGCCTGATTGATCCTTTTTCGAATCTGATAACAGGTAATCGCTGTCGCAATCACCCATAAAACAAAAATAGTCAGACCCCAATACAATGCAGGAGTATAGATGGAGAAAACCAATCTGTTTTCTTCCGCCTGCACGTTCTGGTAACTGACCGCACCTGAATATACCATACAATGGTAGATTCCTATCGTATATGAGAAAATAAATATCATGGAGACAACTATCGCGGCTCCAACAACAAAGGAAATCTTGGAGCCGAGTTTTTTTCTGTCGTACAGCTTCATTCGGCTTCCCTCCGACTGTCTCTTTTTAACAGTATATCATACTCCTTAAAATATTCCAAGTAGACGTGCCGGGTTCTCCCATGTGATTTGAGCAATCATTTCGTCTGACAGACTCATGCTTTTTAGCAGGCTCAGTGCCGTTCCCTGATTCTCCCACGGACTGTCGGATCCAAACACGATACGGTTCTTAGGATGGTTCTCGAGAATGAAACGGAGTTGCTGTAATCCAAAATAATGATGTGCCATGCTGGTATCAATATACAGATTCTCTCCCAGCAGATACTTCTCCACTTCGTTGATATTCATCAGACCACCGTAATGTGATGCGATCAGCATATCTGACTGTAGAGACGGCAGCACATCCCGGATCATCTCCGGAGTACAATAGTGTACATCCTTTGATACCGGATCATTTCCTGCATGAATCAGCACTAACAGTCCCAGCTCAAAGGCAGTCTGCATGATATCAATGGAACGTTTATCATCAAATCGCAGTCTCATATAATCATGATGCAGCTTGACTCCTTTGATACCTGCTTGTTTGACACGTTGTAGTTCCTCACGGTAATCCTCATATTCGTAATGCATGGATGCAAAAGAATACAAACCATGCGTGCCATTCACTGCAATCGCATGATCGTTGATCCCCCTGACCTGATGTGCCGCAGTTGCAACCGGCATCATTACAGAATAATCAATCCCGTTCTCCTTCATAGACGCCAGTAATCCGGCTTCTGTTCCGTCTGTATGCGGCAGTGTGTTGTCAGCCGTCTCGCTCAGACCTTGCAGTGCCTTTGCTGCTATTTTCTCTGGAAATGTATGTGTGTGAAAATCGATTCTCATATCCTGATTCCTTCCGTTCATTGATCTTAGTATTCCGCAAAAAGACCTATCCGATGACTCGAATAGGTCTATTGCTAATCTGTTTTACTTGGACTTGCTTATTTTCTTAATATGATTCATGTAGTAATTTCTTACAAAGCAATATATTATAGAAAAAGGCACATCTGTAAACGAATAGATTAAAGCTTGGTTACGTTAGTAGCCTGAGGTCCTTTTTCACCATTAACTACTTCGAATTCTACTGCAGCACCCTCTTCAAGAGACTTGAAACCGTCCATGTTAAGTCCTGAGTAGTGAACGAATACGTCATTGCCTGACTCGTCTGAGATAAATCCGTAACCCTTTTGGTTGTTAAACCATTTTACTGTACCTTTGTTCATTCTGAGATCCTCCAAAATAATAAATTATCGTTGCGCCTATTCGCAACAAGGTCATAATAACACAAATATTTCGAAAAGTAAACGAAAATTTCCAAACTTTTCGAATATTATTGATTCAGACCATTCGGCTGCATCTGCTGTTGCTGCAACATCTTCATATTTTGCTGTGAGATTTCGAAGAATTCTGTGTGTACCCGCTGAAATGCTGCTACTACCTGCGGATCAAACTGAAGCCCGGAACCCTGTGTGATGATATTGTATGCCTGTTCATGTGTAAATGCCTTTTTATAGGTTCTCTCTGACACCAAGGCATCATATACGTCTGCTACGCTCAAAATGCGTGCAAGAATCGGAATATTGTTGCCGGTCAGACCGTCCGGATATCCGGTGCCACCATATTGCTCATGATGAGAACGTGCCATCGAATATGTATAATTTAAAAATTTTGAATTTGGCAACAGGTAAGCATACTTTTGAATCGCATTTGCAGCAAGCAATGTATGATTCTTCATCTGCATAAACTCTTCATCCGTATATTTTCCTTCCTTTTGCAGCACTGTGTCCGGAACTCCGATCTTTCCCATATCATGCAACTGGGAACACAGGATGATCATTTCATAATCCTCTGTCGGAATCCCAAAATTAATACCGCTGAGCAGCATCTCCTTTAATAATATCCCCATGTATTTTGATACACGCAGACAATGCATACCCGAATAACCATCCTTCTCCGAGATCAGATCTGTGATTATTCCAATGATAAAGTATTCCAGACGCATGGCATTTTGTGTCTGAAAGGATGCCGTCTGCTGCAGCTGCAGATTGTATTCGTCCATCTGCTTCTGATGTTCCAGCAATTGCGACTGCAGTTCCATACGCTTACGCAGCAGGTCTGCTACAACAGGCTTGCGAATAAAATCCACGGCTCCCAGCCTGTAGGCTTCCAGTTCTGTAGAATTGTCCAAGTCCGCTGACAAGAATATGACAGGAATATTTTTTGCTTTCTCGCTTGTCTTCAGCCTCATGATCATCTCAAAGCCATTGATGCCCGGCATAGCGATGTCCAACAGGATAATACTTGGCATAACCGTTGACTTTGCCAGTCTCGCAAGAGCCTGCTTGCTGTTTGACATTGGGATGACGCTGTAGTCCCTCTCAAGAGCCTTTTGTGCAATCAGTAATTCAGTTTCATTGTCATCAACTATCATGATTGTATGCATTACATTATGCACCTCCTAATGATGAAAATAATCTATAACCTGCTCAAATTCCAATGGGCCTCCAAACAAATCCAGTGCAGATCCAATCGTCGCATTGACTCTATTTCTGCCCAGCTTTCTCAATAAATCAATATCCTCATATGCAGCAATACCTCCGGCATATGTAACAGCAGATGAACACTTTCTCTGCTCATGATAATCCGCAAGCAATCCGACAATCTCTCGGTCAATCCCTGCGGACCTGCCTTCCACATCTACTGCATGCACCAGAAATTCATCACATGATGCAGATAGATTTGACAACAGCGAGATCGTCACCGGTACCTTCGTAAAATTCTGCCATCTGTCAGTTACGACATAATAGATACCATTTTGCTTGCGACAGCTAACGTCCAATACCAGATGTTCCCTGCCTACAGCCTGTTTCATTCTGTCTATATGATCAAATCGAATCTGTCCATTTTGAAAAATATAGGATGTCACAATGACATGTGAAGCACCTGCATCGAGAAACTCAGCAGCGTTTTCATCTGTAATCCCGCCACCGACCTGCAGACCTCCCGGAAAAGCCTTAAGTGCATTCATCGCCTGCTTTTTTGTCGCTTCATAATAAGAAGAATCTCTGGCATTCAGTAATATCACATGTCCACCATACAATTGATGATCACGATATAAATCTGCAAAATATGCAGCATCGTGAGCTGATGTAAAGTTCTCAACAGCATGATCTCCTGAATCCTGTAAGGTGCCGCCGATGATCTGCTTGACCTGCCCATTATGAATGTCAATACATGGTCGAAATTCCATCAATTCACCTCTGTCTTTTCACTACTTATAGTATACAATACCAGAATGATGGTACACAAGTACTCTATGAAAATAAATTTCTGTATAATTAATTTTATTTTGCAAATGATAGGATAGGAAGAAGTCGATAAGCGGCTTTTATCAATTCTATATAAAGGAGTGTGTGCTTAAATTATGAAAAATATGAGACTGTATTTGTTATGTGCATTGATGGTTCTCGTAATGGGAACACTAACCGCATGTGGAAGCGGTAACAACACAAACGGCACAAACGGCACAACCAACACAACT
>CAZVYQ010000016.1:0-27051 GCA_964631375.1 uncultured Lachnospiraceae bacterium | reverse complement strand
ATCGGTACTGACGGTACAACAGGTACTGACGGTACAACAGGCACTAACGGTACAAATAATAACTCATCAACCACAAACGGTACAGGAACGGGATCAGGCAGTACAAAAACAAGATAACTCTTTCCTGGCAGTAATAGAGACAGATGCCATGATCTGGTATCTGTCTCTTTCATACTGTTTATTCGCTCTTTTCTATAATTGTACCATCCTGATATGCCTTTAGTAATTCCTCAAGCTGGTAGATCGATTCTCTTAGTTCATAGCCTGTATCTGTATCAGCCACACGGAGTCTGAAAGCAGAGGTTTCCACGATAAAGGAATCCGAGTATACATCAGTTTCCTTCAAAATCGCATCCTCTGTCGACTGAAAGGGTTCATGCGCCACCAAACGCATCCCATGTGAATTGTAAACCAGCGTATATCCTGCGATTCCGGTCTTACCCTGGTAAGCCTTTGAGAATCCACCATCGATAACCATCAGCTTACCACCGCATTTGATTGGTGACTCACCCTTTTTCTGTTCCACAGGTACATGCCCGTTGATGATATGTGAATAACGTGAATCCAGTCCAAATTCTAACAAAATCCGATTGACTGTATCCTCATCATTTAACAGTTCATAGTATTTATTTTTCTTCTCTACATGACTTGCCTTGTCTTCAATGAAATACCGTTCGAAGGTTGCCATTCGCTCCTTGCCGAATACCGGAGAATTGGGATTGCCCCAGATATACCAGAGAATGTCCTGCCCCTTTTCTCTTTCCATCGCATCATTGGTTGTATAATATCCTCTGCGGGCATAATGCTCCAGGATATCATACAGTCCTCTTCCACTATATTCCTTTCCAAAAACATTGACCTTTTTAAAGTCACCATTTTCATCAAGAGGAACACAACCATGATATAGAAGATTAGAATTATAAATTTTATATAGACTTCCCTTTGCAAATAAAAACCGTACATGCTTCTGCAGTTTCTCACAGCGCGTAAAGGCATGACTCAATCGATCCATAACCTGTGTCTCCTCGGGAGTCAACCGATAGGGATCCTTGGGATCCACAGTCGGAAATTCAGTATCCTTCATCGCATAGATCTGCCCATCTATTGTAATCGTCTGATTCTGATAATTGATCTTATCCAGTAAAAGTCTGTCTTCCATCCCAAAGCTCGGACGTTTTTTTATAATCTGGCCTTCCAGTTTAAACTGTATGATGGTGATTGCTTTGTGCATTTTTGTATCAAGTGCTCTGTCATTAGAATTATAATTGCCACCTGTAGACAGAGCGAACGCATCACAGTTGACATCCGAATAAGTCTCCATGGCAAAGGTTGCAAGAGGAATCAGATTGATTCCATAGCCCTCCTCCAGCGTATCCAGATTGCCATACTTCGCCGACATCCGGATCACATTCGCAATACAGGCCTGATGACCCGATGCTGCTCCCATCCATACAACGTCATGGTTACCCCACTGGACATCGATGGAATGATAGTGACGCAGTGTCTCAAGGATCAGATGTGGTCCCGGTCCCCTATCAAAAATATCACCTACGATATGCAGATGATCTATGACAAGTCTCTGGATCAGGTTACTGAGTGCCACGATAAATTCCGGTGCACGACCGATCCTGATGATCGTGTGAATGATCTCATTATAATATGCTTCCTTGTTCTGAACCTCGACCTTCTCTGTAATCAGCTCCTCAATGACATATGCAAAATCCTTTGGCAATGCCTTGCGAACCTTGGAGCGTGTATACTTAGAGGCCACACGCTTTGTGATCTGTACCAGTCTGTGCAGTGTGATCTTATACCAGTCTTCGATGTTATCTTCCTGTTGCCTGATCAACTCCAGCTTTTCCTCAGGATAATAAATCAGCGTAGCAAGTGTTTTCTTGTCCTTCTCACTTAATGTATTTCCAAATTCTTCATCAATCTTTCTTCTTACAGAACCTGAACCATTTCTGAGAACGTGAATAAACTGCTCATGTTCTCCATGCACATCTGTCATAAAATGCTCTGTACTTTTAGGCAGGTTAAGAATCGACTGTAGATTGATGATCTCTGTAGAAGCCGCTGCTATCGTAGGATACTGCTCTGCCAGAGTTCTTAGATATTTCATTTCCAGATCTTTCATGGTGTCCCCTCCATTCATGCTATCATCATTATAATCTCTACAGGGAGAATCTGCAAGGCTAGTGTAGTCTAGCTTTGCCGGACTCACCACAAACAAAAAGCACACAATCGCATCATGCTCTTGTGTGCTCTGATTTTATTTTGTTTAAACATTCACAACCTGGCTCATGTCATACAGTCCTGCCGGCTTTCCAGCTAAAAACTTAGCCGCCTGTACTGCACCGTTTGCAAAGATTGCTCTGGAATAAGCTACATGTGAAAAGGTAATGACTTCGTCCTGACCTGCAAAGATCACATCATGATCACCGACAATCGTTCCACCGCGAACAGCTGATATCCCGATCTCAAATTTGTCACGTAACCTTTTCTCCTTACTGCGGTCAAATGTATACTGATATGCCTGATCCATAGAGGAATTAATGGAATCTGCAAGGGCAAGTGCTGTCCCACTCGGTGCATCCAGTTTCATCTTGTGATGCTTTTCCACGATCTCCACATCAAAACCTGCCTCTGCAAGTGTTGGTGTGATTTCCTTGAGAATCTTCATAAGCAGGTTGATCCCCATGGACATATTGGCTGATTTTAGGATTGCCACCTTTTTGCTTGCTTCCTCGAGTTTTTTCAACTGTTCTTCACTCAGACCGGTTGTGCATAATACACATGGGATCTGCTTAGCCACACAGAAATCCAACAATCCGTCCACAGCTACGGCAGCCCCGAAATCTATGACCACATCTGCAGATGTATCGCAGTCTGTGATGCTCTTGACAACCGGATATTGATTCTGGATATGATTGGATACATCAACACCTGTAACGATCTCAACATCCTCATCTGCTGCAACGATTCCGGTGATCATCTGACCCATTCTGCCATTACAGCCGTGCATAATTATTTTTATCATCATGTACTTCCTTTCATAGTTATGTCAACATTTTATGTTACTTTGATCATTTTGTCCTATAATAACCCATAGCCCTGCATTGCCTTTTTCAGTCTTGCTGCATTCTCAGGTTCCATGGTCGTCAATGGCCTACGCATGATGCCTGCTTCCATACCCATGAAATTCATAGCCTGTTTTACAGGGATCGGATTGACCTCACAGAACAATGCTCCTACCAAATCGATTGCATCCAGCTGTAATTTTGTACTCTCTGCAATGCTTCCCTCAAACCACTTTGCACAGATATCATGCGTCTGTTTTGGTGCCACATTGGACAACACTGAAATCACTCCCTTTGCTCCCAATGCCAACATCGGTGTGATCTGATTATCATTTCCTGAATACAGATCAACACATCCGTCAGCAAGTGCCATCATCCTTGCAATCTGAGAAAAGTTATCCGTTGCATCCTTTACACCTACGATATTTTCTACTTCCTTACACAGCGAAACCACTGTTTCCGGGAGGATATTGACTCCGCCGGTTCTTCCGGGAATATTATATAGAAGAATCGGGATCTTAACACTGTTGGCAACCATAGTAAAATGTTCCTTGAGACCCTTCTGTGTTGCTTTGTTATAGTATGGTGTTACCACAAGCAGTCCATCTGCTCCGAGCTTCTCAGCCTCTGTCGACAGATAGATGGCTGTCTCTGTGCAGTTAGAACCGGTTCCGGCAATGACCGGGATCCTCTTATTCACTTGCTTAACAACAAATCCTATGCATGCAAGATGCTCCTCATGACTGAGTGTAGATGCCTCTCCTGTTGTACCGCACACGATAATTGCATCTGTACCACCTTTGATCTGATACTCGATCTGCTCTGCGAATTTCTCGTAATTAATAGATCCATCCTCTTTGAATGGTGTGACGATTGCTACTCCTGCTCCTGTGAAAATTGCCATTTTTGTTCCCTCCTATGGAAATAATGTTATGTACCCTGAGTCGATTTATGCATATCGCACAAAAAAACGACCCCGGGATGAAGGTCGATTCATAATATACAAATATCTTGTCTTTTATGATAGCCCTCCATCATGTAAGCCTCTCGCTTACATTAATGACAGTCATACATTTATTAAATGCATGCCCAAGGATATTCGTGCAGATTGCTCCTACCCTTTCGGCGTCGTTGCCTTTCCTGAATCTTCATCTGTCACAGCCTGCCATAATCCATGACCATGCTGACTGCTCTCTGCGACATCCAAATCAGTACTCTTCAAAAACGCGACCTCTACCTTTTATGAAATTGTCTGTCCGTATCTGATGGACTTATCGGTATCATAGCACTCGTATGTCGTCCTGTCAAATACATTTTTATTTATATTCTGTCAAAAGTACAAGTGTTTTTTCTTTGATTTTGTCAAAACTCCCAAATATCTCTGCAACTCTCTCCGCCTCTTAACATGGCATTATCGATTGTCCTTATGTTTTTCAACAATTCTTCATCATATGGTGTGTACTGCTGTATGCTTTGCCCATTGACATCGGCTGCTCCAATCGGTATATCATACTGATAATGATTCATCAAAAGTTGATTGATTTTTATCATATTACATGTTGGCATATTCAGATAATCCAACATAATGGAACTTAGGTAGGTTGCATCCACAGAATCCTCCAACATCTTCTGTCCGCCAAAATTGTTCCACATATATACCGGAGTTTCATACTTCTCCAGATCGGTCAATTGGCTATTCTCAACCACTTTTTCTGGAAAATTCGGAATATGATCACCAAACATCACAATAATCGTTGGCTCTTCTGTCTGTGAGAAATAGTTGACCAACATATCAAATGCCTCTCCTGTTTCATGGATACAATTCGCATAGTGAGTCAGTTGCCTCATTTCATCACGATCTAACTCGTAGGATGTCTCAGGAATGATCGTATATCGCTGATGGATTTGTTCCGGGGCTTCATAATCCATCCCTTTTCCATGTGCCCCTACTGTAACACCGAACATAAACAAAGGGCGATCATCCTTTTCTTGATATCGTTCGATGACTTCCTTGGAAAATGATTCATCTGAAATAAAGAGATCTGTTCTGTCACGATATTTCATATCATCAGAAAAGTAAACATCGTCAAATCCAAGTTTTTGATAAACCACGTCTCGCTCGTAAAAACCTCCATAATATGGATGAATTGCCACCGTCTTGTATTGTAGTTCTTTGAAATACTCTACAATTGAAGGGATAGAGTCCTGTTGTATGGAAGACAGGCAACCATAGACCGCTGCACTCGCCGCATATTTTGTATTGATACCTAACAAGAACTGGGCTTCTGTACTGACTGTTCCTCCACCCTGTATATTGGTATAGATTGATCCCTTACCAAAACGGGCTTCGTACTTTCTGAGTGGTTCCATGGGAGACTCCGAAAAGTGTACGTTTTCTCCCTCCAGCTTTGATAAATCCCACAAGGATTCTGCCATGATAACAATCACATTAGGATATTGCCCTGATTCGGTTTCTTGATCCAGATCCTGTTGCTGCTGTTTCTCCTCATTTTCTTCTATCATCCAAAGGAGGGTTTTATACGCAGCCGCTTCATTGCCTATGTTTCCGTTATTCCTATATAAGAATCTGTATAACACCTGATTGTCTTCCTTTTTCCCTGCATCCAGCACATCCATAATTGTTTGTTTCTCTGATAAACTGTAATAAAATGTATCCACTGTAGAGGGAAGGATAATGACAGCCATTACAAGTCCTAATGCAATACACATGATTCTTTCCTTGAAACTAAAATGATCGATTAGGTGATTCAACTTCTTTTGTAACAGACTGCTCAAAACAAAAAAAAGAACAACCACCACCAGTCCAATCACAACTCTCGGAGAAATCGTAATCTTGACCGAATGTGTTCCTGTTTTTATAAGCGACTGTAAAAACAGTTCTTGATAGTGAAGCAGTTCTCTTCTGACATCATATTTCATAATCTCTGCTTCTGCCAGTACCAACAACACAATACCCTCAAGCAAAACTGTCCACCTAAAATCTGTTAGGAAACAGTACAACGTGATTGTCAAAACTGAAATCAAAATGACGCTAAAGAAATAATTTCTGCTTATAGTCTGATCAAATATCCAATGACCAATAAAACTGAAATCACCACTTACACACCATTCCAGAAGCAATGTATATAAAAACCCGACGAAAACCGAACTCAAGAGACAGATTAGTAGATACAACATAATCCGTTTCCTTGATCTATGTTCTGTTTCATTTAATTTTTCAGATGTATCTTCCATGAAATTACCCTTATCTATACAGAATCATTGGAAATTTTTGAACTGACTTTTTTAATATAGTACTGATAGAGAATGACTCCCATGAGGCAGATTGCAGCTGCATATTTCATGCTACTGTACAGACTGTCCCAAGTCAATAAATTGATACTGCTGATACCCCCTTCACTCCACATTAGGAACAACCCTGTAATCGCGATGATACATCCACTGATTGAACCCTTTGTTAAGTTGAAGAATTGCCTGCTTTTTTTATAATCAAAGAAAACTGCCGTACTAAGTAGGAACGGATAATACCATTTCAATATGCTATCGCTTCTTAAATAAACCAATTGCTCTGCTGCTGAGAAGAAAAAACCATGCTGCAAAAACATAATCCCCAGTAACAATACCACACTCAGTAAATAACGCAAAACTGCAGAGATTACAATTTCTCCTTGTTCATTTTGTATGGATACACCCCAAAATCTCATCATATAGATATATAGGATGAAAGTGCTCCAAATCATCAAAAAAGGACCCACAATATTGATCAGACTCTCTTGGTTCTCATAGATCAAAACGTAAAATGGGTTGATCAGGAAAAAGGTGGTAAAACATGCAGTGTAGATCAAAAGACGAGTATAAAATGTCTTGTACTGACTTATGGAATCTCTCCGACGTTTCAGAGAAGCTCGCAGAGAAATCAAACTAAATAATGAATTTTCACGTTTAAAATAATTATTATAAATCACGATATCATACAAAATAACAAATAAAAGAAGTGCAACAGAAAAATTAAAATTGTGCGTGATACCAAGCGTCTGCGGATTGAAAGAATTTGCACCAAAAGCATCGAGTGAGCAGATATAAAGCAGAATTGAGCAACTTAACAACCTGTTATCCAAAATCATTTCACCAAACTGCAAAAATGTACTCTTAACCGCAGTTTCTCCGAGCAAATACAGTAAAATGAGCATGTAAGTAATCATGATCAGCATTGCAGCAATCCAACGCAGCCAGTCAAAGGCAATGATAAATGCAGGTATATACAATAGTATTGGCAAAAACAAAGTTATGTATTGCTTTCTTGCCTCTGGTTTACATAAATCTAGAATTCTCTTCCATATACCAAAAAATATGACGAGCAATGGGGATAACTGTATAAATTGTATAGCTGCCAGTCCCATTCGATCGACACAATTTACGTAACCATTTTCCTCTCCCCTAATCCATTGCAAATTTACCAAATGATCCCGGATGGTTTTAAAATACTCATATTCAACGGAAAACTCAGACAAAGGAAGATCTGTCCGATTCTCCAGTACCGTCATGAGTTCAGGAAACGACTGGTAGTTTAATTGTGCAAAAAACTGAAAATAGGCAAAAACGCCTCCAACAACAATCAAACATAATAATACAACCATAAAATCATACCATTTTCTTTTGCGAAACAGAAAATGATACAACACATATACTCCAAATAACGGAAGAAAGATTGAGAAAAATATCTGATGTATAGAAAGTGCCAGACAAGAAATCGCTGTCAGCAATAGCATTTGCAGGCAGAATGGTTTTATATATACCATAATAAAGATACCTGTTAAAACGATAATCAATAAATATAAATCAAACCTGCCGACATTTGTACTGCGCTCCAGGTATTTTAATGAAGATGGACCAAGTAGAAAAAGCAGTGCAAAAAAGACCTTTCCGCAGAATCGGTTCTTGTTATTTGTCTCATATATAAAGCGAGTAAAAACAAGTGACGTTAAGACCATAGCCACAACCAGAAATACAAGGTAAAACAAATATAGACGATATGTCGTCAGATGACCTCGAAACAGAAAGTCCACCAACGATCCGATCAAAAGTCGAGAACCCTTTCCATAAGAATAATTCAAAACGTAACTAACATTCATGTACTCATGTACTTTGCATTCTGCCTGTAACAAAAACTGTATGAGCTGCAGCAAAAGGATAGAAACAAAAATTTTCTGTTTATTTATTATCGGCATCAATCCTAGCATCCCCTTATTCCTCTGTAAACTCAAAAGTCTTATGTAACATAGCATAAAAAGGCATATTGTGTCAAATTTCTAATATCCGATATCAATGATGTAAATATCAAACCACTTTTATATAAAATACTGTATCTGTATTAGAAGGTTAAGTAATGCTGTGGAATCCTTTACATTTTCTTCAACCTCGAAATTCTACCGGTATCATCTTTGTTTTCGAAATTACATTTCACATCAAATTACATACCGCTGCTGCTTTGGACAATTCTCTTCACTTATTCTTTTTTACTTTCCAATTTCATAACATATATTTACATTTTGTAATATCTTTGGACAATTCCTTGTTTTCATTTTAATAATTGTCCATGATATGTAATATATTTACATATTTTGTGCAACTACTGGCTTATATGAAAGAAATTATCCAAACGCGCTGATATATGTAAATATATGTATGCGTTTTGGGCAATTGTAAATCAAATTGACAAAATTTATCCAAAGAGAATTTATATACGTATGCGTGTTTGTAAACAGACTGGATTGATCCATATAATAATAAAAAGCCATATAAATGGATTTTTCCACTAAATGGCTTTCTATCATTTTGATTCCTTTATGAAATACTATAATTCATTTACATTTATACTGCTGCCATCGACTTAACAGTCATTACCTGTGACACCTCATCCACCATTGAGGCCACTTCCGGTGTCAAATGGATGCCGGTCAATACCAGTGTTGCATCCTCCGGTTTTGCATCTATGATTCCCTTCAAATCCTCGATACTCATGATTCCGGTATCAATTAATCCCAAAATCTCATCTAAAATTAAGTGATCACATTCTCCGGTTACCAATACTTTCTTTGCAAAGCAAAGTCCGTTTCTGATGTTCTTAACTGCTTCCTGCTGTTCTTCAACTGATAGATCAGAAAAGAACTCTTCTGATTTTTCAAAAGAAAACAATTTGATCTCCGGTTCTAATCGCTTGATATACTCTAACTCTGTACCACTCTTCCCTTTTAAAAACTGAATGACAAAAACACTTCTCCCCTGACTTGCTACGCGTATTGCCTGTCCTATCGCAGCGGTAGTTTTCCCCTTACCTTCGCCGCAGAACACCTGTGTGATTCCCTCGCTCATAAGCCACCTCTTTGTCAAGAATGCGTTTGTTTCTGAAGTTTCCTCCTGAAACGATACATCGCGTATCATAGCACAAACCACCTCGCATAATCAAGTACATTTTAATGCGATACATAACATTTGATTTATTTCTTTGTTATGTATCGCTGTTATGTATCGCTGTTATGTTTTGTTGTTATGTAATGTTGTTACGTTTTAATGTTATGTTTCATCGATATGTTTCAACGTTATGTATCAGCGTTATATTACATTGTTTCATATTGCCGTTATGTATCGCTGTTACATTATGTCGTTATGTATCGTTGTTACATTATATCGTTATGTTTTGGTGTTATGTATTATTGTTATGTAATGACGTTACATATTATTGTTACGTATTGGTGTTACGTATTGGTGTTACGTAACATTGTTTCTTTTTAAACTGTATTTTTCTACATAATTAATACTATTTATAACATTACTGCTTCGTCAACATATTCAAGTTTTCCAACAGACACTTCATAGGCAACCCGTCGTTCAAGTTCCTCTTCACCAACTCGTTTCATATATTCACGGCTTTGGATACGTCCCCAGATCAATGTTCTGCTGCCCACCTCAAAGCTTGATGCAAATCTGGCATTTCTACCCCAGCAGATACACGGAATATAATCACTTTTACCATATGGACGATTTACAGCCAACAATAGATCTGCGATTTCACGCCCAAGAGGAGTTTTTCTATAAATTGGCGGTTTGCAGATAAATCCATCCAAGAAGATTTGATTGGTTTTTTCGTTTTCGTCTATTTCATCTATGTACTCGAGTTCTCTAACGAAAACGGACAATACCAGTCGATTCTTCTTCTCTTCATGTCTGTTATAAGAACGAAACTGGCCTGTCAATGCAACCTTCTGTCCCTTATAGTCCAAATTGACATCCAGCAGCCTCTCTGACACCATGAGTGGAATGATATCCGAAGATTCACTCAATCTCGGGACTTTAATATCTACCATATAAAAGCCCTCCCCAAATACCTCATGACTGTAGACGAAATCTGTTGCGATTTCTCCTACGATACTTACCTGATTGTTTTCAATGATTTTATCAGTCATTTTGTTCTCCCTTCCTAAGAGGATGTTTCCTCATGTTAGAATTTTTTCTTGTTTTTTGAACCTTTACTATGTATATGTGAAAAAGTACCCATACATTCTTATTTCTTCCGAGAATCGTTCTTCTCATTTCCCCTTTTTTCAGCATTTCGACGGCATTCCTCTCATTTTTTCTTGTAATCTCGTATAAATGTGGTATACTACTAAAGTTATGAAGAAATGATTCAGTTAATTAGTCAGAGCCGCTGTTTGATTGTGGTTCAAGTTTTTGTGAAAAGAGGATTTTTATGATTCAGGAAAGAAACGATATCAGAAATATTGCCATCATTGCCCATGTTGACCACGGTAAAACAACACTCGTAGATGAACTATTGAAACAGAGTGGAGTATTTCGTGCCAATCAGGAAGTACAGGAACGCGTTATGGACTCTAATGATATAGAAAGAGAACGTGGCATTACCATTCTCTCCAAAAATACAGCCGTCACCTATAAGGATACTAAGATCAATATCATTGATACTCCGGGACATGCTGATTTCGGTGGGGAAGTAGAGCGTGTACTTAAGATGGTGAATGGTGCCGTACTTGTTGTGGATGCCTTTGAGGGTACTATGCCGCAGACAAAGTTTGTATTAAAAAAAGCACTGGCACTGAAACTACCTGTAATCGTATGTGTGAATAAAATTGACAGACCGGAGGCTCGTCCGGCAGAGGTTGTCGATGAAGTGCTAGAACTGTTTATGGATCTGGATGCTTCGTCCGAACAACTGGATTGTCCGTTTGTCTTTGCTTCTGCAAAGAACGGTCAGGCCAGTCTGGACTATGAAAAACCGGGTAAGGATATGATACCCTTGTTTGAAGCAATTTTGGATTATATTCCTGCTCCGAAGGGTGATCCCGATGCCGGAACTCAGGTACTTATCAGTACCATTGATTATAATGAGTATGTAGGACGCATCGGTGTCGGAAAAGTCGATAACGGTATCATCAAGGTCAATCAGGACGCCGTAATCGTAAATGCACACGAACCCGAAAAATCACGTAGAGTGAAGGTCAGTGCGTTATATGAATATGATGGTCTGAATAAGGTAAATGTCAAGGAGGCAGGCATCGGTTCTATTGTTGCGATATCCGGTATATCTGATATTCACATAGGAGACACATTCTGTTCTCCCGAAAATCCTGTAGCCATTCCGTTCCAAAAGATCTCGGAACCAACGATCGCTATGCAGTTTATGGTTAACGATTCTCCTCTTGCAGGTCAGGAAGGTAAATATGTTACATCCAGACATTTACGTGACAGACTTTTTAAGGAGTTGAATACTGATGTTAGTCTTCGTGTCGAGGAAACTGAAACCACTGAGTGTTTCAAGGTTTCCGGACGTGGTGAACTGCATTTGTCAGTTTTGATTGAAAATATGAGGCGAGAGGGTTATGAATTTGCAGTCAGCAAAGCTGAAGTACTCTATAAAACCGATTCTCGCGGCAAAAAAATGGAACCTATGGAGCTTGCATATATTGATGTTCCTGACGAATTCACCGGAAATGTCATTGAAAAACTTGGGCAGCGTAAGGGTGAGCTGCAGAATATGTCTCCAATCTCCGGCGGTTACACCAGATTGGAATTCTCGATTCCTGCACGTGGACTCATTGGATATCGTGGGGAATTTATGACGGATACAAAAGGAAATGGTATCATCAATACGATATTTGACGAATATGGTCCATATAAAGGAGATATCCAGTATCGTAAGCAGGGCTCACTAATCTCCTTTGAATCCGGAGATTCAATCACATATGGTCTTTATAATGCACAGGAACGTGGAACGCTCTTTATCGGTGCCGGCGAAAAGGTATATGCCGGTATGGTCATCGGACAAAGCGGCAAGCCTGAGGATATTGAACTGAATGTCTGCAAAAAGAAACAGTTGACAAATACACGTTCATCCGGTGCTGATGAAGCACTGCGCCTCTCTCCTCCGAAGATTTTATCTCTGGAGCAGGCACTAGAATTCATTGATTATGATGAATTGTTGGAAATCACCCCTGAAAGTCTCCGTATCAGGAAAAAGATACTGGATCCGACGCTGAGAAAGCGTTCACAATTTAATAAAAATCAAAATTAGGGGTTTTATCTGAAGTATACTGAGCCTGACTGTGTTTACATAGTCAGGTTTATCTTTTTAAATGTATGTTTTTATATAATACACATATTTCACTTGTATGACGTTGCGTAACTGTTTCTACTGCTCCAATACGTGCTTCTGTTTTGGGTAATCTGCTGATTTCTTTCTCTCTTCCATAAACTGCATACTCTGTATTCTGTATCCTCTGTTCGATTCTGTCCACACGTGCAGTTAGTTCCTTGATCTCCTGATGCAATGTATTCATTTCTGCTCGTAAAATAAACAGTACTTCTTCAAATTTATCATCTACATACTGTTTTAGCTGTGCGTTATTCTTCTCAAATTCCTGATGCATCATATCTCTGAATTCTGTACGCAGCAGTTCATTATTCTTCTCGAATTCCTGATGCATTGTTTCTTTGAATTCTGCACGCAGTATTCCATTGCTTTTCTCGAGTTCTTGTTGCATTGTATCTCTGAATTCTGTACGTAGCAGTTCATTATTCTTCTCAAACTCCTGATGCATCATATCTCTGAATTCTGTACGCAGCAGTTCATTATTCTTCTCGAATTCCTGATGCATTGTTTCTTTGAATTCTACACGCAACAGTTGCAGCGCATCTTTAAATTCAGCACGTAGTATTCCATTGCTTTTCTCGAGTTCCTGTTGCATTGTATCTCTGAATTCTACGCGCAGCAGTTCATTATTCTTCTCGAATTCCCTGTGTAGCATATCCTCTATACTGTTCAGCAAACCTGTCTGTCGATTACGTCTCATGATCTGTTCCTCCTTTCCTACTTTATTTGGAATTTTATCTTATCATAATCACACAGTATTTTCAAATCAATTTTTTCCAGTGCCGCAGATGTGCTTTGACACCCATTTTCCCACATTTTATCATATCTGTAGACCTTTTTCGTCACTATTCGAACATGATTTTTGTTTATTTTTACTTCATCATAAAATCCATCGATATTAAGAAATTGGGTATGATAATCAAAAAGGATGCTGTCGGTTCCGACAACATCCCTTTGATTATTCGATATATGTTTTACTGTTTGTTCGGATTGTCCAGTTGCGAACAACCCCACCGTTTTCAGACTACTGAGAATCTCCTGCAGGTTACTATTCGCCTGTCGACTCGGAGTCTTCTGTACCATTCTGGAAATCTTCCTTATTCTGCGACCCGGCATCTTCTGAAGGTTGCGATTCGTCATTTCCCTTGGTATCTCCTGTAGGTGTAGTGGCTTCAGACTGTGATCCTTCTGCCTGCTGATTGGCTGCCGGCTGAGAATCTCCTGCAGGTTGCTGATTGGCTGCCGGCTGAGGATCTCCTGCAGGTTGCGGCTCTCCTATCTGCTGGGTAGCCGTCTGCAGCAAATTGTTTGCTGGAGGTAATGCTGCTGCAATTTCTTCTGGTGTCGCTATTGTCGTTGTTGCAACATCTGCAGGTGCGTTAACCACCTTATTCAATCCGCCATCACCATTTGACGTAACACCGTTACTAGCTCCTGCTACTGTCGTTGATTTTGATCCTTTTTTTGTACCATCTTCTGTAATTACTTTTCCGTAGTTGAATCCTTCTGAGTCTATCGCCGCACTTATTTCAGAGTTTTTTTCAAAATATTCACTAACTTTAGAATTAGAATCTCTTGATAAGTTATAAAGTGTCATAAGACCTTCAAACTTCATATTATAGAATGCAAGTGCCTTATCCTGTGCAGCTGCAAGTGCTTTATTGGCCGCAGCTATTTCATTTTGATACTGAATACGTGCATTTTCAAGTGCCTTCTGTTTTTCTAGTGTTGTTTGCTTTGCCCCCTCAAGTTGACTCTTCAAGCTATTGATCTCTATTTGAATCTTTTTTGCTTCTTCTAATTTTGCTGCTGCTTGTCTTGCTACCTCTTCAATTGCTTTCCTTGCAGCTTCCTCTGCTGCCGGATCGCTTTTAGATGTAGTTGTACTCGTCTCTGTTGTCGAATCGCTTTCTGATGAAGTGGTACTCTCTTCACCACCGGTTGTTGTCGTAACTATTACCGTAGGGATTGCTGGTGCTGCCACCATTGCCTGCATAACCGTCGTAAGTTCATCCAGTTCTTCTGTTAATTCATCTGCATCCAAATCTCTGGTCGGTGTCGAATCACCTGCCTGTGCCGAATCTCCTGCCGGTGTCGGATCTCCTTCTGGTGTCAAGTCGGTCTCATCTTCCGTCAACGATGATGCAAGAGGAACCGAAGTATCAGCAATTTCCTTTCCCTCTTCTTCTGTTTCAGGCTTTGCTACAAGGGAAAGTTCATTAACATCAATATCCTCTTCGTTTGAAGCAAAACCATTCCATAGTTCTGCTCCAATACCGGAGTATACTGCTGCTCCGCCTACTGAAGAAGTAAACAAAAGTACCGCCAGTAGGATAACCAATCCCTTTTTCCGATTCTTCTTTTCCGGGTACTGATCATTTCGTATTTCGTATTTCGTCTTCTTGTTCATTCCTCATATTCATTCTGCTCTCCACAATCCTTTCCTCGCTTGCATTACACTTAAAAGTTTCTATATTAATAAAGACCCTTTTTCTTCCGAAAAAGGGTCACATTTTTTCAAAATAAATTGTATTAAATTAAGTACAATCTGATTTTTTCCTCGATACATGCTCTATATCTGCAAAATATGCGTTGCAATCTGGAAATAAATCATCAGAGACAGGGCATCTACAATCGTTGTGATGAAGGGACTCGCCATAACTGCCGGATCAAAGCCAATCTTTTTAGCCAACATCGGCAGTGTGCATCCCACAAGTTTTGCAAAGAATACAGCCAGTACCAGTGTTGCACATACAACAAAAGCGATCGCAAGTGATACCTTGTCGAAAATCATCAGCTTTGCAAAATTAGCTGCTGCAAGTGTAATGCCACAGAGTATCGCCACTCGGGCTTCTTTCCATATAATCGCCAAAATATCTCCAAAATCAATCTCCTGAAGAGACAATGCTCGAATCACCGTAACACTCGCTTGTCCGCCTGCATTTCCGCCTGTATCCATCAGCATTGGAATAAAGGCTGTCAAAACCACATAAGTGCCCAATGCTTCCTCGTAATACAGAATAATACCGCCTGTTACGGTTGCTGAAATCATGAGCAATAACAGCCATGGAATACGTTTTTTCCAGGTTTCAAAAACACCTGTCTTCATATATGGTTTATCAGATGGCACGATAGCTGCCATCTTTTCAATATCCTCTGTAGCCTCTTCCCGCATGATGTCAACTACATCATCTACGGTAATGATTCCGACCAGACGGTTTTCATTGTCTACAACCGGCATGGAAGTAAAGTCATATTTCTGGAACATCATTGCAACCTCTTCCTGATCCATCAGGGTTTTGATTGAAATGACATTCTCATTCATAATATCGCCGATCTTGGCATCTGCTTCGGAGAGCAGCAGATAACGAAGTGAAACAGTACCTAATAACCTTCTCTGAGCATCCAATACATAACAGATATTGATGGTTTCTTTATCGACACCCGTCTTGCGTATTCTGGCAATGGCCTGTTCCACAGTCAGATTTTCCTTCAGATCCACAAACTCGACAGTCATGATCGAGCCGGCAGAGTCCTCCGGATACCGTAACAGGTGGTTAATATCACGTCTGGTTTCCGAATTCGCATTTGCAAGTAGCTTCTTCACAACATTTGCAGGCATTTCCTCCAGCAAATCGGTAGCATCATCAGCCATCAGATTATTGATAATGTTTGCAGCTTCTCGATCAGTCAAGGCAGCAATGATCATCTGTTCTGTTTCAATAGGAAGGTACGAAAATACATCTGCTGCAATTGATTTGGGCAGAATCCTAAATATTTTGATCAGTTCTTCTTCGGGTAATTCTTCTAAGAGCGTAGCAATATCCGCTTCATTGAGTTCGGATAATTCCTGACGCAAGAGTGTGTACTGCTTGTGGTCAATCAGATCTTTGATCTTCTCCATATTTTCCATAGTAATTCTCCTTTATTGCACGCGAAACAAAGTCCACATGCACTATGTAGTGGTTTACGTGCGGACTTCGACCCGGAACATCAGATAACGAATTACTTTTTATCTTCTTCACACAAACCACCGCCTTTCGAATTACTTGTATTTTGGAGTGAATATTAAATCCTCTACAACTATAACAAACATACTTTTTTATGTCAATCAAATATATTTAAAATACCACCGGCTTACCGTCTATCACAGCAAAATAGATCATGTCTCCATCCGTCAGCTGTATCTGTCCGTTTGTAGCCTCTGTCAGTTCTGCCTTTGCCCTTCCTATGTCTGATGACGGAATCAGGATTTCCAGTGTCACCAGGTCCGTGTACTCTGTAGAAAGTATAGAATAAGCATTCTTTCCTATTATATACTGAATCTTTCCGACACCATTATAATCCGTCTCTATATGAAGCTTTAGTGCATACTGTTTCTCAATTATTTCACATTGCTCCAGTCCTGCCTTTACCGCTTTTCCATAAGCACGCACCAGCCCTCCGGTTCCAAGCAGCGTTCCTCCAAAATACCGTGTCACAACAACTGCTACATTTCTGACCCTTTCTCCTAACAGTACCTCTAACATCGGCCGTCCGGCTGTTCCGGAAGGCTCTCCATCATCCGAACACCTCGAAATCTCTGAGTTCAACCCAAGCACAAAGGCTGAACAATTATGTGTCGCATCCCAATACTTCTTCTTCATTGCCTCTACAAACTCAGCCGCCTCTTCCTCCGACCTCACTGTTTTCACTGTAGCAATAAATCTGGACTTCTTCTCAACAATCTCTCCTTCTCCCTCTCTATAAACCTCCCGATACCTTTCAACCATACACTCACCTCCAGCAATAGTATACACGACATCTGTATAAAAGCCTACCTATTTGTGAACAATTCTTTACAGTACCATTTCCCTCTTTATTTAACCATGAAAATTTGCTATAATGAACGATATGCGATTCAATCTTTTCCTTATATTCGCAGATGTATCAAATCAGGAGGTCGTAGCATGAATTATGGTAGAAGGAGTGTGCGCAAGAAACAAAAAACGCTCGTATCCAAATCAACCAAATTAGGAAAAATGATAGCCATTGCAATCTTCAATGCCGTACTTGTATGTGCTCTCTCACTTGCAGTGATTGGTGCATGTGCCGGTGTTGGACTGTTCAAAGGTGTCATTGAAACTGCACCCGATATTTCCAATATAGATGTATCCCCTTCCGGGTTTTCCACAACCGTCTATGATAAAGAGGGCAATACTCTCACAAAACTTGTAGCCGAGAACTCCAACCGTATCTATATCACCATCGATAAGATTCCCGAGGATTTTCAACATGCCTTTGTTGCAATCGAGGATGAGCGTTTTTATACACACCCGGGTATTGATATCAAGGGTATTATGCGTGCTGGTGTCAAAGGTCTGCAAAGCGGAAGTTTTTCAGAGGGAGCCAGTACGATTACACAGCAGCTGCTGAAAAATAATGTTTTCACCAGTTGGACCTCTGAATCCTCACTGATCGAAAAGTTTAAACGTAAGTTTCAGGAGCAGTATCTGGCACTTGAACTGGAAAAGGTGATGGACAAGGAAACCATCCTTGAAAACTATATGAATACAATTAACCTTGGACAGAGTACTCTGGGTGTACAAGCAGCATCTCTAAGATATTTTAACAAGCCTGCTTCACAGATTAACCTGTCAGAAGCGGCAGTAATAGCTGCCATCACACAGAATCCAACCAAATTTAATCCTATCTCGCATCCCGAGGATAATATGGAACGTAGGACAAAGGTCTTAGGTAACATGCTGGAACAGGGCTATGTGACACAGACTGCATATGATGAGGCAATGGCTGATGATGTATATTCCAGAATCCAGAATGTCAATGCAGAAACAGAGAAGAACTCCATTTATACTTATTATGTAGACGAACTGACAGAACAGGTGATCAACGACCTGCAGGAAATGAAAGGCTATTCCTATACACAGGCATATAATGCACTCTACAGTGGTGGACTCAGTATCTATACCTCGCAGGATCCACATATTCAGAGAATCTGTGATGAAGAATTCAGCAATCCGGAGAATTATCCCGAAAACACAAGACTGCTCTTGACTTATGAATTAACACTCAAGGACAGCAACGGAGAAATGAAGAATTTCAGCACACAGAATTTTGAATCCTATTTCAAGCAGCAGAAAAGTTCCTTCAACAGTATCTTCTCCACAGAGGAGGAAGCACAGGCATGCATTGACGAATATAAGGCTTCCGTAACTGCTCCCGGAGATGAGTTTGTCGCAGAGAACATCAATTATACACCGCAGCCCCAGGTATCCATCAGTGTCATTGATCATACTACAGGACAGGTTGTTGCAATTGTCGGCGGACGTGGTACAAAACAGGCCAGTCTGACACTCAACCGTGCCACTGATACCATGAGACAACCTGGTTCTACTTATAAGGTTCTGGCTGCCTATGCACCGGCTCTGGACAGTGCAGGCTTTACCCTTGCCTCCACTCAGGTTGATGAACCTTTTTCCTATGCGAACGGCAGACCGGTTTCAAACTGGTATAGTACCGGTTATCGTGGTATCTGTACAATTCGGTATGGTATTGAACAATCCTTGAATATCGTTGCAGTAAAAACTCTGACCGACATCACCCCTCAGTTAGGTTATGACTATCTGCTGAATTTCGGATTTACAACTTTGGTAGACAGACGTACACAGGCTGACGGAACCATCACCTCAGATATTACTCAGGCATTGGCACTGGGTGGTGTAACAGACGGTGTTACCAATCTCGAATTAACGGCAGCTTACGGTGCCATTGCAAATAAAGGCACCTATATCAAACCAATGTTTTATACAAAGATCGTTGATCATGACGGTAATGTGCTGATTGAAAATGCACCTCAAAAACGTCAGGTAATCAAAGAGACAACCGCCTTCCTGCTAACAGATGCAATGGAGGACGTTGTGACGCAGGGTACCGGCGGAAAGGTCAGATTTGATAATATGTCCATTGCCGGAAAGACCGGTACGACCTCCAGTGACGTGGATGTGTGGTTTGCAGGCTATACACCTTATTACACATGTGCAACCTGGGCTGGATATGATAACAATGTTCACATGGGCGGATCAGAGACAGGACTTGCAAAAACACTATGGAAGGCTGTTATGTCCAGAGTTCACGAGAATCTGGAAAACAAAGCATTTACCACTCCTGAGGGTATCACAACAGCAACTGTATGTAAGAAATCCGGAAAACTAGCTGTTGCGGGATTGTGCGATTTGGATGGTAGTGCCTATACAGAATATTTTGCGGTCGGAACACAACCGACAGAGGTTTGTGACCGACATATGGTCGGATATGTCTGTGGACTGACAGGTGGACGTGCAGCAGACTCCTGTCCTTATAAGGTACAGGGTGTTATCATTGTTGATCCAGCAAATGACCCGTATGCTTCTACTCCTTACTGTATCCACAGTTATGAGAACGGAGTGCCTCTATTCCCGGTTGATGGTACAGGACTTCCCATCGCACCTGAAAGTGAAGGTGCCGGTACAGGTACTGCCTTACCAAATAATGGAGTAACACTTCCTGATGGAGCAACACTTCCCGGAACCCTGCCGCAGGACATGACACAACAGCAGGCACCCGGGGTTGACCCCAATATTGTATTTCCTCAATGATTAATTTTTTGAATAGAAATGCCGGCAGGTAAACATACCCGTCGGCATTTTCATTTCTATGATAAATTATTACTTCATTCTTTCATAACGCAAGAATCTGTACTCCAGATCAAAATAGGTCTGTTCTTCACTGTCACCTGTGATCTTCCACTCCTTCATTTCATCCAGATTCGGAAAATATGCGTCTGCGTCATATTGATAATCAATCTTTGTAATGTGTGCCACATCACAGTATGGCAGTAACTGCTGATAGAGGCTCTCTCCTCCGATAATGTAAACATCTTCTGTAGGATACTGTTCCAGTTCTGTCAACAGTTCCTCCACAGAATGCACCACTGTTGCATCCTTCACATGATAATTTAGATCTGTGGACAAAATAATATTGGTTCTGTTCTTTAGTGGCAGACCGTTCGGAAATGTCTCTAATGTTTTTCGTCCCAGCACAACCACCTTGCCTGTCGTTTCCTCTCGGAACATCTTCTGATCACTCGGTATCCTCACTAACAATTGGTTTTTATAACCGATTGCCCAATTGCTGTCAACTGCTGCTATGATATTCATCTTATCCTCCTTGGAAAATGATAGAGCCTTACACTCTTTCGATTACACTGCAATCGGTATGTTCTCGATCTGCGGGCCGGTAAGATACCCCTCTACTTTGACGTCATCACGGGTAAATCGGTAAAAATCCTTGATTTCAGGATTGAGCCAAAATCTTGGTGCCTCATACGGTTCTCTTGCAATCAATTCTTTGATCAGTGGTATATGTCTGTCATAAATATGAGCATCCGCTATCACATGTACAAACTCTCCGACATTCATATCACATACCTGAGCAAGCATATGTACCAGCACGGAATACTGTACCACATTCCAGTTATTAGCTGCCAAAATATCCTGCGAGCGCTGATTTAGGATGGCATTCAGTGTCAACCTGTCTTCGCCCTTTCTCTGTGTTACATTAAAGGTCATACTATACGCACATGGATATAGATTCATTTCATGTAAATCCTGGTGTACATAGAGGTTGGTCATAATACGTCTGCTGAATGGATTGTTTTTCAGATCATAGATCACTCGATCCACCTGATCCATCATTCCCTCCTTATATTGATGCTTGACACCCATCTGATATCCATAGGCTTTTCCTATGGATCCATCCTCATCGGCCCACGCATCCCATATATGAGAGTGCAGCCAATTTACATTGTTTGATTTTTCCTGCCAGATCCACAGCATTTCCTCTGTTGCACTTTTCAGAGCTGTCTTTCGTAGTGTTAGAATCGGAAACTCTTTTCTCAAATCATATCGATTGACAACACCAAACTTTTTAATCGTATATGCAGGAGTTCCATCCTCCCATTTAGGGCGTACCTTTTCGCCTTCTGTACTGCATCCGTTCTCTATGATATCAGTACACATATCTATAAAAATCCTATCCGCCAAACTCATGTGATCGATTTCCTTTCCCTCTACATCATCTGTCCCATTTGTCGCTGAGAGAATTAACCTGATCTGCAAACTTTCCAAGATCCTTATTTGCCATTCCCTCACATTTTTGTATCACTGCAAGCAATCTCTGTCCTGCTGCCAACAGTCTAGCAAATACAGCAGTCGCTGCCTTTGGCTTCTTAGGTGTGATCTTAACCCCTTCAGCCTCATATACACATTCATCCGACAACAAATCATAACAGGTCCCGCTATAAGGTGCTACAGCATCCAAGCCAAAATGCTCATGTAAATAGTCAGCATAAATATCACATACCGTATCATCACCATGAACTACAAAGACACGTTCCGGCTGTGGAGAAAACGCATTGATCCACTTCGTCAGTCCCTCTTTGTCTGCATGGCCGCTGAGACCCTTAATGGAAGTGATTCTGGCACGCACCTCTACCGGCTCGCCAAAAAGTTTCACCTCAGTTGCTCCCTCTATTAATGTCCTTCCCAACGTACCAATTGCCTGATATCCTACAAACAGGATCGTACATTCAGGTCTCCATAGATTATGCTTCAGATGATGGCGTATACGACCTGCCTCACACATACCGGATGCCGACAGGATTACCTTTGGCGTCTCATTGAAGTTGATTGCCTTTGATTCATCACTTGTAATTGAAAGGTTCAGACCGGGAAATGTGATTGGATTGATTCCCTTGTTCACCAACACCATTGCTTCCTCGTCAAAGCATTCATATATATTTCTGTTAAATATATTAGTTGCCTCAACAGCCAGCGGACTGTCTACATAAACCTCAAAGCCCTCGTGCCCCTTGACGAGCTTCTCTGCCTTGATCGTCCTCAGGAAATATAACATCTCCTGTGTACGTCCAACAGCAAAGGAAGGAATCACAACATTGCCGCCTCTGTCAAACGTATCCTGCAGAATCTGAGTCAGTTCTGTCACATAATCCGCCCGATCCTTTTCGTGCAGACGATCTCCATAGGTTGACTCGATGACTACGTAGTCTGCCTCCTTGATCGGAGTCGGATCCTTGATTAATGGCTGATTTGTATTGCCCACATCTCCGGAAAATACAATTTTCTTTGTTTCGTCTAATTCCGTAATCCAGATCTCAATTGCAGCAGAGCCAAGCAGATGTCCCATATCAGTAAAGCGGATCTTAATTCCCTCACAGATATTAATCTCAGCATTATAGTGGCATGGTACAATACATTTGATCGCACCATCAGCATCCTGCATATTATACAGGGGTTCATATTCCTGTACATTTGTAGATCGTTTTGCCTTGCGGTTTCTCCATTCTGCCTCAAACATCTGGATGTGTGCACTGTCTCGCAACATAATACTACACAGATCTGCGGTCGCATCTGTCGCAAACACCTGACCTCTGAATCCTCTTGCATAGAGCCAGGGAATCATTCCTGAATGATCAATGTGTGCATGAGTTAGAAACACATAATCAATCAAAGCCTCGTCTACAGGAATCTCTACGTTCTCATATATATCCTGTCCCTGTTCCATCCCACAGTCAATCAGAATATGCTTCTTACATGCATAGAGATAATGACAGCTTCCGGTCACTTCGTGTGCCGCTCCTACAAATGTCAGTTTCATATACAATCCCCCAGTTCTTCTTTTTCTGTCGTTTATTGCTCCTGTTTGCGGATACTCTGCATGACATCAATCAGATCCATTGGCTTTTCAATGACATAGTCCGGTTCCATGACAGATCCAAAACCATATGCAGCAAACACAATCGGTACTCCTGCTTTTTTGCATGCATCTGCGTCCATTTGAGTATCACCGACATACACCGTCTGATCCAGATGATTCCGTTCCATAATCAATCTGATATTCTCAGCCTTCAGCAGTCCTGTATCCCCAGGACAGGTATAATCAGTAAAATATGTACCAAAACCGGTTGCTGCAAGTACTGTCTCTATATATCCACCCTGACAGTTGCTCACAATAAACAGTCTGTATTCCTTTGACAATTCCTTGAGCATATCCTCAAGTCCATCATATACCGCACCTGGTTCTCTTGTCAGATAAGTCTCCTCATATTCAAAACAAATCGGTGCAAACGCTTCTCTTTCCTCTCTGGATACATTCGGAAACAATGCTTCTATGATTTCATCCATCGGTTTCCCAAAGAGGGCTTTCAATTCATCCGCTGTAATTACTCGCTCCGGCATTCCTGCTTTTCTTGCTGCATCGTTCCATGCCTTTTCCACCACTCCGGTGGAGTCCCATATCGTTCCGTCAACATCAAAAATAACACTGTCAATCATAAATCATCTTTCTCCTGTATCTTTTTATACCTCATATAGTATAGCATGTTTCAGATATCCTTTCCATCATTTTGATGAAATAGTTCTCTTGAAAAGGGTCCTTGAAAAAAGGCAAAAAAGGCATTGACAAATCTTTTTTCATATAGTATATTATTACTTGTCTTGATTGGGAACACGCTTTTCAAGAACCTATGCGATAGTAGTACAGTTGGTAGTACGCCACCTTGCCAAGGTGGAGGTCGCGAGTTCGAGTCTCGTCTATCGCTCTAAAAAGGACTTACAAATTATATGATTTGTAAGTCCTTTTATTTTATGATCTCTGCCAGTACTGTCTTGAGACGTTCCGGATCGATCGGCTTGCTCATATGCATCGTCATTCCTGCCTCCATGCAATTCTCCACATCTGTATCATATGCATTTGCAGTCATTGCTATGATTGGTATAACAGCAGCATCCTGACGTTTCATGCTCCTGATGATCCGTGTTGCTTCTAATCCATCCATCTCCGGCATCATAATATCCATTAATATCGCATCATATGTACCTACTTTTGCTGTCTCGAAGGCTTTCACTCCGACGGCTCCGTTCTCAGCAACATCTACCCTTAGTTCCCATTTTTCAAACAACCGTCGCATGAAGAAAATATTGGTTTTATTATCTTCACATAACAAAACACGTCTGCCCCTAATGTCTGACTGATGATGTTCAGTCTGTTCCTCCATGACGCCTGAACATAATTCAGTCTCCAGATGAATCCTGACGGTGGTTCCCTGATCCACCTTGCTGTTCACTTCGATCCTTCCATTCATCAGACTGACCAGCCCCTTTACAATTGCCAGTCCCAATCCTGTTCCTGTACTGGCTGTCTGCGAATGCTCCTGTGTAAAGGAATCAAACATATGCCTTTGAAATTCTTCACTCATCCCAATGCCGTTATCTCTGACCGTCAGATCCAACGCCACCTGTCCGTCACCAAGATACTCACTTTCCCATAACAGCTCCAGTCTGCCTCCACTGGGTGTATATTTTACTCCATTGGATAATAGGTTAAAGAAGATCTGATTGAATCTAAGATGATCGAGCATTAACGGAGGTTCACCGTTTGGCTCTGTCATATGAAATTCCAATCCCTTTTCTTCACACAAAGGAACAACAACTGCTTCAATATATTTTGCAAACTCCTGCGTGTTATATGGTTCCGGGTGCAGCTCGATTTTGCCGCTCTCTACCTTATTCATATCCAGAATATCATTTACCAGACCAGTCAAAAACTGACCTGACACTCTGATGTTTTCTAGATACTCTGTTGTATTCTCGGGATTGTCTTCATCCAGTGCGAGTGTTGTCATACCTATGATTCCATTCAGAGGTGTCCGAATATCATGACTCATACGTGATAAAAAATCTGTTTTTGCATCACCGGCTTCTTTTTCTCGGATCATGCTCAGGCGCAATCTGCTGTTCATTTGATACAGCCATGAAATATCAATGATCATCAACACCAGTAGTGTTAACACCGCATAGATCACATAATTGGCACCTTGTATAGGTGTTCTGAAGGATGTAAGCGGAACACTGGTAACGCAATACCAATTATATGCCGGCATTTTCAGATAACGAAATACGCAATCCTGTCCTTTTGCATTTTGATAATACAGTTCACCCTCTCCATGAGTGTTCATTTCATCTGCAACTGCCTTTTTCTGATCCAATGATAAATCATTATAAATATATAAATATTGAAAGAAATTTGTAGATTTAAAATCCGTGCTTCCAACAATATAATCGCCCGTTTCATTGATCAATACACTTGACTGCCCTTCAAAACTGTTTTGATTATTAAAAGCCTTCAGCACATCTGCCGATTTACATGCCAGCAGTAGAGTATACATCTCTTCTTCGCCATTATCATTCAACAGAGGTAGATGGTGATAAACCGCAAAAAATTTAAGTGCAGTATGTTGATCCGTAAACTCCGGTGTAAAACAGATATCTTCATACACGTCCGAATCAACATCATCAATAATTCTCTGAAGATCTGCATAGCCGCTCCCTGCATAGGACAAGGGAATAAAAGCTCCATTCTCATCCTTTCTTGCCACATATCCTGTATAATCTGCTCCAATCATCTCAAACTGGCGGTCAGAACCGGAATTGGATCGATAGATCACCTCCAGAGCTTCTCTGTATGTACATGGCTGATGACTCACATACTGAACCAGATCATCCAGTTTGACATCCCAGCTGTCCATAAGTGCTGTTGCACTGACAGATGCTGCCCTGTTCAGATTTGCCACATTACCCAGATTCTCCTCCTGCAGACGAACACGATATTCATCTGTATAGCAGCCATACAGAATCACTGCTCCTGTAAGCAGCAGAATATTAATCATAGCAATGATCAGATTCACATAAGGTTTGCTGAATTGATTTTTAATCCCTTTTCTTTTCATATACTTATCCATTATTATTGTTGTGAAAAGTTACTCTCGAGTTCTTCCATATAGAAATCCAAAGGATACAATGCTACATTACCATTTCCATCATCCTGCATGTATTTAGGGTTATTGGCCTTTGAAACATTGATCAGAGTAGGAACAATTGTTTCATAAAATCCATAATCAAACGTTACTTGTCCCAGTTCTGATATATGCTTTTCAGATATCGCAAATAATGACCTGATTTCTGATAGAGCCTCCTCTGTATTTGGAATGATATGAAATGCTTCTGCAAAAATCACATTATTTTCAGGCTGAAACAGAAAATTCATAAAACGAATCGCCCAATCCAGTTTTTCCGAATCTTTGTTCACTGCAATGCCATGTGCGGGAGACATATATGCATAACCTCCATCGATCCCAACCGGTGACAGAATAAAGGCATAATCTATCTCACT
>CAZVYQ010000015.1:0-56757 GCA_964631375.1 uncultured Lachnospiraceae bacterium | reverse complement strand
AACAACAATACATCCCTAATCGCTGGTGAATCCGTCATCAGCATACACATCCTGTCGATACCGAATCCTATTCCACCTGTTGGCGGCATACCGATTTCAAGTGCATTCAGGAAATCCTCATCTGTTGTGTTAGCCTCCTCATCACCTGCTGCCAGTGCTGCCTCCTGAGCCTTAAAACGCTCTCTCTGGTCGATCGGATCATTTAACTCTGAGTAGGCATTTGCCATCTCCCAACCATTCATGAAGAACTCAAAACGCTCCGTATAGTCGGGGTTGCTCGGTTTTCTCTTGGTAAGCGGTGAGATCTCAACCGGATGATCCATCAGGAATGTCGGTTGGATCAGATGTTCTTCTACGAACTCCTCAAAGAACAGATTCAGGATATCGCCCTTCTTGTGACGCTCCTCGAACTCTATGTGATGCTCTTTTGCAACTGTTCTTGCTTCCTCCAATGTATGAATCTCATTGAAGTCAACATTTGCATATTTCTTAACCGCATCGACCATGGTAATTCTCTCAAATGGTTTGCCGAGATCCATCTCGATGCCATTGTATACAATCTTAGTGGTTCCAAGCACAGTCTGTGCTACGTGACGATACATATTCTCTGTCAGATCCATCATACCGTTATAATCGGTATATGCCTGATATAACTCCATTAGAGTAAACTCTGGATTATGTCTGGTATCTAAGCCTTCATTACGGAATACTCGTCCGATTTCATAAACTCTCTCCAAACCGCCGACAATCAGTCTCTTCAGATACAACTCCAGAGAAATACGAAGCTTCAGATCCTCATCCAGTGCATTGAAGTGTGTCTCAAAAGGTCTTGCGGCAGCACCACCTGCATTGGATACAAGCATCGGTGTCTCTACCTCCATGAAGCCTTGTGAATCCAGATAACTACGGATCGTTGAAATAATCTTGGAACGCTTTACAAAAGTATCCTTCACTTCGCTGTTCATGATCAGATCTACATATCTCTGACGGTAACGAATGTCTGTATTGGTCAATCCATGATATTTCTCAGGAAGGATCTGCAAACTCTTTGACAATAATATCACCTTTGAAGCATGAATGGAGATCTCTTCGGTCTTAGTCTTGAAAACCTCTCCCTCGATACCAATGATATCGCCTACATCAAATTTCTTAAAATCAGCATAAGATTCCTCACCAATGGAATCTCTTGCAACATAGGATTGAATATTGCCCTTCAGATCCTGTACATTACAAAAAGATGCCTTACCCATGACGCGCTTTGCCATCACACGGCCTGCTATAGATACCTGCTTGCCTTCCAGTTCATCAAAATGTTCCTTGATATCTGTACTGTGATGTGTCATATCATATTTCATGATCTGGAACGGATCCTTACCGTCAGCCTGCAGCTGTGTCAATTTCTCACGGCGAACCTTGAGAAGCTGCTTGATATCCGGCTCCTGCTGCTGATTGTTCTGCTGTTGATTCTTTTGCTGTTCGCTCACTTCGTTTCCTCCTGGAAATCCAATTCATCTACACTTGTTATATTCAAAATCATAATATTTGAGGGACTCCTTTGCATCGGAATTCCCTCTGATTCGCTAATTACTTCTGTATCTCAAGTACTTTATACTTTAAAACACCTGCTTGGGTTTCAACTTCGATGGTATCACCCTTTTTGGCTCCCATAAGTGCTCTGCCGACAGGAGATTCATTTGAGATCTTACCCTTCAGACTGTTTGCCTCTGCAGATCCGACAATCTTAAATTCCATTTCTTCTTTTAACTCTTTGTCAAGTATCTTAACTCTTGAACCAACACCTATCTTTTTCGCATCAACCTCATCCTCAAGAACGACCTCTGCATTTTTCAGAATTGCCTCGATATCTTCGATACGTGCCTCTATATCTCTCTGCTCATCCTTGGCAGCATCATATTCTGCATTCTCTGATAAATCGCCCTGTGCTCTGGCCTCCTTGAGTTTCTCAGCTACTTCTTTTCTCTTTACAACCTTTAACTCGTGTAATTCATCTTCCAGCTTCTGAAGTCCTTCGTAGGTCAATATGTTCTTCTTTTCTTCCATGGATATAGCACCTAACCTCTCTATCGTTGTAGTGGCTTTTACAGCCTTATTCCCATTTTGCAATGAACGTATTATACTCCATTTGTATAATTAGTGTCAAGGCTTCATGTCCAGTATTATATTTGCCTTTGCGGGAATCTGTCCTGTGATTTGCAAAACCAGTCCTGTCTCTTCATAAATCAGATCTGACAAATCTAAAAAATGTTCACCTCTGTTTGTCACAATGGATAGATGATTAAAATCCTCACTGACCCGCTGAAGCAATTCCTCTGTTTCATAGGTTTCATCATCCAGAATGGCCATATGCCATTCCTTTCTGGGATTTCTTCGTATTCCGCCTCTCCTGTACACCAATTTTTTCTTATATAAATATGGAATACCCAGTTCTCCCAGTTCTTCTGCAATGCGTGGAACAGTTAACACTACGTCAATCTGCTTTTGATGAATGAGTTCTCTGATCTGCTTCCTCTGTCTGCGATACGGACGCCCGATCATTCGCTCCCATCTGGTTGTTCTGATGCTGTTGATTCGTAATATGCGAATAGTTTTCATAGAGGAATATATGAACGAATACTACTCTATATGACTGAGTATCTGCTTCAAATCCTCGAGTGTTTCCATATCGTTGAGGCTGCGACGCAGACTGGCGGAATGTGGATATCCTGCAGTATACCATGCAGCATGTTTTCGCATCTCACGCATTCCTGTATACACTCCTTTATACTGTAACAGCAACTCGGTATGCCGCAGAATTGTCTTCTTAATCTCTGAAACCGATGGTCTGTCAGGTAAAAGACCTTGATCCAAATAGGTAGTAATGCTCTTGAAAATCCATGGATTACCCTGTGCTGCCCTACCGATCATGATACCGTCACAACCCGTTTCTTCCAACATCTTCAAAGCACTTTGTGCAGAATCAATATCTCCGTTTCCTATAACGGGGATCGATACTGCCTCCTTGACCTGACGTATAATGTTCCAATCTGCATGCCCGGCATAATACTGTTCTCTCGTTCTTCCATGGATGGTAATGGCTGATGCCCCACTTTCCTCTGCAACCCGTGCCATCTCTACTGCATTGATATGATGTTCATCAAAGCCCTTTCTGATCTTCACGGTCACAGGTTTGTGAATGGCTTTTACTGTCTTTTCAATGATCTTTCCTGCAAGCACAGGATTTTTCATCAGGGCAGAGCCCTCACCATTATTGACTACCTTCGGAACCGGACACCCCATATTCAGATCCAGCAATGCAAACGGTCTGTCCTCGATCTGCTTAGCCATTTCGCTGATGATATCGGGATCAGAGCCAAACAGTTGCAGGGAAACCGGCCTTTCTTCTTCACGAATCGTTAATAGTTCTTCGGTGTTTTTATTATGATAGTAAATTGCCTTGGCACTTACCATTTCCATGCATAACAAGCCTACACCCTGCTCTTTGCATAACAGACGAAATGGCAGGTCAGTCACGCCTGCCATTGGTGCCAATACCACATTATTATCTAATTCAACATTTGCAATCTTCAGCCTCATTTCTGATTCCTCTGATAAATGAGTTGTAATCCTTTTAGTGTCAACGTAATATCATACTTGTTAATCATTTTGGTCTCACTCGCAATGATCCTGCCCAGTCCGCCGGTTGCTACGACCTTCAGATCATGATATCCAGTTTCGTTCTTCACACATTGAATGATGTGTTCTGTCTGACCGATCTGACCATACACGAGACCTGCCTGCATACTGGAAATCGTATCCTGTGCAAGAATCGACTTCGGTTTGATGATCTCTACCTCAGGAAGTCTCGCTGTATCTTCCCAGAGAGCCTTGGCTGAAATCCGTATACCGGGTGCAGTGATACCGGCTGTAAATCTACCGTCCTCTGTTACCAGATCATATGTGGTTGCCGTACCAAAATCAATCACCAGAACAGGGCCTCCATACAATTCATATGCTGCCACAACATCTACGATACGGTCTGCTCCGATCTCCTTGGGATTTGGGGTATCAATCTTGATTCCGGTTTTGGTTCCCGGACCTATGATCAGAGGGGTCTGTTTCAAATATTTCTTAATTGCATTGACGAGTGAATGCATTGTATTCGGTACTACACTGGCTATCACAGTACCCTCGATTTCATCAATGTTAATTCCCTGTCGCTCAATCAAGTCGGATATCACCATACCATATTCATCAGAAGTTCTCTGTAACGCAGACACGATCCGAAAGGTGGTGACTAACTTCTGATGATGAAAAACACCAAATGTAATATTTGAATTACCTACATCAATCACGAGTAGCATATGCTTGTCCTCCTAAGCTTTATTCATCCAACAGGTCATCAATATTTTCATGTAAAACAATTACCTTATAATATAACGATAATGATTCCAGCAGTTCTCTCTTTTTTGTCTGGATCTCTTTGACAAGAAGTCCGCTCCCTATTTCGTCGTAGAGATAATCCTCAGGAGCAGCTGTTACCTCAAAAAGCATCTCTCCGTCTGCATCAAATACCATTGTGAAGATGCCTCCAACTTCCTCGGTGAACAGAACACTGATGATATGGATTTCCTCCTGTATAGACTCCGGAAGTCCTTTGAATAATGGATTAAAGTAATACTTCTGTTCATAAGCATTCGCCCCACAAAGCACTGTCTTTTCTTCTGCCATTGATAAACCCCTTTATCCTCACAAATTTCTTGATTCATTCTCTAATTATTTTTTATTCAGGAAAATACCATATAGCCCTGAAATAAAACCATAAAACTGAACACACAGGCGGCCGCCAAAACTATGGCAAATATCACAAAGATTATTCCAAGCAGTTTACTCTGTTTCATTTTCTTGACTGCATTTAAAATCATCAGAACCATTCCTGTCATAAAGATACAGGGAAACAGAAACAGTTCTTCTTCGCCTCCTGTCAATGCAATGACAGCAGCGACAATCACGACAATGCCTAACACCAGATTGACGGCATCAATAACAAAGCCCTTAGCCTGTACTGCATTTCGGAAATATGTCCTGATTTCTTTCTTCATAGTCTTTCCTGTCCCAATGTCGCAACCATAACTGCTTTGATCGTATGCATTCTGTTCTCTGCTTCATCAAATACAACATCTGCATAGCGTTCAAATACCTCATCTGTGACTTCCATATCGGTAAGGTTAAATCGTTCACCCATTTCCTTTCCAATCTTGGTCTTCAGATCATGGAAGGCTGGTAGGCAATGTAGGAAGATGGCGTTTTCATTTGCATGATTCATCACATCCATCGTTACCTTGTATGGTGTCAGGTCTTTAATTCGTTCTTCCCATACCTTATCAGGTTCGCCCATGGAAACCCACACATCTGTGTAGATGATATCCGCATTTTCTGTTCCTTCCATAACATTTTCTGTGAATGTGATCGTCGCACCGCTCTCTTTAGCAAATGCTTCGCATTCTTTTGTCAAAGTATCATTCGGAAAATAACGTTTTGGTGCACATGCCACAAAATGCATTCCCATCTTAGCACAGGCTATCATTAATGAGTTTCCCATATTATAACGGGCATCTCCCATATACACCAGTTTTTTACCCTCCAATGAACCAAACTGTTCACGAATTGTCAACAGATCTGCAAGCATCTGTGTCGGATGATACTCATTGGTAAGACCGTTCCATACCGGAACACCCGAATACTTTGCCAGATCCTCCACAATCTTCTGTTCAAAGCCACGATACTCGATGCCATCAAACATCCTGCCTAGAACACGTGCTGTATCTGCAATGCTTTCCTTCTTACCAATCTGAGAACCGGCTGGATCGAGATATGTCGTCGCCATACCCATATCATGTGCTGCCACTTCAAATGCACATCTTGTTCTGGTACTGGTCTTTTCAAAAATCAGAGCGATATTCAATCCCTGATATTTTGCTATATTGACCCCCTGCTTCTTTTTCTCCTTTAGTGAAGCTGCAAGATCCAGAAATTCATTGATCTCGTCCTTTGTAAAATCCTTTAATGTTAAAAAATTGCGTCCCTTTAGACTCATTTCTTCTCCTCCTATGTGATTACCATGTATCTGCTCATCACGCAAAATCACGCTGTCGGGTTTTACCGGTGACAACGTGATTGCTCTATACTGTAGTTCTGTCTCTCTGTTATTTTGTCAATACTTCCTTGATACCTGCTGCCAGACCTGCCATTCCCTGGATCTCAGAAGGAATAATGATCTTCGTTGCCTGACCATCAGCCGCTTTTTCAAATGCTTCGAGACTCTTGATCTTCAATACTGCTTCGTCAGCACCCGCTTCTCTCAGGAATCGGATACCATCTGCCGTTGCCTGCTGAACCTTGAGAATTGCTTCTGCCTCACCTTCAGCTTCTTTGATTCTCTTTTCCTTTTCAGCCTCTGCACGAAGAATCGCTGATTGCTTCTCTGCTTCTGCATCAAGAATGACGGATTCTTTCTTTCCTTCAGCCACAAGGATCGTAGATTTTTTCTCTCCCTCTGCCCTTAAGATGGATTCACGTCTCTCACGCTCTGCCTTCATCTGTTTCTCCATTGCATCCTGAATTGCTGCCGGAGGAATGATGTTCTTCAATTCCACTCTTGTTACCTTGATTCCCCATGGATCAGTTGCGATATCAAGAGAGGCTCTCATCTTTGTATTAATGGTCTCTCTGGAGGTCAATGTCTGATCCAACTCCAGATCACCGATGATATTTCTAAGTGTCGTTGCCGTCAGATTCTCGATTGCCATGATCGGATTCTCAACACCATAGGTAAACAACTTAGGATCTGTGATCTGAAAGAACACGACCGTATCGATTCTCATCGTTACATTATCCTTTGTAATAACCGGCTGTGGTGCAAAATCAACAACCTGCTCTTTTAAATTCACTCTTCTTGCTACCTTATCAATAAACGGAACTTTAAAATGGATACCGACTGACCAGGTTCCCTGATATCCGCCTAATCTCTCAACAACAAATGCATGTGCCTGTGGTACGATCTTTACGCATGATGCCAAAACAATTAAAAACAATACAAACAAAACAATTACTGTGTAACCCATTATGCTTCCTCCTTGCTTTCCTCAACAATCAGTTTCACGCCCTGTACATCCACTACATTTACAACATCACCAACTTTAAATTTCTGTTGGTTGTTTTTAGCCTTTGCAGACCATTCCTGTCTTCCAACCGTTACCTGTCCGGTTCCCTGCAGATTATCTATCTCACTGATCACGATCCCCTGAACGCCTATCATGCTCTCAACATTCGTCCGGATCCTGTCCTTATTAAAATATTTCACGGCTAACGGTCTCGTAACCAGCAACAGCACTATGGATACAACAATAAATAAAACAATCTGTACCACCAACGGTGCACCTAACAGAGATGCAACAAAAGCCACCAATGCTCCGCCTGCAAACCACAAAGTAGTCAACCCCAGAGTGACAATCTCTATCAACAATAATACAACAACCAGTATCAGCCATGTTGTGCTGTCCATAAGTGTATCCCCTTTCAGTGTTGTTATTCATCTATCATACAATACTTTATCTGTATTTACAACCTATACCGCTATCGAGGCACAACCGTTCAATCACAATAATGCCGGGTATAAAAAGACTGCAATCAGGACTCCGAGTATTGCTCCTGCAAATACTTGCAGAGGTGTATGACCCACGAGTTCCTTTAGTTTTTCCTGCGATAACTGGGAGCCTTCGGAAATATCCATATTTGCAAAAATATCCATAAATTTATTTAAGACAACTGCCTGTGTCCCTGTTTCCCGACGAACTCCGGCGGCATCATACATAACAATGATGGAAAGAACTGCGGAAATCGCAAACTCAAAGGATGCTCCTCCATACTGCATCAAAACTGCTGTTGCCATTGCACATACTGTTGATGAATGAGAGCTTGGCATTCCACCTGATCCAAATAAACGTTCCGGATTAAATGACCGGGTTAACGCAAGAGTAATCAATGTCTTTAATATCTGTGCTACTGCCCAGCCTGTAGCCGCAACAAGAAAAATCCTGTTGGAAAATATCTCCCGTATGATGTCCATAAAGCGATTCCTTCCATAAGTAAATAACGAATTAATTATACATGACAGAAATAAAAATAGCAAGGGATGACGACTGCGTGTAAATATGCTATACTTGTGTCGTTCTAAATAAACTTATGAGGTCATTTTGCCATGAAAGAATCTATCAAACGTAAGCATATCATTCCCATTAGTTGTATTACATTGATACACTGGATTATTACTTTCTTTACAGATCAAATCGTCTTTCTTGTTCCACCAACACAGAACCTGTCGGATTACATTATTTGCAAGGCATTGACACTTGTCGTTCTCTTTTTTCTGTATCGAACCCTATATCGCGTTCTTCTTTGTCCTGATAAACGTGATCTCGCCGAATATCAAATCATTAAATATGCACTTTTCTGTCTGATTCCGGTGATCATTATCCTGGCAATCAAATTACCACAGGGATTTATAAGCAATGATGAAACTCTGATTTTTGAGTCTGCTGCCAATCTGGAGCATGACACCTGGTTCTATTATATTACTACCTATTATTATATCATCAGTATGATGCTGATTCCAAGCTGGTTTGGTCCAATCATCATAAAGGTGTTGATACAGATGCTTGTTATCGGATATGTTGTTTATCGTCTGGTTCAATATCTTGGTGTTAAATATGGTAGATTTGGTTATCTGCCATTTCTGTTGTACCCTGTCATCGCCTATACAGCCTCAGCACACAGACTTCCCATCTACTATCTGCTGTATCTCCTCATGATCACTATATTGTTGTTTGATCTGCTTGAAAAAAGAATGTTATCCAAGACTCGTGCCTTTTGGTTATTACTTCTGGGTGCCGTTCTGACGCAGTGGCGAACCGAAGGTATTTATCTTATAGTGCTTGTTCCGATTCTAATGTTTGTCGTATATACCAATATCCGAACGAGAAAAACTGCCTTGATCATAATCCTTTCATCTTGTGCACTCCAATATCTCATCTCCATTCCGCAAAACGGTTTATTTGCCAGAGAAATGGGAGCTGCTGCCGATGATCGTATGAAGCCATTTTATGCATATACAATTACAAATATGTATCGGAACGGTCTGGATTATGCATCTAATCAAAAGGACTTGGACATCGTAGATCGATATCTGTCACTTGATGCAATTTCAGCAATCAATGATTATTATGGAGATATCAATTATGAGGATGTTTTAATCCTATATCAGGATGGTTTTATTGGCGTCCGACCGGAAGCTACAATAGCTGATTTCTTTGAATATGCTGCAGCAATGAAGCGAATCTGCATGAACAATCCTGATGTATTTTTAAAAACACGCTGGGGGGCATTCTGTTACGCGGCACAGCCTTTTAGAATCACCCTGGAGGGCATGGGACTCAGACAACTACTGAGTTTTGGACTGAGTGTCATCAAGACCTTGTCCTATAATCTCTTTATACCTTGTATGATCACCGTCATCCTTTTTCTGGTATCGTTATTTAAAAAACGCTGGTTTACTTTCTTTGTGACAGGTGGACTGATCGCACATTGGTTTATCGTATTTATTCTGGCACCTGCCTCCTATTTTAAGTACTATTTCCCGGTTTATATGACTGCATACTTCTTAGTCTTCTTGATTATTTTACAGACCATTTATAATCATTTTCATAAAGAGCAAAAAATACAATTTCTACACTGATTACTTCTACTTTAAATTAATTTAAAAGAACTCCTGATTTCATCCTCAGGAGTTCTCATTTTATCATATATAATTATTTCTGATCTGCAAGACCCAGTCTGTTGACTGCACTGAAAATCGCTCTGACGGATGCTCTTGTAATATTGGAGCTGACACCGACACCATAGGTAACTCTGCCATCTTCCTCATCCAGCAAATGAATATATGCTGCTGCCTGTGCATTGGAACCACCCTGTAATGCATGTTCTTCGTAATCCAGAACCTTTACATGAATATTCATTGACTCCTTCAAAGCACGCTGTACAGCGTCAATAGGACCATTTCCGACAGCATCAACGGTATTTTCAATCCCATAAAGTGTATAGGTCAGTTCTACATGTGTATCAAACTGTGAGTCATTTGCGTCACTGGTGTCATCCACCTTTAGTTTTCTAAAATGCAGAGGCTCTTTCCGTTCGATATACTCCTCCTTGAACGCTTCCATGATTCTCTCCGGAGAAACCTCTCCCTGCTTTTCTGAAATCAACTGGATCACCTTTGCAAACTCCTTGTGCATTCCCTTAGGAAGCTTGAATCCAAAGTATGTATCCATAACAAATGCCACGCCGCCCTTGCCGGATTGTGAATTAATACGAACGATCGGCTCATATTCACGTCCGATATCTGCGGGATCCACCGGAAGATAAGGCACACTCCAGACTTGAGACTGACGTTCACGCATTGCCTTGACTCCCTTGTTGATCGCATCCTGATGAGAGCCAGAAAATGCGGTAAATACCAATTTTCCTGCATATGGATGTCTGTCATGGATCGGCATCTTGCAGCATCTCTCATAGACCTCAACAATATGATTGATATGTTCTATCTCAAGTTCCGGATTGATTCCCTGAGAAAACATATTATAAGCGATATTTAATACATCAATGTTGCCTGTTCTCTCTCCGTTGCCAAACAGAGTGCCTTCCACTCTCTCAGCACCGGCAAGTAAAGCAAGCTCTGTTGCCGCAATTCCGGTACCTCGGTCATTGTGCGGATGCACACTTAAAATAATCGATTCTCTGTTCTTAAAATGCTTATCTGCCCATTCAATTCGGTCTGCATAGACATTGGGAGTCGTCATCTCGACTGTAGCGGGAAGATTCATGATAACAGGATCTTCCTTTGTTGCACCCCAGGTTTCCTGAACTGCTGTACAGATCCGCATAGCAAAATCATCCTCTGTTCCTGTATAGCTCTCTGGAGAATACTCTAATATGATCTTGCCGGGGAATTTTGCTGCCCGCTCCTTGACCATTTGTGTACCCTTAACTGCGATGTCAATGATCTCCTCCTGGTTCATACCAAATACCACATCTCTTTGTAACGTAGATGTAGAATTGTAGATATGTACAATTGCCTGTTTAATCCCCTGAATGGATTCAAAGGTGCGGTCAATCAGTTCTTCACGACATTGGGTTAATACCTGTACTCTGACATCATCAGGTATCATTCTACGGTCAACAAGCTGCCTGAGAAAATCAAATTCAATCTGTGATGCAGCCGGAAATCCAATCTCGATCTCCTTGAACCCCATATCAACGAGAAGTTGAAACATCTCCATCTTTTCTTCTACCACCATGGGATCGATCAGTGCCTGATTACCATCACGTAAATCAACACTGCACCAGATCGGTGCTTTTTCAATCTGCTTATTGGGCCATTCACGTTCCGGGTAGTCAATAACCGGAACCCTCTGATATCTCTTATAATTTAACATTTTATATTATCCTCCATTTATGATTTTTAAGTAATGTACTTCTCAGGTTCATTTGTTAGAATACATATTCCCTGTACGATATGTAACTTAGCAACTTATCTGCTGTTGGAGTCGATAAATTACACTGTATTTCACAATGATGGATAATTTGTTTCGTATTACTCGTTTAGCCCCATGTCTTTCTACTTCCTTTCTTTGAGTATATCCGTATAGATTCAAAGTCAGCCCCGTGATTGGGACTGACTTTGTTATCTTGCATATATGAGTACTGTATATATGTTTATTCACCCAGACCGTTCTCAATTGCGGCAATCAACGTCTTAAGTGCTTCATCCTCGTCTTCGCCTTCACAGATGAACTCTACCTCATCTCCACACTTCACACAGGCTCCAAGTACACTCAGTACGCTTTTTGCATTTGCTGTATTCTCTCTGAAGTTAAAAGTAATCAGTGATTTAAACTGCATTGCTTCCTTACATAGAATCCCCGCTGGTCTTAGATGCAGCCCTGTGGGGTTCTTGATAACCACCTTCTGGCTTACCATTACCCGTATACCTCCATTTCTACTATATCCCTAAATGATAGTATAGCATTCTTTGAATCACATCACAAGTACTAAAGCATTACCTTTTCAATCAGTGTTGCCAGCCTCTTTGCTTCCTCATCGATCACTGTCTGATCCTTTCCTTCGATCATGACACGTACCATCGGTTCTGTACCGGATGGTCTGATCAGGACACGGCCTTTTCCGTCAAACTGCTTCTCCAGTGTGGCAATGGCTTCGGCAATTTCCGGATACTCCATAAAGGATTCCTTTTTATGATTAGGAACTTTTGCATTCACAAGTGCCTGAGGCATCATTTCCATGATCTTGGCTAACTGTGACAGAGGTTTTTTACTCTCCACCAATACTTCCAAAAGATGCAACGCACTGAGCAAACCGTCACCGGTCGTATTCTCATCTAAAAAGATGATATGACCCGATTGTTCTCCCCCAAGTGTCGCATTGATCTCCAACATTCTCTCCAGAACATATCTGTCTCCGACCTTAGTCTTTTCAATTGTGATGCCCTTTTCTTCTCCCATTAGGAAAAATCCCAGATTGCTCATAACTGTAGCAACAATGGTATCATTCTTCAGTTTCTTTTTCTTCTTCATATAGTAACCGACAATCGCCATCAATTCATCGCCGTTTACCTGTTTTCCGTTTTCATCAACCGCCATCAATCTGTCAGCATCTCCATCAAATGCCAGACCCAAAGCAGCCTTTTCATATACGACTCTAGCCATCAGTTCTTCCAGATGTGTGGAACCACAGTTTGCATTGATGTTAGTTCCGTCCGGATTGTTATGGATTGCAATCACCTCTGCACCCATTTCCTTAAGCGTCTCAATCGAAGTATAATACGCAGCACCTTCTGCACAGTCTACCACGATCTTCAGCCCGGTCAAATCAACTGATACTGCCTTTCTGGCATGGTTGATATATTCTTCTCTGGCATCGGTACGATATTTGATTTTCCCTACACCGGCACCGGTCGGAAACGGTATTCCCTCCAGACCACTATTGATATAACCTTCAATCTCATCTTCGATGGCATCAGAAAGCTTATATCCCTCACCATTGAAGAATTTGATTCCGTTAAATTCCACCGGATTATGAGATGCTGATATAACTACTCCTGCATCTACCTTGTACTTTCTAGTCAGATACGCCACTGCCGGAGTTGGTACAACACCAACATAAACAGCATTTGCACCCACTGAACATATACCTGCCATCAGTGCATTTGCAAGCATATCTCCTGAAATTCTCGTATCACACCCTACCATAATCGTGGGTTTGTGTGAATTGTGTTTTGTAAGAGCAAACGCTCCTGCCTGACCTAACTGCATTGCTAATAATGGGGTTAATTCTGAATTGGCTACACCCCTGACACCATCTGTTCCAAATAATCTACTCATTGTCCTGCTCGCCTCCGGATAAGTCTTCTTGTTGTACCTCTTCTCCAACTTTCTTGAGAATAAAATGCATGGTCTTAGGTTCGACCTCTGTGATTCCTGCCGGGAATGCACACACGACCTGCCCTGCATAAAAACCGGTCAGAGTGGTTGTTTCCTCACTCACCTCCGGTAATACCGCACCAACATCAATCACACCAAATAACGTACTGCCATCCAGTTGTGTAAACTCATCTCCAAGTCCCTTGACATTCATATAAATCGAACTTCCAATATCGGTCAGTACTGCCTCATATCCCCCAGGAATGTTTGTAAATGAAATATGATCTGTCGTCAATTCGATCTCTTTGATCTGTAAAGGTGCAATATAAACCTTCACCGATACATTTCCGTCAAAATCATGATTTGCAAATACTACACCCTTTGGAAGATACTTTTTGATATTTATAACTGTTTCAACGTCAGTTGTGGCTCCCTCTACTCCCAGATCCTCTGTATCTACTGCCATACTTTCCAGACCTGTATATGCAGAACCCTTTCCTGCAACAGTAATGGTTGACGGTGAAGCCTCTACGAGACCTGTCATTCCAAAATCATTCGTTGTATTTCCCTTAGCTGCAAAGGTAAGTGGAATATCCTTCGTCTGCAGCATCACAACGTTTACATGAACCGATTCGACAGTTGATTTGATCAGATCACTTGCGACCTCATTTCCATTGACATCAAACAACACCAAAGCAGCATCTGTTGATATATCCCGCTTCAATCCTGAGGTATCAACCTCAGCCGCAACACGTACAATCTTTGATATCATCGATACCGGTCCTGATATGGAAACCACATTGACATTTGTAGAAATGTCTCCGAGAGTATACCCCTGTTCCGGGGTTCCGATCGTATCTACTTCGATTGAGAATTGTTTACGTACCAGATCCTCTATTTTTACCTTTAGATTCTTAGTCCTTGGTACGATCGAATCTATACGATCCGCATACCTGTTGGATCTCACATCAATTGCGACGGTATCCATAAATGTCATATCCATCATATCTGCCGTGGCCTTGATGTTATCTCTGCTGAGTTCCTCCAATACAGAACGTTTGGCAGTTACTACGACACTGATCGTATCACTGTCGTCTAATATCTCATATACTTTTCCTTCCTTTGTTATGGTGTCACCGTTAATCACCTCTACCGGAATGGAAGAAAAGGTTCTGGAATTAACAGGATCATCAATATTGACTACTACCAGCCATAACAAGGTTGAAGCAACGACCGCAAGAATCTTGAGGCCGATATTATTCGTCAGCTTTTTTTTCATCCTTCGGCCTTCCTTTCCACAGTCTGAATTTTTTCTCTTCCAAAACCTTATGCTGGATTAACTGTAGCTTCTCTCGTAGAAAATCCGCATCAATGTTACGATACAATTCTCCTCCCATTGCTACAGAAACTCTTCCGGTCTCTTCCGAGACAATAATCGTCAATGAGTCTGTCAATTCAGAAATCCCGACCCCGGCTCTGTGTCTCGTACCAAGATCTTTGCTAAGTTCCATATTGTCCGACAGTGGGAGATAACAGGTTGCTGAAACAATACGATCACCACGTACAATCACTGCTCCGTCATGTAATGGTGTGTTATGCTCAAAAATATTGATTAATATCTGATTGGATACGATGGAATCCAGCATAATCCCGGTTCTCTCATATTCAAGAAGAGAATCCATCTGCTCTATTACGATCAGGGCACCTGTCTTGACCTTACCCATCTCATAACTTGCCTTGACAATTTCATGCATCGTCCTGTCGCTAAATAGTTCTCCCGCAACCCTGTTGTTATCGAACGGAAACAAGGCAGAGAAAATGTTTCTCTTCCCTAACTGTTCCAATGCACGTCTAAGTTCCGGTTGAAATACAATGACTGCTGCCATAATAGCAACACTGAAAATCTTAGATACGATCCAGAGAATCGTCGTCATATTAAAAATCGCTGCAACCAGTACAAATGCAAGAATCACGATAATTCCCTTGAGCAAAGCCCATGCTTTTGTATTCTTGATCCATACCAACAAGTGATATACAAGAAAAGAAATAATGCATATCTCTATTACATCAGTTGGGTTGACCTTCGGAATCGTCAGCCATGACAGATATTTATCTGAAAATACACCTACTTGTTCAAAAAAATGTTCCATTCAGCCACATCCTATAACTCTCATTTTATTCAGATCTCTTTGGTGTTGATTGTGAATGAATTCTTTTTACTTTCACTGATTGAGTCGTCATTGATATCTTCGGAATCGCTTTCACGTAATAATAGTATTCATCGTCCTCGAACTGTACATACTCAGTTCTGGAATAGTCCACATTAAACACAAAGAACTGTAGGACAATAATAATCAGGACAGATACTATCGTTCCAAGTATGGTAGCTCCCAGATTTGCATTGATATCCAACGACAAATCACCTATAAAGATAATTAAAATATCAGCTATTGCACCAACTCCGAGTGCAATCTTCCAGGAATGATCCAGCGATAACCGCTTGATCATATAGACCAATATAATGGTTGCTGCAAATGCTATGGACATCAAAAACATTGCCTTATTATCAATGATACTGTCTACAACATATTTAAAATTCGTTACAGCACTGTCTGATTCCATATTGCCTAGCTGTGTTGCATTGTCTTTGACATACTTTAAAATGTAATACACAATGGTTCCACTTGCTACAGATACTGCCGACATAGGGCTTCCCACAAAACCCATTGCAAGTGGCATCGTATATGGTATCTTCAGGGCAAAGCAAATCGGTGTCAGCAAAACTGCTACAGAATCTCTCGGTGAGAACCTGAAGTACAGAACAAACATCAAAACAAAAATCAACAAGACAACAATCGCACACTCGATTGATAATGCATACATGTGTAAAACGACGTATGCCGCTGCAAATACAATGATAATATTCGTTGGCAGAAAAGAGCAAATCAACGCCACAATGATCACGATTGCAGGATTCTTCAGCCGGCTCATAAATCCAATATTTGTATTTATAATGATCAAAACAAGCAGTGCCGCAAAGAACTTCAGCACCGGCTGGATATATACCTCATATCTTGCATAAAATCTAATCATTCGCTCTTTTAATTCAAGTAAAGTGGTCATTCTCAATATCCTTTCAACCTACGTTGGCTTATCGCTTGCCTTCTTTTTCATACATGGCCTGTAGTTCACGTAACTGCATAAAATAACGATGCAGACTTTGTTTTGCCTTTGTGTAACGATAGGAATAGACAATGTAGGAGATCAGCATATATCCTATCAAAATCGCTGCATAAGCTGTTGCTACTGTTTTAAGCAAAGATACCAGATCTGTTTTATAGATATCCTCTAAGAAAATCTCCAGATCATAATATACATACATTGCAATCACAAGGCAAAAGGCTACCGTTGCACTCAACGCACCCTTTACCACTTGAAAACTAATATAATCGCCTCTGAAATAATTACTGATCGGTATCGTTTTCTTACCTTCGTTTTCTTCATAGGCAGCCATTTTTGTCATTAATCGGATTCTCTCTTCATTTAACATATCGAAACCTACTACTCCTACTTTTGATCCAGGAAACGCATACGCGGATTTTCTGTCAGATCCTTCTTGCGTTGTGGCTGCTGTGGTGCTGCCTGCTGTCTGCCTGCACCCAACAAATCATTCATGGTTGCTGCTTTACATTTATCACAAAAACGTCCTGTCACGATGGGTGCTCCACAGCCCTCACATTCAAGAGCCATACCGGAACCCTCGGCAAATACAAGTCTCTCTTCTCTGACCCATTGTCTCAACTGAGAAACTTCCACTTCGCATTCCTCTGCAACCTTAACCAAAGGAACGGTTTTATTATCCTGAATATACTTTTTTACTTCCTGAAACTTCTTTTCAAGATCTTCTTTGCAGGCCGGACATATTGGTGGTCCTGCAATATAATTGAACAGTCTGTTGCATTTCTTACAATTTCTTACGTTCATCCTGTGTTCCTCCTTACAATCATGATCGCCTGTTACCTTCCCTGTCCTATGGACAGCGTGATAAAGAATACTTTCTTTACTCCTGTATTCTTCAGTAAGGCAGCAACCGCATCAATTGTACTTCCAGTCGTATAGATATCATCAAACAATATGACTGTATCTAATTTTACATCATTTTGGCTTATTTTAAAAGCCTTTTTCAAATTATTTTGCCGTTCTGTATGATTTAACTCTTTCTGTGCAATTGTTTTCTTTTCGCGGATTACAATCTTCGATAAAACAGGAATAGACAACTGCTTTCCCACCTTATCTGCAATCAATTTTGATTGATTAAATCCACGAAACCGTTCCCTGGATCGATGCAAAGGAATCGGGATGATAGCATCCGCATGCCACGCTGTGATCTGCTCGCTCAATCTGAGCACGATCTGTTCTGCATAAAAGGCGGCATACTCACGTTTGTTTTCATATTTAAATCGATAAATACTCTGCCTGATCATATCATCATAAGTAAACAATGCATACCCTCTATCGTATATATGTCCATGTGTACGACAGTCATAACAATATTCATCCTCTGTATTCCGTAGAGCTTTCCCACACTTTTGGCATCTTGGTTCTGTCACATATGGTGCATGAAGTTTGCATTCTGGACAGGCCAGCTGCCCCTTTGGCATAACAATATCTCCACAAAGTGGACATCTGGACGGATACAGTATCTCAAGGATGTTTTTCAGCATACTTCTTCCTCACATCGAATGATCAAATTCTCTGATTCGTTCAGAAAGACTCGTATATCGTTTCTGTTCTTCTGCATTTTCTGTCATTCTGTAGATGACCTCTTCACTGCCAACCAATGTCACGCATTTTCTGGCTCTCGTCACACCTGTATACAGCAAATTGCGATTCAGCAACATCTTGGGACCTGATAACAGTGGAATCACTACTGCCGGATATTCACTTCCCTGTGCCTTATGTATGGTAATCGCATATGCCAACTCCAATTCGTCAAGCTGTTTGAAGGAATAGGTGATCAACCTGTGTTCATCGTACTCCACAGTCAGCGTTTCTGCATAACTGTTGATCTCTGTAATGATCCCCATATCACCATTGAATACTCCCTGTCCTTTATCGACCGGAATCCCGTACTTGCTTTGAATCTCCCATTCAATCTGGTAATTGTTTCTGATCTGCATAACCTTATCGCCCTCGCGAAACAGACCTTCTCCATATTCCCGCTCTCTCTTTTTCGTATCGGGAGGATTCAGATATTCCTGCAAAATCGGATTCAGACGTTCAATACCGAGAAGCCCTTTTCGCATAGGAGTCAGTACCTGAATATCGTAAGGTGTTGCATCCACATATTTAGGCAATTTTTCACGTAAAAGTGTGACAATGATCTTCAGAATAACATTTGCATCATCGCGTTTCAGGAAGAAAAAATCACGGCTTTTGTTATTCATGATCGGATGTTCGCCTTGATTAATTCTGTGTGCATTTACGACAATATCACTTGTGCTTGCCTGTCGAAAGATCTTTTTCAGCATCACAACATGAAAGGCTTGTGAGTCAATGATATCTCGAAGTACAGCTCCCGGTCCCACTGACGGCAATTGATCGATGTCTCCGACCATGACCAGTCTGGTGCCGATGGAAACAGCTTTTAGCAGTGCAGAAAGCAATGTGATATCTACCATCGACATCTCATCAATGATAATCACATCTGCCTCTAGCGGGTTACTCTCATTCCGTTCAAAAACCGTAGCAGCTTCTGCATCTGTCCCCCCGCCCACTTCCAGCATTCTGTGTATGGTTCTCGCCTCATAACCTGTTGTCTCCGTCATACGTTTGGCAGCCCTTCCGGTAGGTGCAGCCAACAGAATGTCCAAGCCTTCTGCGGCGAAGTAGCGAATGATCATATTAATGGTCGTTGTTTTTCCTGTTCCGGGGCCTCCTGTTATAATGAATACACCGTTTTGAACGGCTCCGATCACCGCTTCTCGCTGAAGTCCTTCCAATATGATATCTGATTTCTCCTCCAAACGTGAGAGCTTTAGGTCGATATCACCTTCCTGCTCTGATGACGTGACATTCAGATCATGTAGCATCCTTGCACAGTTCAGTTCCAGATAGTAATAACTCATTGCATACACTATTGTCTGTTCTTCCTGCTGTTTCAAGACGATTTTCTTATCCATCATTAAATTTATGAGTTGATTTTCAATATATTCTTGTCGAATCTGTAAAACACTTTCTGCTCTGCTAAGCAGTTCCTCTTTTGGCAGATAAATATGTCCCTCTCCCAAAGCCTGCAACAATATATATAGAATTCCACTTCGCAGCCGATAATCCGAATCTGTATGAATTCCAACCTTTGCAGCGATCTCGTCAGCTGTTTTAAATCCTACACCCTGTATATCTTCTGCAAGTAAATATGGATTTTCATCTATTATCCGATAGGTATCCATACCATACCGGTCATAGATCTTGACTGCCAGTGAATTAGATATCCCATACTGTTGCAGGAACAACATGGCTTTTCTGATGTCCTGCTTTTCAATTGCCTGCATGGCAATTTCTCTTGCTTTTCTTTCGCTGATGCCCTTGACTTCTGCAAGCCGCTCCGGTTCCTCCTCAATGATCCTGAAAGTATCTGTTCCAAACCTTTTCACGATACGTCCTGCCAATGCAGCTCCCAATCCCTTAATGGCTCCAGAACCAAGATACCGCTCGATCGACTGTTTGTCCTCCGGCACCTTGATCTCATACTGTCTGATGGCAAACTGCTCTCCATAAACCTGATGACTGACATATTCTCCGGTTGCCTCGATAAACTCTCCCTCATCAATCATACGCAGCGAGCCTGTACAGGTAATCTCTTCACCATCTGCTGCCACTTCCATGACTGTATAACCGTTGTCGGTATTTCTGTAAATAATGTGTTCTACATAACCGGATATGACTTCCATTGTTTTGCTCCATATACGCAGAAATGTTGTGGGACAAGTACGACTCCACAACATTTCTTTTGTCTATAATTCGTAATTACGTTTCATTTGTTCAAACAACATCTGTGCAATTCCGTAATCTCCTTGATCAGATGCGTTCTTTGCATATTCCTGATACATATTGTCTTCAAAGTAATCCTTCATGGTCATTGAGGTTTTCTCCTCTGCCGGGATAACCGTATCTCGCATTCCTTTGAAAACCTGTTCGATAAAATATGCTTCAAACTCCTTGCAAGCATCCATCAACTCCTCATCACTGGCATTTTTCATGTCCTTGTTGACTGTCTGGTTGATAGAGGATGTCTTTGCATTGGATTGCGTTGTGTCTGTTATGTATTGGTTATATAAAGTACCGATATCCATGGACATATGGTTTCCTCCTTAGGCAACTACTATCTTCTTAATTGGTTTGCCTGACCCATCATCTCATCGGCTGCCTGTATTGCTTTTGAGTTCATCTCATAAGCACGCTGTGCTACGATCAAATTCACCATCTCATCAGCCACCTGTACATTGGAGCCCTCCAAATAGCCCTGTCGAATCTCACTCTTTTGTACGTTAGCGTTGGTTTCCTCGTTTAATGCTGCTCCTGAAGCTGCAGTGACATGAAACATAGAGTCACCTGTCTTATCTAATCCGGCAGGATTTTGAAACTGATAAAGACCTACCTTCAAAGCCCCGACCTGTACGAGATTATTCTGTGCATTCGGATACATAATCCTACCTGCCTCATCAATCTCCACTTTATTTGCCGCATAATTTGCAGGAAGTACAATATTTGCACCAGTCGTACTCTTGACCGGATGTCCTTCGGAATCGGTCAATGTCATTACATTTCCATTTCCGACAGACCACTGAAAGTTACCATTTCTGGTGTAATAAACCTGTCCGTCCTCTCCTTGCAATGCAAAAAAACCTTTTCCGTTGATCGCAAGTGCTGTCTTGCTTTCTGAGGCAAGCAGTGAGCCCTGTTTAAATTGTGAAGTAATCGCTGCATTTCTGACACCCAGTCCGACTTGAGCACCTATTGGCTTCGCATCTCCGTTTGCGGTCGTGGTTTTTGTCTGAATCGTCTGATACAACAAGGACTTGAATTCATTGGTTTCTGTTTTATATCCTGTAGTATTAACATTTGCCAGATTGTTTGCAATCGTATCTACATTATTCTGTTGTGCAATCATTCCTGTTGCTGCCGACCATAATGCTCTTACCATCTATACCACCTCATTATACCTTTCCGACCTGGTTCACAGCTACTTCCAGACTGCTGTCCATTGCCTGTACGATCTTCTGATTGGATTCATATGCTCTGGTCACATTGATCATTTCAACCATCTCTGATACTACCTGTACATTGGATGCTTCCAAATAGCCTGAACGGACTGTTGCATCTGATGCGATTTCGGTTGCACCCTCCACCGTCTGCAAATAATTCTCACCGTACTTCTCAAGATAATTGTAATCTTCAAAATTAGATACCTGAATAGTCGCTACCAAAGCTCCATTCTGGTAGATTCCTCCGTTTCGTTCAATGGTTGTCTCGATCAAAGGATTCAGTGTAATATGATTACCATGTGTATCCAGCAGAAAATCTCCGTTTTTGTTTACAAGCTGTCCTGTGGCATTCAAGGTAAAACTGCCATCTCTTGAATACATGGTCTTAGTTTCTCCACCCTTAGACGTGAATTCAACATTAAAGAACCCATCTCCTGCCAATGCTAAATCAAACGTGTTATTGGTGTTTCTAAAAGCGCCCTGCGAATAATCGGTGTAATTCTCACCGATCTTAACACCCATATTCATATATCCTAATGCTTTGGGAATATTGGCCTCCGAAGTATCCTTGATCTTTACTGCAAGCACGTCAGAAAATGCCTCTGATGTTGCCCCTTCCTTCTTGAAGCCGGTAGTCGCCGAATTGGCCAGATTATTCGTCAGGATATCCATCCTGTTCTGTTCATTGATCATTCCTGTATAGGCCGTGTACAGACCTTTTACCATACTTGTCACCTCTTTCTCATGTGCAATTACAGTACGTCCATGTACTCGCCCGGCATTTGCAAGTAGATGCTTTGCAACCTAACATTTACTTGTAAATGTCAGGCTACCTTGTATCACCTGCAAACGTACGGCAGTCAAAAAATCTTTAGATTTTTTGACCCCACCTATACGTTATATATCGACACAAACTGTTTTTTCTTTAACACAAAATTAGGTACTCTGTATATCTTTATCTCCTGCCAGGAATTCTACGAATTTACCGGTACCGATCGCAACTGCTGTCATAGGATCTTCAGCGGTCATGGTATTAATACCTGTTTTGTATGCAATCAAATCCTCAAGTCCTCTTAACAGACTGCCACCACCGGTCAAGACAATACCTCTGTCTGCGATATCTGCCGCAAGTTCAGGTGGAGTTTTCTCCAACACACCATGTATAGCCTCTACGATCTGAGAGGTTGTCTCACGTAAAGCTTCCTCTGTTTCCTCAGAAGAAACCTTTACGGTTCTCGGCAGACCGGTTACCAGGTTACGTCCTCTGACATCCAGATAATCAACTTCCGGTCTCTTAAATGCAGTACCGATTTTAATCTTTAAATCCTCAGCTGTTCTCTCTCCAATCAAGAGATTGTGTTTCTTACGCATGTAACGAACAATTGCTTCATCAAAATCATCACCGGCGATCTTGATGGAAGTACTGACAACCGTACCGCCGAGTGAAATCACCGCAATATCAGTCGTACCACCGCCAATATCAACAATCATGTTTCCACATGGCTTACTGATGTCGATTCCTGCTCCGATTGCCGCTGCAATTGGCTCCTCTATAATTGCTACTTCTCTGGCGCCTGCCTGATATGTAGCATCTTCAACGGCCTTTTTTTCAACCTCTGTAACACCACTTGGTACGCAGACACTGATTCTTGGCTTTCTGAAGGTCTTTTTGCCAATGGCCTTCTGTATGAAGTACTTCAACATTTTCTCTGTAACCGTGTAATCTGAAATAACCCCCTGTCGCAACGGTCTGACTGCAACAATATTGCCGGGTGTTCTACCAAGCATCAGTCTCGCATCCTCACCGATTGCCTTGATCCTATTTGTATCTCTGTCAAATGCAACAACAGAAGGCTCCTTTAATACGACGCCTTTTCCTCTGATGTATACCAATATACTGGCTGTTCCCAGATCAATTCCTATATCTGTATAGACCATATTGAATATTCCCCTTTCAAATTGCTTGAATTCTTAGCTTACGGTCATCTTATAGTCTCTATCTTAATCTTTTCCATTTGTAACCTGCTTAAACATACATAATTCATTATAACCTAAAATGCTGTTTTTTCAATGTTTTTATTCAATTTTCTTCCAACATCTTTTTGATGTAGACTCCGGTATATGACTTCTTATTTTTTGCCACCTGCTCCGGTGTTCCTTCCGCAACCACGGTTCCGCCGCCATCTCCGCCTTCTGGTCCCATATCGATGATATAATCCGCAGTCTTAATAACATCCAGATTATGCTCGATGACTACCACTGTATTTCCGCCTGCTGACAACTGCTGCAGGATCTCTACCAGCTTATGTACATCAGCAAAATGCAGTCCCGTAGTCGGTTCATCCAAAATATAGATTGTCTTTCCTGTACTTCTTCTGGACAACTCCGTTGCAAGTTTAATACGCTGTGCCTCTCCTCCGGATAATGTCGTTGACGGCTGTCCAAGCTTAATATAAGACAAACCGACATTGTTCATGGTTTCAACTTTATTTCTGATAGAGGGTACATGTTCAAAAAAGGTACATGCTTCCTCAACAGTCATATCCAGTACATCATATATATTTTTACCCTTGTATTTTACATCCAGAGTTTCCCTGTTATATCGCTTGCCCCCACAGACCTCACATGGCACATAGACATCTGCCAGAAAGTGCATCTCAATCTTCAAAATACCATCTCCGGTGCAGGCCTCGCAGCGTCCGCCCTTGACATTAAAACTGAAACGCCCCTTCTTATACCCTCTGGCCTTTGCGTCTGCGGTCGATGCAAATAAGTCTCTGATCAGATCAAACATGCCTGTATAGGTTGCCGGATTGGATCTCGGAGTTCTGCCGATCGGTGACTGATCAATGTTAATGACCTTATCCAGGTACTCGATTCCGTCAATCCTTGTATGCTTTCCGGCAATTGTCCTCGCTCTGTTCAGACTCTTCGCCAGTTTTTTGTACAGTATCTCATTAATCAGAGAACTCTTTCCGGATCCCGACACACCGGTTACGCAGGTCATAACACCGAGTGGGATCTTTACGTCAACATTCTTCAGATTATTCTCTCTTGCACCTACAATCTTAATCCAGCCCGTAGGTTTTTTTCGCTTTTTGGGTACAGGTATCACGATTCTGTGACTCAGATACTGACCTGTAATCGAATTTTCAACCTGCATAATCTCTTCTGCTGTACCCTGAGCAATCACCTCACCGCCATGCTCTCCTGCTCGCGGACCTATATCTACAATGTAGTCCGCAGCCCGCATTGTATCCTCGTCATGCTCCACCACGATCAGACTGTTGCCAAGGTCACGCAAATGCTTCAATGTATTCAATAGCTTATCATTATCTCTCTGATGCAGACCGATACTTGGCTCGTCCAAAATATATGCAACTCCAACCAAACCGGATCCGATCTGTGTCGCCAGTCTGATACGCTGTGCCTCTCCTCCGGATAAAGTACTGGTTGCCCGTGCTAATGTCAGGTAATCAAGTCCAACATCCATCAGGAAACCGATTCTGGATCTGATCTCTTTTAAGATCTGATGTCCGATCATCTCCTGTTGTTTGGTCAGCTTTAGTTCACCCATAAAAGAAACCAATATGCCTATTGACATCGCTGTCACTTCATAAATATTCTTATCGCAGACTGTAACTGCAAGTGAACTCTTTTTTAAACGCATCCCCTGACATTCATTACATGGCGTGATCCTCATGAATGATTCATACTCCTGTTTTGTCGAATCAGATGCCGTCTCTCTGTATCTACGTTCTACATTTTTAATAAGACCCTCAAAGGCAACATCATAAATTCCCTCGCCACGCATGCCTCTGTAATGTACTTTGACTTCCTCACCATGAGTACCATGTATGAGTATATCTCTGATATTCTCGGGTAACTGTTCATATGGTGTGTCCAGACTAAATCCATAGTGCTTTGACAGTGCCAGCAAAACTGCATAGGTGTAACTTGCAGGATCATTGCTTGACTGCCAGCCCATTACACTGATTGCTCCTTCAGACAAACTCAGAGAAGTATCAGGAATCATCAGTTCTTCATCAAATTCCATTTTATATCCAAGACCAAAGCAAACCGGACACGCTCCAAACGGATTGTTGAAGGAAAAACTTCTGGGTTCCACCTCGTCGATGCTGACATTACAGTCCGGACATGCAAAGCTCTGGCTGAAATTGATCTGCTCTCCGCCTACAACATCTACCATTAACAAGCCATCCGCAAGAGCCAGTACATTCTCGATAGAATCCGTCAGCCTCTTGGCAATCGTATCCTTGACTATGAGTCTGTCTACAATGATTTCAATGTTATGCTTGATATTTTTATCCATGGGGATCTCTTCTGATAGTTCATACAGATTCCCGTCCACACGCACTCTCACATAACCGCTTCGTTTCGCACGCTCCAATACCTTGGCATGCTCACCCTTACGGCCTTTAACTACCGGTGCCAACAGCTGGATCTTTGTCCCTTCCGGCAATTTCAATATCTCATCAACCATCTGATCGACTGACTGTTTCATGATTTCTTTGCCACAAACCGGGCAATGTGGAACACCTATTCTGGCATAGAGCAATCTGAAATAATCATAGATCTCTGTAACCGTTCCGACTGTGGAACGCGGATTACGGTTTGTTGATTTCTGATCAATGGAAATCGCCGGGGGCAGTCCCTCTATACTTTCAACATCCGGCTTTTCCATCTGCCCCAAAAACTGTCTGGCATAGGAAGACAGTGACTCCATATATCGGCGTTGTCCCTCTGCATAGATCGTATCAAACGCAAGAGAAGACTTTCCCGAACCACTGAGTCCAGTTAATACGACCAGTTCATTTCTGGGTATGTCAATGGATATGTTTTTTAAGTTATGTTCATTTGCTCCACGTATGCGGATATAATGACGTTTATCAAAATTTGTTAATTCCTTACTCATATACTACCTCAATTGTCTTTAACTGATATTCTTCATTTGTTTCTTCATCTACGGCTAACAGCTGAATTGTTCCCTCTGCCAGATACCGTCTCTGAATATTGATTGAAAAATGATGTTCTCCGGCTTCCTTTCCATCCCGCTCGAGCTTGTCATAATCCGTCTCCAGATACTTTTCTCCCGCATGTGCATAGATGTGTATCTTCGACGCATCATATCCCTCACATGAGTATATCCCGTTCATACTCACTATGGATTCCTGTGCATCCGTATCCAGAATCAGTCTGTCTCCCTCTAAACGTGCACCTTCTGTATCATAGATGGAAATTTCAAGTGGTTTTGTTCCCGTCGTTCTGTTCTCCTGTGTATAGGGTGGCTCATAGATATAATTATGGAAGTCAGCCAGAAGCGGCATCTCACTTGAAATGCTTCGCTCCGCAGTCTCAAAAATGACTGCATCCGGGAAAAACAGATTGACATAGTATTGTAAATAATCATAATTCTGGCGATGTACAAAATACACCTCCTTGAACCGATTGTTATAATACTTTTGATAACTGCCAAAATAACTGTCTACAAACACCAACAAGATTTTGTCACTAGGTGCAGCCTCATTCATATAGTGTGAATAAAATGTATTTGTATAATTTTCCAAATACGGTATCAGATATTCTGTTGCATCTCCACTCGTGTCCTGCTTAAGAGAATAGACCGGAACCTTCTCATCAATCGGAAACTTTGCAATATCCAATGAATCTACCTGAACAAACTCGAGATCGTAATCATCCTCTGTCAATGCAGGGACATCTGTGAACCATTGCTGGATCTGTGCATCAATGAGCTTATGGGCAGTCATGGCTCCAAACTCATTCCAATGTGTCGCATCATATTTCTGATTATATACAACCTTATCCTGTTTTGCTTCCAACAGTTCCTCGATCGGCATGATGTAATTAACATCCGTATCTGCAAGCTTTCTCTTCAAATAATCCGTAACGCCAGTCTTCTGTTGGTCTACGTTGATGGTATCCGGAAAATACTCACTGTAAATCGTCTTTTTATCCGGACATACGAAATACAGAAAAGGAATTTCTTTCTGCTGCAGATAGTCCTGTGTCTGTTCCAGAAAAACCGTAAAAGAATCCAGCATTTGTGTATTTGTGTTCAAATGCTGATACGCAGCGATATAATCGGGATCCTTATAAAAAATATGCCCGTTTTTTCCATACATAAACAGCGGATGTACCATTACGGAAAACAATTCGTCATTCAACTCAATATAAGAATTGATTGCTGTTTCACGAAACCCGATTCGATCATCCACATATGCCTCAACCTGCTCTCTGTTCGTCAGTCTCCAATCGATCTCTGGCCATTCTGTCAACGCTTTGTTGTCAATGAGTGAAATCTGATTTTCCTTTGTATTGGTCAAAAGTGCCGGCACAATAATAATCGCCATGAAAATGACACAATACACAATATTTAATACTTTATTCTTCATGGATGTCGGCTCCTTTCACAGTCTTATATTGACACTAAAATCTAAAATAAATAAACGGATTGTAGGTATTGTTCATGATAAACATCATACAAATGATCAGCAGACCAATCAGTAGAATCCTTCTGATTATAACCGCCGGATGAACTGCTGGAAGCGTATTCAGTTCGTTTAACAGTTTGCCAGCACGACCCGGAAGAAGCTCTCTCCATGGCAATGCAGCAATAACTGCAATGACCAACATAAAAATCAGCTTATTGTCCAGATAATACCTCGTGGTAAATGCGATATAATCAGGAGTATGTGTATGCAGCATAACGCCAATATAGGACAGAGCATCCTCTAACATGACGGTTTTAAACAAAACCCAGCCAAGCATCACGACGATCATCGTATACAGCCAGTTACATACACTTCTAAGTTTCACATTCTTGATCAGTGGCTTACATTTGCCGATCTTGAGGAGTCGTTCCACTACCATAAACAGACCATGCCACAAACCCCATATGATAAATCCCCATGCAGCCCCATGCCAAAAACCGGTCGCCAGAAAAACGATCAGCAAATTAATATACGTCCTGATGATACCTTTACGATTTCCACCAAGCGGAATATACAGATAATCACGAAACCATGAGGAAAGTGAGATATGCCATCTTCTCCAGAATTCAGTAATCGAACGTGAAATATACGGATAATTGAAATTCTCCATAAAATCAAAGCCAAATATCCTGCCCAGTCCGATTGCCATGTCAGAATAGCCTGAGAAGTCATAATAAATCTGCAGTGTGTAGCATAATGCTCCGAGCCATGCCGTACCGGTTCCCATCATAGTATAATCACCTGCAAAGATCTTATCTGCAACTTCACCAATGGTATTTGCAAGTATCGCTTTTTTTGCAAGTCCTATGATAAACCTCTCTATACCCGATGCAAAACGGGAAGCATTTAATACCCGATTTGTCAGTGAATCCCTGATGTCTTTATAACGGACAATGGGACCTGCGATCAGTTGTGGAAACATGGATATGTATAGTGCCAGATTCAACGGATTTTTCTGTACAAAGCTCTGCCTCTGGCCGCTCTCGTCTGTTTCTCCCTCTTCACGATAAACATCTATGACATAGGACATCCCTTGGAACGTATAGAAGGATATCCCGATTGGTAGTACAATCTCGGGTACTGTCAGACCGGCACCTGACATTTCATTAATGGATTCTATCGCAAACACAAAATATTTAAAATAAAACAGAATGCCCAGATTATAAATGATTGTGAGGACAATCATCCATTTACGAAGTTTGGGATTTGAACAGAATACATGTACCAGCATTCCAAAACAATAATTTCCTGCAATGGATGCCAGCATGATGAAGATATATTTGGGTTCTCCCCATGCATAGAAAAATAGACTTCCCAAAAGAAGATAAAGATTTTTTAGCTTCTTAGGAAGTATATAATAGCCGATGATCATAATCGGCAAAAAAAAGCATAAGAATATCGTCGAACTAAAGACCATTTTATTTCTCCATTGACTTCATACGGTCTACCGACCATCTTTCTACGGTGACACCACTATATTTCCTGCCGCGTTTAATGAGCCCGAATACCTGCTTGATATATTCGACCGTAACCTTCGAAGATAATTTGGATTCTCCTGTAGGTCGCGCCTGAAATTTATATGGGATCTCAACCACTTTTGTATAACTGCCAAGAGCCAACACCTCGATCAGAATCTTCCATCCAATCGGTTGCAGATCACAGTCTCCTGCGATTACTTCCTTCTTAAACATAAACAGACCGCTCGTTGGATCGGTAATATGTCTCAAACAAGGCAATAGGATCTTTCCAATATATCGGGCAACGCCAGAAACAAGCTTACGGTATGGTCCGAGACCACCGTCAGAACCACCCGGGATAAATCTGCTGGGAACACAAAAATCTGCCCCACTCTCCATTACATAATACATGTACCGCAGGATTTGGGGTGGATGCTGTAAATCTGCATCCATTACCGCAATATAGTCACCCTCGGCCAGGCCAAAGCCCTTCAATACTGCAGTAGCCAAGCCCTTCTCTGTAGTACGATGTTCCATACGGACTCTCGAATTCTCTTCTCGTATTTTCATGATCATATCAGGTGTATTGTCTGTACTGTCGTCTACAAAAATAATCTCGTATTCTATCCCACGCAAAGCATAATCAATCTGGTTGGCCAAATTGCCTACATTATCTGCTTCATTATAGGTTGGTATCACAATTGATATTTTTCCCACTGGATTCCTCCGCTATACTACTAATTATGAGTCCATCTCCTGGAGCTGTTTCTTCAGGATGATCATTTTATCTCTTAACTCTGTTGCGGCCTCAAAGTTCAACTCTGCGGCTGCTTTTTTCATCTTTTTGGTTACTTCATCAACCAGCTTCTCGAGTTCCTTACGATCCATGGATTCTGGATCTTTCTCCATCCGTGCCTCACTTGCAGCAACTTCCTTGGATATGCTGATCAGATCTCGCACTGCCTTTTTTATTGTTTGTGGCGTGATTCCATGTTCTTCATTATACTTTTGCTGGATTGCCCGTCGTCTGTTCGTCTCAGATATAGCGCTTCTCATAGAGTCTGTCATCACATCGGCATACATGAGAACATGTCCGTCTGCATTTCTGGCAGCTCGCCCGATCGTCTGTACCAATGAAGTTTCCGAACGCAGAAAGCCCTCTTTATCAGCATCCAGAATTGCTACCAGAGCAATCTCCGGAATATCCAGTCCCTCTCTGAGCAGATTGATTCCGATCAGTACATCAAACACATCCAGACGCATATCACGGATGATCTCAGCCCGTTCCAATGTATCAATGTCCGAATGCAGATACTTAACGCGAATGCCAACCTCTCGCATATATTCTGTCAGATCCTCTGCCATTCTCTTGGTTAGTGTTGTAACGAGAATCTTGTTATGCTTTTTAACCTCTTGGTTAATCTCCGCTATCAGATCATCGATCTGTCCCTCAGTCGGTCTCACAACCACCTCCGGATCCAGCAGACCTGTCGGGCGGATAATCTGTTCTGTCCGCATAAGTTCATGCTCAGATTCGTACACTGACGGAGTCGCAGATACAAACATCATTTGATCTATTTTACTCTCAAACTCCTCAAAGTTCAAGGGGCGATTATCCTTTGCAGAAGGAAGACGAAAGCCATAATCCACAAGAACTGTCTTACGGGAACGGTCTCCTGCATACATACCTCTAATCTGTGGTATTGTGATATGAGACTCATCTATGATGATCAGATAATCATCAGGAAAATAATTCATCAATGTATAGGGAGTTGCTCCTTCCGGAGTTCCGTTCATATGCCTTGAATAATTCTCTATCCCGGAACAAAAACCTGTTTCACGCAGCATTTCAATATCAAAGTTCGTCCGCTCGGATATCCGCTGTGCCTCCAGCAGCTTTCCTTCACTCTTAAAATACTTCACGCGCTCCTTGAGTTCTTCTTCCATCGTCTTTGTAGCACACATGATCTGCTCAGCAGGTACTACATAATGCGATGCCGGGAAAATAGACAAATGTGATAATATAGCCTTGGCATCTCCGTTCAGCACATCGATTTCTGAAATCCTCTCGATCTCATCTCCAAAAAACTCAATTCTGATCGCACGATCTCCTTCCCATGCAGGAAAGACCTCCAATACATCACCGCGTACGCGAAAGGTACCCCTGTGAAAATCCATCTCACTTCGCTCATATCTGATACCGATCAGTTCTCGAATAATGTCATCTCGATCCTTCTCCATACCCGGTCTCAGAGAAACAATCATATTAATATAATCCTTTGGACTTCCGATTCCATAGATACATGATACACTCGATATCACAATGACATCCTTGCGTTCTGCCAGCGATGCAGTGGCAGAAAGTCGTAGCTTATCTATTTCGTCATTGATGGAGGAATCCTTTTCAATATAAGTATCCGAAGACGGAATGTATGCCTCAGGTTGATAATAATCATAGTACGACACAAAGTACTCAACAGCATTGTTCGGGAAAAATTCTTTAAATTCACTGTAAAGCTGCCCTGCCAGAGTTTTGTTGTGGGCAATGATCAGTGTGGGTTTATTCAACTGCTCAATGACATTTGCCATTGTAAAGGTCTTTCCGGAGCCCGTTACACCAAGCAGTGTCTGAAACTGATTGCCTTCACGAAAGCCCTTTACCAGATCCTCTATCGCCTGGGGCTGATCACCGGTAGGCTTGTATTCAGATACAAGTTCAAAATGATCCATACGGTTATCCTCTCGTTAATGTGTGTGTCTGATTACTCTTTCTCTAATATCTCTATTGCACGATCCAACTGATTGTCTGCATTTTCATCCTTTTCAAATGCCTCTTCATCAAACTCCAATTCTATATCCGGAGCAATACCGATTCCATGAATATCATTTCCGTCAGGTGTAAAGTATTTTGAGGTTGTTACCTTGATTCCTGTACCATCTCCCAGCGGAAGAACCTGTTGAACAATACCCTTCCCAAAGGTGGTCGTTCCGATCAATGTTCCTGCCTCATAATCCTTGATTGCACCTGCCAGTATTTCTGCTGCACTGGCACTGTTTTCATTAATCAAAACCGCCATCGGAAGATCGATGAACTGTCTCGCATCTGATTTGAATTCCTGTCGTTTTTCATATTTATCTTCTGTATATACAATCATACCTTCCGGAAGAATTTCATCCGCAATTTCTACAACTGCGTCCAGATTGCCTCCCGGATTATCTCTCAGATCCAGCACCAGAGACTTCATACCCTGATCCGTGAGATCCGTCAACGCTGCCCGAAACTGTGTTTTTGTAATCTCATCAAACTCCAGAATCGCAATGTATCCGATTTGATCCTTCATCATCTCATACTCGACAGTAGGTGTCTCAATCTCACGTCTTTCCATGTGAAAGACCAACGGATCTTTTTCGCCCTCACGCTTGACCTCGACCGTCACCTGTGTATTCTCCGGGCCACGGACACGGGCAGCTATCGTAGTAACATCCTCGCCTGAAACATCGTTGTCATCCACCTTTAGAAAGCGGTCTCCGGCTTGCATTCCTGCTTCTTCTGCCGGTGAATTCGGTATCGGCCGCATGACGATCACATTTTCTCCGTCCTGCATCAGATATGCTCCAATCCCACAGTAGACTCCCGAGGAACTTTCCATCAGTTCGTTATACTCTTCTTTTGTATAATAAACAGAATACGGATCCTGCAGACCGGCCACAAAGCCCTTGTAAATTCCCTCTACCAGATCTTCCTGTTTGATCTCATCCTTGTAATACAAATCAATTGTGTCTTGAATTTTTTCCAGCTTATCATTCACAACCGGCCAGTCTATTGCTCCCGCAGTCACTGCATTTGTAGATTCACGCGGAGACATGATTGTAATCAGGCTCCATACAAAGACAGATAATGATATACCGGTTACCAGTCCAATCAAGAGGCCAATCAACAGATTTTTATTATTTTTCATAGATTACACAGCTTTCCATTTCCATTATTGTATATAATTCCAAGGTGATACATAGCTTCCGTTCAATCGGACTCCAAAATGTAAATGCGGTCCTGTACTTCTGCCTGTTGAACCCACCTTGGCGATCTGTTCACCTCTGACAACAAGTGCTCCCTTAGATACTAACAGTGCAGAGGCATGCATATAAATCGTATATAATCCATCACCATGATCGATCATAATATAGTTGCCCATCGTAGCGGAATAGTCAGCAGCCACAACTTCACCGTCATATGCCGCTAATATCCTCGTTCCTGAATTAGACGCCAGATCAATCCCATTATGAAACTGCTGAACACCAAGTGTCGGATGCATACGCATTCCATAATCATCTGATATCCTTTTATAGTCCGGTGCCGGCCACTTAAACTGTCCGCCATCATAGGAAATCGCTGATTTATTCTCTGCCAGCAGACGTTTCTTTTCTGCGGCAATCGTTGCTTCCAGTTCCCTGATCATGGCGTCCTGTGCAGCAATTTCTGCTTCATAATCCTTGACAGCCTGTTCTTTATTAGTAATATCCGACTCATAGTAAACAATCTCAGTTTCCTTCGCATCAATCAGAGCTGAAACTGACTCCTGCTCAGCTGAAATACTGGCCTTTACATCCTCCAGTTCTGCCTGTTCTTCCGAGAGTTGCTTTTCTTTGGCTTCAATACTTTCCTTGGTTGCAATATACTTGTCCAGCATATTTCTGTCATATTCGGATATTTTATTAATAAATTCTGCTTTATTTAAAAAATCTGCAAATGATTCCGCAGACAGGATCATTTCCATGTACGAGGTATTTCCCTGCTCATACATGAACTTGATTCTTTTCTTCATTGCATTGTACTGTTCTTCTTCCTGTATCCTTGCTTCATCTAATTCCTTCAGTGTCTGATTGATTTCTGCCTGCTTTTCATCCAGCAGTTCATTCAACTCTTCAATTCTGGCAGTCAATTCTGCAAGATTGGCATCTAACTGTGTCACATAATTTTCAAGATTGTCCTTCGCACTTTCCAGATTTTTAAGAAGGGTCTTGATATCCTTCAGTCCGGACTGCAGGTTTTTCTTATCCTGATTGGCCTGATCCACAGCCTTCTGGCTCTCCTCTATTACTTCATTGGTCAAGGATGCACGCACAACAAGCGGCATCTCTGCCGCTATGATTAAAGTCATGATTAAGGTAACGATCAAACGCAACCAATTTCGTTTCATCATATCTTCAGACCCCTTACGTCTCTCCCCAGACCCGGTTAAACCTTTAAATGCTTTCTCACTGTTGAAAAGCTGCCCAGAAATCCAATCCCTACCCCCATAGCAATGGATATCGGTGTCAATGTATAAAACACTTCATCGACTGACAAAAACTTCAATATATCTGAAAGAGAAGAAAACTTCTCAATCGCATATACGATAACATTGTTGTAAATATAATAAACTGCAACCAATGGCAGAGCCGATCCGATAATACCGATTATGATACCCTCTATGACAAATGGTGACCGCACGACAAAATCCGTTGCACCTATCAGCTTCATAATCGAAATCTCCTCTTTTCTGACAGAGATACCAATCACTACTGTATTACTGATCAGGAAGATCGATACTGCTAACAGGATAAAGATAATTCCGGCCGAAACATATCCGATCAAGACATTCATATTCGATAAGGTATCCGCAGTGATGTCGGAACGATTTACCTTTCTGACTCCGTCCAAGGATTCCAGATAGGTGACAAGTGCCGGCTGCTTGGAGACATCGTTCATGTAAATCTCATAGTTCGATGAGCCCTCCAATGGATTATCATCCTCAAAGCCATCTGCATATTCACCCAAGTAATCAACCTTAAAGGATTCCCATGCTGCCTCTTCCGATATGTAATTAACCTTAGCAACCTCAGCCCTGTTTGAGATCTCATTTCCGATCTCCTGTATTCTCTCGTCTGAAATTCCTTCATCAAACAATACCGTGATCGCCACACCCGATTGTGCTTCCTTTACAATGTTCTGAAAATTCAATAATACGGAATAAAACAATCCAAACAGGAAGACACAGGAACCAATCGTTGCAATAGAGGCCAACGAAAAGGTCTTGTTCCGAAAAATATTTTTAAAACCCTGTTTAAAGGTATAAGCCAGTGTACTAATCCTCATCTATATACTCACCCTTCTCTTCATCACTTACGATAATACCCTTCTTAACCGTAATAACCCGCTTTCTCATGGCATTTACGATCTCTCTGTTATGTGTTACGACAAGAACAGTGGTTCCTCGTTTGTTGATCTCCTCAAGCAGTTTCATGATCTCCCATGAATTTCTGGGATCCAAATTACCGGTCGGCTCATCTGCCAGCAAAATCGGTGGATTATTTACAAGAGCACGTGCAAGTGCAACTCTTTGCTGCTCTCCTCCCGATAACTGCTTTGGCTTTGCCTTATATTTTTCCGCAAGTCCAACCAAAGACAGCATTGCCGGTACATTCTTTCGAATCTGTCTGTTTGGAGTCTCGACCACACGCTGAGCAAATGCAACATTCTCATAAACGTTACGGTCCTTTAATAATCGGAAGTCCTGAAACACAACTCCAATATTTCTACGGAATTTGGGTATTTTTCTTCTTCTGAGTTTATTTAACTCATAATTATTGACTACGATACGTCCTTCGGTAGGTGTCAACTCCCGAAGCAGCAGTTTGATCAGTGTAGATTTACCTGATCCACTGTCACCTACAATAAAAACAAATTCCCCTTTTCTGATATGTAGGCTGACATTATTCAATGCCGGCGTACCGGTAGAATAAGACTTGCTTACTCCCTCCATCTTAATCATTTCTCATCTCTCCTCTATGCAGTACCACACACTTAATACTCAAAGTTCTCCATGTACTTCATATATTTGACTACCATTAGTGCAATCTTGAAGGTAATGGCATCTTCAAAAACCCTTAAATCAAGTCCTGTACTCTTTTGCAGTTTGTCCAGTCGATAAACCAGTGTATTTCTATGTATATAGAGTTGTCGACTGGTCTCGGAAACATTCAGGCTGTTTTCAAAGAACTTATTGATAGTCACCAGTGTCTCTTCGTCAAATTCATCCGGTGATCTTCCGTCAAATATCTCCTTTATAAACATCTTGCAGAGTGGAATCGGCAGCTGATAGATCAACCTTCCGATGCCCAATTCACTGTAGGCTACAACGTCTCTTTCATTGAAAAAGATCTTGCCTACATCCAGTGCCATTTTAGCCTCTTTATAAGATCGGCTTACCTCTCTGATCTCATTTACAATTGTTCCGTATGCAACATGCACGCCCTCCCGTGCTGTTGAATCAAACACGCCCAGAATCTGTCTTGCCGTCTTTTCAACCTCTTCATAGGATTCCTGCTCTGTTAGTTCCTTGACAACAATTATGCTTTTCTCATCTACAGCTGTAATAAAATCCTTTGATTTTGTACTAAACAGACCGCGTACGCTTTCCAGTGAATTGGTATCCTTCTCACCCAACGTCTCTACTAACAACACAACCCGTTTGACCTCAGTCTCTATATGCAACTTCTTGGAGCGATTATAGATATCCACTAATAACAGATTATCCAGCAACAGGTTCTTAATAAAGTTATCCTTATCAAACCTCTCCTTATATGCTACCAGAAGATTCTGTATCTGAAAAGCGGCAATTTTGCCCACCATATAAGAATCGTCACTATCACCCTGTACGATTAAAATATACTCTAGCTGTTGTTCATCAAAGATTTTTAAAAACTGAAAGCCTTGTATCTCCTGACTGTCAGCCGCCGAAACCGCAAAGCTCTCTGCCATGGACTCATAATCAAAATCATTCGATATGGTTGAAACAATTGCTTTTCCATCCATGTCCACGATGGCAAAATCTATCTTTGTAATGGCCTTCAAGCCTTCTATTGTACTTTGAAGCGTCTGGTTTGATATCATAATCTCACTTCCTTTGCTGTATGCTCATACCTATCTCACATTTTAATACAAATACACAAAAAAGGAAAGAGAAAATCTTTGATATTTATGCACTTTCCATGACAAACCCTTCTCCCAGCACCTCTCTTGCATCGGTTACGATTACAAACGCATTATGATCAAGGCGATAAACCATTTCCTTCAGACGTACCGTTTCCTTTTTTGAAACCACACAAAACAGGACATCCTTTTCCTCACCTGTATACATACCTCTTGCATCCAGTGCCGTAGCTCCTCGTTTCAGTTCTTCCATGATCATCAATGCAGTTTCTTCGTACTTTTCCGTAATAATATATACTACCTTGGCAAATTTTGAACCTTCAATCATAAAATCCGAGACCCTTGTGGTAATATAGACTGCAAGCACGGCATATAATGCACGGTTAAATCCAAAAATATAAGCACCGGATATAATAATCATTGCATCAATGACCATCATAATCTGTACTACTGCATAATGTCTGAAATAATCGTGAATTAAGGTTGCCAATAAATCCACGCCGCCTGTTGTGGCACCTGCACGTAACACAATTCCAATTCCGGCTCCACCAAGCAGTCCTCCAAACAGTGCCGTCAAAAAGATATCCTCCTGAATCAAAACAAAGAGGGGAAGTACATACAACCATACAGATAGAAAAAAAGTTCCAAACAGGCTTTTCCATAAAAATCTGCTTCCCTTCAACAAAATGGCCACTGTGAACAAAGGGATATTTAACAAAAGGTTGGTAAACCACAAAGGAACGCCCTTACCTGAATAGGTTTCGGACATTCCTTTGATCATAATCGATATTCCCGTAAATCCGCCCGTAACCAGTCCAGCTGCATCGTAAATGCTTTTGATAGCCACCGCCATCAATGCGGTTCCTAACAGAATGGCCAGATAATCTTTCACTGCGGATCCTTGTTTGAGAAAAAACATCTATGAGTCTCCCTTGCTTTGATCATTCTCATATTTAGTAACCATTCTCCTAAATATGGTCTTCTCAATCAGTTTGCTCAATTTTTCAAACTTTAATCCTTTTGCGTTCTCTTTTGCAACAAATGTATCCTTTAACGCGATCCAGATCTTCGCATTAATCTTACTTTTATTTTCAAATACAAACTGTTCCTGCTTTGGTGATGACAGCCTTGAAATCACGATATCAGGTACCACACTGTTAATATCGTTGATAATCGTGGCTTCATCTCCTGTCAGATTCTCAAAAGCATATGTACCGACGATCTGTATTCCGGCTGCATTTTTCTCTATATACTCTCGCGAAGCATCCAGTACACTCTGCGTTTCCGTCAGAATAAACATCGTCCTTTTTTCATTAGAAAGTCTCCTGATAAATTCCCTGTAAAAAGTACTATTTATGACTTCCTTAATCCTAGTGCGATTCGTAATCCCCGCTGCATGGAGAATCTCCTCGCTCACCGGGATCGTCAGATCCATCGACTCCAGCCAGAGTTTCAGATTTTTATCTTCTCTTGCATTCAGCAAGGTATCTGTCGATAAAAAGCAGATCGTGTCAAGCCTTGCATTATTCAGATACTGTCCTACCAGTCTCAGAGATTCCTTGACGGAATAGTCTCTAAGTTCTATCCCCAATAACTGCATCTTTCTCATAATCCGCACACCCTCTTTTTGATGCTTCACATCCACAACAGTATAGCAAAAATAAACTTTCTTTTCAACTGCAACTATGATACTATGTTTAAACAAGGAGCGATGATTGTGATGAACCAACAAAAAAAAGCCTCATTTACGGCATTTTTCTTAGTTTTCATTGGTACAATTGTATATATTTCTTTGATTTTTAACAACAATGTCTGGTTGGATGAAGCCTTCACAGCCAGTCTCATTCGAACGAATATGGCCGGTGTTCTCAGTCGTTCTGCAAATGATACACTTCCTCCGTTTTACAATATTCTGTTAAAACTCATGACAGACATCTGGGGATATAACATTCAGGTCATGAAGATCACATCCATCATACCCATGGTATTTACCATGTTACTTGGTGCAACGACAGTTCGCCGTCGCTTTTCAAATGCTGCTTCCTATTTCTTTATAATATGTCTCTTTACTATGCCCTATCTGTTATTTTACGGTGTCGAGATCCGTATGTACAGTTGGGGATTCTTCTTTGCAACAGCCAGTGCCATCTATGCATATGAAGTAATCAAGAACAGTTCACGACATAACTGGTTTGTCTTTACGCTGTTCAGTGTCGGAGCAGGATATACTCATCATTTTGCATTCGTAACTGTTGGTTTTGTTTACTTATTCTTGTTACTATATTATATTCTGGCAGACCGCAAGCATATCCGCAGATGGTTCATCTGTCTTGGAGCAACCATTTTGCTGTATCTGCCTTGTATGATCACAACAATTCGACAATTTCAAACGGTTAGCGGTTATTTTGCCATGCCAGAGATTACATTGTCTGTATTTATTAAATATCTGCGTTATCCTTATACAGTAGGAAATGCGTTTGTCTCGATTGCATTGGCTGTTCTGATGCTCTTTTTGCTGGTAAGGTTTATTTTTAAAAAAGATCGATCTTCGGATGACTGGTTTGCGTTTTGCGGATTTCTTACATATTATGGCGTTTTGGTTTTTGGAACCATAATATCAAAGATCATGACTGCCAATATCTTTGTTGACCGCTATCTGTTCTTTGCCTTTGGAGCATTATGGCTTTTCTTTTCTATATCTGTATCAACACTCCAGAAAGCATACCGAAGAATCATCTGTGTATTTGTCTTAGTCATTGGCGTGATTGGATATGAAAAGGAATATCAAATTGAATACGCTGATGGTTTGGATACGATGCAGGTCGTATGTGATGCAAATTTTGAAGCAGGAGACGGTACCATATCCTTTGAGGAGGCCGATGCAATTGCGGAGTGTCTTGGTTTTTATTATCCCGACCTGACACACTACTCTGTTACGGAAATACAAGATATCAAGGGACAGATCTGGTGTATTGTTACTGAGGAATATGCACAAAGATTTCAGGATTTTATGGATCAAAACCCATACACTTCGGAATTTATGGGAGATTTTAGATTTGATCGATATCAATTCAAATTATATCAATTGATTCATGATTAACTTTTTATTCTTTTGACCGATATAAATACTATAGGGAAAATGCAGCCGTTATCTGACGGCAGCCGAAAGGAGGTTGGTGCTATGGACATACCTGCATTATCGATGTATATGGCACAATCGCAGACATTAAGCAACGTTGGTGTAGCCGTTCTTGATCAGAATCTGGAACAGGTTCAGAGCATGGGCGACGATATGGCCAAGATGCTGGAACAGTCTGTGAACCCTAATCTCGGAGGTACAATTGATATCTCCCTATAATGCCATAAGGGAGCTGCCTAATTTGCAGTACTCCCAACACATATATTGAGTACCATGCAAAATATTGCATGGTACTCATCATTTTTTACTGAACTGCAGCAAATGGCAGAAACGGCAGTATGAAAATCACGAAGATACAAAGCAACACTGCGATCACAAGACTCCATGTCACATAATGCTGTTTCACCTGCTCTCCCTGTCCTTTACGAAAAATACTCTTCACATAATCCAGTCGTTTTTCATTTCTAGCAATCAGCAGCCATAATCCTACTGCCAACACGGTTGAAAATGCAGCAATCGGAATTAACACTCCAATGGTTGCCACCAGTTCAGCCTTTGTATAGGATAGTTCTGTCATCCCTCCGGCGCCACCTGTCAGCTTCAGCAGATCTTCTGACATCAGCATCATGATCATATTGTGTGTATTGATGACTGCATGCACGATCATTGGTGCCAGTATACTTCCGGTCGCCTCTGACAACATGGCAAAGAAAAATCCCAAGATCATTGCATATCCAAGTTGATTCCCATTCAAATGCATCAATCCGAACATAACAGAAGAGATAACCACTCCCGTCATGATATGACCGGATTTTTTATATCTTCCGAAAATCGCCCCACGAAATGCGATTTCTTCGCAGATCGGTCCATAGATACCTGCAATTAATACAAGCATTACGGGTGGAATCTCAGTCATGCTTTTAAATGCACTCACCAATTCATTTTCCACAAACAGCATGGACACAGCATTGGCTAACATGGCAATCGGCATGATCAGATATGAAAACACAATCAATAGAAGGGCTGTAGAAATCCGTATTTTATGAATCGGTATCCATTCACGCCACTGTTCCTTATCCAGACAGATCAAAACAATAGCCGGTGCCAAAATGAGTGCTTCGCCCAACAGTAGCGTTACGATCTTTCCAAAAACAATCCCATAGGAAGCTAAATAGGACAACAAAACAATCGTTCCCAAGTATAAAAGAATCATACTCAGGAACAATCCGTTTGCCTGTCTGGTTGATCTGGAACTCATCAGCCATTCACCATAAAGTTTACAAGTCTGTCGATATCGGCCGGCTCGTATGCAATCAATTCAAGTTCTTCAATCGTACCATCTGAGAAAATATTAGCCATGGAAACATACTGAGACAATTTTGATTTTAAATTCAATCTGTCTCCCTCACCTGTTACCAGCTCGACTTTTCCCTCACAGCTGTCAATAACCCGGAAAAACTTATCAATGTTTGTGATGTTTTGTACTTTCATATTCTTATTCTCCTTTCCATATTGTATCTATTTCTATTATTTTGTTGCTATTGCTTCCACTTCGATCAGCACATCCTTGGGCAGACGTGCTACCTCTACACAGCTTCTTGCCGGATAATCTTTTGTAAAGAAACCTGCATAGACTTCATTAACCTTTGCAAAGTCATTCATATCCTTAATAAATACAGTTGTTTTGATGATTTGATCCATACAACTGCCCTGAGACTCCAGCAGATTCTTTACATTCGTAAGTGCCTGATGTGCCTGTGCCTCAATTCCCTGTACGATCTCCCCTGTAGCCGGAATAACCGGGATCATTCCTGATGTATATATCATGCCATTCACTTCGATTGCCTGTGAATAGGGTCCTATTGCTGCAGGTGCCTGATCTGTACTGATTACATTCTTTATCATATGTTTCTCTCCTTCCGATATTCTCTTTTTCTATTATATATCACCCAAACGCTCACTGCCACATGTTTTATCAATTTCAGCCTATGCCGTTGTTCGAATAGAGTGATCCGTGATTACGATCTTCTTCTCTTTGAGAAGTCTCCCTACTGCACGCTTGAAAGCGGCCTTACTGAGTCCAAACTCCTGCTTGATGAGCTCCGGATCTGCTTTATCCGTAAATGGCAACTCTCCTCCACGATCTATCATTGCCTGATAGATTACGACAGCATCCTCATCCATTTTGAGATAAGCCTTCTCGCGAATGGCGAGATCCAGCCTGCCGTCTGGCTTCTTTTCCGTCACTCTGGCTTCTATGATCTGATTGATCTGCACATCTCCATAAAACTCTTTGTGTGGAATCAATGCGGAATATCGATCATCTACCGCCACAAAGGCACCAAATTGATCACTGATCTGATACACACGTCCGGTGACGTGATCTCCTGTCTCATAAGGTGCATTGGCTTCCAGATAATCGTAGACATTCATAGTCGCACACAATCGTTTGCTTTTATCAATATACAGAGCCACCAGACACTCTTCTGTGCTACTGACCTTTTTCGTCTGCTGTTTGAAGGGCAATAACAGATCCTTTTCAAGTCCCCAGTCCAAAAATGCACCGATCTTGGTAACCTCAAGTACCTTCAGTAATGCCGTCTGTCCCAGCTGTAATTTTGGTTCTTTGGTGGTTGCGATCAGTCTGTCTTTAGAATCCTTGTACAGAAATACTTCTATAGAATCACCTGTCTTTTTATCCACAGGAACCTGTTTTGATGGTAGCAGAACCTGTTTGTCCTCGGGATCGTTGATATGCTCTCCCAGATACACGCCAAATTCTACCTGTTTGATAATCGTTAATGTTTGTTTTTCTCCTAAATGTAGCATATATTCCTTTCTGATCTCATATCTGTCGACTTAACTGAATTCAATCACCGAGTATGGTTCTCCGATATCGTCACATAATGCGATGATTTGTCGCCCTGGCTCCGTGTACAGTCTTGATTGCAGGACATCTCCCAGTTTCGCCGGTTTGCGGTATTCCACACGCATCTGTAGAATATCCTGATGATCAGGCAACAGCCCCAGTGCCATCTTGACATACTGACCATTATTCACATGATGATTGGTATCCAGATGATGCTCCAGGATCGTGATCGGTCTCAATGTTACATAATCCTTTGGCAGTCTGATCTTTCTGGGAGCATACTCCATATCCAGCTTTGGCTCTACTGCATACGCATTCCTTTCAAACTCATCTAACTTGGCAGGCTTCTCATTCTCAGTATTCAGATAGACCCAGACAGAATTGGCACATGCAACCTGATGCCCTCCCTCATCTGTCATAATAAAATTACGACTTCCGATAAAGCCCTGAAAAGCATAAGCCCAGGTTCCTACTGTAATATGTTCTCCAAACTTCGGATATCGCTGTATAATAATCTGCCATGAGGACAATACCCATGCTCTGTGGTGAGAAATCAGATAATCCAGTCCGACTCCTACATCCTCCGAATGAAAGGTAGAGCAATCCTGAAAATAATTAATAATACCGTCTAACGGGAGTTTTTCGTCTACATCCACTTCACTGTATCTGATTCTGCTTTCAACGCTGTACATCTGTTGTTCCGCCTTCCGAATTGTATTCTCATTGAATGGACACATGATCCAGATGCCATATCTCGTTTACATATTCCTGAATGGTTCTGTCTGACGTGAATTTGCCGGAATGTGCTACATTGATCATAGCACTTCTTGCCCATCCCTTTTCATCTCTGTATGCTGCTTCTACGCGTCTTTGTGCCTCTGCATAGGATTTGAAGTCTTTCAGGATAAAATATGTGTCAGCCTTTGCCGTACTTTGTGTATTCAGTAACGAATTATAGAGATCTCTGAACATCTCAGGATCGTTCGGCATATAAAAACCATTGATCAGCTGCATCAAAACCTTACGAATATCGGGGTCATTATTAAAGATATCGATTGGATGATAACCACCATTGTTTTCATAATTGATAACTTCATCAGAGGAAAGTCCAAAGATAAAGGCATTCTCCTGTCCTACCTCCTCGACGATCTCTACATTCGCGCCATCCATCGTACCAAGTGTCAGGGCTCCGTTCAGCATAAATTTCATATTACCGGTTCCTGATGCTTCCTTGCTGGCTGTTGAGATCTGTTCTGATACATCTGCTGCTGCAAAGATCAATTCTGCGTTGGATACGCGATAATTTTCTATGAATACGACCTTGATCTTTCCGTTGATAGAAGTATCATTATTGATCACATCTGCTACTGTATTGATCAGTTTAATCGTCAGTTTGGCAACGCGATAGCCAGCTGCCGCCTTGGCACCGAAGATAAAAGTTCTCGGATAAAAATCCATCTCCGGATTTTCTTTGATAACATTATACAGATGCATCACATGCAGTATATTGAGCAGCTGACGTTTATACTCGTGCAATCTCTTGACTTGTACATCAAAGATCGATCTGGGATCCACTTCAATTCCGTTGTGCTCACGAATGTATTTTGCCAGCCTTACTTTGTTCTGGTACTTTATATTCATGAATTCCTGCTGTGCCCTAGGATCATCTGCAAAAACTTCAAGTTTTTTGATCTTTGGCAGGTCTGTGATCCACTCCGAACCGACATGTGCAGTTACCCAGTCTGCAAGCAAAGGATTCCCGTGAAGCAAGAATCTTCTCTGCGTAATACCGTTGGTCTTATTATTGAATTTCTCCGGCATCATTTCATAGAAATCTCTTAGTTCCTGGTTCTTGAGAATCTCAGTATGGAGTCTGGCTACACCGTTAACGGAAAAACCGGACACAATTGCAAGATGTGCCATCTTAACCTGTCCGTCATATACAATTGCCATCTTACGGATCTTCTCCTGATTGCCCGGATATTTTGCTTCTACCTGAATCAGGAATCTCCTGTTAATCTCCTCGATGATCTGATAAATTCTCGGCAACAGTCTGGAAAACAGCTCAATTGGCCATTTTTCAAGTGCTTCTGACATAATTGTATGATTGGTATATGCACAAGTCTTCGTTGTAATCGCCCATGCCTCATCCCATTCCAGGTTGTAGTCATCCATCAAAATACGCATCAACTCCGCAATTGCCACTGTCGGATGAGTATCATTTAATTGGAAGATCACCTTCTCATAAAATTTTCTGATATCATCATGATTTCGCATATACTTCGCTACAGCTTCCTGTACACTTGCCGAGATGAAGAAGTATTGCTGCTTCAGACGAAGCTCCTTGCCGGCATAATGATTATCATTAGGATATAATACTTCAACGATATTTTTTGCCAGATTTTCCTGTTCTACTGCCTTTTGGTAATCACCCTTATCAAACGAATCCAGTTGGAAGCATTCTACCGGCTGAGCATCCCAGATACGAAGTGTGTTAACGATACCATTTCCATAGCCTACGATCGGCAGATCATATGGAATAGCCTGTACGGACTGATAGTTTTCCTGTGAAAAATGATTACGTCCGAATTCATCTGTATTCACAACGATATTACCACCGAATTTGATGATCTTGGCATATTCCGGACGACGAAGTTCAAATGGATTACCATCCTTTAACCAATTATCCGGTGCTTCAACCTGATAGCCGTCTTTGATTCTCTGCATGAACATACCATATTTATAACGGATTCCACATCCATACGCTGCGTAGCCAAGTGTTGCAAGAGAATCCAGAAAACATGCTGCCAGTCTTCCAAGACCTCCGTTGCCAAGTGCTGCATCCGGCTCCTGATCTTCGATAACATCAAGGTTGAGTCCCAGTTCATTCAGTGCCTCAGCCACATCCTTATATGCCTTCAGATTAATCAGGTCATTGCCCAATGCCCTTCCCATCAGGAACTCCATGGACAGATAATAAACCGTCTTGGGATCCTGCTTTTCATATTCCTTTTGAGTGGTCAGCCAGCAATCAATGATCTGATCCTTAACAGCATATGCAACTGCCTGAAAGATCTGCTGTTCATCGGCTTCCTCTATGGTTTTACGATATAATGTCCTGACATTATATAATACACTTCTTTTAAACAATTCCTTGTCAAAGGCAAATAAATCGGATACGTTCTTCTTTATCAACTATGACTCCTCCATTCATTTCATAATACATACTATGATGTGTGTTGAGAAATATTTTTACACTCAGTATCAATTATACAATAAAAGCTTGCAAACCACCATAGTGGATTCGCAAGCTTTTTGTAAAATTTATTTAATAAATTTATTGTTTTTCAATGCTGATCACTACTGTTTCACCATTGATATTCCACTCCTTGCTGACTGCAAGTGTTCCTTCAAAAGTAATTTCGTCTGCCAATACCTTTTCGGCGATCGCATTCTGATGCTCCATGATTACCTTTTCCAGCTTCTCGTTCTTGCTGAATGTAATTCTGATGTGATCCATCACTTCAAATCCGGCATCCTTACGCATGGTCTGGATCTTGCTGATGACCTCTGCCACATTGCCTTCCTCGATCAATTCCTCAGTCAGGTTTGCATCCAATACCACTGTTACTGTGTTGTCTGCCTCGGATACATAGCCCTCCTTCTGTGTCATCTCGATCAACAGATCCTCCTCGGTCAGCACAACCTCTGTTCCGTTGATATCGAACTTCAGAGAGCCCTCTGCCTTCAGTGTATCCATCGCATCATTTCCATCCAAGGATGCGAGTTCCTTTTGAATGCCGCCGAGCTGTTTGCCGTATTTCGGTCCGACTGTCTTTAGCTGCGGTTTGAAGGAATATGAGGTAAAGTCTCTGACATCATCTGTAAAGAGAACCTGCTTCACATTCAGTTCTTCCTTAACAATCTGTACATAGAAATCAGATAATGTCGTCGGAGCTTTGATGAACATCTGAGCGATAGGCTGTCTGTTCTTGATATTTGCAGTATTTCTGCAGGCACGTCCCATGACAACTACCTTCAGAACTTCATCCATATCATTTTCAAGCTGCTTGTCGATCAGCTTCTTATCCACTGTTGGGAAATCACATAGATGAACACTCTCTGGTGCACTCTTGTCAATGCTGCAGACCAGATTTCTATAGATGTCCTCTGTCATAAACGGAATCATCGGTGCAGCCGCCTTGCTGACTGTTACAAGTGCTGTGTAAAGCGTCATGTAAGCATTGATCTTATCCTGCTCCATGCCCTTTGCCCAGAAACGCTCACGACTTCTGCGGACATACCAGTTACTCATATCATCCACGAAATCCTGCAGTGCTCTTGCTGCCTCAGGAATCCTATAGCCTGCAAGATTATCATCAACATCCTGAACCAGTGAATTGAGCTTGGACAACAGCCATTTGTCCATAACCGGGAGCTTATCATAATCCAGTGTATACTTGGTTGCATCAAATTGATCAATATTTGCATAAAGCACAAAGAACGCATATGTGTTCCACAGAGTACCCATGAATTTACGCTGACCTTCCACAACAGCCTTGCCATGGAAGCGGTTTGGCAGCCAAGGAGCTGAGTTAATATAGAAGTACCAACGAATTGCATCAGCTCCATAGGTGTTGAGTGCATCAAACGGATCCACTGCATTGCCCTTGGATTTACTCATCTTCTGTCCGTTTTCATCCTGTACGTGACCGAGTACAATTACATTCTCATAGGGTGCTTTATTAAATAACAGCGTTGATTCAGCAAGCAGAGAGTAGAACCATCCACGTGTCTGATCAACAGCCTCTGAGATAAACTGTGCAGGGAACTGCTGTTCAAACAGGTCTTTGTTCTCAAACGGATAGTGATGCTGAGCAAACGGCATAGCTCCTGAATCAAACCAGCAGTCAATGACCTCAGGTACACGGTGCATCGGCTTGCCGCATTTTGGACAGGTAATTGTAAATTCATCAATATACGGTCTGTGCAGCTCAACTGTCAGAGCATCTTCGCGTCCGCTCATTTCCTTCAATTCTTCACGAGAGCCGATGGAATGCATATGTCCGCATTCGCATTCCCATACATTAAGTGGTGTACCCCAGTAACGATTACGGGAGATACCCCAGTCCTGAATATTCTCCAGCCAGTCTCCAAAGCGTCCCTTGCCGATGGATTCCGGAATCCAGTTAATGGTATTGTTATTCCTGATCAAGTCATCCTTAACTGCTGTCATCTTGATAAACCACGATTCACGTGCGTAGTAAATCAGCGGTGTATCGCATCTCCAGCAGTGAGGGTAGCTATGCTCGAATTTCGGTGCTGAGAATAATAAGCTCTTTTCTTCCAATGCCTTGAGAACAAGCGGATCAGCCTTCTTACAGAAGGTTCCTGCCCAGTCTGTCTCTACAGTCATCTGACCCTTGCCATCAACCAACTGTACAAACGGCAGATCATAATTGCGACCTACTACTGCATCATCCTCACCAAATGCAGGCGCGATATGAACAACACCGGTACCATCTGTCAATGTAACATAGGTATCGCAGGTTACAAAAAATGCTTTCTTATGCTGCTTCTCCGCAATCGGAGTCGCAAAATCGAATAACGGAATGTATTCCTTATACTCCAGATCCTTACCCAGATAGGTCTCTAATACCTCATAGGCTGGCGTTCCTTCTTCTTTCTCAAGAGAACCGAGAACCGTATCCAACAGTGCCTCTGCCATATAGTAGGTATAGCCGTCAGCTGCCTTTACCTTAGCATAATTCTCATTCGGATTCACACAAAGTGCCACATTAGACGGCAATGTCCATGGTGTGGTAGTCCATGCTAGAATATAAGCATCTTCATCCTTGACCTTGAAGCGTGCAATTGCAGAACGCTCCTTGACATCCTTGTAGCCCTGTGCTACCTCATGAGAAGATAACGGAGTTCCACAGCGCGGACAATAGGGTACGATTTTAAAGCCTTTATACAGTAATCCTTTATTCCAGATTTCTTTGAGTGCCCACCACTCTGACTCAATGAAATTATCATGATAGGTCACATAGGGATCGTCCATGTCTGCCCAAAAGCCAACAGTTGCAGAAAAATCTTCCCACATGCCCTTGTATTTCCATACACTTTCCTTACATTTTGTAATGAAAGGGTCCAGACCATATTCCTCGATCTGCTCCTTGCCGTCCAGTCCCAGCAGTTTCTCTACTTCCAGCTCGACCGGTAATCCGTGGGTATCCCAGCCTGCTTTTCTAGGAACCATCTTGCCCTTCATGGTCTGGTATCTCGGAATCATATCCTTGATGACACGTGTCAACACATGACCGATATGTGGCTTGCCATTTGCTGTCGGAGGTCCGTCATAAAAAGTATAGGTCTCTCCTTCTTTTCTGTTCTCCATACTCTTTCTGAAGATATCATTCTCACTCCAGAACTTCTCTACTGTTTTCTCTCTGTCAACAAAATTCAGGTCTGTGGATACTTTTTCGTACATACTTGTCATCCTTTCTTACTTTGATTATGATTAATCACGCACGGAGCGTTTTCTGCGTCATTTTTGACGCAGAAAGACCTCGTCCTTGTATAAGGACGAGGTCATAGGGTTTCTATTCTTCGTTTACCACCTGATACATCATACTCTGCTTCCTGTCACCTAAGTACAGTCTGCTTTTATATGGTCTCCGATAACGGTGGACACCGTCGGTACTTACTGAATCACCACTTTATATCTGATTTCGGTCATGGTCAATCGTTCAGTCCGAAGCTCGGAAGTGATCTTCAATCATACAATACTTGTATCGGGATCGCACCCTCCCCGACTCTCTGAGACTTTCAAATATGATCTACTGTCTTCGTCAACGCCTGTATCTATTAGCGATTATACGTTTCTATTGTTGCTTTTGTCAAGGGGTGCAAGCGATTTCTAGTGAATATCAAGTTCAGGTGCTTCATCCAGATGCTCCGAAACATACTTTCCGTCTTTTTTACGTTGTCTGACACATTCGGACAGCAGATACTCGATCTGTCCGTTGACCGAACGGAAGTCATCCTCAGCCCATGCGGCAATGGCATCGTACAGTTTTCCGGATAATCTGAGTGGAACCTGCTTTTTACCTGATTCCATTAGTACAGACTTCCTGTATTGACGATTGGTTGTGTATCATGATTGCCGCATAATACAACCAACAGGTTGGAAACCATAGCTGCCTTTCTTTCCTCGTCCAGCTCCACGATCTGCTTTTCACTTAGCTTATCCAGAGCCATCTCTACCATACCGACTGCACCATCAACGATCATCTTTCTGGCATCAATGATGGCTGATGCCTGCTGTCTCTGTAGCATAACCGCTGCAATCTCGGTTGCATATGCCAGATATGTGATTCTCGCTTCGATGATTTCAAGTCCTGCAGGCTCTACCTTCTGCTGGATCTCCTCACGAATACGAGCGGCAACCACTTCGCTGGAACCTCGTAAACTACCTTCGTCTGCTACTCCGTCTCCTGTTGTATCTACATTCGGTGCCACATCATAAGGATAAATACGGACAATGTTTCGAAGTGCACTGTCACACTGAAGCGATAAGTACTCCATATAATTATCTACATTAAATACTGCTTTCGCTGTATCAGTCACTCTCCACATCACGGCGATTCCGATCTCAACCGGATTGCCAAGACAATCATTAATCTTCTGTCGATTATTGTTGAGCGTCATGATCTTCAGTGAAATCTTCTTACTCACCGTCTCCGCTGTCTGTGCTCCATTTGCACCCTGTGCAAGCTGGATTGCATTTCTGGCCACATCACCACTCTGACTGAGCTTTGTCTTGGCTGCAGGATTCACAGCAGTACAGAAAGGATTGACATAATAGAAGCCGTCCTCTCTGAGTGTTCCGATATACTTACCAAATAAGGTCAATACTAAGGCTTCCTGTGGCTTCAATACCTTTAGTCCCAGATATGGAATCCAGCCGACCATTACCCAGACCAGACTGATTACCAGCAATGCCGGACTGCTCATTGCCCCGAAAATGATTCCCACAATCGCCAGAATATATAAAACGGTGGTTGTTATCAAGGCAAACATGCCATTCTTTTTGTGCTCTAATTTTTTCTCCATGATGAAATCCTCCTTGTTAAATATATGTTTCATATTTATATTGATATGATATCATTATGATATCATATTGTCAAGAGGATGTATCAAATAAAATGCTCACACGCTCACGTTCCGGTGATTTCGCCACAATCTGGCTCGTTCTTCTTTGGTTGTGTCCTTAATTAAATAACTCTCCATAACGCTCCTCCTCTATCAGCTTCCGCATATCCTCCGGAAGTGGACTTTCGACCCGGATCTGCTCTCCGGTAAAGGGCTGTCTGCACGTCACCTCTGCAGAATGCAGTGCTGCACGGTTGATTCGTGTATCTAAAAAATCCTGCCCGCCATACAGTGAATCTCCCAATAGAGGATGCCCGATAGAAGCCATATGCACCCGGATCTGATGTGTTCTACCAGTTGCAATCTGTACAGAAAGTAAGGAATAGCACTCATATTCTTGTCGTACCTGATACATCGTATGTGCAGAAAGTCCATTCTCACTGACCTGCTGAAGCATCAGCTCCTCGGGCATACGTTCTAGCGGTAAATCAATCTCACCACACCTTTCGGGCAGATGACCGTTCACCACAGCAAGATAAGTGCGGCTACTCATACCGTTTTTCTTCTGTGCCGTCATCCTCGCTGCCGCTGCCTGATTCTTGGCAAACAGCAAAACTCCGGAAGTATCCTTATCCAACCGGCCAATCACACGGCAGATTACATCCTGTCCCAGTTGTTCATAATGGTAAGCCAGATAATTACCTATCGAATCATAAAAATGACCATGTGAGGGATGCACGACAACCCCAGCAGGCTTATTTACAAATACAATATCTTCATCCTCATAAAGTATCTCCACTGCACCCTCTCGCGGTGCAACACGACTTTCTTTTCCCGTCGTATCCTCGATACACACAGTCAGTATCTGTCCTGCCACGACCCTCTGCTTGACCGTGACCTGTACTCCGTCTGCCAGAATACCATCCGGCAGGAACTTTGCACGGCTTACTTCTCGTCCACTCAGATGCAGACAATCCTTCAGCAAAAAGTTCACCAAGCCTCCGACTGTATTCGCAACATCTTCTTCTGTTACCTGATATGATAATGTTCTACGCATGGTCATTGTTCCTTAAAAAACTCAATTTCTTCCCCTAACGGTCCAATACAAAAAGCCATTCTTGCACGAAAAACAGGATCAGAGTTCATCTCGATGTCATTCGGCTCTATGAAAACCTGATATCCTGCATTACGTACAATATTCACACACTCATCCACATCCGAAACAGCAAGTGCAATATGGCGAATGATCCCTTTATCCAAAGGTTTATCACCATTTGTAAAAATCTCAATCAAACCGGTTCCACTATTAAGCATAAACCCGCTATCCCATCTGCGTATGATCTCCAGCCCAAGCAATTCATGATAAAACTGAATGACTCGTTTCTCCTCTTCCTCATTACAGCATTTCATAGAAATATGATGAATTCCCTGTACCAAGCCCATCGTACTGCCTCCTGAATCTCTTGTATTTTTTCTTACTTTCTTTATATCATTCTCATTCTCTGTATACAACTCTTTTTCAGTTGCATATTATGAGAAATACAACTATACTGTCTTTATACATTAAAATCAGCCGTTCTTAGTCAGGCTCTTTTAAAAAGGAAGGTGCTATCAAATGAAGAAGAAGATTTCATTATTATTAACAGTCGTATTATCTCTGTCATTAACAATTCCTACGTTTGCAGCTGTTCCCAGTTTAGTCAGCGTTACTCCTGCTCAGCCAAATACAGCTGTCCAGCAGGCCCAGACAGCAGCGATACAGCAAACTCAAGCAGCGACATTAACTGCTTTACAGCAACAGCTTCAAGCCGTTGTTACACAACAAACATTACTGCAGCAACAGGCTCAGACCCCAGAAATTCAACAACTGTTGGTTCAGCTCCAAGCTCAGGCAGTTGCAATACAACAATGTCAGCAGATTCTCTCGGCAGGTCAGGCACAGGCTGCATTAGCAACAGTTCCGGCTACTGTAATGACACCGGCTGTATCAAAAGAGGTTTCAACTGTTCAGGAGAAATTAAAACTGTATGGTTTCTATAATGGAAACATTACAGGAATCCTTGATGCCTCAACACAGCAGGCTATTAAGACATATCAGCTTTCATACGGAATTCCGGCAGACGGAACCATCAATCAGCATATAAAGTTTCTTCTTGGATTATAAAGCCAATGATTTAACATAATATTAAGCATAAGAAAAGCCATACCCCAATCGGTATTGGCTTTTCTTTTTCACAAGTTCTGTAATTCCTCCAAAAAACCCTGAATTCGAACCCAATATTCATCAGCATCATCAATTGTATTATGCCCGACCCCGGCAATTTCATTATAATGAACTTCATTTGGAAAATAGGTCATCAACTCTCTGGATAAGGAATTCGGAACAAGTAAATCCTTTGTACCAACCAGCATATAGACCGGCGTGGTTACACTCGGAGCATATTTTACCGAGTTGAATTTATTCCTTAATACAAGCTTGGTCGGGAAAATCGGGCATTTACATGTAACGATATGTTCCATAGTATCAAACGGTGAAATCAAGATCAAACCACAATTTTCACGCTGAGAAGCCAAACAGGTAGCCACGCTGGAGCCAATACTCCTGCCCATAATAACAATATTGTCATATTCAATTCCTTCTCCAAGAATCGCATCGTAAACTTCTACGGCATCCTGATAAAGGATTTCTGTACTCGGTTGACCCTCACTTTTATCATAGCCTCTGTAATTAATTAAAATAATGTTCCAATCAGATAGGTTCAGCATTTTGTGAGGAAGAGATGAGATATCCTCCGCATTTGCACCAAAATAAAACAGTAGATTCCTGGATTCCGTATTTTGTGCCTCTATTCTATAACCACACAGCTTACATCCATCACTCATACCAAGCTCAAGCGGTTTCAAATTAGGAATATCACTGTTATCAGTGACCTCAAGATTATGATTGAATGCGGGAGGAAAAATAAGTCTTTCCTGAAAGAAATAGAGAAATATACAAATAAACAGATAGACTCCCAGAATAATAAGTACTGCTTTGAAGAGTCGTCTGGAGATCTTGGCTTTCTTTTGTTCCATATGATGTCTTCTCCTTCGATTATATGATAAATCCTACATTTCAAATCTGTAAAGAATTATAGCATTGATTATATACTTTGAAAACCTGATCATTCAGATTTTCTGCTTGCAGGTAAATTCGAAAATCGTTACAATAGAACTGCTCCTTGCAGAATCATAATTCCATGCGGTGAGTCAATCAGACATACGAAATGAGGATAAACCATGACAAAAAAAGATATAGCTGAACTAAAGAGAAGATACAAAAAAGAGGAATGTACCTTTACCAGATTATGTGGTGCTTATGTAGACAACAGTAAGCAGATTGTTGTCAAAATGAATGAAACCTTTTTAAATCTGGAGGATGATGAGTTTTATAAGTACCTCGAAATCGCCAAAAAAACATTGTCAGGAACTGTAGGTAATAACCTGTTGAACCTGGAGTTTCCACTTGCAGAAGAGGATGCAGGCGGCAGACAACAGTTCCTAATGGGATTAAAAAGCAGTGATTTTAAAAATGAAGACCTATTGGATCGCTTCTATGAAATGATCATCAACAGCTATGACTATGTCGGCAACTACCTGATTCTGCTCTTTCATGATGCCTATGATGTCATGACAAAAACCAGTGATAACTCAAAGCTGGATGAATCTGAGGAAGTATATGAATACATATTATGTGCCATCTGCCCTGTCGCTCTGTCCAAGCCAGGTCTGGGTTATCGCAAGGATGAGAACCGCATCGGTCCCCGTATCCGCGACTGGGTCGTATGTCCACCTGATAACGGATTTATCTTCCCTGCATTTTCAGACCGCAGCTCTGATATCCATTCTCTCATATATTACACTAGAGATGCCAAGGAGCCTCATGCAGAATTCATGACAGACGGTCTCGGCTGTGACCCTAAGAGAACTGCTACCGAGCAGAAGGTTGCTTTCCACTCCATCATCAAAAACGCCATCGGCGAGGATGAGGAAGAAAGCGAAGAAATCCTGTTAAATATTCAGGAAAATATCAGTCACTACGTTGAGGAACATGAAGAACCGGAAGCAAAGGAAACCGAACCTGTTATCATGACCAAGGATGCGATTCCATCACTTATGAACGAAATCAATATCCCGGAAGCGATCGTCAAGCAGATCGAGGAATCCTATGCAGAGGAATTCGGCAATATGCCTCCTGCTGCTGAGTACCTGATTGATGCCAAAGCCCTTGCCGTAAATGCACAAAAGAAAAAGGCCATGATCCTCGAAGAAGAAGTCAAGACCCTGAAGCAACAGCTCGAAGAAAAGGGAGCTTCCGAAAACATCCCCGACGAAGCCATTGAAACCTTCGACGTCGTCCTACGTGTCAGACCCCAAAAGGTCAATCAGATCAAATCAGAGATGATTGACGGTCAAAAATGCTTGATCATTCCGTTAGATGAGGATGAGTCAGCGAATGTGAATGGGGAATTGCTATAGTAATAGATCCTTGAGGAACTCATAGTATTGGAGTTCTTTCGCCTTACAACCAAGTGTTGTTGTGCGTTACAACTATCGGAGTTTAGTTGTAAAACGTATAGATTGGTACAATAAGAGAAGACTTGGAAGTAAGGTGATCAATATGTTGAAGTTAAAGGAACTGCGTGAGTCCAGAGGTCTCAGTCAGCAAAAGCTGGCGGAAATGTTTCATCTGACACAGCAATCCATCCACAAATATGAAAACAATCTGGCGGAGCCTGATATCGCAACATTGACTCAATTCGCTAATTTTTTT
>CAZVYQ010000014.1:0-57276 GCA_964631375.1 uncultured Lachnospiraceae bacterium | reverse complement strand
AAAAATATTATACGAGGAGGATACAGTATGAATAACTGGAATTATTTTCAAGAGAAATACGGAGATCCAATTGGTGTCGGTGCACAGTGTCAGGTATATCGCAGAGACCATATGGTGTATAAGGTATTAAGTGAAGGTCATGTTATGCATGTGGTTATGCGTGAGGGATATGCTTTGTCTTTGGCTGAGCAGGCTGGTATTCCGGTTTCCAATATTCATGGTGTATATCAGGAGGCAGGACATATTGTAATGGAAATGGATTATGTTGCAGGTAAATCATTAAAGGATCTGTTATTAAGTGCAACAGAGAAAGGAGATGCAGCAGCAATTGATGCTTATTTAGATGATTTTGTATCACTACAGATGCAACTTCACAGTAAACCAATTGTGGGTTTGTCCACTTCAAAACAAAACTGTTCCGGTGCAATTTCCCTAATTCCTTTTCCTTCTACGTCACAGAAAGATAAATTACTGGATTATATTGCAGGACTGGAGGATGGAACCGCACTATGCCATAATGATTTTCATCCACTCAATATCATATCAGATAATGGACACTATGTTATCATAGATTGGGATTCTGCGACGATTGGAGATTCGGCTGGTGATGTCGCTCACAGTTATCTGATTTGTCTAATGTATAATAAAATATTAGGTACAATATATCCGGATTTTGCAGAGAAATATCTGCAGAAATATCTTGATAAAACCCAAATAAATCGTAAGCGTATAGAAGAATGGCTTCCTGTACATGCTACCATTTTGTATGCTGTTCTAGTTGCTGGTGATCCGGAGAATGCCGAGATGCTCCTTCCTTTTATTAATGTGTAGCAGTATTTTCAAATCTTAGTGACCTGTGAGTTACTGTGATCAAAATGATTACAAATATCCTCTTATGAGCAGGTGTCTGTTGATGTTTTGCAACTGTTCAATAGTTAGCGGATTTTCGGAATGAAAATTCGCTAACTTTTTTAGATATCCCTGTTTTTTTAGTATTTGAGTACTTACCGGATAAACTAATTCATATACAAGAGAAATGTGTCCAACAACGTTATCAACAGGAGTCTTTTTGAGAGAGCGAAGGACAGCATGTTCTTCATAAAAGCTGTTCATCACTTCCGGAGTAATTTCAGCTGTGGCAAGCTCCTCTGTAGATACGTTATAGACTTCCTCAAGAGAAAATTCTGTATTGACTCTGATAATATCAATTTTGTCTGCATCGCGTAAGATGTTGCAGAAGGTTCTTGTTCGCTCATTCAGGTTGTTTGGAATTCTATATGCACTATGTGCTCTGATAGCTGTCTCCAGTAAGCTATCTTCTGAAGAATCTAGGATATAATCTCTGATATGTCTCTCTTGAAATAGAATATCAGCACCAAGCTGTGCATGATCTACAGATTCGGAATCGGCAAAGGTTCCATATTGTTTTATTTGTTCAAAGCGTCCAATATCATGCAATAATCCCATCAGCCACGCCAATTCCACATCTTCTTCTGATAACCCAATCTCATCAGCAATCTGTGCACATAATTGATTGACCCTTTTCGTATGCTCGATTTTCAATCGAATCTTATCATCATTCATATCATAATGTGATGTATATTCTATAAATGCTTTTTCAGCTTTGTTTTTGTCTATGAACATGTTAATTCCCCCAGTTCTGAATATACGATATTTCGTATTTACAGTCAGGATGACATCTGTCTGCTGCACTGTGTTATTCTACCACGAATGAATTGCTCAAGCAATCTTGTCAGGAGAAGATGATATTGTAAAGCAGGGTAATTGAGTAAATGAAAAAAGAACTTGACTCTGACGCAACGTAATAGTATATCATCCTGATTGTAAACAGTTAATCGTTCGAACAAATAACAAAACATTGAAGAAAAGAGGATAATACTATGGAAATTATTACAATACGTTCAGATCAAATCTATCGCAAGCTAGTAGCAGCCCCGGTAGAGGAGAGAGATGACATCTACAGATACGAATTGATGAAACCATTTGAATTTAAGTATCAGTGTATCGGAATGCCGTTAAAGGCTGAGGTACCAGGAGGCTATGATGTGGTATCGTCATGCAGTATGACAGGAGGATATATGCCATCGCAGATTTCAGAGGATTGTATGCCTGCAATCGAAATGATTAGTGATGATGCATTTTGGACAGCATGTGAAAAGAGTATTCGTGATTCATTAGAGGGATATGTACAACATGGAATTCAGTTGGTTAAGGATCAGTATTACTTTACCGTTCTATTGAGTGATCCTAATCATCCGATGTCTGCCATGACAGGAGATTATTGTGGAGATGGAGGAATTCCGGGATATATCATAGGAACGATCATTCCAAATGAGCACTCACTTAAGATGCTTCCTGTAGCATTGGCACATGAGACCAATCATAACGTACGTTGGCAGTATATGCAGTGGAGCCCGAATATTACACTTGCAGATATGATTGTATCCGAGGGACTTGCAGAGAACTTTGAAGCGATCCTGTATGGTGAGGATAAAATTGGTAAATGGGTGACAGAGACATCAATGGAGACATTAGAAAATGTGATTAAACCGGCGATTCGGGAAAATTTGATGGAATCAGATTTTAAAAAGCTTTCCGGCTATTTATACGGTGATGAGACCATGGCAATGCGTGGTGTGAAACCGGTTGGAATGCCTTATTGTGCAGGCTATGCCTGCGGATATTATCTAATCAAACACTACCTAAGAAAAACAGGTAAGAATATCTATCAGGCAACAATCATCAGTACAGAGGAAATTCTTAAAGAATCAGAAGATTTTTGGAGTCTAGCGTAAATACGGCATATATAATGTAACATGTGTTTATATGAAAATTGAATAGGATGCATAACACGATCGATCAAGTTAAAATATATTGTTTTATACTCTTGAATCGGTCGTGTTTTAATTGGTTATAAAATGTTGAGTAATAATGGATATAGCACTATAATTTGAATATATAACAAGATCATGTCAGTGTAACAGTAAATCAGTTGAAGAGGTCATTTTTAGTGGTTGACGGAGGAATTTGGGGATGTTTAAGATAGGAGAATTTTCAAGGATCACGCAGGTATCGATCAGGATGTTGCGTTATTATGATGAACAGAAGCTGTTAGTGCCTTGTTTTATAGATGAATCGAATGGTTATCGTCTATATTCTGCAGAACAGATTGATCAACTGAATCGTATCGTTTTACTTCGTGATATGGGTTTTAACGTTAAAGAGATGAGAGACATTCTAAAATCCTGGGATTCTGGACAGATTAGACAAAATCTGCTTGATCAGCTGAAAAAGACAGAAGAAACAATCCAGGCAGAGAATAACAGACTGCGACAGATACAAGGAATGCTAAACGATCTGGAACATCAGGGCGAGAAACTAAATATTGAAATCATAATGAAAAAGTTACCGATGCAGCAGGTCCTATCTTTACGTCGTGTAGTTCCTAATTACTATTGTGAGAGTGAGTTGTGGGCAGAATTTGGACAGACTCTAAAGGGAATCAGAAATATAGAGACATTATCAGGTTTCTCTATCTATCACGATCTGGATTACAGAGAAGAAGATGTTGATATTGAAGTTTGCGTTATAGTCGATCATCAGAATTATCATATTGACAGTGACAGTGTCATATCTCGTCAGGTAGAAGAAGTTGAACAGGCCGCCTGCTTTATGATTTACGGGCCATACAGTAATATCAGTCGTGCATATCGAGAATTTGCAATCTGGCTGGAACGTCATCCGGAATATTATATGTCCGGTGAAAATCGACAGGTATGTCACGTGACTGCAAATGATACAGATCGACCGGAAGAATATGTAACAGAACTACAGATACCATTATCTTATCAGCAATAGGTATGAGGATCAGGTGAGAGAGGTGACATAGATGGAATTGATATCAATAGGTGAGATGTCTGAAATTTGCAAGGTATCAAAACGAACCTTGCGGTATTATGATGTGATTGGGCTGATCGAACCGGCATATACCAATCCGGATAATGGCTATCGGTATTACGAGCCATATCAGGTAGGACGTGTTCATCTAATCAAGCAAATGCAGGAATTGGGTATTTCATTGGATGAAATCGTATCATGTGTCAGAGAAAAGGGAACCGAGATTAGTATTGATGATTTTTACTTCTGTCTCAAGAAACGCGAGACAGGGATTGCACAGGAATTGAAACAGTTAAGAAAGCAACAGAGTGTCATAAAGAAATACACTTCTCAGTACGAGAAGACAAAAGAACAGATCACTTATATTGACACAGAAGTAAGAATAGAATACATACCGAGAAGATATCTATTGTGTAAGCATTTCACCGGGAAACTGTCACAGAGCATGTTCGGAAGAACCTTTGCGGAAATTGGGAGCAGTCTTCAAAACAGAAATTTGATGAATTACGAAATCATTCCTCAGATTGGAAGTTATTTTAGTGGAAGAAGAAATGCAGAGGATTGTGATAATTACATAGGCTTCTTTCAGCAGGAAAAGGTGGAAGCCGCCCCGTTTCAACTACAAGAGGCAGAAGAGGGATATTATGCATGCTTTTGCTATCAAGGAAGGTACTTCAACATCGATGAACAGTATCAGATTCTGTGTGAATATCTTTTGAGTATGAATTACAAAATTAAGGACTATTGTGTTGAGATATACACGTTATCACCGAGTATTCATCTCAAGGAACAGGAGTATATCACAGAACTCCAGATGCCAATTTATTTTTGACATACGTCGAAGAAAATGATTGACATTTACGTTGCGTAACCTTTTAGAATGATGTCTGTAATGTAACCAATCAACATTTTAAAAGGAGTACGCAAATGAAAGAAAAAGAAAAAATAGTATGGTTTAGGTTTCAGCCAACCAAAGAGACATTACTGCCTATCGTATTAGGACTACTGGCTATTTTGTTTAGTGTTCTCATGAATTACACGGACTCGGTAGGTTTGAGAATGCTTTTACGTTCTATCTGTCAGATGGGAATTGTGGGAGTGATTATTCCACTAGTTTATCTAAATCAAAGGGATGAATTGTATCGATCGGGAATTAAGTGGGAGAAACCGGTCAAGATGTTATTGATCAGTTTGATTTTAGGCATCCTGTTGTCCTTTGTATTTATTGCTGAGAGCGGGGGAGTCATCAACAATTTGTTTGGCCCTGCATATATTCAGGCAACCATTTATGTAATGATTGCAAATATATTTGAAGTCATATTTTTCTTTGCATTCATGAGATATTATTTTGAGAAAGCATTTGGCGTAGTAGTTGCCATTTTGCTGACCAGTCTGTTTTATAGTCTCCATCATGCCGGATTTGAGCCGGATTTCGTGGAATTATTCATTGTAGGCATTGTATTTATTAGTATCTTTCGTGTTGCAAACAATATCTTGATTTGCTTTCCGTTATGGTGGGTTGGAGGACTGGGAGATGTTTTAGTCAGCAAGAATATGGGAGTAGATAAGCGAATGACACTACTGGGAATCTTACCGGTGGTCATCTGTTTTTTCATTGCTATTATCGTGATTCGTGTAAAGAAAAAAAGTACTTGACAAAGCGACAATGATGTCGCATAATAACCAAAAGCGACACCATTGTCTCATGGATTCAGTCGATACCATTCGAATGATACAGCGGCAGATGGGACGTAAAAAGGTGTAATCATGAAAACGGAGGATGAGAAAATGACAGAATTCAAATTAAGAAAATGGCAATCAGAGGATGCAAAATCAGTAGCAAAGTATGCAAATAATCCGGCAATCGCAGCAAATCTAAGAAATGTATTTCCGAATCCATATACATTGGAGGATGCATCATGGTATGTGAATGATTGTATTGAGAAGGGTGAAGATCATCAGATTACAAGGGCAATTGTCGTAAATGGCGAAGTCGTAGGAAGTATCGGAATCTTTGTTCAGAGTGATGTATATGAAAAGTCCGGTGAATTAGGGTACTGGCTGGCAGAGGAGTACTGGCGTAAAGGGATCATGTCAGCGGCTGTCAAAGAAATCTGTAAGGATGCATTTGATATGTTCGATATTATCCGTGTTTATGCGGAACCATACGATTATAATGCTGGTTCCAGAGGAGTTCTGGAAAAAGCGGGATTTACATATGAAGGAACGATGAGAAACGGTGTTTTCAAGAATGGTAAGGTGCATTCATATTGTATGTATTCACTTTTACGAGAGGAAGTTTGAGGATTATGGGAGCCAAAGGATCAAAAACAAAGGAAATGATTCGAGAAGTGGCCTATACTTTATTTGCACAAAAGGGATATAAGGAAGTGACCATGACAGACCTTTGTGCAGCAACAGGATTGAGTCGTGGCGGATTGTATAGGCACTACTCGTCAACCGGAGAGATTTTTAAGGAGATTATATCAGAGGAGTATTCTTTTGATGAGCATATCAAAAAAGGGGAAAGCGCAAAATCAATATTACTGGATGCTCTATCTCTGATAGAGGGAGAAATCATGGAAAAGGAGCGTTCTCTCAGCCTCGCGATCTATGAATATGCCAGCCAGGGAAACGAGGACTTCTTTGAAAAGATTAATCGCAATGCCAAAAACAGATGGATCGGACTGCTTCAATATGGAATAGAACGAAAAGAATTTCGTTCGGTGGATGTTGAACGGATGGCTGAACTAATATTGTTTTACTATCAAGGACTTCGTATGTGGTCTCGAGTACTTCCTGTTACAGAAGAAACAGCCCAAAATTACTCTGAAACGATATGTGAGATGTTGTTTGGGGAAAAATGATTTTGTACTTGACCCTCACATGATGTGATGGTTTATGCTAGCCTTATCACAGATGAAGGAGTGTGTCATATATGTACAGATTAAAACCAATCGGAATCATTGAAGCAGGAAGTCCAATCGTGATTACCGTAGATCGTGAATTTAGAAAAGCATTAAAATATCTGAATCAATTCAGTCATATTCATGTTTTCTACATATCCGGGCATAATCGACTGGAAAACACAATTATTGAACTGGAACAGGTCGATCAGAGTCAGGGTAAACTGACATCATCGACAGAATTGAAAATGGAGGATGCGTGCGACTTGATTGACATCAAGCCGTATTTTCCATGCGAAGATACAGTCAGAGAAGTCAGGAAAGTAAATCAAAAGCAGGGAGGCAAAGGGCATGACTATGACCAAATGACTGAGACTGACACAGAAATAATAAACATCTCTGTGGAACAATGCGAGGAAGGCATGCCTTATGGTATCAACACCATTGGTCAGATACGAAACGTCAACGGTAAGAGTTACATTCAGCTGGAGCAGCTTCCGGTGATAACGAGTTCTCATATCAAAATATTTTGGTGGTTTCATAAGTTTGATAGCGATCTCTATCGAGGCATCACCATGTGTGATCCACCATATGAGAATGCACCGAAAACAGGTATATTTGCAACCAGATCACCTGTCAGACCCAATCCGATAGCCATGACCATAGCACGTGTCACCAGGATTGATCAGAAGTTGAAACGCATCTATCTGAATGGTATTGAGAGCTTCGACAAAACTCCCTGTGTCGGAGTCTGTGATTACAATCCGGAAACAGATCGGATACCGGACTGTCAGGTTCCAAAATGGCTCGAGCATTGGCCAAAATATCTGGATGATCAGGAGCTGAAGGTAGAGAATGAGATCCATATCGAGGACAGTCCGCTTGTGCAAATGCTGTCAGAGATCAACGAAAGCCAGATGAATTCTATGGAGAAGGATATCATTCACGACAATAATGATCAGAAAATCAATACAGAAAAGCCGGATGGTATCATTATACACGGTGCCCGAGAAAACAACCTAAAGGGGATTAGCGTAAAAATCCCATATGGAAAGATCACTGCAGTAGTCGGTGTCAGCGGAAGCGGTAAATCCAGTTTAGTTAATGATACTATATATGCAGAATGTAACAGGAGAATGGAATATCTGAGCCATAATCACAATATGGCAAAGCCTAGTGTAGATGAAATGTTTGGTTGTATTCCGACGGTTGTAATCTCACAGGATGCCATACGTGGGAATGCCTTTTCTACAGTAGGAACCTATACGGATGCGTATGACTATCTACGGGGTATCTATGCAGGAATTGCCTTGCGGCATTGCCCTGACTGTGGACATGAAATCCTCCCATTATCTAAAGAAAGGATTTATTCTCTGCTACAGCAGCGAAAACGAGTGACAATCTGTGATCTCAACCATCAGGCATTGCCGCAGGACACACTGGCCAATCAGATTGATAGTGCATTGGAACTGGGTCAAGGAGCCTTTTATGCGAAAACAGAAAATGGAGATGACCTCTTACTACAGACAAAACAGAAATGTTTTCATTGTGATAAGATTCTGTTTGAAATGACACCTGCGTCATTTAGTTATATGGATGCAGACAGCAGATGCCCTGTATGTAACGGTACTGGCAAAGTAGTAAAGGTTGATGAAGAAAAAATCATAGATCACCCGGAACGCTCTTTACTGGATGGAGCATCTTCATTCTATGGGAAGCTACGTACATTCAGGGAGAATTCCAATGCCAATTGGATGAAGGGACAGGTATTTGGTTTGGCACAGGAATTGGATGTTGATCTGGAACAGCCGTGGAGAGAGCTGCCTGAGAAGTTTCGTGATATTATATTACACGGAGCTGACATGGATGTCACGTTTGAATATATGAATAAAAAGAACGGCCGAAAGGGTGAGATCACACGAAAGGTAGAGGGTATCTGCAATATTATAGAGCGGTTTTGTGAGGAAAATACAGATACACATACGCTGGATCGATACCTATCCAAGATTACCTGTGAGACATGCCACGGTGAACGCCTCAATATGGAAGGCAGAACAGCGGCTGTCCTGAAAACAAGATATCCCAAAGCCGCACAAATGACTTTTTCTGAAACAATTGATTTCTGTAATAGGCTGTATTCAGAACTGCCACGGGAGGAGTATAAAAGGATAGAAAATGCGGTTCGTGCTTTGTTGGAAATAGCCGAATGTGCAGTACAACTGGGAATTGGGTACCTGGAACTAAGCCAGGATACCGGCACGTTGTCAGGAGGAGAAGGGCAGCGTTTAAAATTGCTTGGAGCATTTAAAAATCACATCAGTGGAATCCTCTATATATTTGACGAACCCTCGAAGGCTCTGCATCCAAGTGACTACGAAAAGATCATGTTTATGCTTCGGGCTTTGAAAAAGGAAGGCAATACAATTATTATGGTTGAGCATAATGAGGATATGATCCGTGTAGCCGACTATGTGATAGAAATCGGTCCGGGAGCCGGTGAAAAGGGAGGAACATTAGTCGGAGAAGGCACGCTGGAGGCGATGCTACAGCATCAGGGAACTCAGATTTGTCGGTATATGGGAGAGGGAGGTAAACTGACAAAGCAGAAGACAGAGAGATCGATCAATACAGATCAAATGATTTGTATGCAAGAATTGACTCATCACAATCTGAAAAATATCAGCATTACATTTCCACAAAATGCAGTGACCTGTATCTGTGGTGTCAGTGGAAGTGGAAAATCTTCTCTGATGAAGGGAGAGATATATGCTCATGCAAAGCAAATCAGAGAATTTGCTGAGGTTGTTTTGGTTGATCAGCAGCCAATCGGAAAAACCTCCAAATCCATAGTGGCAACCTATATCGGTGTCATGGATTCGATTCGCAATGCGTTTGCAGCGACAGAATTTGCCGTACAAAATGGGTGGGATGAGAAATACTTCAGCTTTAACGGACAATCGGGACAATGCGATACCTGTAAGGGTGAAGGCAGAATCAAACTCAAATATATGGAGGATACCTATGTACAATGTCCGGATTGTAAAGGACAACGGTATCGGAGGGAGATCCTGAAAGTGCATTATAAAGACAAGAACATTGCGGACATTCTTGAACTGTCTGTACATGAAGCGGTCGAATACATGGATGGTTATGAAGATGCGCTGACGATGCTGCATTCCCTGCAAAGAGTCGGTTTAGGATACCTTAAGCTCGGACAGGGTACGGCAACACTATCCGGTGGCGAGGCTTCCAGATTGAAACTATCCAAGGAATTAATGATGAAAAAGAAGGGGAAGGTATTGTATTTATTGGATGAGCCGACGACAGGCTTGCACTTCTCAGATATTGACCATCTGATCAGGTTGATGGAAGAATTGATTGAAAGCGGAAATACAGTGGTAGCGATTGAACATAATAAACAATTCCTACAGAGAGCAGACTGGCTGATTAAACTGGGACCGGGAGCAGGAAAAGCAGGAGGAGAGATCATGTATCAAGGAGTTTATGAAGCATAAACAGTTGTGTATGTTATAAAAATTCTAATTAAAATAAAAAGTAATTGACAAAAACAGAATCAGGTACTATGATAACGATATCGACCGACGGTCGGTATCGTTTCAGGTTGGAGGTCAAAACATAGATGAAAGCAATCAAAGAAGGCGAAATCAGAAAAAAAGAGATACTCATAGCGGCCAGGCAGCTGTTTGTCACCAAGGGCTATGATCAGACCTCGATCAATGATATTTTGCATGTAGTAGATATTGCAAAAGGAACTTTTTATTATTACTTTGCTTCCAAAGAAGAGGTATTGGAAACCATTATTTTGGATATTGTTGAGGAAGGAGCGAGACGGGCAGAACGGATCCTGCAGGATATGAGCATTCCGTTAGTGAACCGTATCATGATGGCAATTATGGCACAAACTCCGGATTTTGAAGGCTCAGATGAGATCAAAGAAGAGCTGCATAAGGTAGAAAATGCAAAGCTGCAGCAGTTATATCTGAAAGCAATGTTGCAGAGAATGACTCCGGTTATGGAGAAACCTCTGGAGGAGGGGCTGAAAGAAGGGATCTTTCAGACAGACTATCCGACCGAGTGTGTAGAGGAAATCCTGTTGTTAGGGCACATGATGTTTGATTGTGATACCTTTGCATGGAAGCCGGAGGAATATCCAAAGAAAGCACAGGCGTTTCTAACCAACTGCGAGAAAATATTAGGAACCAAAGAAGATGAGTTACAGAGTTTGATGGAGATGTTTGGGCAGACAGAGTAATTACTTAGTACAGATCAACTGTTTGCCTTATTATTTACAACGCTACCGACCGATGGTCGGCGAAATATTGAACCTAGATCATATCAATCATACATAGAAAGAAGGCTTTCACCATGCAGCACTCTACACAACAAAAATCTATGAAAATGTTTATCGTCTTATTAGGTGGACAGTTTATATCCAGCATTGGTAGTGGATTGACGGATTTCGGACTCGCAGTCTATGTCCTCAGACTGACCAATTCTGTATCAGCGACAGCAATCATCAGTATCTGTGCATTCCTGCCGACGATCCTGCTAACTCCACTTGGAGGCATCTTGGCTGATCGTTACGACAGACGACTCATGATGATGACAGGAGAACTGTTTTCCGGTTTGGGATTAGTGATCTGTCTGGTTTCCATACTCAGTAGTCAGCCCTCCATGCTGATGATCTGTATTGGTGTTGCAATTAGTTCGGTATTTGCAGCTCTGATGGAGCCGGCATTCAAAGCAACACTGACAGATATGATTTCTGAAGAGGATTTTGCAAAGGCGGGAGGACTGGTGCAGATTGCAAATAATGCAAAGCTGCTGATATCACCGGCTTTGGCAGGATTGCTGCTTAGGTTCACACCGGTCAGCACCTTACTGATGATCGACATTCTTACTTTTGTTACAACTGTTTTTACGATTGCATTTGTGAGAAAACACATTGTTTTAGGTTTCAAGGTATCCGAAGAAACCGAATCGGACACAAGACAGAGGAAACAAGGACTGGGGATAGAGCTTAAGGAAGGCATCGATGCACTGAGCAACACCAGGGGTATCTGGACATTAGTCGGAATCATGACACTTGCAGTGTTTTGTCTGGGATTTGTGCAAATCCTCAGTAAACCCATGATCTTGGCATACGCAACCGAATCGGAACTTGGAACACTCACGACAGTAGTTGCTGTTGGTATGCTTGTCGGAAGTATTGTAATCAGTTGCATGAAGCGAATCAAGGCTTATCATAGACTGCTTGCTTTTGGTTTAGTGGGTTGCGGATTGTTTATGGCACTTATGGGGATACGCGAAAACATCGTACTGACAGCCGGTTTTGGTTTTATGATGTTTGTGTTTATGCCGATCGTACAGATCGCAGCAGAGGTTATGGTTCGGACAAACTTACAAAATGAAGTACAGGGTCGTGCATTCGGTGTGATTGGTTTCGTTTCACAGATGGGATACATAGTCGCATATCTTTGTTCCGGATTTCTTGCAGATTATGTATTTGAGCCCTTTATGTGCGGGTCATCATCTATGGCGGCTATCATAGGCAGTGTACTGGGTCACGGCACCGGACGCGGGATTGCACTTCTTGTGATCTTAGCCGGAGCCGGTATGGTAGTCGTTGGATTTATGGTGATAGGATCAAAGAGATTAAGAGATTTAGGGATGCTTACAAGCAAATCCCGGTTAGGAGAAAAGCAATGAAACTGATTTGGAACCTGGTATATCAGGATATTAAGAAAAATCGCATCATGTCTACAGTGCTTACCCTGTTTCTGCTACTGTCGGCAATTTTGATGGCGGGAGGACTACGTGTAACAGGGACAATGCTCTCAGCAACCGCCGGACTTAATCAGGCAGCTGTACCACCAGACTATCTGCGTATGCACAAAGGTGAGTACAATGCTAAAAAGGTTCAGGAATTCTCTGACCGTCACAGTTATATCAAGGACAGTCTGGTGATATCGATGTTAAACATCGACAATATGAATATCGAGTATCAAGGTAAGACTATGGAAAACTGTCTGATGGATAATGGATTTGTTATACAAAACAGTCAATTTGATTTTCTATTAGATATGGATAATCAAATTGCAAAGATAAATGATGGAGAGGTCGGAGTTCCTGTATACTATCATGAGGAACTGGGCATACAGGTGGGTGATTCCATCACGCTCAAAAAAGGCTCCTATGAAAAAGAACTAAAGGTTGTGACGCTGATCCGTGATGCACAGATGAATGCGGCTCTGACGTCATCTAAAAGATTCCTAATCAGTGAAAATGATCAGAGAGAACTGAGTGAATATATGGGAGAATGGGAATACTCCTTTGAGTATCTGCTCGAACCCGGTACAGAGACCGCTGTTTTGGAGAGCGATTATTTGAGCGAAGATATGCCTTCTAATGGAGTTGGTGTGAGTGCCAGCCTGATCAATATGATCAATGCATTATCCTATGGATTGATTGCATTTCTATTGTTAGCGATCAGTTTGCTACTCATCATCGTTGCACTACTGTGTCTGTCTTACATCATACGTGCAACACTTGCAGATGAACAGCGCGTGATCGGAACAATGAAAGCAATCGGATTGTCCTTAAAATCCATTGAAAGACTTTACCTTATGAAGTATATGACTCTGACAATGATTGCCGGTATTATAGGATATTTCCTTGCGATTCCGTTTGGCAAATTGTGTGCCGCATCCACCATTCTCTATTGTGGTGAGGGACAGCAAAACTGGATGCAGTGGGTCTATCCAGCATTAGGAATTATAATATTGGGATTCATTGTTATATTTCGTTGTGGTAGGATTATTCGTAAAAATCTGAAAAGTACGGTGGTGGAACTACTCTGTGGTGATGGCAGTAAGAGAAAGGAAGGACATTATAATCTGCCGGAGGGAGAATGGAAATGCGGGAATCTCTATATGGCAGTCGGAGAATTGTTCTGTAAATGGAAAGAATATATCGTCCTGTTTCTGGTTTTTGTGATTTCAGCCTTTTTGATGATATTGCCCATGAATATGAAAAGGACTGTTGGGGATCCATCCTTCATCACCTATATGGGAGTCGGGAAATGTGACATTCGTGTCGATATCCAACCAGGTGAACATCTTGAGGAGGATAGAGCCTCCATTCAGCAGTATCTCAAACAGGATCAGGAGATTGAACAATTTGTTATGTATCAAAATGGTTATGTTCAGGTACAGAATGCGAAGGGTGAATGGACATATTTGCGTGTATCCAGTGGAGACGAGTCAGTATTTCCGGTGAAGTATCTGGAAGGAAAGGCACCTAATATGTCAGCAAAAACAGCACCAACAGGAGAAATTGCACTCTCAGCAATGGAAGCAGATGAACTTGAGAAGCGGACAGGAGATACAATACAGGTCAACTATAACGGTGAAGTCAGAGAATATCTGATCACAGGAATTTATCAGGATGTGACCTATGAAGGGAAGACAGCGAAGGCTTCGATTGACTTTACAAAAGAGACTGTAGAGGGCTATGTCTTCTATATAAAACTCAAGGAAGAGGTACCCATCACAGATAAGGCAGACGAAATCCGTCAGACTGTGTCGGGAGGTCGGGTAACACCGATTGAGGAGTTTGTAAAGCAGACACTTGGTGGTATTCTGGGATATGTGGATAAGGTTGTTGTAGCGGCATTCGGTCTAGCGGTTATATTAATCATCCTGATCACGACGATGTTCTTACAGTTGATTACAGCAAGAGAGCACAGTGCAATAGCTGTAAAAAAATCAATCGGTTTTACGAATGGTGATATACGTAGGCAATTTGGATTACGCGTACTGATCGTACAGATAGGAGCAATGATCTTGGGAACGCTTGTAGCTAATACTTTGGGAGAGACTCTTTTCGGAATTCTATTATCCTCAGCAGGAGCAGCAAAAATCACCATGCTTATCAATCCGACGCTTTCATATTTCATGTGTCCAGTACTTCAAATTACTATATGTATTATGACAGTTGTGTCGGCAACGAGAGCGGTCAAGAATTATCATATCAGAGATCAGATCATGGAGTAATCATGATAACGAAGAAAAGGAGAATACAATGATCAAGGTAGAAAATATCAGTAAGAAAATCGGAGAAACAGAGATACTGAAAAACATCACATGTACCATTGAAGAAGGAGACTATGTTGCCATCATGGGACCATCCGGTTCGGGCAAATCAACCTTTCTTTATAATATCAGTGGAATGGATCACCTCAGCGATGGTAAAGTATATTTGGAGGACAAAGATATGACATCTATGTCAGAAAAGGAATTAAGTAAACTCAGACTGATTTCCATGGGATTTGTCTTTCAAAACGTGCAGATGCTAAAGAATCTATCAATCCTGGATAATATCATACTCCCCGGACTGGCGGCAGGACGTGAGAAGACAGAAACCATCCGTGAACGTGCTATGGAATACATGAAGAGGATGGAGATCAGTGAGCTGATCAATCGCGACATCAGGGAGGTATCCGGTGGACAACTACAAAGGGCATCGATCTGTCGTGCTATGATCAACCGACCTAAGGTATTGTTTATGGATGAACCAACCGGGGCATTAAATAGTGAAGCAACCGAAGAAGTGCTACAGATCATCAAAGAACTTAATCGAGAAGGTGTTACAATTGTTTTGGTTACACATGACACGAATGTCGCAAAGGAAGCAAAGAGAGTGATCTATTTCAAGGATGGAAGGATAGAACAGATAATGGATAACCGGGGGTAGTATTCATCCTATTGTTTTGATAAGATAGACTATGTTAAGACATCATTGATTAAAGGGGTAAGCACAAATGGTCTATCTATCTCAATTTAGATTTCCGGGAATTGATCGTGAGGATGATTTCATTCTTGGCATGAAAAGAACCTGTTATGATACAGTATACCCATATCGCACATTGTCAAAGCATGCATTGGAGGTTTTGGATTTTGAGCCGATTACTATATTATATGGAGGAAACGGCTCCGGAAAGACAACCGCACTCAATGTCATAGGAGAAAAACTAAAACTACAACGAGATACCTTATATAATAGAAGTAACTTTTTTGAGGATTTTACAGATATGTGTTCCTATGAACTTGAAGTACCGCTCCCGGGTGACAGTAGAATTATCACAAGTGACGATGTATTTGACTTTATGCTGAATCTGAGAACCATCAATGAAGGGATCGATCAGAGACGCGAGGAACTATTTCAGGATTATATAGAAGATAAATATCAACACTTTCAAATGAAATCTCTGGAGGATTATGAGCATTTGAAAAGTGTGAACCTTGCCCGTAGGAAATCACAGTCCAAGTATGTCAGAAGCAATCTGACGGATAATATCAGAGAACATTCTAATGGAGAGAGTGCATATCTGTATTTCACAGAAAAGATGCAGGAAGTAGGATTGTATCTGTTAGATGAGCCTGAAAACAGCCTGTCACCGGAACGTCAGCAAGAGCTGGTGCAGTTTCTGGAGGATTCGGTCAGATTCTATCAAGATCAGTTTATCATAGCAACACACTCACCCTTTTTACTGTCTATGAGAGGTGCTAAGATATACGACCTCGATGAAGAACCTGTAGATGTCAAACGCTGGACAGAACTTGCAAATGTAAGAGCATACTATGATTTCTTTATGAAACATCAGGAAGAATTTTAATTCTTCTTTCTATATTAAATAGTACATCAAAATGTGGTCACATGATTTCACAGAGGTCATGTGACTTTTCATATTGTCAAAAATAACACTCAAAATCATCATTATGTAAATAAACGACATTTTTCTTTGGTAATATTGCACAATAAAAAACCTATATTGAGGAGGCGTATGTGCATTTGGGTAAAAATAATGCTTATTTAGGTAAATTTAATGTATATACTTCCCATTTTATAAAATCTATAATCAAATTACTTTCAAACAGAAAGGGAACAATCAATTTTCTTTAAAGGAGGAAAAAAATGAAAAAAGTAACCGCATTATTACTGACACTGGCAATGGCTACATCATTAGTAGCATGTGGAAGTGCAGCAAATGAAGGTGCAGCACCGGCAGCAGAGCCAGCAGCAGAAGCACCAGCAGCTGAAGAAGCAGCAGAGGAGCCAGCAGCAGAGGAGCCAGCAGCAGAAGCAGCATCAGGCGAGAAGACAGACATCACAATGTGGTGTATCGCTGTAGAAAGTGATTCAAACCGTCACTCTTACGAGCAGTCAATCGCTGACTTCGAAGCAGCACATCCTGAGATTAACTTTACTTGGGAAGCAATCCAGAACCAGGATTACAAAACAAAGATCAAAGCAGCTATGGCAGCAGACGAAATGCCTGACATCTTCTATTCATGGGGTGGCGGCTTCATTAAAGAATTCGTTGATGCAGGACGTGTATACGACTTATCTGAAGCTTACAAAGAGTACGCTGATCAGTTACCGGAATCTATGCTGGTTAACCACTCATTTGATGGCAAGATCTATGCTTCACCTAACACATTCAACGTTGTTGGTATGTTCACAAACATGGAACTGCTTAAAGAAGTTGGATTCGATGAAGTTCCTGCTACATATGATGAGTTGATCGAATGCTGTGACGCACTTGTTGCAAAGGGAATCATTCCTTTTGGCTGCTCAGGCAAAGAGACATGGTGTGTAACTGAGTACCTTGAGTCCATCATTGAGAAGGATGCAGGAGCTCAGGCTATGAAAGATATGTACAATGGCAAGGCTTCATGGAACAACGAAGATGTCATCGATGCAGTTAGTATCTTCCAGGAAATGATCGAAAAGAAATACTTTGATCCAGAAGGAATTGCTCTTTCAGATAACGAGATCAAAGAGAACTACAAAGCAGGAAAGTATGCATTCTATATCAATGGAACTTGGAACTGCGCAGATTTTGTAAATGCAGGTATGGGCGACAAGGTTCAGGTTGCTGAATTCCCTGTTATCAATAGCGAAAAATCTCAGCTTGGAGAGCTGATCGGTGGAGCAAGTGATTCACTCGCAGTATCAGCAAGCTCACCAAATGCAGAACTTGCAGCAAAATGTGCATTTGAACTTTCCAGAGGCATTTGCCATTATGGTTACCTGGATGGCAATGGACTTCCAGCTTGGACACCTGATTATGACACAAGTTCTTTGAATCCTTTAACACTGGCTGTTGCTGACATCGTTGCAAATTCTAAGGCAACTGTATTGTTTGGAGATACCTTCTTAGGTGCTGACAATGCTAATATCTACCTTGATTATGTTAGCCAGATTTATGCTTCAGCAATCGACGGTAAGGGATTTGCAGAGGGATTGGATGCAGACCTTGCATACTAAGTATTATTAAGAGAATTAATTGATTGTAAATGAATGAGAACCATGTGGTTCTGATTCGGTGAAGAATACGGTCTCCGGCGATCTGGATGAATATTGTCCGGAGACCGTTTTCATAAGGTTGGGAAGGGATTGTTATGAAAAAACTATACAGTAATAAAGTGAATATTATTCTTTTCATTTTACCTGCTCTTATTCTTTTCTTTTTGATACTTGTTGCACCGGTTTTTGTATCCGGTTATTACAGTTTATTTGATTGGAACGGTTTTGGAGAAAAGACTTTTATTGGATTAGAAAATTACGGAGAACTGTTTACCAGTAAATCCATAGGATTTAAAAAGGCATTAGGCAATTCACTACTCTTGGCAATTCTATCAGTGTTTGTTCAGTTGCCGATTTCGCTTGGATTTGCACTTCTTCTCGGTAAGGGAAGAAAGGGTGAACGAGGATTCCTTTCAATTTATTTTACACCGGTATTGATTTCAACAGTTGTTATTGGACAGTTATGGTTAAAAATCTATAACCCTTCATATGGTATTTTGAATGTTACATTGAGAGCATTGGGTTTGGAAAGCTGGGCAAAGATCTGGCTCGGCGAAATAGAAACAGCACTTGGTGCAGCTTTTGTACCGATTTTATGGCAGTATGTCGGATATCATATGTTGTTAATGTATGCAGCAGTCAAGAGTGTACCGACAGAGTATCGTGAGGCTGCCATGATCGACGGAGCAAATGAGTGGCAAGTGAATCGATATATTATCATTCCGTACATCAAGCCTATTTTAAAGGTTTGTACAATATTTGCAGTGACCGGCTCTTTGAAATCATTTGATTTGCTCTATGTATTGACTAATGGTCAACCGCTGCATTCCACAGAAGTACCGAGTACGTTGATGATCAGTATGTTGTTCTTACGTAACAGATACGGAATGGGTAGTACTATAGCGTTATTACTGATTGTTCTTTGTTTTGCCTTTGCATTGATTATTGAAGCAATGTTTAGGAATAAGGAGGAAGATTGATATGAAGAAAGTAAAAGGAAAGGATGTTCTGATATACACCTTGTTTGTCTTCTGGGCTTTGATCAATCTGTTTCCTGTTTATTGGATGTTTACCTTTTCACTTAAGAGTAATGAAGAGATTTTTGGTGCCAATGTTGCAGGTTTACCGAGAGAATGGCTGTGGTCAAACTATGCAGAAGCAATGACTACCGGAAACATGGGCAGGTATTTTGTAAATAGTGGAATTATTGCTATAATGACAATTTTGATCGTGTTACTTGTTTCTATGATGGCAACATTTGCTCTGACAAGGTTTGTTTGGAAGGGCAGAAAGAAAATGAACGCTTTCTTCATGCTGGGATTAACGATTCCCATCCACGCAGCAATCGTACCGATTTATGTTTTAATATCAAGATTGCACTGGATTAATACATACCGTGCATTGATCATTCCATATGCAGCCTTTTCACTGGCAATGGGAATCCTCATTTGTACAGGATTTATGACAGAACTTCCTATTGAGCTGGATGAAGCAGCATGTATTGATGGATGTGGTACATGGGGGATTTTCTTTAGAATTATTGTTCCACTTATGAAGCCTGCAGTTGCTGCAGTAGGTATCTATACATTCTTACAGTGTTGGAATGAGCTGATGTTTGCTACGATATTCATCAGTGACGGAGTTCATAGGACTTTACCGGTTGGTGTACAACAACTTGCCGGAGAGTATATGAAGAGATGGGGACCCATCGGTGCAGCCATGTGTTTGGCTACATTCCCAATGCTTTTAGCTTATGTGTTCCTTAGCAGGAAGATACAAGACAGTTTCATTGCCGGAGCTGTCAAGGGCTAAGAGGCCATATTATTATGTTACAGATGAGTTTCGGATTCTGCGCAAAGTAGTTCTCCCTTGCAGAGTCCGGGATTCATCCCACTTTTACAGGAAAAATCACATGATTGATTGATAAAGAAAGGCAGGTATGATACGATATTATAATAGAAAAATATAGTAATCCGAGTTCATTGGACTCGCTTAACAGGGGTATGAACATGAAGTATCATGATGTGAAAAAGAAACGAAATGCTAAAATGTCGCTGCAGAGAAAGACATTGTTGTTGTTTACGTTTTTAATGCTTTCCTTTTGTGTTGTTTTCACAATCGCAACCTCTATCATCAGTAAGAGAACCAGTGAGGATTTTGAACTCAGAACGACCGAGATGGCAGTTAATAATGTTTCATCTACCATCAAGGAAAGAATCGTTAATTATAATTATCTATCACGTCTGATCATGACCAATGATAAGGTTGTAGAATACCTGAAGGCACATAAAGTCAACAAGGAAATGGGAAATAATGCACGTGATGGTATTGCAGGTGTGCTGACCTTATATAGTAATATTGATTCTGTACATATTTTTAGAAACAACGGAAAATGCATCAGTACAACGCCGGGTGAAAATGATGCATATATCAGTGACATTGATAAATCCAGAATATTAACAGCCCGTGGCAAAGCGGTACTCTCAATTAAGAAATATGGTACCAACCCAAGCAATCAGGGACCATCAATTTTGACACTGTCACGTGCAGTGTATGATATTAATTCACAAAAGCTGATAGGGATCCTGATCATGAACATCTCAAATGATGTATTTGATGATGTATTGGAACTACAAAACACAGGTGGAATGTGTATTTTAAATAGTGATGGTACGATTTTGTGTGGTGACAAACAAACCGGTGTACTCTATGATTACGATTTTAACAGTGATCATATCGTATATAAGACCGTGAAGACCAATGGCGAAAGAAGAACATTAGCCGGAAAAGTGGTCATGGAACCAATTGTGGTGGTGTGTATGAGCGGTCGTGGTGCAGAACCACTGCCTAAGGATATCATGAATGCATTGTTGATTACATTGATTGCATTTATCCTGTCCACATTAGTTTGTGCAGCTTTTATCACAACAAATGTATCAAGGCCAATCAAGGGCTTGAGCCAAGCGATGGAACATACGAGGTCATCAGGATGGTTGGAAACGATAGATATCAGGATGCCAAACAAGGAGTTATACAATCTTGAGGAGAGTTACAATAGTGTTATTATATACCTAAATGAGTTGTTTAATCGACTGTTGGAAAATGAAAAAAACGTACAAAAAGCGGAACTTCGTGTGCTACAGGAACAGATCAAGCCGCATTTTCTCTATAACTCCATCGAGACGATCAGTTATCTGGCATTACAGGAAAATGCCGGAAAAGCAAGAGACGCATTGGAGACACTGGGCAATTTTTATCGTAATTTCCTAAGTAAGGGTGATAGAGAAATTCCACTAAAGCGTGAATTGCGTATCATACAGGATTATCTTTCATTGCAGAAGTTAAGATATGGAGACGTGTTTGATGATGAATATGTTCTTGAGGATAAAACACTTGATTTTAAGATCCCCAAGTTGATTCTACAGCCAATTGTAGAGAACAGTATTTATCATGGTGTACGGCTAAAGGGTGAGAAAGGCATTATTCGTGTTACGACCCGTATGGAAGAGGAGGGTCTGCACATCATTATATATGATTCCGGTATCGGTATGAGTGAGGAACAGATTAAAAAGGTGCTGGAAGCAAGCAGTGAGGATGATGAAGATGCTCTGTCCGGCTTTGGACTAAAGGGCACAATCAACAGGATTCGTTACTACTGTGACTGTGAAAATGCAGTACAGATTCGAAGCGAGCCAGGAGAATATACAGAAGTAGAAATTTGCATTCCCGAGATTATTGAGAAGACAGGAGGGGAGAACGATGTATCGAGTAATGGTCATTGATGACGAGACATCTGCTCGCAGACTGCTGCAGGAGTCCATGGACTGGGCATCCTTTGGCATGGAGCTGGTGGGCGAAGCATCCAGTGGTATCGAAGCAATTAATATAATAGATGATTTGAGACCAGATATCACCTTTGTCGATATTGCCATGCCTTTTATGAATGGTATTGAATTCACCCAGCTTGCGACAGAACGATATAAGGATCTGGTGATCGTTATCTTAACAGCCTTTGATGATTTTGACTATGCCCGTCAGTGTATTCGCCTGCCGGTTGTGGAATATCTGCTGAAGCCGATCGTCCGACAGGAGGTGGCTGAGGTTTTGACCAGAATCAAAGAGAAATTGGATCAGAAAAATATAGACACACAAGATAACGGGCCGGATATTGAACCGTCAGCGATCGAACAGATTATGCAGTATTTACGTGAGAATTTTACAGACTCTCAGATCAACCTGACTTCAATCGCACAACAATTTGGTTTTAACCCCAGCTACTTAAGCAGAAAGTTTAAGCAGGAAACAGGAAAGAGTTTTGTGGAATTTTTGATTGAATGTCGAATGGAACGTGCAATGAAGCTTGCAGGAACCAACAGTAAAATGTTTTGCACAGCCAATGCTGTCGGCATTCCCGATCCTAATTATTTCAGCCGTTGTTTCAAAAAATTTACCGGCATCAGTTATTCTGAATATGTCAATACACAGGTTGCACAAAACAGTGGACAATAAATAGAATCAGCCTCAACCCACGAGGCTGATTTTTTTGTTGACAAATAAATCACAAAGAGTAAAATAAGTATTACAAGTAACACAAGTATAACTTTGGGCGACGGTGTTGGAGGTAAAACGTGAAGAAAAGTGAAGCAGTTTCAGAAAGAGCAGATGATAAATTCATGAGTTCTGTAAAGATAGGTCCAAAGGGGCAGATCGTCATACCAAAGGAAGTCAGGGATATGTTTGATATCAAACCAGGAGATACAGTATTGTTGTTAGCAGATGCTAAACGAGGCATTGCAATTGAGCGGTATGAGGTGTTTTCAAAGATTGCTGATGCGATCTTTGCAGGAAAGAGTAAAGAGGTCTGTCCGGATAACAGTGAGGAGGAATCTCTTCATTTTGCAGAAGCAATTCAAATGATGAAGGAGAATGAGACGATATGAGAAGAACATATTTAGACAATATCAGATGGGCAACGGTAGTACTGGTACTGGTTTATCATGTATTCTATCTGTATAATCACGTAGGCGTTATGGGCAATGTTGGAAGTCCCGGAAATACATACTATCAGGATGCGATTCTCTATCTCATATATCCTTGGTTCATGACAATATTGTTTTTAATTGCCGGGATTAGCAGCAGATATGCACTTGATCAACGTTCTGATAAGGAGTTTATGAAAAGTAAAGTGACAAAACTTCTCGTTCCGTCAACCTTAGGTCTATTTGTCTACCAATGGATCGGGGGTTATCTGAACATGAATAATGGTGGTGTCGTTGAACAATTACCTGTATTACTAAGGTATCCCTTGTTTGTGTTAACCGGAACAGGACCTCTGTGGTTTATCCAGATGCTGTTTCTGTTTTCTTGGCTACTGTTTCTAATCCGTAAGATTAAGGCATCAGAGAAACTGTGGACCTTGTGCGGAAAGTGTAACCTGGTGACCTTGTTACTGCTCGTGCTTCCGGTTTGGGGAGCAGCACAGATTCTGAATTTGCCGGTAGTTACAACCTATCGTTTTGGCATCTACTTTGTAGTATATTTGATTGGATATTTTGTATTTCCTCATGATGAAGTTCAGGAAAGAGTCGAGAAAGCGCATATTCCGCTTCTCATTGCAGCAGTCATAGCTGGTGTGGGATATACAATTTACTATTTTGGTAAGAGCTATGCAGATGAAGCATGTCTGCAAAGTATCTTTACGAATATATATCTTTGGATTGCAATGCTTGCAATTCTGGGATGTGGGAAAGCCTGGTGGAATAAAACCAGTAGATTTTCTGAATATATGACAAGGTCAAGTTTTGGTTTATATGTTGTACATTACCCGATTGTTCTTGCAGCCTGTTATCTGTTGATTCATTACAGTCATCTTCCTGTTGCCGTCATGTATTTCGTAGCACTGATACTGGAATTTGCTTTGACTCTGTTAATTTATGAATTGTTTAGGAGAATTCCCGTTATCAGATATCTTGTATTAGGAATAAAGGGATCTAAAAAGTCATCAAAATATGGTGAATAGAATATGCCTGAATGGCTTGACATTCATTCTATGAAAAGCATAAAATGATGTATGTCGTATGACTTACATCATTTTTCGTTGAGACAGAAAAACTGGAGACTTACATGTACGTTGCCTATTATCTAAGTAGTGGTTTATTTCCATTATGTATATTGCTAATACTATATATCAACTCTCTCTATCATCGTGGCAGAACTCTATGTGACAGACTGCTCAGAAGCGTTATGGTGACTGGGATTCTACTGGACATTCTTGATACCCTTAGCTGGATGTTAGACGGAAAGGATTTTCGTGGATCGGTTGTGCTGCAGTATGTGATCAATGGTGGCGGAGATATTTTGATTGCTTTGATTACATATTTCTGGTTTCTTTATGTGTTTGAGAAACTAATCGGATCGATTGTATACAAGAAAAAGAAGATGCTTTCGGTTACACTTCCGGTTGTCCTGTCCTCGATTTTGATAATAATCACCCCTTTCACACATTGGATTTTCTACATTAATGAGAATAAGGAATATGTGAGAGGAACCTTTTTTAATATAATGATCTGTGTTCCGGTGATCTTTGTTGTCGGGGCTTCTGCCATGGCGATCATACGCTATCGCAAGGAGATCTATGAGACAAGAAAACGAAACTGTATTCTGTTGGCTTCGTTTCCTATTTTTCCCTTGATTGGAACAGTGTTTCAGGCGCTCCACTATGGATTGAGCATCTATATACCATGTCTGACAATGTCCGTATTGCTGATCTATCTCAATGAACAGAATCATAATCTGACTCTGGATGCTTTAACGCAGCTTAATAACAGAGGGCAACTCAATCGGTATCTGGAACGAAGGATTTCCGGTATCATAGGTAATAATAAGATCTTCTTTTTACTGATGGATGTGGATGATTTCAAAGAAATAAATGATACACACGGACATACTGAGGGAGATGAAGCCCTGATCATGGTGTCAGATGCCTTGAAGCAGACCTTTAAGCAGAGAGATGCTTTTATTGCCCGGTATGGTGGTGATGAGTTTGCTGTCATCATAGAGAATATCGAGGAAAAGGATCTGAACATGTTTCGTAACAGTATGAATCAAATATTGGAGAACATGACTAAAGAAGAAAAGAAACCCTATCGTTTATGTATCAGTATCGGGGCTGTTCAATGTGGCATGAATGACATCAGTACAATTAACGATTTGATCTGTGCAGCTGATGCGGAAATGTTCAGGATCAAGAATAATCGGAAGGCAAGAAAAAGGAAATAATCTTTAATCAATACTAAGGCTGAATCGAACGATGGTACCGGTACCAAGGATACTGTCACACTCGATTGATCCTCCGTGTTGTTCTACAATATATTTTGCAATGGAAAGACCAAGTCCGGAGCCGGGGATGCTCTGTGTACGAGCTTTGTCTGTACGGAAGAATTTCTGGAATACAAAGGGAAGGTCTTCGGACGGGATGCCTTGACCATCGTCTTCAATTGTTACAATCAGAAACTGTTGCTGTAGGGAGAATTCGATAAGGATTCTTCCTTTTTCATGTCCATATTTAAAGGAGTTACCAACGATATTTTCAAATACCTGTGTGATTCGCAGACGATCCAGACTGATGAGGATATTAGGGATTTCTCCTGTCTGCAAGGTAAAGCCGCGGGATGCGGCATCTGCTGCGAGTTCTGAAGTAAGTGTATCGAAGAATTCTGTAGTATAGAGTTCTTCCTTTTCGATAGAAAGTTGTCGTAACTCAGCTTTGGAATGTTCTAAAATATCATTGGTCAGATTCCCTAACATTACTGTTTTATTCAATGCATTCTGACAATATCGTTTGATTTCTTCCTCATCTGTGATCACACCGATACAGATACTCTCAAGATAGCCCTGTACAGTTGCAAGGGGAGTTTTTAGGTCATGACTGATGCTTGCCATTAACAGTTTCTCGTCATCCTTGAGGGTTTGTTCACGACGCAAACCGTCAGCCAGTTCCTTTCTCATCAGTTCGAAATCATGGCACAGTGTACCTACCTCACCATCATAATCATACCGGACAGGTTGGTTCAGTTTCCCATAGAGGATGTCGTTGGTGGAGTCATGCAGTTGTCTGATTGGGGTGAAAATATCTCTTTGAAGGGTATGAAACAGGATCAGAAGGATTCCGACTGCAAGGATTAGGATCACTACAAAAAGAGTTACCCACAATGCAATGCTCTGTGGATGATTCCCGCAGAAATAGGGATATAATTCAACATATAGAATACCAGTGATGGTATCTTCACTCTGAATGGGAACCATGTAATACTCTGTTGCTCCCGTACCCAGTGAATGAAGGTTGACATGATGATTGAGTGTCAGTTTGTTCTGATATATGACAGTTCCGTCAGGTAGAATAACAGCATAGGGATAAGATACAGGGTGTTCAAATTCACCGCTGTTTTCAATTTTAGTGAGTAATTGATTGACCTCCGTATGTACGGTATTGAAATCCGGTTTTTTTAGTTCGTCATAGATTCCTCTGGTGCATAAGAAAGCAGCCGTAAGTACCAGTGTACTTATGACGGCTGCAATACATAATAGGATTTTACGATGGATTATGTCTCCCATTTATAGCCCACTCCCCATACAGTTTTAATATGGCATTGCTTATCAGCGGCAAGCTTTTCCCGTAGTCTGCCGACATATACGGTTATGGTATTTAGGTCTATGTATTCTGTATAACCCCATACGCGGTCAATCAGTTGGTCTTTTGTGAATACCTGCGACGGATGACTGGAGAGAAAGTCTAAAAGTGCAAATTCTCTGGAAGTCAGTTCGATTTCTTCCCCGTAGACGGTGACAGTATGACTGGCGGTATCTACAGAAATATTGTCATAGGTTCGTAACTGTTTTGAGGCAGATGTCTCTGTGATGGCACTTCCCAGTGTTGTAAAGCGTCGAAGATGCGAGCGGACTCTGGCGCCTAATTCGATTAGGGAAAAGGGTTTTGTCAGATAATCATCCGCTCCGATTCCTAAAAGTAGTAATTTATCCATATCCTCACTCTTGGCTGAAATGATCATAATCGGGACATTGGAAGTTGCTCTGATGAGGCGACATACCTCGGTTCCGTCGATCTTTGGCAGCATGATGTCCAGAAGGATCAGCTGTGGTTCAAATTCTTGAAATAGTCGAATCCCGGATTCTCCATCATAGGTACAGCGTACATTGTAATTTTCCTTGCGCAGGTAGCCGCATATGATCTCACTGATCTCTTTATCATCTTCTATTACTAGAATTTTTTCATTTGCCATATGATGCGACACCTCCTGAGAAAATGAAAACAATGATGGTTTTATTCATTGTACAATGGATGAAATACCTTGTAAAGCCGCCCTTCACTTATTGTTTACCAGTTGTGCTCATCTAAAAATGCAAAGATTTTTTGTTCCCGTTGTCTCTTGTTTTCCTCCGAATATGGGCCGAGGTTTAGTTCTCCGTCGATTTTTCCATCAGACAGATAGAGGAGACGGGTTGCTCTGGCAGCAGCCTTAATGTCATGTGTGACCATCACGATGGACTGTCCTTCATTGTTCAGTTTGGTGAAGATATCCAGCACCTGTTTTCCCATGGAAGAGTTTAGTGCGCCTGTAGGTTCATCCCCAAAGATGATTTTGGCTCCGCCGATCAATGCTCGACCGATTGCAATTCTCTGTTGTTGTCCGCCGGATAGTTCAGAAGGATACTTGGACGCTGCGTCAGCTAGTTCCAGTGATTCCAATAACTTGGTGGTTTTCTGATTGATCTGTTCCTTTGTATCTGTTCCGTAACCGCAATATGCAATGTTTTCAAAGGCATTGAGTTCTGTCAGAAGATTCATACTTTGGAATACAAAGGATATCTCCTTTTTTCTGATATCTGCTATTTCACGGGGGCTGAGAGCCGCCAGGTCATGTCCGAGGAGTGTGACGTTTCCACTGGTGGGCTGATCCATGGTGGAGAGAGAGTATAGGAGAGTTGACTTTCCACTACCCGAGCTTCCCATAATGATTGTAAAGTCCCCCTCGTAGATCTCAAGATCAATATTACGGAGAACGTTATTTGAAGTTTTTCCTGTTATAAAGCTTTTGCAAAGTTTATTTGTTTTAATAATTGTTTTCTTCATGGTAGATGATCCTTTCTTTATTTAGGTTAGTTTATTCTTCCATTAGATCAGTGGGAGCGATCTTTATGAGAGGAAGGGTAAACATGGCGGTTGTCAGTATGATGACTGTAAACAGAATGCCGGTTACAGTGAAGGCTAGAGAAGCATTATGAATCAAACCATTGACATGAATGACAGCAAAAACCAGTTTTTGTGAAAGTGTTTCATGTATGATCAGTGATAAAGTGGCTGCTATAACAGTCAGCAGACTGATTCGAAGCATGTTTTTTATACAGATGTAACCATTGGTAAAACCCATTGCTTTTAAAATTCCATATTGTCGTCGATTCTCAATATTGTTCATGAGTAATAGATTGATGATATTCAGTAAACTGAAAAACGAGAAAATGATTGCAAACAATGTTGTCAATGGCTGAGAAATACTGTTCAGCGAATTCATGGAACCTTCTAAGAAAGGCTCAGTCTGTGAGATGGTGATCTCTGGGAAACGTTCCTTTAGAGAATCCTCAAGTTCCTGATAGGTGATACCGTTTTTTGCATAGAGACTGATCTGGTTATAATCGTCAGGCTTTTGAAACAGTGCAAATTCCTCACCATCCATCAGAATATTCAGTCCTCCGTTATACATACTGGAGAAAAGACCTGTGACCAGATAGTCGTTGGAGTAATGATCATTTTCGATACTGAACCAATCTCCGGTTTCTAATCCGATCTTCTTTGCAAGATCATAAGACAACAATATCTCGTCATTTGAATTGGGATGTCTGCCATCCACTAACGGAAGTCCCAGAGCTTCCTCTGAGCAGTCATTATAGATTTCGACGTAAATGTCATTCATATTGATATCATACGAAGAACGAATTCCTGAGAGATCAATATCCATGTTACTGTAGAGATAATAGTCGATCAGATCTGACTGATCCAAAAAGTCTTCAAGCTCCTTATTTTGTCCTATGGTCGTAATAATGGCTGAATATTGCGGAAATGTGAACCATTGTCCTGTCATTTCGTCCATTCTTTGTAGAGAGTAATTCAGAGAGAGAAACAGGGTAGACATATAAAAGGAAATGATCAACACAGTAAGTGTAATGATACTGGTACGTTTCTTTCTGACAATGTCATTGACAGCCATGGAGAGTGGGGAATATGCATTTTTAATCAGTGATCTGGCAATTTTCTTTTTTGTGGAAGCGTTACTGATGGAAAATGCCTCTACAGGGGTAATCTTTCTGGTTCTGCATAGGGAGAGCAGCACACCTGCAATCAGCATGATCGTTAGAAACACTGCTGTACATAAGGCAGCGACTACAGATCTTTCAGTTAACTGAAAGGAACCTGTATGCCGGATTACCTTACTGCATAGATATTTGATTAGAGGAAAGCTACATATACCACCAATGATAATTCCCAAAATACCTGCAGACGTAAAGCTTTTTAGGTAAAATCCTGTAATCTGGGTTTCTGTAAAGCCCAGTGCCTTATAGGTGCCGATTTCTATGTACTCTTTTGAAAGAGTTGAGATGATGATAAAACGGATGATAATCAATGAAACGATGAACACGATCACTGCAGCCAGTACTCCGATTCCTCCAAAGATATTAGAAAGATAGGAGATACTGATGTTAATTCCGTTTGCATCCAGTGTTGTCAGGGCATTCATAATGAAATCCTCCGGAAGCAGATTGATGTAGTCCTGTGAATTCATGTCGTTTTTTGAGAAGAAGGAGTAACTTTTAAAGGCTTTACCGTTAAGTAGTGAGGCAGTATCATCGCTGATATAGTATGGGAGGACTCCCAGATAAGGTGACGGACAGGCAAGAGTAGCAACAACGCCCCCTATCCTAAAAGCTTTTCCGTCAGATGAGCCCATATGGATGATATCTCCCACTTTAATCCCATAGGAGTCTGCAGTTACAGAATTGATCCAGATCTCACCATCAGCAGGACCATTTCCCTCCCCCTGTAGGAGTTTCAGTTGATGCATAAAGGTATCTGTTGTATCAACATGGTATGCTAGATTGATGTATGTCTTCAGTTGCTTTTCTCCAAACCAGAAATTGTTGTCAAAGACAGTGACATCACAGTTCGTGATTCGGTCTGTCTGAGCCATCAACTCCGAATGTTCTGTAAAATATTCCTGATCATATGCCTCCTTGCATAATGCAATCAGTCTGGGGCAGTTACGGTAGGATACGAATTCCTTTGTATAAGCAGAAATTTCTACCACAAAACTAACACAGGCGGCCAGAATAAGAGAGGTAAAGCACAGCATCAGAGAGATTAACACAAACTGAAATTTTTTCTTTTTAATTTTTTTAATCCACATATTCATTACCCTTTCGTTTGATTTCCTTTCGGTCATATTCATCATAGGGCGGCTTTATAACAATAATACAACGAAAATATAACAGAATTCTTACACGACTAGAATTATTTTTACATGAAAGCGTCAGAACATGTACGTTTTTTCTTGTTTCAATCAGACAATTTATTTGTTATAATATAGGTTATCAATGTATTTATTGTCGGGAGGGATTGTATGAATACAATATTGGTAGTTCTTGTGGTGGTGGAAACGATAGCTTTGATTGTGCTGGGACTGGTTTTTGTACGTAATAATTTATCTTACAGCCGAATCACGAAAAAGGCGGATATGATTGCGAAAGGAAAACTGGATGTAGAGGATATTCAGCTGGAGGGTAGCAAAAAGAACAATGCTTCCATCCTTGCAGGTGGATTTGATTCTATTAAAAACAATCTGTTAACGTTTATTGAAGCAACGAAAGTAAATGTTATTACTTTGTCAGATGCGATTGATATACTTTCGAGAAGCGTAAGTGCAAATCAGGCGGGTAATGAACAGATTGCTGACGGTGTTTCTGCAGTTGCAGAAAAAACTGCAGAGCAAATGGAACTTGTGGAGAAGAATCTGGAATTGATTGAATCCAGTAATGCACAGATGCAGGAAATTGATGAATCTGTGTCTCAGATCAAAGGACGTCTGGATGTGACAGTTGAGACCAGTCGTAAGAGTATTAATGATATCAACGGCTACTCGGCAGATATGGATGCAGTCACACAGGATCTGGAGGGCATCAATCAGATACTGATCAAATTTAATGAAGAAATCAAACAGATCGAAGAGGTCGGCGATATTATCATAGGAATCAACAATCAGCTGACCCTGCTTGCATTTAATGCTTCTATAGAGGCTGCAAGAGCCGGAGAGGCAGGCAGAGGATTTACGGTAGTAGCAGATGAAATGAACCATATGTCTGCTGAAACAAAAGAAGGAATGGGAACGATCAGAGAGATCCTGGGCGAGATTATTGAGTGCAGCAGACAGTTCAATGAAAGCATTCAGAAGTGTGAGGCCGCATTTGGTCAGAGTAAGGAAACGTTCGGAAGTGTAAGTGATTCATTACTTTCTATTAATCAACAGGCGTTTGAGATACATGGCAGTATTCAGGCCATCTCAGATAAAACAGGAAAAATCGCACAAAACTCCGGTGAGATCAGACAACAGGCAGACAGACTGCATGGGGCAACCCAACTGATCACGGAAAAGACTCATGAGATAGCAGCTGCATCTGAAGAAACAGCAGCAGAATCATCACAGATCAGTCAAAATGTTGAGGCACTGAATGGCATGTTGGGTAGTATCCAGAGCTTGTTGGGTCAGTTTAGTACATCTGTACTGCCGACGTCAAAGGGTGGATCAAAGCAGGTCAAGATTGCATTTTTGACGATGCTGGATAATGATTTCTGGTTTGGTGTACGTAAAGGTGTATTCTATGCTCAAAAGGAATTGTCCGGCAAGAATGTTATGATTGATTACTTTCCATTTGACGGAACGTTGGAAAAACCATTGGATGATCAGGTACATGATAAGATCATGCAATGCATTGATGAACATTATGATGGTATTATTTTTGCTGGATTCTTGGGTGGAGCAACCAGAGGCTTAAAAGAAGCCATTACAAAAGGAATCAAGGTGGTTGCTTTTAACTGCGACTGTAATCCTGAGGTTAAGAGATTGGCAGTATTCAGTCCGGATGGCAGAGAAGCGGGCGAGCTGGCTGGTAAGTGTATGGAAAAGGCTTTGAATAAAAAAGGAAATGTTGCTCTCATGACAGGTGATCTGGGAATTCAGGTAAATCGCGACAGGAGAGATGGTTTTGTGGACAGATTATCGTCCTGCAAGGGGATACATATTATAGATGAGGTTGCTGAAAAGGATGTTCCTGAGTTGGTATATCAGAGAGCCGCAAGCTGTCTGAATAGTCATCCAGAGCTGGATGCCATCTATGTGACATCCGGATTACAGGCAACTGTTGCAAAAGCAATTGAGGACAGCGGTAAGAAAAATCGTGTCATTACAGTTGGTTTTGATGATAATCAGGAAATCTTTGCATATATCAGTAAGGGCATTATCTATGCAACGATCACACAGGATCCGTTTGGACAGGGACATGATCCAATCATATGGCTTTACAATCATCTGGTTACCAATGAACCATTCCCTAAGGAATTCATGGGATGCAGACTTTCAGTAGTGGATCGGGAAAATGTTGACAGTCTGCTCAAGGCATAATCAGCTTAAATAAAAGATTTACCATTGACATATTTCTGCTTATGATTCTCAATATGATTTTGATTCATAGAAGTTTATAATGACAGTATGAAGATCATATTGAGAACATAGGATTCTATTTCATCGGAAAGGATGACTGTAGTATGACGAAGGAACAGGAACTTCTACAAAAAATGAAGGAGAGTATTAATCAGGTCTTTATCGGCAAGGAAGGCATCGTGAATCAGGTAATCATCTGTCTGATTGCCGGTGGGCATGTTCTGTTGGAGGATGTACCCGGTGTCGGGAAAACAACACTTGCCAGTACACTTGCGAAAAGTACCGACTGCTCTTTTGGCAGGATTCAGTTCACACCGGATACCCTTCCCGGGGATATCATAGGGATGTCTGTCTATAATATGAAATCAGGAGAGTTCGAGCATCGTGACGGGGTTGTGATGAACAACATTCTATTAGGCGATGAGATCAACAGAACGTCACCAAAGACACAGTCGAGTTTATTGGAAGCCATGGCTGAGGGTCAGGTTACGGTTGATGGCGAGACTTATCGGCTGCCAGAGCCGTTTATGGTGATTGCAACACAAAATCCGGTGGAGTTTTTGGGTACGTATCCTCTTCCGGAGGCTCAGATGGATCGTTTTATGATGCGATTATCCATCGGATATCCGGCCAGAGAACAAGAAATACATATGGCATCTCAGTTTCTGGAGGGTAAGACTCCGGATACCATTCAAAGAGTATGTGACACGATGGATATTGTGGAGATCAAAAGGCTCGTCAGCAAGGTTAATGTATCAAGCAGTTTGTTGAACTATATGGAAGGAATCATTGAACAGACACGAAATGAAGAACGCTTTCGCTTGGGAGCCAGTCCTCGTGCGTTGTTGTCACTGCTTCGTGCATCTCAGGCAGCTGCATATCTTGAGTGTAGAGATTTTGTAAAGCCGGATGATGTAAAATATGTTGCAGACAGTGTTCTGGCACACAGACTGACATTGTCACCGGAAGCTCAGATTCGTAAGGAAAACGTATCAGGTATATTAAAGAGCTTGATTCTGAAGGTGAAGGTACCGATTTAAGGAGAGCGATTTGATGATGCGGACTCGCAGATGGATTCTTTTAGGGATATGGATTATTTCATTGATATTGATCAGCAATTTTGGCGGAGCAATCAGCTATGGGCTGTTTTTTGGGATAACCCTTATCCCTTTTATTTCGCTTCTTTATACGCTGTTTGTCTATTGGCGTTTTCGGATTTTTCAGCAGATTCAGAGTAGAGATATCATATGCTGTCAGGCAGTTCCCTATTATTTTGTATTGCAAAATGAGGACTATTGTGGATTTGCTAGTGTGAAGGCAAGGATGTTCAGTACGCTTTCCTATGTGGAGGATATACCGGATGATATGGAATATGAGCTTCTTCCGGGTGATCGTTATACTTATGAAACTAAGCTGGTCTGCAGATATAGAGGTGAATATGAGGTTGGAATCAAGGAAGTCATTATTACAGATTTCTTCCGTTTGTTTACCTTTAAATACAAGCTTATGGAGACCATTAAGGCACTTGTAAAGCCAAGAATGATTCATTTGGAGGAACTGAACAGTATTTCGGATATTGTTGCTTCTGTTCAGAAGGAAAACCAAATGGCTGATACTGAACCGGATGTTATCGTGCGTGATTATCGTCCGGGAGATCCGATTAAATATATTCATTGGAAGGCTACGGCCAGAGAGCAAAAACTGAAGACACGAAATCGCATTGGTGAAGAGAAGCAGATGATCAGTATGTTTTTTGATACAAAGCGTTACAGCAAGGAACTGCTAGAGTATTTACCGCCGGAGAATCAAGTGCTTGAGACTGTATTGGCACTGGGTTTATTTCTGGCAGAGAAAAATATATCCTATACTTTGTTGGATGGACAGCTGCAAAGAGGGGGGAAGCCGGTTCGTGGATTGCGTGACTATGAAGAGTTTTATGGACATATTGCAGCAACCGAGTTTCAAAGTACAGAGAATCCGGAGTATTCCATACAAAATGTTCTGCAGCAAAGTGCAATGAATCATAGTAGGATACTGATCGGTGTTCTTCAATCATTTTCTACAGATACATTGATCATGCTGGAGCCATTATTGAATCAGGGTATTGTAACAGTGCTGTATGTTGTAACAGATGATAATATCGAAGAAATGATCAAACAGGGAAATGATCGTCTTCGCATTATTGCCGTACCGGTCAATGCCGAATTAAGGGATGTCTTATGAACGAGAACAGATGGAAGAATGTCAGCTGGAATGTAATTTTATACCGATTTTTCTATGCAGAACTGTTGTTGTGTATTGTTTTGTTTGCTGCAGGCAGATGGTGTGGTGTGCCAACTCCCGGGTTTTGGCATATTCTCATCGGAACTGTCATGGTGATCGTTTTGACTGTATTAAATTATACCAGACTGAGAGGTCGTTTGTTTTGTACCATTGGTGTTTGTGCGTCAATTGCCGTTGTGGTTGTATTTATGACACCGGAACAACTGCGTAGCTTTTTGGACAGTTATTACAGTTGGCTGTTTGGAGGCGGTTCATGGCTTGTCGAACAACAACTGCTTTATGAGATTGTACAATCGATGGTGCTTGCATTGATTTGTTATGGGCTACAGATTATATTTGAAAAATTGCAAAAGGTCAGATATGTGGCAGCCGCTTTGTTAATCCTATTTTTGATGGTATTGATGTTTTTAAAGGTACAGATTGGTCACATGGGTGCCCTGTTTGTGATTTGGTACATCTTGCTTAGTTATATTGAATGGACCAAGCTGAATTGGAAAAAGGAGAGGAGCAGAGATGTGAGATCGTATCTGCTCTGGATTCTGCCCTTCTGTACGATTTACTTTATCATATTAGCCTTTGTGCCGACCTATGAGAAGCCTTACGATTGGCAGTTTGTAAAGACGTTTGTTAGCAATGCAAAAGAGTCAGTAACTGCTCTGGTAGAGAATATTACCAGGGGCGACTCGGAGGATTTTAACCTAAAGTTTTCCGGATTTTCTGATAAAGGGAATATCAAGGGTGATATTCTGGATCTGAAACAGCAGGTAATGACCATACAGGGAGTCTCTACATTAAAGACGAATATCTATCTGACAGGAAAGGTTTATGATCATTTTAACGGACGTAATTGGACTGCCGAGACTGAGCCGTATCCGAATGAAAGGATGTTGGATTCTCTTGAAACTCTGTACGCAGTCAGAATGTATGACGGAAACAGAGATGATTTTGTATCTGAGACGAGAGCGACTGTACGATATCGGTATTTTCAATCAAGTTATCTGTTTGCACCAAGTAAGACGATCGCCTTGTATAGTGATAAAGATTATTCCCAAAATACAGATATCAGATTTCATCGGAAGCAAGGTTATGGAACTCGTTATGAACTGTCCTATTTACAGATGAATCTGGATCAGCCTGATTTCTACACCTACATGGAGCAGAAACCGCCTGTAGACAAAAAGGTTTGGGAGGATTTGACCGTTCGGTATATAACAGACAGAGAGGATCGTCCCTCATGGGAAGATATGCAGACATATCGGAATATGATCTATGATAACTATACAGGTGATCTTATACTTTCCGACAAAACGAGAGCATTTGTAGATCAGTTGACAGTCGGCGAAACTACACCAATTGGAAAACTGAGAGCAATTGAACGTGAATTATCTGCCTATACCTATACAACGACACCTTCTAAGGTGCCGGATTGGGTTCAGACAGATATGGATTTTCTGGATTATTTTTTAGAACAAAAGGAAGGCTACTGTTCTTACTTTGCAACAGCATTTGTATTACTGGCAAGGGCAGAGGGACTCCCCGCGAGATATGTCGAGGGCTTTTGTGTTGCGACCCAGCCGGACAAGGAAATACCGATCTATTCAGGCAATTCACACGCTTGGCCGGAGGTATATGTCGATGGATTTGGATGGATTCCTTTTGAGCCGACACCGGGTTATGCTGAGCTTCGCTATACACCATGGAACATAGGGGGAACTGTTTACAGTCAGACTGCAGGTAAGCCTTATGCATATGGAAACGGATATACGGAACAGGAGGTTCAAGAACAAGAGGAGTCGTTGGAGGAAGAACTGATTAACCGTCAGAAGACGGAACGTCTGATGCGACTCATCGGAATTGCTGTAATGGTTGTAATACTGTTGTTGATTGTCTTCTTTATCTGTGAGCGATTGATACGTAGGTATCGATATCATCATATGAGTATAGAAGAACAGTTTGTTGTCGAAATGAAGAAAAGCCTTTGGCTTTTGTCGAAGATGAACATTGAGCGAGAACCATATGAAACGCTGCAAGAGTTGAAAAAGCGGGGAGAGAAGGAACTTCCCAAAGTAAAATTGGATTTTATCGAGTTCTTTGAAGCATATGTATACGGAAATGAATATATCACAAAGGATATGCTGAAAACGACCATACATCAACAACAGGAACTGTTGTTATGGCATAAAAATGATAGAAAATGGCATTATTATTGGCTGAGATTTATGATGTAAAATAGCCCTGACAGGAAAGAATGATTCTTTGTCAGGGCTTTTTGATACCTACATTAACATGCTGTTTCCGGAAAAGATACTTTTTACATGCTGTACTTCTTCCGAATCAGCTTTTTGGGCAGGAACATAATAGGATTTTTCTCTTGCCATCTGGTAGAGCTGTTCCTGTGATTGTTCACATGCGTTTCTGAACTGTTTCAGAGTCTGTTTTAATTCTTTGTTTTCTGTTTGTGGGATCATCTCGCCATAACGGACCAGTTCTCCGTTGATACTTGCGAGAGTATCGTTTACCATTGTTTTTTCCTGCATCTAGATACCTTCCTTCATTATTATTGTAAGAAATCCATTAGCTGCTGCTTGTTTTTCTGTGCAGATTGTGCGCCCTGCTCAAAAAACTGTCTTAGTTTCGGATCCTCCGCATGAGACGCATAATCTTCCATTTTGCCTCTTGTTGTGTCGAAGCCTCCGATCAGATGTCTCAGATTCTGTAATTCAAGTTCCGATATATTTGCCATTGTACACCTCCTGTATATTTGAAAGAGTATGCTACTTCTCTTTTCTGCAATCAGTATGTGTGAATTATGGCTGATCTATACTGTAATCAAGAAATGATTATAAAATGTTTTTTAAAAAGACGTACATTTTAATCAATATTAATTGACTTGTTTATACAATGGTGCTACAATGAGTTCACATTCAATAAATAGGAATGATTACTAATATATTGCAAAAGGAGGACTAAAAAATGAGTAAATATCAGGGGACAAAGACAGAGAAGAATTTAATGGAGGCATTCGCAGGAGAGAGCCAGGCAAGAAACAAGTATACATATTTCGCTTCTGTTGCAAAAAAAGCAGGCTATGAACAGATTTCGGCACTTTTCTTAAAGACTGCAGAGAATGAAAAGGAACATGCGAAACTATGGTTCAAGGCTCTTGGAGAATTGGGTGATACAGCTCAGAATCTGCTTCATGCTGCAGAAGGTGAGAATTATGAGTGGACAGATATGTATGATCGTTTTGCAAAGGATGCCGAAGAGGAAGGTTTTCCGGAGCTGGCTGCTCAGTTTAGAGGTGTAGCAAAGATTGAAAAGTCTCATGAAGAAAGATATCGTGCGTTGTTGAAGAATGTTGAGATGCAGGCAGTGTTTGAGAAATCAGAAGAAAAAATGTGGGAATGCAGAAACTGTGGACATCTCGTTATGGGAAAAAAGGCACCGGCTGTCTGCCCGGTATGTGCTCATCCACAGAGTTATTTTGAGGTTAGGGAAGAAAATTATTAAATCATTTTCATAATTCTGCATACACTAAATACATAGTACAATATATTTAGGAGGCATTTATGCAGAGTTTTAATCCTTTTGAAGAGACCCCGATACCAATAGATAAAAGCTTTATGGATTGGGATACCATGTATCCCTGTGCATATAATAAGGAAACAACAGATCCTTATACGAAATGTCGCATTATTTTGATGAACGGTACAGAATTTGAGGCTCAATGGTTCAGCCGCAATTTTTCCAGACATTGTGATAATAATGATCTACGTCGTGAACTGGCTCTTGTCAGACGAATCGAACAACAGCAGCAGAAAAGGATCAGTTGCCTGAAACCAAAGGATGAAACAATCCTGGAGCATACGATTTCCTATGAACAGTTGGCTGTTGATCTGACTGCTGTGCTGGCAAGACATGAGACTGACTGCAATGTCAAAAATGCACTTAATTTTGCACTGTTGGAGGATTTTGATCATCTGTACAGATACTCGAATCTCTTAGATTATGAGTATGGAGCTTGTCCTGAGAAGTTGGTTGGAGGCTATACGGAGATCACTCCTGCCCGCCCGACGATATCGGAACATCGTTATCCGACAGACAGTATTTTTGATCATATTCATAACTGTACGGCAACAACACTGACAAAGTTAAATGTCGGTATCATCACAGCTGCAGAGCAGCAGACGATGAATTATTATATGAATGTTGCAAATCTGTATGACAGATCAGATCTTGGCAGACGGCTTTATCAGGAAATCGGAATGATCGAAGAGGAACATGTCAGTCAATATGAGAGTCTGAAAGACCCGAATGCCACATGGCTGGAAGAATTGTTGCTGCATGAATATACAGAATGTTATCTGTACTATTCCTGCATGCAGACTGAATGCGACCAGTATATCAAGAAGATCTGGGAACAGTGTCTGGTACAGGAGATTGCTCATCTTCATAAGGCAAAAGATCTGTTATGGAAGTATGAACATACAGAGTGGAATCAGGTCATTCCGTGTGGAGATTTCCCAGAGCTGTTGCATCTGCATCAAAATATCGAGTATGTGCGTGAGGTGATCAGAACAACTACCGGAAACACTCAGAAAAAAGAATGTGTGGTACCTCTGATGAAGTTATCTCCGAATGATCCGTTCTATTTCTATCAGAATGTTATGAATCGGGATGTTAACAGTGTGGCCAGTCATAATGTAATAGATAAGCATATTGCACAGTGTGGCATGGATTATCGTTATGAGGTGGCTCCGAATCCTCTCCGAGTACTACAAAATCGCCGTTGCGATAATACAAGTCTGGCAAGAATTGCCTCCGAGACACCGGAAGACACACAGGTATGTGGAACAACTGAAGGAAACTGCAGATGTAAAGGAAATACAGGGGTAATCGGAATCTGATGATTCATTATAGAGATATGTATGCATGTGGATATGATTCCACATGCATATTTTTGTTGTATGAGAAAAAGGACTACTCTTTTTGCCGGATATACTTTAAAATAGTAAGGAGTAAAATCGGAGGATAAATATGAATCGGACAGAACAGATCAATGATATACCCGGAGTATCCCGTAAAGAGGAAGAAGAAACACTTGCACAGATTCTTACTATAGCTGAGAACAATCTCAACAGAACGAAGGAATCGGTTCAGAATCTGGCAAATGAATTGAATGAACTGAGAGAAGTCTATGATGTCAGTGATAAAGAGGGCAGGGCACAATGGTTTAATACCGATGCCAGATTCAAACAGGTCAGACAGGATCTGCTTCGGTCAGAAAGATGCAGAAAAAAGCCCTACTTTGGCAGAATTGATTTTATAGATACGACAATACAGAAGCCGGAGTGTTATTATATCGGAAAGTCTGTCATTGCCGAGGATGCGGCAAAACCCAGAGTAATAGACTGGCGGGCTCCGATTGCTTCTGTATATTATGAGAAATCATTGGGATCTTGTACCTATTCGGTCAAGGGTGAGGGTTCGTATGAGATCGATTTATCCAGAAAACGTACATATGAGATCATAGACGATGAGCTCAAAGATTTTTATGACACGGATGTCGTTGCCAATGATGAGTTGCTGACGAAGTATCTTGCCAGAAACAAACGAGCTGTTTTAGGCGAGATCATAGCAACGATACAACAGGAACAAAATGAAATAATTCGCAAGAAACCACAACACAATGTCATTGTTCAGGGTGGAGCCGGCTCCGGCAAGACAACGGTAGCGATGCATAGGATTTCATATATCTTATATAATTATGATCTGGAATTTCAGCCCAAGGATTTCTATATTATAGGAAGTAATCGCATCTTGCTGAATTATATAACAGGAATCCTACCGGATCTGGATGTCTACGGTGTATCTCAGATGACGATGGAACAACTGTTTACCAGACTATTGTATGAGGATTGGGACGATCAAAAATATACTGTAAAAGAACTTAATAAAAATGATCCGGCTATTTCTGTGAAAGGGAGCTTTTCCTGGTTTCATGAACTGGAGGATTTTTGTGAGCGATATGAATGGAGCATTATCCCGAGAGAGGATGTCATAATTGAGAGAACCCATCATTTATTGATGAGTCAATCTGCAATTGAAAAACTGCTTAAAAAATTTCGGTACCTGTCACGTGTGGACAAGCAGGAAAAATTGACAGAGCATCTGATTTCCCGTCTCGAAAATGAGATTTACGGAAAGTATTATTCCTATCCTCCCGATGTTCAGAAGTCTCTGACCGGATACTATGAGACTTATTTTGGGAAACGTGAATGGAAAGGATCTATTTTTGAACTGTATGATCAGTTTTTGCGGGAACAGCATCTGAAGGGGAGCATGGTGCCATTTCCGGGGACAGAACTGGATCTGTATGACCTGGCGGCTCTTGCCTATCTCTATAAGAGGATCAAGGAAACAGAGGTCATTCAGGAGGCCAGTCATGTGGTGATTGATGAGGCACAGGATTTCGGCATGATGGTCTATGGAGCATTGAAATACTGTTTGAGTAAATGTACGTATACAATCATGGGAGATGTCTCACAGAATATTTATTTTGATTACGGCTTAACAGACTGGGAGGAATTGAGAGGCTTGATGCTTCCGGATCCGTTTGATTATTTCGGTCTTTTACGAAAGAGTTATCGTAACACAGTAGAGATTTCACAGTTCGCAATGAATATTCTCCAACATGGAAGATTTCCGATTTATCCGATCGAACCCATCATTCGTCATGGTAATGAAGTTCAAACTAAAGAATGCAGAAACGAAGAGCAACTGATCGTGAAGGCAGTAGATACTATACAAAAATGGCAGGCTCAGGGGTATGAGACGATCGCAGTGATCTGCCGAGATGATGATGAGGCTACGAGAGCATCAGAGAAGCTGCATACCAAAATACAACTTCGAGACTTCCGAGCGGAAACAGAAGAGTTCGGTAGTGGGGTCATGGTACTTCCGATTGAGTATTCAAAGGGTTTGGAATTTGATGCGGTTCTTTTGTTCAATGCAAATACACTAAATTATCCGTCAGAGGATGGTTTTGCAAAGTTACTGTATGTGGCAGCGACCAGAGCTCTTCATGAATTGGTGGTGCTTTATTGCGGTCAATTGACAGAACTGATTGCAGTACCGGTGTCTGAGGAGCAGAAACAGAAGTTTCTCGTGGTGCAGTCTGCACCTGTTGTCTCCAAAATGCCTGAAGAAGAACCAAAGACAAAAAAAGAGGTGGAGCTTGACAGAGCGATGAAAGGCAAGCGAGAGATGGAACTTCGAAACCAGATCGGGCCAAAGAGAATCATCATTCATAAGGCAGACCCAGAGAAGACTGCTGCAAATACGTCTGCAAGAAAGACGATCGGACGCAAGGTGGATTATTATCGAACAGTAGGAAAAATCGCTGCTGAACAGAGTACAGAGAAGAGGAATCGTCCGGTTGACAGTCAACAGATGAAATCGGTATCTGAGTTTGGCGAGATGCCGGGAAGCACCAGTCTCAGACCGTTAGGACATCCGAACCTGAGTATGTCGGTTCGCTGGGTTAGCCAGAGCAAGCAATTTGTCGAGATTACCAGTGCCTATGGAATACTTCGTATCACACCAATCGCAAACAATACGATTCGTGTCAGCTTTGCAAGAGATCCCATTCATGGTCTGGCAGAGCTTCCTACAGAAATCGACGGGACACAGAATTTGAAGTGGAACTGCAGAGAAGCCAAGGATGCGATAGAGATTCGTACGGAGAAAGTGCTTGTCCGTATCGACAGGAGATTGGGTCATGTTGCATTTTACAATCAATCCAACAGGCTGCTTCTCTCAGAGAGCAGCAAGCTGCCGAGACAGGTCGGTAATGTGCCTAAGAACCAGACTTGGACATACTTTGACTGGACCAAAAAAGAAATTCTAAAGGCAAGAGGTATCACTGATGATATATGGCTGGATCTTACAAATGCCGCCCGTTATATTTCTCACGGTGCGAAGTCAAACAGACCGGCCTGCATCATGTCAAATCAGGGATATCAGTTATTCATTCCGGCAGAAAAACGTGTCATGTGCTGTACGATACCTACTTATGGTCCTTATTTATACATAGAAGACGAGAAGCAGATTGATTATTTTTTTAGGTCAGCATTATAAAATATTGAGATAGTTTGATCCCACCGGTAATTTACAGTGGGATTAAAACTTTTGTACGATAATTATTGTTATATATATTGTAAGACGTTTTACAGAACACAAGGAGGAATACCTTGGAGGATAAGGAATTAATCAAAGAGATACAGTGCGGGAAGAAACAGTATCTGAATGATATTGCAGAAAAATACTACGATGATATCTATAGATTTTGCTGCTATCAGACAGGAAACAGTGAACAATCCTATGATCTGGCACAGGAAACATTTATCAGATTTATCCGCTATGTTGATCGGTATCGTTATAAAAATCTAAAGGGCTATCTGTTGACCATAGCACGGAATGTCTGCATTGATTACTTTCGCGGACAGAATCCAAATGTGGTGGCAATAGAGGCTGAGGAGATGGAACAGATACCAAGTAGACGTTTGCTTGAGGAGGATAGGACAACCACATTATCACTTTATGAAGCACTGAGAACGCTAAATGAATCACAAAGAGAAGCAATCATTTTGTTTTATTATCAAAACCTTAAATACCGAGAGATAGCGAAGGCAACCGGAGCCAATCTGTCGACGGTAAAATCAAGGATTAAGCAGGGTACAGAGAAATTACAGAGAGTATTGCGGAAGGAGGATTTCTATGGAACAACTTTTTAAACAACATGAAATGCAGATCGATGAAGAGAAGAGAAATCAAGCTTTGACAAATATCCGCGTGGCAGTCGATCAGAAAACATATTATTATATCCCTTCTGTTTGGAGGCTGTTTTTAGACCAAATTCGATTTATTTCTGTTCAGTATTGGATCCTGCAGTTTGGATTTATGCTGCTTGCATCTTTTATCCTCCATATGTTGAATCTGTTTCAAACAGAACTCTATGGATTATTGAATACGATCACAATTTTGGCATCTGCCGTAGGAGTCATCGGAGCTCATGAGCTAAATAAAAATATAGCTTACAATATGATGGAATTGGAACAGACATGTTTCTTTAGCAGTAAACAGTTGTTTTGCATCAAAATGATCTTTTTTGGATCCATTGATATGATGTTTGTTTTTGTTATGATTTTGACCAATCGAATGGACTGCGATCTGATTTCATTCAGTTTGTTTGTACTGGTACCATTTGTCATATCTAATTTTTGTTATCTTATGATTTTTATCATGACAAGAGGAAAGAATCCGGCTTATACGTACTTTCTTGCAGGTGTTTTTGTCGGAGCCTTTTCATCAATTGTTGTGAGTATACCGGGCTTTCGAGACGCAGCAAATAAAGGATTGTGGTTTATCATTTTACTGTGTTCGATGATAGGAGTGAGCCTGGAGATCAGACATATCATATCTGTACTGGAAGAAAGGGAAGTATTATGTATGAATTAACATTGGACAGATTGTCTAAGCAATACAAAAATAAAATAGCAGTTGATAATGTGTCTTACCATTTTGTCAATGGTGTTTATGGGCTATTGGGAGCAAATGGAGCGGGGAAGACGACTTTAATGCGTATGATCTGCGATATTCTGCGTCCGACAAAAGGTGAGATCGTGTATAACAATATCGATGTTCATGAATTAGGCAGTGAGTATAGAAGTATATTAGGCTATTTGCCACAGACCTTTGGTTTTTATCCGGATTTCACAGCACTTCGATATATGATGTATTTGGCGTCATTAAAGGCGATTCCGGTTGAGACTGCCAGAGAAAAGGTAGATGAACTGCTTGCACTGGTTGGACTTGCTGGAGAGAAAAACAAGAAGATCAAGACATTTTCAGGGGGAATGCTGAGAAGGCTGGGAATTGCACAGGCTTTGCTGAATGATCCTAAACTTTTGATCCTTGACGAACCAACCTCCGGACTGGACCCAAAGGAGCGTATTCGATTTCGTAATATCATCAGTTCTCTTGGTAAGGACAGAATCATTATTTTATCGACACATATTGTTTCGGATGTCGAGTATATCGCAAATCAGTTGATCATTATGAAGGCTGGTCAGATTATCAAGACCGGTCGACCGGAGGATATCGTGAAGCTTGCCAAAGGGCATGTGTTTGAGGCGCTGATTGCATCAAACGAGGTAGATAATATGAACAGAAAATTTGCAATCAGTAATCTTAAAAATGTAGAAGAAGGAGTTAAGTTACGAATCGTATCAGATGAAAAACCACTAGAGAATGCCGCCATCGTGGAACCGACTCTGGAGGACGTATATCTATACTATTTTTCGGAGGAGGTTGATCGAAATGAACATATTCTGTTATGAGAGCGGTAAGATCTGGACAAAAAAGATTGTACTGTTTGGACTACTGTTAATGCTTGCATGGCTGATATTTTATTTTTATGTAACAAGCAAGGATTATACCTGTGTGGTAGATGGTGTGGTTTATAGAGGAATGGATGCAGCACGAATGGATCGAGAGATTACAAAGCAATTCGAGGGTCAGCTTACCGAAGAAACCGCACAGGCAATTGTTGACCAATACGGATTTAGTGTATATGAGATGAATGATGATAAGGGATACTATCGTGACGGAAATTTTTGCAATCATTGGGTAACAGACCATTTGACTCCATATACGGAAACTTATGATTATACAGCGGATGAACTTGAGTTATACTCCGGAGATCAGATTGATCAGCTTAAGGAATACACAGAAAATCAACTTTATTTTGCCTATTGTGAAGGCTGGAGACAGATGATGATGACTTTGGATATGGTACTTATTTTGATCAATTTTGTGATCATCATCGCTGTCGCCAATGTGTTTACAGAGGAGTATGCACTAAAAACAGCACCAATTTTGCTTACAACGCGACATGGCAAGAAAAAAGACATCATTATGAAGATACTTGCAGCACTCGCCTTCTCTGTTGCTTTATATATTATTGTATGTGGAGCAACGATCCTCTCCTATAGCGTTTTCTTTGGGACAGATGGATTGAACGCAAGCGGAGCTTTGATAGGGTATATGAAACCTGATATGATGGGATTGTTTGGAAACAGTATAGGAGCGTCGGTAGGAGAAATACTTTTGCTGGGGTTGATCAGTGTGATCATGAGTACCTGTATTACACTGGCTGTATCTGCTATATGTAAGCAGCCCTTCACCAGTATTCTCTGTGGACTTGGTATGCTGATTCTTCCGTATATCTATGTAGCGTATATACATCCGATGCTGCCACTCAATATCGTGACTGCATGGATTGAAAGACTGGCAAGATGGTTTCCTATTTTCTTGCCGGTGAGAATCCTGGGTTCCGTATTTTTCTCTGCACTTGGCTTCGCATTGTTTATATGTCTGCTGGCGGGTTGTCTGGGATATCGAAGGTATAAGAATTATCAGGAGACAAGTTAGAATCAGAAATGTCACAAAAAAACTTCCGGCAGACACCGGAAGTTTTTTGTGTATCTAACGATACGTTGGTTATCTTACATTGTAATTCAGCTTTACGGTAATACTTGCAGTCTTTAATCGAGAAGATGTGTTAAAGGTACCACCATAACTGTATTCCTCCGAATCAGAGTTGGTTGCCGTGATCTGGAAGACACCTAAATTCGCACTGGAGAGTCTGCCCGGCAGTTCGCCTGCCTGTGTGGCCATGATGTCAATTCGCTGCTTTGCATTTGCAGTAGCATCCTCGATTAATTGAAGCTTTAATTCATCTAACTTTGTATAGTAATACTCCGGTGCATCGGAGGAGAACTTGATACCGGATTCAATCAGTCCGGAGATGTCACGTGAGATCTTTTCTACTTTATCTACTTCAGAGGATGTGATACATACATCCTGATACAAATCATAGCCATCCTGCTCGTCGCCGACATAATCACCTTCATCATTGTACAATTCAGTGTAATGCTCACTGATGTTGATAGAGCTGAAGACAATCTCATCTTCATTGATGCCCTGTTCGATCAGATATTGTTTAACTGCATCCGAATCCTTTTTAATCGTACGATAGGCTGCCTCTGATGTAACTCCGTAAGCGGAAAAATAGCCTCGCCATACAATCAGATCTGATTCAAAATCACAACTGGCTGAACCGGTGGCTGTGATACCACTGCTGGGACCTTTGCTTTTATAGCTTACAAAACCCATAGTCAAAATTAATGTACATACGATCAGACAGATCCCTGCGATTCCGGTAATGATGATACCATTCATGGAATGATGATTATCAGATGTCTTTTTTGTTTCGTTATCCATACTTTTCTCCCCTGTTCACAATATTCTGTCTGTAATTGCCTACAAACAGATTTGCTATAATTATTTATCTACATCATATATTGATTTATAAAAACTGTCAAATAGGAACGCTGTTGTAATCATTTAAAAACAGGGTGTAGGAAACAGAAAGATTTCGTGATATACTCGATTTAGAATGAAATGATAAACAGACTGCTGATAACTGATCGACGGGTTTATCATGAAGGATACAGGAAGGAAAGGTTAATCGAATGAATATCAGAGAACAGGCTAGAAAACTGAAGGAAGACAGTACAAAAATGGCGATCCTTTCAGAGAAGGACAGAAACAATGCTCTTAGAGCAGTGGCGGAAGCGTTGGAGAAAAATAAAGAGAAACTGTTAAAAGCAAATGATCTGGATATCAAAGCTGCCGAAGAAGAACATGTTGCAATGCCAGTGTTGAAAAGACTGAAATTTGACGAAGGAAAGCTCCGAGGAGTGATAGAGGGAATTCATCAGTTGGCAGGCTTGCCGGATCCGTTATTTAGACTACAGCTTTCGAGAGCGTTGGATCAGGGACTGACATTATATCGTGAAACCTGTCCGATCGGTGTCATTGGTGTTATCTTCGAGTCCAGACCCGATGCACTTGTTCAGATCGCAACACTTTGTCTGAAGAGTGGAAATTGTGCCATCCTAAAGGGTGGAAGTGAAGCACTTCATACAAATCGTGCTTTGTTTGAGACAATCTATAATGCCGCAGTGGGAGCAGGACTTCCGGAGGGATGTATGGCTCAGGCAGAAATGCGTTCACAGATCGATGAACTGTTGGAATGTGATGATGCGGTTGATCTGTTGATTCCGAGAGGCTCCAATGCATTTGTCAGATATATTATGGAACATACCAGGATTCCTGTTATGGGTCATGCAGATGGAATCTGTCATGTGTATGTTGATCAGAAGTTTGATATGGAGAAGGCCATCCCGATTATCATTGATTCCAAGACGCAATATGTGGCTGTCTGCAATGCGGCAGAGACCCTGTTGGTTCACAGAAATGCTGCAAAGATGTTGCTTCCGGAGCTCGCGAAGGCTTTTGGAGATAAGCATGTGGAAATCAGAGGAACCAAGGAGGTTCAAAATATCATTCAATGCGTTCATGCGGATGAACAGGATTTTTGTACGGAGTATCTGGACTATATCATTTCTGTCAAACTGGTGGACAGTATGGAGGAGGCAGCAGAGCATATCAATCGATATGGATCTCATCATACAGACAGTATTATTACCGAGGATCAGGAAACAGCAAAGCGATTTATGCAGCTGGTGGATTCGGCAGGTGTATACTGCAATTGCTCTACCCGATTTTCAGATGGATTTAAATACGGCTTTGGGGCTGAGGTCGGTGTGAGTACCGGAAAACTGCATGCCAGAGGACCGGTTGGGCTGGAGGGTCTGGTAACATATAAATATAAACTGTTCGGAAGTGGACACATTGTGGCAGATTATGCCGAAGGAAGAAAGCAATTTCATTTCCGCGATCTATAGAAAACGATAGGTAAGTACATTAGATAAAATAACCGGAAGCGTAGTGAAAATGGACGTAAACTATAAGAAAAATGTGATTCCGTATCATACAAAGATAAAACCAAGAAAACCTTTGCCATTGTTTACTTTTTTGATGTGGCTGATCAGTAAGATTTCCATGATGGGGATGAAATATCGCATTGAAAAGATTCATATGGACGATGTAAAGCCGCCATATTTATTGCTCTCAAATCATATGTATTTTGTGGATTTTAATCTGTGCTCAATTGCAACCTTTCCACATCCGGTCAATAATGTGGCGACCATTGACGGATACTACAGACGTCCTCATATTATGGAACTGTTGGGATGTATCTGCAAACGTAAGTTTACAAATGATCTGAGTCTGATCAAAGCGATTCGTTACTGTATGAAGGAATATGGTGATATTGTATGTATGTACCCTGAGGCGAGATATTCTCCAGTCGGGACAACGGCCATTCTGCCAGAATCGCTCGGCAAGATGATCAAGATGTTTCGGGCACCTGTTGTAGTATTGCTTCACCATGGAGATTATCTTCACACACCGTTTTGGGATCATAATCATGCAAGGAAGGTACCTCTTTATTCAACAATGACCTGTGTACTGACAGTTGAGCAAATCGAACAGTATACGGTCGAAAAAATCAACGAAGTAGTCAGAGATGCCTTGCATTATGATGAATATCAATGGCAAAAGGAACAGAATATCAGAATAACAGAACCGAATCGTGCCAAGAATCTTCACAAGGTATTATATCAATGCCCGGAATGTCACACGGAGTCCAAGATGGAATCTGACGGTAGTGTCATATGGTGTAATCAATGTAAGGCAAAGTGGCAGATGGATGAACTTGGAGAATTGCATATGGAGGATGGGGAAACAAAATTCAGCCATATACCGGACTGGTTTGAGTGGGAACGCAGTGAGGTCAGAAAGCAGGTTAGAGAAGGAACCTATCACTTTGAAGATTGGGTGGATGTTTATTCGTTGCCACATGCCAAAAGTTTTATTCATCTGGGCAATGCAAAACTGATTCATGATGCACAGGGATTAAGGCTAGAGGGTGCCTATCGCGGAAAGCCTTATTGCATTACCAGAAGTGCAAAGAGTATGTATGGAATCCATGTGGAGTACGATTATGTATACGTCAAGCCTTATGATTGCATTGATATTTCAACAGAAAATGACTCCTACTACTGCTACCCTACCAAAGAAAATGTTGTGACAAAGATGTCATTTGCTGTAGAGGAATTATATAAGATGTATGCAGAGAAACGTCGGGATGGTGGAGAACATGACCGGTAATAATATTATTTTGATTGGAATGCCCGGCGTAGGGAAGAGTACGGTAGGGGTGGTTCTGGCAAAAAAGATTGGATATGAATTCCTGGATTGTGATCTGTTGATTCAAAAGCAGACAGGAAAGAGACTTTGGGAACTGATCAGAGAAAAAGGAATTGATGAATTTAACAGGATAGAGAATCAGGTCAACAGTTCCATTGACACAGAACACTATGTCATCGCAACCGGGGGAAGTGCCGTATATGGAGAAACAGCCATGGCTCACTTTGGAGAGATCGGATTGGTCGTTTATCTGAAGCTTTCCTATGGCGCGATTCAAAAGCGGCTGGGCAATCTACAGGATCGGGGTGTGTCCATGAGAACAGATCAGTCTTTATTCGATCTATATGAGGAAAGAGTTCCGCTGTATGAAAAATATGCAGATGCCGTGGTAGATTGTGAACACCTTGAACTGCGTGAGATTGTAGAAAGAATATATAAGCAACTTGATTTTAAGAGGGAGTATGGAGATTGATATGAGAGTGAATGTGTTGTTATTTGATGATTTTGAAACATTGGATGCATTTGGACCGGTAGAGATTCTTGGTAAGGTAGATGAATATGAGATTCATTATGGTTCTTTGTACGGAGGAGAGATTATCAGTGCTCAGGACACGCGTATCATGACGGAGAGGATTGATCTGGTTAATACAGATGGGATTCTGATCATACCGGGAGGAAAAGGCACCAGAAACTATGTCAACCATGAGGCTTTTTTAATCAGTCTGCAGATGGCAGCAGAGCAGGCGGCGTATTGCCTATGTGTTTGTACTGGTTCGGCCCTTCTGGCGAAAACCGGACTGTTGGATGGACGGATGGCAACCAGTAATAAAAAGGCTTTTGACTGGGTACGCTCAGTAGGCGAGCAGGTGAACTGGCAGGAACGGGCCAGATGGATCGTAGATGGAAAGTATTATACATCATCTGGTGTATCGGCCGGTATCGATATGACACTTGGATTTGTACGGGATCGCTTTGGCGAAGCGAGAGCGGACGAAATCGCTGAGCACATAGAATATATATGGAACAGTGACAGCCATAATGATTTGTTTTGCAGGAAAGATAGAGAATGAAGACAGAACGGCTATTTGAGATCACGTTTATTTTACTAGAGAAGAGAACCGTAACTGCCAAGGAACTGGCGGAACGGTTCGAGGTCTCTGTCAGAACCATTTACAGAGATCTGGATATATTATCTGCGTGTGGTATCCCGATCTATACGGAACAGGGTCGTCATGGCGGTATTCATTTGATGGAGCAGTACTCCTTGAATAAGACACTGTTGACCGACTCCGAACAATCGCAGGTGGTCATGGCATTGCAAAGTCTAAAAGCAACCGGACAGGAGGATGTCTCAGCACCATTGTCAAAGCTGAAGGGAATCTTTCGAAAGGATTTTGATGACTGGATCGAGATTGATTTTTCTTCTTGGAGTAACAGTGACAAAGAGAGAGAACTTTTTTCCTTGATACGTGAAAGTATCCTCAGATCCAGTCCCATGAGATTTGCATATATCAACACAAAAGGTGAAAGCAGTATACGTGTTGTGGAGCCCTATAAATTAGTGTTCAAAGGTCAGAACTGGTATCTGTTTGCATATTGCAGAACTAAGAAGGATTTTCGATTTTTCAAGTTATCACGTATGGAAGAACCGAGAACAGAGGAAGGTTCATTTTACAGAGAGACTCATCCGGCATCCGAACCCAATCGTTATCATAAAGAACAAAACGAAACAATCACACTAAAACTCAAGATTGATGCCGTTGCAGGATATCGTGTAATGGATGAATTGAAGGACTTTGTCATAGAATTCGATGAAGAGAATTATATCATAGAGTGGCAGACAGAACGTAACGAGTGGCTCTTTACCTATTTACTGGGTTATGGAGATCGATTAGAAATCCTGGAACCCGAAGAAATCAAAACGGAATATTCAAGTCTACTTCAAAAAATGATTGAAAAAAATCATAAATGTGAGAAAATATGACATACATATGTCAGGTTATAAATGTTATCCTCTTGTTATCAAACAGAGGAGGAAAGCACGCGGATCCGATGAATCGGACGTGCGATGAAACAAATGAAATATGAAGTAGTGGAATTAGCAGAAAAGAAAATGGTAGGGCTGACAGCCAGAACAAAGAATTCAGATGAAAATATGACGATGATCATTGGTTCATTATGGAAGGATTTCTACGGACAGGTTTATGCAGCAGTTGAAAACAAGGTGAACAGCAAGACAATCTGTACGTATTCCGACTATGAGAGCGATTGCAACAGTGAGTACAGTGCATCGGTGGGATGTGAGGTCAGCAATACACAGGATATTCCCAAGGGGGCTGTGATCAGAACGATTCCTGCAGGAAAGTATGCAAAATTTATTGTCAGGGGAAATATGCAGCAGGCTTGTCTGGAATTCTGGCAGGAGTTGTGGCAGATGACGGATTTACCGAGATCATATCAGTGTGATTTCGAGGAGTACCAAAACAGCGATATGGAAAATGCGGAGATTCATATGTATATCTCTCTGAAATAACAAAACCAGATGTAATGACCGGATGATGATATCACATCAAAATCCGGTCGTTTTTTTTTCTAAATAATGATATACTGATGAAAGACATTAAGCGAGAAGGAAGTAAGATACATGCCAAACAAGATTCGATTGTTATTAACAGACCTCGATGACACCCTATTGACTACAGACAAACAGATTACAAAACGAACCAGACAGGCATTTCAAAAATGCAGAGAACAAGGCATTTTAACCGGATTTGCAACAGCAAGGGCCGAGTTACCCTCTAAAAAATATATGGATATACTAAGACCGGATGTTAAGATTCTGGACAATGGGGGATTGGTGATTGTCCATGATGAGATTGTCGCACAAACCATGATGTCTGCCGAGACGGTAGACGGTATTCTGGCAGGCTTATGTCAGACAGATGGACTGGGCGATGTAACAATAGAGACAGGCGATCAGTTTTACAGTAGTTGTAGGGACATACTGGGAACCTATGGATCGGATTATGCACACGGAATTTATCATGATTGTGCAGAGCCCATACGCAAGCCCTCTTACAAGATGACGGTTGAAACAACGAATTCAGACGCGTTTTACAGAGTGGTCGAACAGTATCCGGATTGTCATGGATTTGGATTTGCCATGGAAAACTGGTATTGCATCTGTCCGAATGGTGTCACAAAGGGGAATGCCGTAGAGGCGCTGGCAACACATTTGCATATTTCTCCTGCTGAGATAGCTGCCTTTGGAGATGATGTCAGCGATCTGGAAATGCTTCGATTCTGCGGATATGGAGTTGCGATGATCAATGGACTGCCACAGGTTAAGGCGGCAGGAACATATATTACCGAGTATGACAATGATCATGATGGAGTTGCAAGATTTATTGAGGAATATTTTCTGAATTAGGAGGAAAAGGCGTGAACAGTGGTAAAACATTTAAGGAAAGATATCTTGCAGGAGAGATTGCATTTGAGGAAATCGACGATTATACGCAGAAGTGGGGTATGAGTGATGAAACCTGTACCTTACGCGAGTATCTTGGTTTGAATGCGGAGGAAGAAGATATCTGGATCAGTATCAGCGACGAAGCTCTACAGGAAGTGCTGGATAGACAGAAATAGTGACAAAAGAATACTTAAAAGGTGGAGAATAGGTATGAACATAACAGTATTTGCATCACATGGCGGGTCGGATATGCAGGCGATCATCGATGGCTGTAAGTCAGGTAAGATCCATGCCGATGTAGTGGCCATGATTACAAATAATGAAGATTCTATGGCATATGAACGTGCGGCAAGAGAGGACATTGACAGATACTATCTGAGTCATAAGGTAATCACGAATCAGGCTGAATTGGAAAGTAAAATGTTAGAGGTCCTGGACAGCCATCATACAGATATGATTTTCCTGGCAGGTTATATGAGAAAACTGGGAGATTCCATATTGCAAAAGTACCATAATCGCGTCTTTAACATTCACCCTGCATTACTTCCTAAGTACGGTGGTAAGGGAATGTATGGAAACCATGTACATGAGGCGGTTATTGCTGCTGGTGAACGAGTGTCGGGCGTGACGATTCATCGTGTGAATGAGCAGTATGACAGTGGAGATATTATCGCACAAACTGAAGTCCCTGTTCTGGAAGGAGATACTGCTGAGACGCTTGCTGCCAGAGTGCTTACACGAGAGCATGAATTTCTCGTAGAGATTATAGGAAAGATTGCAGACGGTCAGATATCGTTGGGATAATTTAAGAGCTATATGATATGACACAGGATGCATATAGAGGAGGAAAATTCATATGAACTATAGAATACTGTTTCCCGAAGGGAGAAAGAAGGCATTTACATTAAGTTATGACGACGGTCAATGTTATGACAGACAACTTGTGGATTTGTTCAACCGTTATGAATTGAAGGCGACCTTTCATCTGAATGCAGGAACACTCGATGTTTGTAATGATGAAACTGAGTTTATTAAAAAGGACGAAGTCAAAAAATTGTATGCTGGGCACGAGATAGCGTGTCATGGCTATACACATCCTTGGTTCTCGCAATTAACTCATTCCAGACTGGTTGCAGAAATCCTGGATGACAGGAGAGAACTGGAGAGACTGACAGGCGTTCCTGTCAGGGGGATGTCATATCCGTTCGGAGACTTTTCTGAAACAATCTGTGCCACAGCAAGAACGCTCGGAATCGAGTATTCCAGAACTGTAGAGAATACAAATGAATTTCATATTCCGAAGGATTTTATGAAGTGGCATCCGACATGTCATCATAGTGCAGATGTATTTTCTCTGACAGAGAAATTTCTAAATCCAATGCCATATCTGGATCTGCAGTTGTTTTATGTATGGGGTCACAGCTTTGAGTTTCATAGAGAAAATAACTGGGATCGTATGGAACATTTTTGCGAGAAGATTTCGGGGCGTGAGGATATCTGGTATGCAACCAATATCCAGATCAAGGAGTATCTGTGTGCAGCTCAGAACCTGATTGCAACAACCGAGCATCAGGTAGTGTATAATCCTTCGGCTCTGACGATCTGGATCGAGGCTGACGGACAGAAGAGAAAGATACATGCAGGTGAAACACTGACTCTGTAAACGTTATCGTTGATACATCATACGAAATTCCGTCGGAGTACATTCCTTGCAGATCTTAAACATTCTGATGAAGGAAGATATCGAATTGAATCCCGATAACAGAGCGACCTCTGTGACAGAGACATCGGGATTGATCAACAGCTTTTCTGCATACATGATACGATGCAGATTGAGATATTTATAGAAAGAATGATTTGTGAACTGCTTGAATAAGCGAGAAAAATGATACTTACTGAAGCCTGCCATTTCGGATATTTCATCCAGTGACAGGTTTTCTGTACAGTGCTTATTAATATAATCGCAGACATCCATAAATTTCTCGATATATTCTTGCTGCTTGTTCTGGCTGGTCTCAAACTTATCAATATCTGTAGCGTGTGTCCTTCCGATCAGAACCAGAATCTGGATGAGCTTAGCATAGATAGATGCATGGCTCAGTATTTCTTCACTATTGTACTCATCTAAAATCTCCAACATAAGTTGATAGATATTTTCATAAATCTGTGGAGAGCTTTCTGCAGTAATAAGAGTTGCCGGAGATATCAAGGATACAGCAGACTCGCATTCCTTAATCGAATTAAATAAAGTCACATCAGCCTGAAAAATCAAGCGGCGTCCTTTGGCCGGAGCATAAAGAGAATGTAGTGTTCCGGGTGCAATCAGCAGAATGTCTCCCACATTTAACGAAAACGTTATATTATTACATATGGCTTTATATGTATTATCCAATGGCAACAGTATTTCTATCGGAGCATGCCAGTGTGTCGGATAGTCCTCGGTCTTCGTATTATCATATAAGATAATTGTAGAATCATTTTCAAAATTAACAGTTTCATGTACTCCATTCAATGTTTCAATCATATTCTGTATCCCCCGTGTTCATAATTTAATATAGCAATAAATGATATTCGTGTCAAATTTTTAGGTATAAAATGTTGCGATTTCGGGATTTTGAGAATATGACATGATTGTGAACAAAAACGTTTGAGTCGCAAGAGATGGACATATTTTGTTCATTATTTAGTGCTCATTTTACTCAAACTGCTCAAAAAAAGTCCAAAAAAGTGGTCATTTTTAAAAGAATCGTACAATATAGGATAGCAAGAATTAATACTGATACAGCAATTTTTGAGAAGATAAATCCATATTGTTTTGATATTCTGTAAAAGTAACATAATAATATTTATTTTTGGAAGGGAGAACTAAAAATGAAAAAGAAGTTACTAAGTGTTTTACTCAGCACAGCAATGGTAGCTACATTGTTGGCAGGCTGTGGTTCATCTGCAGCACCAGCTGAGGCACCGGCAACAGAAGAGGCACCAGCAGCAGAGGAAGAGCCAGCAGCAGAGCCGGCAGCAGAAGAGGAAGCTCCTGCAGCAGATGCAGCAGCAACAGGCGACAAGGTTATTAACCTGTACGCATTTACAGACGAAGTTCCTAAGATGGTTGACAAATTCATCGAGACACATCCTGACTTTGGTTACACTGTAAATTCTACAATCGTAGCAACAACAGATGGCGCTTATCAGCCAGCACTTGACCAGGCACTCGCAGCAGGCGGAGCAGAGGCTCCTGATATGTACTGTGCAGAGGCAGCTTTCGTTCTGAAGTATACACAGGGTG